>UQGJ01000066.1 GCA_900540545.1 uncultured Eubacteriales bacterium
TGACCGGGCAAAACTTGGGAGTAGTTGCGTTTTGATTGGTGCAAACGGGCCGCCACGGGGTCTGTGCGGTTTGGAATCGGCCTTGTGGCCGTTGGGAGTCGGAATGGGGCGTCGGGGACGCCGCCCACTACGGTGGGGACGGGGGAGCGGGCGGCCACAAGGGCCGCCCCTACGGGGGTCGGTGCGGTTGGCGCGCCGGGTCGTCGCGCCCCACATGGATGGGAGACCAACCTTGCCGGGACTTGCCATGCTAGGCGCGTTGCGCCAGCGCATGAGGGATGAACGACCACAGAATAGGCCGTAACGGCCGGGGCGGGAGCGGAAAGGCAGACTTGTTACCTCTAGCCGGTTTCGACTGCCAGGGTAACGTTGGCGCCGCCTTAAGGTCCAGGGCCCGCAGGCCCTGGTTGTTTCTTCCCAGGGTTCTTTTCAACAAAAGAACCCTGCCCCCGGAGGGGGACGCTCCAAACCAAACGTCCCCGCCCTGTGGGCGGATAAAATTTGCGCCGTCAGGCGCTGCCTTACTCCTCAGTGGCGCAGTGGGCGATGTAGGCGGCGGCGTCCAGGAGGTCTTCTTTGTCGGTGATGGACTCCACCTCCACCAGCCACGCGCCGTAGGGGTCGGCGTTGATGGCCTCGGGGGCGTCCAGCAGCTCCTCGTTGACGGCCTTCACGGTGCCGGTGACGGGGCTGACGATGTCGGAGACGGCCTTGACGGACTCCACGTCGCCCAGGGCCTCGCCCGCCACCACCTCGTCGCCCACGTCGGGCAAGTTGACGAACACCAGGTCACCCAGGGCGTCCTGGGCGTGGTCGGTGAGGCCGATCTTGGCGGTATCGCCGGTCAGGGCGACCCACTCGTGGGATTTGGTGTAGAGCAGGTTTTCAGGGGTGTTCATGATTCATTTTCTCCTTTACAAATTAAGTATCTTTCATCCTTGAGCAGCGTCCTTTTGCTCCAGTTCACGTGCCATACCTTGATCTTCGCTTTTTGATAGCGGGCAAACACAAAGTTGTCGTCTGTCTTGGCGACAGAAAGAGAGGACCAATCACACGTATCGTCTTGCTGGTGCAGACGAACATGCTCCTCTTTGGTCACAACGGCTCCGACCACGCAGGAGTTCATAAAATCTTTCAGCGTTTTCCTGTTGGCAGACGCTTCCTTCGAGAGCAGCTCAATCAAGATGCTTTTTGGGATGACGTGCTCGTGGATGAGCTTTGGTTCCAGAGGAAGGCGATTCTCCCTCTCATAGGCCTCAAGGGCGGATTCCGACCAATATGGACAGCCCACGGTTTTCCCATGGAACCCCGTCCAATTCCATAAGATGTTGTCCACAGCGACCTCCCACAGGTGGGAAGACAGCCATTTCTTACGCTTCATAAGTTGTACCAGGTCATCCAGCATCTCATCCCGACTTTGATACGCAACCATTTCAACTACCTTTTATAAAACGGGAGGGGGACGACTTTGGCGGGGACGCGGCGGCCGCGGACGTCCACCTCCACTGCGGCACCGGGGGCGGCGTCTGCGGGGGCCAGGTAGGCCATGGCGACGGCCTTGCCCAGGTAGGGGCAGTGGGTGCCGGAGGTGGTCTGGCCGGCCAGCCGGTCCCCGATGTAGACGTCCTGGTGCTCCCGGAGGATGCCCCGGCCCGTGACCTCCAGGCCCACGCGGGTCCGGGCCAGGGGGAGCTTGGCCTCCATGGCGGATTTGCCGATGAAGTCGTCCTTGGTCAGCTTGACGGCGAAGTCCAGGCCTGCTTCCAGGGGGGTGATGACGTCGTCCAGCTCGTGGCCATAGAGGGGCATGGCGGCCTCCAGGCGGAGGGTGTCCCGGGCGCCCAGGCCGCAGGGGATGAGGCCCAGGTCCCTGCCGGTCTCCAGGAGCAGGTCCCACAGCTTGGGGGCGTCGGCGTTGGCGCAGTAAATCTCGTAGCCGAACTCGCCGGTATAGCCGGTGCGGGAGACGATGCAGGTCATGCCCTGGAGGTCCACGTCCCGGACGAAGCTGTAATACTTCTTGGGGAGGGCGTCCTCGGGGAGGAGGCGGAGGATGATCTCCTTGGACTTGGGGCCCTGGAGGGCCACCTGGGCCACGGTGTCCGAGATGTCCTCCAGGGTGCAGTCGCCGGAGAGGTGGGCGCGCATCCAGGCGGCGTCCTTGTCCTTGTTGGCGGCGTTGACCACCACCAGGTACGTCTCGTCCTTGACCTTGTAGACGATGAGGTCGTCCACGCAGCCGCCGGCGTCGTTGCACATGGGGGAATAGCGGACCTGGCCGTCGGTCATGTTGGTGAAGTCGTTGGTGAGCATGTGGTTGAGGTTTGCCAGGGCGTCGGGGCCGCAGACCATCAGCTCGCCCATGTGGCTGACGTCGAAGAGTCCGGCGGCGGTGCGGACGGCCATGTGCTCGGCCACCACGCCGGTGGGGTACTGGACGGGCAGCAGGTAGCCGGCGAAGGGGACGATCTTGCCGCCCAGGGCTTCGTGGCGGTCGTAGAGCGGGGTTTTCAATTCCATGGGGCTTTCCCTCCTTCAGATTGGTAGGACTAAAACAGGAAAACGGAGGCGCGCCTTGCCAAGGCACGCCTCCGTCTGTTTACCTGAAAGATTCTCCCGTATGGGTACGGGATTGCTTCTTCGGTCCGGCCGGGCCGGTTTTCGGAGGTTCGTCCGGCGCCGGTACCTTTGCCTGAGAGTTTTTTTGCCAATCCCCTTCGGCGCCGCAGTCAAGCGGTCTCTCCCGATGCCATCATCCGAGATATTCTGTTTTCGGATTCAGTATATCGGAAAGCGCGGTGTTTTGCAAGGGGGGATTTTGCGGCGCCTTGCTTACGGGCGGCACATGTGATAGGATAACTCATATATCATCCCCAACTGGGGGCAGGAGCGTGAGGACATGTCGGAGCATACGCTGACGGCAAAGCAGGTTATGGACGATTTTTGTTCCCGGGACCCCGGGAGGGTGCGGTCCGCCGCCCACGAAATCTTAGCGCGGAGCCAGGACCCCGAATACCTCCGCCCTTTGACGCGCCATATGCTGAAACTCAAGCTGAGGACAAGGGGACTCGAACTGGGAGGACTGTTGGCGCCCAATCAGAGGTTTGTGGATTTTGCGCTCCAGGTGCTGGAGTTCCACAAAAAAGGGGTGGGCTGCCCCTGCGCCCTGTATCCCATGAGCGGGGACTCCATTTATTCGTTTCCTATGGAGGTAAAGCGGGGGAATCTGACGGTCCTGGACACCGTTCTCTCCGACGACGGCCCATATGTGGACCACTATCTTGCGGAATGCCCGCGATGCGGGCAAAAATACGAGGTAATCGAGCGGGAATACCATTATACCTGGTGGCGTTGGACCGCGGTACAGTGAAACGGGAGGGATATGATATGAAAATCTTTATTTCGGCGGACATTGAGGGGACTGCGTTCTGCATGACGCGGGAGGGGCTGCGGCCCGGAGGGCACGACTATGAGCGGAACCGGCAGGAGATGACCGACGAGGTGCTGGCCGCCGCGGAGGGGGCCAGGGCCGCCGGGGCCGACTGGGTGGTGGTGAAGGACGCCCACGGGCCGGGCATCAACCTCTACCCCGAGCAGATGCCCGACTATGTGGAGCTGGTGCGGGGGTGGAGCTACGAGCCGCGGATGATGGTAGAGGGGCTGGACGAGAGCTTCGACGCCGCCTTTTTTGTAGGCTACCACAGCGCGGCGGGGCTGGAGGGGAACGTGCTGAGCCACACCATCTCCGGGGCGGCGCTCCATTCCATCACGGTGAATGGGATGCCCGCGTCGGAATTCCTGATTTACAGCTGGATGGCTGCCTATTACGGGGTGCCCAGCGTGCTGCTCACCGGGGACCTGGCCCTGTGCGAGGCGGGGAAACAGCTCCACCCCGGGCTGGCGGTGGCGCCGGTGAAGCACGACGTGGGCGGGCGGAGCCAGGGGCTGAACGGTCCGGCGGCCCGGAAGCTCATCCGGGACGCGGCGGAGCGGGCGCTGAAGCAGGATTTGAAGGCGGCGGGCATTGAACTGCCGAAGCACTTCCGGGTGGAGCTGGTGTACAAGGACCACGCCATGGCCTATCAGAAGAGCTTTTATCCGGGGGCCGAGCTGGTGGGGCCGTGCACGGTCGTGTTTGAGTCGGAGGACTGGTATGAGGTCTGCCGGTGTTTGGCGTTTACCGTTCTGTAAGGGGACGGAGATACGGATTGCCGCGCCAGTCTGCGGACTGGTTCGCAATGACAGGGGACGGGGGACGGGGGACGGGCGGCCGCAAGGGCCGCCCCCACGGGGGGGGAAATTCGTTTTTCTTTGCTTTCAGGGCGCCTGCTTTTTGCAGGCGCCCTATTTCGCGGGATAGGGCGCTGCGGTCGGCGCAGAGGTAGTCGGCCAGGGCCTGGCGGTCCAGGGGGATGGTGAAGGTGTCCGCCCCCGCCAGGGTGCGCTGCTCCTCCAGGTAGGACAGGAGCTTGTCCGCCAGGGTCTTGCGGGAGAGGTGGTCCATGCGGCGGCTGAGGAAGAGGTTCTTTTGGGCCAGGACGGAGACCAGATTGGACAGGAGCCGGGCGTGGTGAGGGTAGGGGTCGGAACAGGGGGCGGTGATGCGGGCGGCGTCCAGGAAGAGGATTTGACTCTCCTCCCCCGCCCAGACCGAGACGGACAGGGGGACGGGGCCGGCGCAGGCGTACGCCTCGGCGAAGATGCCAGCCGGGCCGATGGCGGCCAGAAGCAGGCGGCCGCCGTCGGCGCTCTCCCGGCAGACCTGGACCGAGCCGGACAGGACCACCCCCAGGCGGCGGGCCGGCTCCCCCGCCCGGAGGATGGCCGCGCCCTTGGGGTACGCGGTGGGGCGGGCGGAGAGGCAGGCCAGGACGGACTCCAGGTCCGGCGGGGTCAGGCCCCGGAAGAGGGGGCAGCGGGATAAGATTTCCTGCATACGAATCGGCTCCTCTGTTGCGACGGCAACATACTTTTTTCGTTCAGTATACGATAATGGGTGCAGAAAGGCAAGGAGGAATGGGTATGAGGCGAAAGGACCGGGAGATGGACTTGGAGTTTGCCCGGATGGTGCTGGACAAGTGCGAGTGGGCGGTGCTGGCCGTGTCAGGGGCCGACGGGGCGCCACGCTGCGTGCCCGTCACCATCGTGCGGGACGGGGAGGACATCTACTTCCACTCCGCGCTGGAGGGGGAAAAGGTGGACTGCCTGCGGCGGGACGGGCGGGTGTGCCTCACCGCCGTGGGGGACACCAAGGTGGCCACGGACAGATTCACCACCGAGTACGAGAGCGCCGTGGTCCACGGGACGGCGGAAGAGGTGACGGAGGAGGCCGAAAAAATCCAGGCTCTGCGGCTGCTGTGCCAGCGGCACGTCCCGGCCAACATGGACCGGTTCGAGGCCGAGGCACAGCGGAGCCTGTGGCGGACCGGGGTGTGGAAAATCCACATGGACCGGGTGACCGGGAAGCGGAAGAAGTACGGCCGGGACGGGAAGGAACTGAAATTCGGAGCGACGGAGGAAACGACATGATTCGGAACATCATTCACATCGACGAGGAGAAATGCAACGGCTGCGGGCTGTGCGCCGCCGCCTGCCACGAGGGGGCCATCGGCATGGTGGCGGGCAAGGCGAGGCTCCTGCGGGAGGACTACTGCGACGGGCTGGGGGACTGCCTGCCCGCCTGCCCCACCGGGGCCATCACCTTTGTGGAGCGGGAGGCCCCGGCCTACGACCACGCCGCCGTGATGGCGGCCAAGGCCGCCCCCCTCCCCTGCGGGTGTCCGGGGTCCCAGAGCAGGGCCATTGCCCGGGAGGACCGGCCCGCCGGGACGGGGGAACAGCCGTCGGAGCTGCGGCAGTGGCCGGTGCAAATCAAGCTGGCGCCGGTGAACGCCCCCTATTTTCAGGGGTGCGAGCTGCTCATCGCCGCCGACTGCACCGCTTACGCCTACGGGAATTTCCACCGGGATTTCATCCGGGGGCGGGTGGTGCTGGTGGGGTGCCCCAAGCTGGACGAGGGGGACTACGCCGACAAGCTGGGGGAGATTTTGGCCCGCAACGACGTGAGGCGCGTGGTGCTGCTCCGGATGGAGGTCCCCTGCTGCGGCGGGCTTCAGCGGGCCGCGCAAGCGGCCATCGGGCAGAGCGGGAAGGACATTCCGCTGGAGGTGGTTGTGGTGGGGGTGGACGGGGAAGTGAAAATGAAGAATTAAGAAGGAAGAATTGCGCCTGCGGGCGGGACGGAGATAATGCAGAATGCAGGAATGCAGAATGTCGCCTGCGGGCGGGACGTGGGATGTTTTTAGGGAGGCTGGGGGATACCCCTTCCACCGGCTGCGCCGGTCCCCCTCCCCCATCTACCAATGGGGGAGGCTTAGGACGGGGGGGGGCGGAGAGCGGGCGGCCACAAGGGCCGCCCCTACGACAGGGGACGAGGGCGCGGCCCGTCGAGGACGCCGGGCCCTACGTAGGGGGCGGCCTCCTCGACGCCCCGTGCCGACTGGCAGGGGGCGTTAGGCCGATTCAAAAATGCTTCTGCTAATGGCGGCTTGTTTACACCAAGAAAAACGCAACTATTATCAAGTTTTGCCGGGTGATATGCCGAGGGGCGGCAGCCGGAGTTATTCGGACGCGGGCCGATACGAGCTGCAACGGCTTTCAAGTCTTGCCAACCACCGAGAACCGTACCACCGCCCGGACGTTCTCCTGCCTTCTTTCCGTCCCCTTTCTTCGAGAAGAAAGGGGACCCGCCGGAGGCATCGGCCTTCATGCAAAAAAGGCCCGCCGCAAGATGTCTGCGGCGGGCCTTTTCTCATTTATACCTTGACGATATAGTCCGGCTTGCGGGGGGCGGCGGGCTTGGGGTCGCCCTGGGGGTAGCCCAGGGAGATGGCGCCCACGCCCTGGAGTTCCTCGTCCAGGCCCCACTTTACCATGAGGGCCTTGCCCTCGGGGGTGGCGAACATCTCCTTTTCCCGGTTGATCCAGCAGGAGCCCAGGCCGGAGGCGTGGGCGGCCAGCATGAGGTTTTCCAGGACGCAGGCCCCGTCCGCCGTGGCGCAGGGGCCTTTGGAGAACACCAGGACGATGACCGGTGCGCCGTAGTAGGGGTCCATATCCCGGCCAAAGACCTTGGCGTTCATGGCCGAGAGAGTGGCCCGGGTATCCGGGTCCCGGACGGCCACGATGGTGGCCGACTGCTGGCCCATGGCGCTGGGGGCGTAGGTCCCGGCCTCCAGGACCGCGTCCAGGACGTCCTCGGGGACGGGGTCGGGCTTGTAGGCGCGGAAGCTGCGGCGGGTGTTCAGAAGGGTCAGGAAGTCCTGTTTCATTTCTGCTCCTCCCCGTCGTCCTTGAGGTCCTTCTTCTCGATGTCCAGGTGGACGTTCTGGGTGGTCTTGGCCTCGAAGGTCTGGCCGCGCATGACCTCGGTCATGTCGAAGCCGATGGTGTCCTTGAGGGCCTCGTTGACGGCCTTGAGGGCGCCCACGGTGTAGCGGGCCACGTCCTGGGCGCCGGCCCCCTCCCCGTCGGCGGAGCCGCCGCCGATGATGGTGATGTTGCCGATCTTGCTCATGGGCTCGGCCACAGCCCGGGCGATCTCGGGCAGCTTCTCGATGACCATTTGCAGCTTACCGGCGTCGGTCATCTTGGCCAGAGCCTCGGCCTTCTTCTCCAGGGCCTCGGCCTCGGCCAGGCCCAGCTGGCGCACGGCCTCGGCCTGGGCTTCACCCTGCTTGGCGGTGATGGTGGCCTGGGCAAGGCCCTCCTGCTTGATGCGCTCGGCCTGGGCCACGGCGTCCAGCTTCTTGGCCTCGGCCTGGGCGGCGGCGTCCAGGCGGCGGGCCTCGGCGTCGGCCTCGGCCTTCATGATGGCGGCCACCTTCTGGGCCTCGGCGGACAGGCGGGCCCGCTCCTTCTCGGCCTCGGAGGGCTTCACCACGGTCTCCAGCAGCTCGGCCTCCTTGCGCTCGGCCTTCCGCTTGGCCAGCTCGATGTTCTTCTGCTCGGCGGCGATCTCGATTTGAATCTCGGCCTCGCGGACCTCCTTGGAGCGCTGCTCCTTCAGGACGCTGGCGTCCATCTCGGCGTTGGTCACGTCCTTCTGGGTGACGTGCTGCTGGATGGAGTAGGCCGCGTCGGAGATGGCCTTGGTGGTCTGGCGCTGGCGCTCGTAGTCCAGCTTCTTGATGTCGGCGTCCTTCTGGCTCTCGGCCATGCGGGCCTCGGCCTCCAGGCGGGCCTGCTCACCGGCGCGCTTGGCCTCGGAGGTCTTGATCATGCTCTCCTTGATGGCCTCGGCCTGGGCGATCTCGGCGTCCCGCTTCACGGCGGCGATCTGGGGCTTACTGAGGGCCTCGAAGTAGCCGTTCTGGTCGCCGATGCCCTTGATGGTGAAGGATTTCAGCTCCAGGCCCAGCTCCCGAAGCTGGTCCTCGGCCACCTCCTTGACCCGCTCGGAGAAGGTCTTGCGGTCCTTGTAGAGCTGCTCGGCGGTCATGTCGGCGATGATCTCGCGGAGACGGCCCTCGCAGACGTCCCGGGCGGTGTCCACGATGTGCTGCTTGGTCTCGGACTCCTTGCCGCAGTTGAACTGCTCCACGGCGGAGCGGATCATGACCTCGTCGTTCTTGATCTTCACGACCACGGTGCCGTTGGCCTCGATGGGCACGGCGTCGGCGGTGAGGGTGCCCTGCATATTCACGTCGAAGCTCATGTTCTCCAGGGTCACGTAGTCGATGCGCTGGAGGACGGGGAGTACGATGACGCCCCCGCCGGTGATGACCTTGGCCTTGCCCAGGCCGGTGACGATGGCCGCCTTGTCCGCCGGGACCTTCCTCCAGGTGGACAGGATGCAGATGAGGACCAGGACCACTGCCGCGACGATGATTCCAACGGTGACTAAGTATTCCATGCGTGTTTTCCTCCCTTACTGTTGTTCTATTTCAGTCCCGGGCAGGCCCGGGATTAAAATACGGTCATGGATGGTGCGGTGGCGGCGGCTCCAGGGGGCGCACGGTACAGACGGACTGCTCCGGGTCCACGTCCACGATGGATACCAGTTGGCCCTTGACGATCTTGGGCACGCCCGCCACGGGCTTGGCGCTGTAACTGACCAGGGTGCCGGTGGCGCTGAGGACCTCGATGGTGCCCACGAAGTCGTCCCGCAGCTCCATCTTCACCGTGGCGGTCCGGCCCCGGAGGGCGCGGATATTGGCGGCGTAGGCCCGGTTCTGCTTGAGGGGGCGGATGACGAACCAGCCCAGCAGGAAGCCGCCCAGGACCCCCGCCTGGAGGGCGAGGACCACGGCCCACAGGTCGGGCAGCTTGCCCAGCAGGAGGCGGCCCACCGCGCCGAACACCACGGCGGACAGGGACAGAGTCATCAGGTTCACGGGGAGTTTGCCGTGGGCCTTGGGGACGGCCGGGACGTCGGTGGTGGCGTCGGCGGAGGCGTCGGCGGAGGCGTCGGCGGAGGCGTCGGCGGAGGCGTCGGCGGAGAGGTCCAGGTCGGCGTCCACGTCCAAATCGGTATCCAGGTCCAGGTCGGCGTCCACATCGACGTCCACGTCCAGGTCTACGTCGGCATCCAAGTCTACGTCGAAGTCGGCGTCCACGTCCAGGTCCACGTCGGCGTCGGTCCCCAGGTCCATGCCGCCGCTGATGGCCCCCACCACCACGTTCAGGACCGGGATGACGAAGCCGCCCACGATGAAGCAGTTGAACAGCACGGGCAGGTCCATGCCCTCACCTCCCTTTTCTCTATCTTACTCTATTCGGAGAGGGATTTCAATTGATTATCGATGGGGGAGGACAAAATGTGACAGGGGGGATGAAAAATTAAGAATTAGAAATTAGGAATTGAGAATTTCGCCTGCGGGCGAGGACGGGGATGTGGATTGCCGCGCCAGTTTGAGAACTGGCGCGGCAATGGCAGGTGCGTAAGGTGGCTCACTTCACGTTATGGGGATTCCTTTTGTCAGTCCTTCCGCTTCATGGGGATTTGCGCGGCCAAAATGGCAGCAAATATCACCGTACAACCCAGCAGCTCCCGGATGCTAAGCGTCTCGCCCAGGAGGACCCAGCCAGACAGAGCGGAAAAGACAGATTCCAGGCTCAAAATGAGGGCGGCCGACACCGATGAGACGTGTTTTTGCCCCACTGCCTGCAGTGTATAGGCGATTCCACAAGAAAAAATGCCGGTATACAAAATGGGGGCCGCGGCGCTGATGAGGGCTGCCGCGCTTGGACGCTCGAAGACCAAAGACACGACCAGGCTCAACGTCCCACATGTGAGGAACTGAATACAGGACAGGTTGACGCAGTTCACTCTGCACGAGAAATAGTCGATAGCCAGAATATGTACCGCCGTAGAACACGCGCACAGAAGCACAAGGCTGTCGCCCAGGCCAAGGGAAAACGTCCCTTGGATGCAGAGCAGGTACATCCCCACCACAGCAAGGGCAATGCACGCCCAGATGCGCCCACCGACCCGTTTCCCGCGGAAAAGGCCAAGGACCGGGACGAGGATGATATAAAGCGCCGTGATAAATCCGGCCTTCCCAACCGTTGTATAGGCAATGCCGACTTGCTGCAAAGAGGCTGTAACGAATACGATACAGCCGCAGAGAACACCACCCCATAGGAGCAGGTTCCTCTGAGGCGGTGAGGCGGGGTTATCCGCCCGCCGCCTGCCTCCGCGGCAATGGGCCGCCAGGATAACGGGCAGCAAAATGAATGCGCCGATGAAAAAACGTGCGGCATTAAAAGTAAACGGTCCCACATAGGCGTTCCCCAGGCTCTGTGCGACCAGCGACGTCCCCCAAATCAGCGTGGCCGTCAACAGGGCCGCGCTGCCGATGATCCGAGTTCTCAAATCTATTTCCCCCTCTTTTTTGTAACCAGCAAAATAAAATATACCCGTTACATTTTGTTGTATCATACACCGTTGAAATGTAACTGTCAATCTTTACTTTTTCGGTTACATATGATAAACTGAACGCAACATAAGGGGGCCTTCCGAATGAAGCTGCTTTGCCTGGATTTTATCAACAGCCGGTGGTATCTGACCCACAAGCCATACCACGACCCGTTGGACCAGCCGGACTGGCTGGCGCAGTTCTGCGCCGCCTGGGTCCTTCCCGCCGTGACGCCCTCCGGGGGGGAACTCGACGATTTGAAACAGTTCCGTGAGGACTTATTCGAACTGTTTTTGGGCCTGTGTACGGGGCAGTCGGTCAAGGACTCCAGAATTGCCTGGCTCAATGAGATTTTAGAGGAGACCAGACCTTACCGGCGGCTTGTCCATCGTGAGGGGCGATATGATTTACAGACTTGCCATGACACAGATGATTTGGCCTGGGTCAAATATCAAATTGCCATGTCCGCAGCCGAATTGCTTGCCCAGCGCCCTTTGGAACGGCTTAAGAAATGTGAGAATCCAGCGTGTGATTGGATCTTTTATGACGACAGCAAAAGCCACGCCAGGAAGTGGTGCGACAATAAGTGCGCCAGCTTGATGAAGGTCCGCAAATACAGAGCCCGCAAGAAAGCTCCCGAACAGTGAGGGGACGGGGGAAGCGGATTGCCGCGCATTGCCGGGAGAGAAGAAAAACAAGAAACCCCCGGCGCGCCCCATCCCTGGGGCGCGCCGGGGGTTTTCTTTATGCTTAGAGCAGGTGGTAGCGTTCCAGCATGTCGGGGATGATGGTGCCCTCCACCTTTTTCAGGGCCTTGCGGCCCACGAATTTGGCGCCGAAGGGCAGGGCGATGTCCTCCAGCTTTTTGCCGTCCATCATCTTGCTGGTGGCGTCCAGCAGGGCGCGGACGTCGTAGACGCTGCCCCAGACCTCGGGGACGCCCCGGTCCACATCCAGGAGGGTATAGACGGCCTCCATGGCGGTACGGACGGAATATTCCGTGGTGAAGACGGTGTCCCGGGGAGTCTCGCAGAACTGGCCCAGGAAGGCGAAGTTCACGCAGCCCTCGGGGACCACCAGGGGGCGGTCGCCCTTGGTGCGGGGCATGAAGAAGGCGGTGATGTAGGGCATCATGACGGGGACGGTGCGGGCGGAGTTGCGGGCCAGGTCGGCGATTTGGTCCTCGGGGACGCCGATGTGGTAGAGCCACTCCTGGCAAATCTCCTCGCCGGTGCAGTCCTTCATGGGCTTCTTCACAAAGTCGCCGGGGCGGTCGGTGAAGAGGCCGTAGACCCAGACGCAGCACTTGTCCTTGGGCTGGGCCTTGAACTGGCCCTGGCGGTTGATGGTCCAGGACATGTACCAGCCGGAGTCCTTGCAGGTGACGATGCCGCCGGTGACGGTGCGGCCGGAGAGGGGGTCCCGCTTGCAGATGTTCTGGATGTAGGGCAAAATCTTGCCGTCCAGGGTGGTGACGGTGGCGGACTCCCAGTTGGTCTTGTGGATGTTGGAGCAGAACTTCTCCGGGCGGCCGAAGGCGGGGTCCTGGGCGGCGATGTTCTTCCACAGCTTCCAGCACTCCCCCTCCCCGTCGGTCACGTTCAGCACGGGGGCGTGGGTCTGGTCACCGTAGGCGGAGGAGTCGGTGCAGGAGCCGTTGGTGAGGAAGACCAGGTCGTCGGCGATGAGGTCGATGGTCTCCTCCTTCCCGGCGTGGACGCAGGCGATCTGGCGGGCGATCTTCTTGCCGCCGGCGATGTCGAAGAGGACGTTGGTGACCTTGGTGTCGTACTGGAAGTGGACATTGTGGGACTCCAGGTACTTGACCATGGGGAGGATGAGGGACTCGTACTGGTTGTAGCGGGTGAACTTCAGGGCGGAGAAGTCGGGCAGGCCGCCGATGTGGTGGATGAAACGCTGGATGTAGAGCTTCATCTCCAGGGCGGAGTGCCAGGTCTCGAAGGCGAACATGGTCTGCCAGTAGAGCCAGAAGTTGGACTTGTAGAACTCCTCGTCGAACACGTCGTCGATGGTCTTGTCGTAGAGGTCCTCGTTGGGGGTCATGAAGAGCTTGATAAGCTCCATGGACGCCTTGTCGGAGAGGGTGAACTTGCCGTCGGTGTGGGCGTCCTGGCCCCGGTTCACGGTGGCCCGGCAGAGGGAGAAGTTGGGGTCCTTCTTGTTCAGGCGGTAATACTCGTCCAGGACGGTGAGGTCCGGGTCCTCCAGGGAGGGGATGGAGCGGAACAGGTCCCACAGGCATTCAAAGTGGTTCTCCATCTCCCGGCCGCCCCGCATGACGTAGCCCCGGGTGGGGTCGTCGATGCCGTCGCAGGCGCCGCCGGGGAGCTGGCCGGCCTCCAGGATGTGGATGCGCTCCCCCTTCATCTGGCCGTCCCGGACCAGGAAGCAGGCGGCGGCCAGGGCGGCCAGGCCGGAGCCCACGATGTAGGCGGACTTTTTGTCCACGTCCTTGGGCTTCTCGGGGCGGGCAAAGGCTTCGTAGTTACCGTTGGAATAGTACATGATGATTCCTCCATTTTGTTATGGGACGGGGGATGCGGATTGCCACACCAGTCTGAGGACTGGTTCGCAATGACAGGGTCCGCGGCGTCCCTTTCGATGGTCTTATGATAGCCCCTCTCCCCCGCTGCCGCCATAGACAGACAACGCGCCCTGTCAGAAATTCTGACAGGGCGGCGGTTTTGTCTGGATTTATGGAAAGTGTGCTTGACATTTTGGATTCCTGTGCTATGATGGGTATATGGAAAGTGCACTTTCCATTCAAGGAGGGGATGCTATGAAGAACAAGCTGGAGGAAATCCGCAAGAGCCGGGGCATCCGGCAGGAGGAGCTGGCGGCGGCCCTGGAGGTCTCCCGGCAGACCATCGGGTCCCTGGAGAATGGGCGGTACAACCCCTCCATCCTGCTGGCCTTCAAAATCGCCCGCTATTTCGGGATGAACATCGAGGACATTTTTCTCTACGAGGAGGAGACGACATGAAAAAATCCATCTATATTCTGGTGACGCTGGCCGGCGTGGCCCTGGCGGCCGTGGGGCTGTATCTGGTCAAGACGGTCCAGGACCCCGCCGGGGTGCTGCGGACCCTGCCCTATCTCTGCATCGGCATCGGCTGCGGCGCCTTCGGCCACGGGCTGGGAGAGCTGTTCCGCATCCGGGCCGTGGGCAAGGACCCCTCTCTGGCACGGCAGATGGAAATCGACGCCGCCGACGAGCGCAACGTGATGCTCGCCAACCGGGCCAAGGCCAAGGGGTACGGCATGATGACCTATGTGTTTGCCGCCCTGATTCTGGCTTACACGCTGATGGGGGCGGCTGTTGAGGTCATTCTTCCCTTTGTGGCCGCCTACCTGTTTGTGCAGGGGGTGGCGGTCTACCACCGGTTCAAGGGGGAGAAGGAGGGGTAGGACGGGGGGCGGCCCCCTCAGTCACGGCGGAGCCGTGACAGCTCCCCCATTTCGTTGAAATAGGGGAGCCTACCTGCGGGGGACGGTGCGGAAGCGGTCCAGGGCGGCGGCGATACTGCCGTGGATGACCAGGTCCAGGCGGTCGATGATGGCCTGGGGGTCGGCCCGCATTCCCTCGCCAATCCACTCCAGGACCAGGCCCACGAAGGCGTATTTATAGAAGTGGGCAATGAAGGCCCGGTCCTCCTCCCGGACGGGGAGGCCCTGGGCCTTCTCCTCCACCACCCCCAGCATCAGCTCGTAGGTCTCGTGGTAGAGGTAGCGCTCCAGGAACTCCCGGCTGAGGGAGTGGTAGGTCCTGGTGACGAAGGCGCGGTTGTCCAGGGCGTACTGGAAGATGTGGAGGAAGCCCTCCTGCCAGGTGTCGTAGGTCTTTTTGCCGCCGATGGCGGCCATGGCCTCGCTGGTGTATATCCACTCCACCAGGTCGTAGATGTCCTGGAAGTGGTAGTAGAAGGTCTGGCGGTTGACGCCGCAGTCCTCGGCGATGTCGGTGACGGTGATCTTATCCAGGGACTTGTCGGCCAGGAGCTTTTTCAGGGACGCGGCCAGGGCCTTTTTGGTGGTCTGGGACATGGGGCACCTCCTTGGATGGGGTGGGGGACGATGGATGCGGATTGCCACGCCAGTCTGAGGACTGGCTCGCAATGACAGGGGCGGGACGGGGGAGGCGGGCGGCCGCAAGTCATTTTTTCATAGT
>UQGJ01000067.1 GCA_900540545.1 uncultured Eubacteriales bacterium
TCCAGGGCCGAAGCCCTGGTTTTCTTTCCGTCCTCTTTCTCAAACGAGAAAGAGGCCCCCCGCCGGGGGCGACGCCCCCGGCGGGGGACGCTCCATCCCCGTCTCCGCCCCATGGGCGGTCAACGTCGCCGCCAGAAAGGAGCCCCCCATGGACTACATCCCCGCCAAGCACATCGTCCTGCGCACCAAGGACACCAGCTGGTTCGGCACCGACCACACCATGAACATCTACCGGGGCTGCTGCCACGGGTGCATCTACTGCGACAGCCGCAGCGAGTGCTACCGCAACGACGATTTCGACACGGTGAAGGCCAAGGCCGACGCCCTGACCATCATCCGGGACGACCTCCAGCGGAAGATTCGGCCCGGCATCGTGGGCACGGGGGCCATGTCCGACCCCTACAACCCCTTCGAGGCCCAGCTCTGCCTCACCCGGAACGCCCTGGCCCTGCTGGACGCCTACCAGTTCGGGGTGGCCATCGCCACCAAGAGCGACCTCATCACCCGGGACATCGACATCCTGAACTCCATCCGGGGCCACTCCCCCGTTCTGTGCAAGCTCACCGTCACCACCACCGACGACGCCCTGGCCGCCAAGCTGGAGCCGGGCGCCCCCAGCCCCACCCGGCGGCTGAAGGCGGTGGAAACCCTGGCCGGGGCGGGCATCCCGGTGTGCATCCTGCTTATGCCCGTCCTCCCCTTCCTGGAGGACAGCGAGGAAAACGTGCTGGCGGTGGTGGACCGGGCGGCGGAGGCCGGGGCCAAGTACATCTACCCCGCCTTCGGCATGACCCAGCGGGACCGGCAGCGGGCGTGGTACTACGACAAGCTGGACGAGCTGTTCCCCGGCCAGGGCCTGCGGGAGCGGAACGAGAAGGCCTTCGGCGGGCGCTATACCTGCACCAGCCCCAGGGCCAAGCGCCTGTGGGCGGCCTTCACCCAGCGCTGCCAGGAAAAGGGCATCTTATACGACATGCGCCACATCGTCTCCAGCTATCAAAAGGGCTACGGGGACCGGCAGTTGAGCTTTTTCGATTAAAAAATGGGCGGCATCATGCCGCCCATTTTGCCTTACAGGAACTTTTTCATCTGCTCGATATTGGCCTCTTCGGTTTTTAGGAGCTTTTCGGCCAGGGCTTTCACCTTGCCGTCGCCCTGGGCGTAGTCGTGGAGGTGGCGCAGACTTTTGGTCATGCCCATGGTGTTGCCCTGGATCATCATCTCCGCGATCTTCTCCCCGCTGGGGTCCATGGCGGTCTGCATTTTCGCGCTGACGCGGGAGCTCAGCTTCGCCATGGTCCCCAGCTCCTTGGGCCGCTTGCCGTGGGACTCCAGCAGCTCGGCGGACGCCTCCATCATCCTGTCGTATTCCGTCATCTGCTGCTTCAGGGCGTCCCGGAGCTTGGGCTCTCTGGCCCCATCCAGAACGGTCAGGATGCCGTAGCGCCCCATCTCCGCCGCCTTGTGGATATAATCCAGCAGTTCGCCGTCTTTCATCATATCTAATCGCCTCCAATGATAGCATTCCCCCGCCAGGCGCTTTTCATTTGCGGCGGTTTCGTGTATACTGTTCGGGAAAGCGAGGAAATGGTATGTTGCTGTCTGCGGAACATTTGACGAAAATTTACGGCACCCGCGAGGTGCTGGACGACGTGTCCCTCTACCTGGACGCGGGGCAGAAGCTGGGGGTCATCGGGGTCAACGGCACGGGCAAGTCCACCCTGCTGCGCATCCTGGCCGGGGCGGAGGAGCCGGACAGCGGCGCGGTCCGGCGGGACCCCAACGTGCGGCTGGAATACCTGCCCCAGGCCCCGGCCTTCCAGGGGGAGAACACGGTGCTGGAGCAGGTCTTCGCCGGTCTCTCCGCCGAGGCGCGGACCCTGGCGGAGTACGAGGCCAAGACCATCCTCACCCAGCTGGGCCTCACCGACTTCGACGCCAGGGTGGGGACCCTCTCCGGCGGGCAGCGCAAGCGGGTGGCCCTGTGCTCCGCCCTGGTCCACGACTGCGACGTGCTGATTCTGGACGAGCCCACCAACCACCTGGACAGCGGGATGGTGGCCTGGCTGGAGGACTACCTCCGGCAGTTCCGGGGCGCCCTGGTGATGGTCACCCACGACCGCTACTTCCTGGAGCGGGTGGTGGGCCGGATGGCCGAGGTGGAGGACGGCAAGCTCTCCTTCTACGAGGGCAACTACGCCAAATACCTGGAGCGCAAGGCCCAGCGGGAGGAGATGGAGGCCGCCGGCGAGCGCAAGCGGCAGTCCATCCTCCGCCGGGAGTACCAGTGGGTCATGCAGGGCCCCACCGCCCGGGGCACCAAGAGCCGGGAGCGGCTGGAGCGGTACGAGGCCCTGAAAAACCAGACCGGGCCGGAGCAGAAGGCGGGCATGGAGCTGACGGCGGTGTCCAGCCGCCTGGGCAAAAAGACGGTGGAGATGCTGGGCGTGTGCAAGTCCTTCGGAGACCAGACGGTCCTGCGGGACTTCGACCTCCGGCTGCTGCGGGACGACCGCATCGGCATCGTGGGGCGCAACGGCAGCGGCAAGTCCACCCTGCTGAACCTGCTGGCGGGCCGTCTGGCCCCCGACGCCGGGACCATCGACGTGGGCGAGACGGTGAAGGTGGGCTACTTCTGCCAGGAGAACCCGCCCATGGACCCGGAGGCGCGGGTCATCGACTACGTCAAGCACATCGGCAACGCCATCGAGACCACCGAGGGGGTGGTCTCAGCCAGCCAGCTTCTGGAGCAGTTCCTCTTTCCCAAGGACGCCCAATGGGCCCCCATCGGCAAGCTCTCCGGCGGTGAAAAGCGGCGGCTCTTCCTGCTGTCCATCTTGGCCGCCGCCCCCAACGTGCTGCTCCTGGACGAGCCCACCAACGACCTGGACATCCAGACCCTGACCATCCTGGAGGACTATCTGGAGACCTTCCCCGGCGCGGTCATCGCCGTGTCTCACGACCGCTATTTCCTGGACAAGGTGGCCCGGCGCATCTTCGAGGTGGAGGGCGGCGGCGGGGTCACGGAGTACGTGGGCAACTACACCGACTACCTGTCCGCCCGGAAGCCCGACGGCCCGGAGAAGCCGCAAAAGCCCAACCAGCCCCGGCAGGCCAAGCCCACGGGGCCGAAAAAGCTGAAATTCAGCTACAAGGAACAGCGGGAGTATGAGACCATCGACGGCGACATCGCCGCCCTGGAGGCGGAGCTGGAAGCCGTCCGGGCCGAGCAGGGTGCCAAGGCCAGCGACTATACCGCCCTGCTGGAACTGCAGGAGCGGGAGTCCCTGCTTAACGCCGCCCTGGAGGAGAAAATGGAGCGCTGGGTCTACCTCAACGACCTGGCGGAACGCATCGAAGGGGGCGGCCAGTATGAGTGAGTTCATCGACCTGACGCCGGAAACCCTGGCGGATGAGCATCTCTGCTGTATCATCCGCAGCAAAAAGCCCTATCCTGGGGTGGAGGCCAAGCGGCAGTGGCTGGCGGACCGGCTCCGGGAGGGCCACGTCTTTCGGAAGCTGGACGAAAAGGCCACGGTCTTCATCGAGTACGCCCCCCTGGAGACGGCCTGGGTCCCCGTCACCGGCGACAACTACCTCTATCTGTACTGCCTCTGGGTGGACGGCAGCCACAAGGGGCACGGGTACGGCCGCGCGCTGATGGAGTCCTGCCTGGCCGACGCCAGGGCCCAGGGGAAGTCCGGGGTCTGTATGCTGGGGGCAAAAAAGCAGAAGTCCTGGCTCTCCGACCAGGACTTCGCCAAGAAGTTCGGTTTTGAAGCGGTGGACACCGACGGGGACGGCTACGAACTGCTGGCCCTGTCCCTGGACGGCGCCGTCCCCCGGTTCACGGAGTCCGCCAAACGGCGGGCCATCGACAGCGAGATACTGACCGTCTACTACGACATGCAGTGCCCCTATATCTGCCGGGCCGTGGACCGGGTCCGGGACTACTGCGAGGCCAACCACGTCCCCCTGTCCCTGGTGCGGGTGGAATCGCTGGAACAGGCCAAGTCGCTGCCCTGCGTCTTCAACAATTGGGCGGTGTTCTACCGGGGGAAGTTCGAGACGGTGAATCTGCTGGACGAAGCCTACTTAAAGCGGATTCTGAAAAAGTGAGCCGCCGGTACCGGCGGCAAGGAGGGCCATATGAACTGGGAGCCATGGACCGGCTGTTACAAGGTCAGCGACGGCTGCGAGCACTGTTACTTTTACGGGCCGGGTGCAAAGCGGTTTGGCCAAAACACCGTGGTCAAGACGGACAAATTCGACTGGCCCATTCGGAAGAACGCCAAGGGCGAGTACAACATCAAAGGCGGTAAGATCCTGGCCACCTGCTTTGCCACCGACTTCTTCCTCCCCGAGGCCGACCCGTGGCGCGGGGAGATTTGGGCCATGATCAAACAGCGGCAGGACATCGATTTTCTGATTTTGACCAAGCGCATCGACCGGTTCCCGGTCTCCCTCCCCCCGGATTGGGGCGACGGCTACGACAACGTGAACATCGGCTGTACGGTGGAGACCCAGGCCCTGGCCGACCAGCGGCTCCCCCTCTTCCTGTCCTATCCCATCAAGCGGCGCTTCATCGCCTGCGCGCCGTTGCTGGAGGCCATCGACCTGGTCCCCTACCTCCACGGCGTGGACCACGTCACCACCGGGGGCGAGACGGGGCGGGAGGCCCGCGTATGCGACTGCGATTGGGTCCTCCGCATCCGGGAGCAGTGCGCCCGGGCAAACGTCACGTTCTGGTTCAAAAATACGGGCACCTTCTTCCGTCGGGACGGCGTGGTGGAAAAAATCAACCCCTTCCAGCAGGGCCGCGCCGCCCGGGACCTCGGCATCGACATTTCCGACGGAAAACCGCTCTTCTGACCTCCGCCATAGACAACCCCTGGCCTCTCCCGCTTTGGGAGAGGCCAGGGGTTGTGCGTTCAGCTCCAGGTCCGCACCGACTCCATGATTTGGAGGATGTCGGTCCTGGTCCAGGTGGTTTTGTCCGTGGAGACGTAAAGGGCGGCGGTGTTTTCGTCCTCCTGCACTTGGGCATACCACGCGCCGTTATAGTACCCCACCCCCACCACCTGGCGACCGAAGTCATAAGAGCCTGTGAGGTTGAAGCTCTCGTCGGCAAAGCACACCCTGGTATTAGTGGGGTCGGCCCAGACGCCGCCGGCAGAACCCATGATACTGTGGCTGCTCTCAAAGACCCGCTGACAGGTGATATATTCACGCCCCGTCCACTGGGCCCGGACGACCAGGACCGTCGCCCAAAGATTAACGTTTTCCGGCAGGGCCGGCCGCAGGTAGGTCCCCCGCAGGTTCTGCCAGTGGACCCCGTCGGTGGAGGCGTACAGCTCCGTGTTGTCCCGGTCCAGCACCAGGAAGGTCCTGCCGTTATAGGGCAGCAGCTCGCAGCTTCCGCCCCAGGGGGCATCGGGGACGCGGGCGTAGTGGAGGCCGTCATAGCTGTAAACGATGTCGCTGTGCCATCGGTAATCCTCCCAACCGTTCCCCACGTAGCGCCGGCCCAGGGTCACGGCGCCGTCGGTGGTCGTTTGGGCCAGATGGATGGGCCGGTAGTCGGCCAGGTTGTCCAGCACCCACTCCAGCGACGAGGTGGGGTAGGCGATGGTGTAGACCGGATAGATGCCGTCGGCCAGGTCGCCGACCTCCACCACTACCGTGTCGTTGGGGCCGGGGTACGCCTTCACGTCGCCCTGGTACAATTTCATATCCTTGAGGGCCTCCCGAAAGGCGGGCAGCTCCACGGCCCGGCCGCTGTTGTCCGTCCGGGACAGCCACAGGGACCCGCCCTCGCCCAGCTCAAAGTGGTAACCGCCCAGCTCCGCCATGCCCAGGGGCACGTCGGCCACCGGCTGGTCGTGGTCCACCTTGGACCAGTGGACGCCGTCGTCCGAGACATACTCCTGGCAGTACTGCCCCTCGTAGTTTCGGTAGCCCATCCAGAACTTTCCTCCGGCGTAATAACCCCGGTGGGCAAACTGAAATCCCTCCGGCGTCTCCCCCAAAAGCCAGTTCACCCCGTCGGTAGTGTAGACCAATTCCCGCTCGTACATGTTGGTGTCCCGGTCCAGCCGGTCCGTGAGCCGAACCCCCGCCGTGACGGTCCCGTTGGACCCAATGACCCCGATCTCCCCCCGGCTCCCCGCCGCCAGGGCAGTGGCGGCCAGGAGAAGGGTCAGCGCCACGGCCAGCAGCGGGAGGCGAACGTACCGTTTCATCGTCCTATCCCCTTTCTTATCCCAGGCGGTCCACCGACTCCATGATTTGGATGAGGTCGGTCTTGGTCCAGGTCTGCTTGTCTCTGGAGACGTACAGGGCGGTGGGGCCGTCGTCATCGTATCCCCGCTCGGACATGACCTCGTCTTCCTTCACCTTGGCATACCATGCGCCGTTATAGTACCCCACCCCCACCACCTGGCGGCCGAAGTCGTAGGAGCCGGTGAGGTTGAAGTTCTCGTCGGCGAAGCACACCTTGGTGCTGATGGGGTCGTACCACCAGCCGCCATTGGTGCCCACCATGCCGTGGACGACCTCAGCGGCCCGCTGGCAGGTGATATACTCCGTCCCCGTCCACTGCATCCGGGCCTGCATCAAAGTGCTCGACCGGTCCACCTCCTCCGGCAGGGCAGGGCACAGATAGGTGCCCATCAGATTCCGCCAGTGGACCCCGTCCTCGGACGCATAGACCGCCGCGTTGCCGTGGTCCAGGACCACAAAGGTCCTGCCATTATAGGGCAGCAGCTCGCAGCCGCCGCCCCATGGGGCGTCAGGGACTTGGGCGTAGTGGAGGCCGTCGTAGCTGTACACGATGTCCTGGGTGTAGTCGATGTCGCCTCCCCCTACCCTCCGCTGGCCCACGGTCACGGAGCCGTTGGTGGTCTTGGCCGTAAAGTCGATCCATCCGTACTGGGCCTGGTTTTCCATCACCCATTCCAGAGACGAGATGGAATAGGCCGCGGTATACTGGCGATCGTTCCCCCAAGCGTAGACCTCCAGGACGACGGTCTCATTGGGGCCATAGTAGGCTTTGAGATAGCGGAACTTGTTTTCGGTCTTTGCCTGGGCCTCCCGGAAGGCCGGGATTTCCGCCGCCATCATGCTGTTGTCCTGGTGGGTCATCCACAGGGACCCGCCCTCCCCCAGCTCAAAGTGGTAGTTCCCCAGGTCGGCCATGCCGTCGGGGCGGTCGGCCACCGGCTGGTCGTTGGTCACCTTGGACCAGTGGATGCCATCCTCCGAGACAAACGCCTGGGAACCCGGCATCATATAATCCTCGGCGCAGATCCAAAACTTTCCCCCGGCGTAATAGCTGCGGGCGGAATACCAAAACTCCTCCGGGGCTTGGCCCAAAAGCCAGTTCACCCCGTCGGTGGTGTAGACCAACTCCCGCTTGGTGCTCGCGTTAGCGACCGGCCCCACTTGGGTCCCGGCAGGGACCGCAACGGTCCGGATACCCGCCGTGACCGTCCCGTTGGAGCCGATGACCTCGATTTCCCCATTGCTCCCCGCCGCCAGGGCGGTGGCGGACAGCAGGAGGACGAAGGCCAGGGCCAACAGCGGGAGGCGTAAATACTTCTTCATCCTTTTCACCCTTTCCTATGCCCAGCTTTGCAGGGCGTCCATGATTTGGAGATAATCCGTTTTCGTCCAGGTCTGCTTGTCCGTGGAGGTATAGAGGTGCGCCGGGGCGTCCCGGTCATATTCCAAAGTGCTGACGCCCTCGCTGTCGGACACGATGGCGTACCACGCGCCGCCGTAATACCCCGCGCCCAGCACCTGGCGGCCGAAGTCATAGGAGCCGGTGAGGTCGAAGTTTTCATCTGCAAAGCAGACTTTGGTGTTATAGGGGCTGTATGCCCGGCCGCCGGAGGAGCCCATCATGCCGTAGCGCCCCTCCACGGCCCGGCGGCAGGCCACGTACTCCGTCCCCGTCCAGTGGATGGCGTGGGCGGCGTAATTGGTGGTATCCCCGCCGAAGAGGCCGCCCGAAATGTCTGCGGCCAGGAAGGTGTCCTCCAGGCTCCGCCAGTCCCGCCCATTTTCCGAGGCGTAGAGGCGCAAAGACCAGCCGTCCTGCACCAGGAAGGTCCTCCCGTTATAGGGCAGCAGGGTGGAGCCGTTGGCCCAAGTCACCGGCAGAGCCGTCCAGGTTTCGCCGTCGGCGGAGGTCTCCCACCGGTGCCCCTTGGGCCCCACGGCCACCTGCCGCAGGGTCACGCCCCCGCCGCTGGTCTGCTCCACCACCGCCGGGGCCCAGGGCTGGGCCAGATTGTCCAGCACCCAGTCCAAGGACGAGGGCAGGTAGTCGGCCACGTAGGGGCGGCACTCGGCATAGTAGTCCGTGGCCGCCTCGACCCGGACCGCGCCGCCGGGGACCTGATAGGCCTGGACCGCCGTGAACCGGGTAGCCCGCGCCCGGCCGCCCTGGCCCACGTCGGGCAGCAGGGCGGCCCGATCCCCGTCCACCACCCACAGTTCCCCGTCCTGGTCCAGCTCGAAGTGGTATCCCCCCGCGTCGGCGGCGCCGGGAGTGCACTGGACCACCTCGCCCCGCTCCGTCCCAGCCAGATAGGTCCAGTGGACGCCGTCGGCGGAGCGGTACAGCAGGCTGTCGCCCAACATGTCGTAGGCCAGAAATTCCGTGCCGTTCCAGCCGCCCCGGGTGGGGATACCCACCACGGGCGACGGGCTTTTCTGCCAGTTCGCGCCGTCGGTAGTGTAGACGAATTCCGTCCCCGCTCCCCACTCCGTCCCGTCCGGCCCCACAGTGCACTGGATGCCCACGGTGACGGCGCCGTTGGACCCCAGGGTCCGGTGGAGGACCTCCCCCCGCCCCGCCGCCCGTGCGGGCAGCGCCCCACACAGCACCAGCGCCGCCAAAAGCATACAGATTTTGCGTCTCATGGCTCAACCTCCCCCCTCGTCAGCCGGTCGGACAGGTCGCCCCGGTACCATTGGGAGACGGTCCAGGTCTCCTTGTCCGCGGACTCATAGACCGTCCCCTGTCCGTCGTCCAGGGCTACGTAATAGCGCCCGCCGCCGTACCCCACCTGGCGGACCTGGACGCCGAAGTCATAGCGGCCCACTTCCCGGAACTGCCCGTCCAAAAAGAGGACCGCGGTGCCGTTCCGGCAGAGCATGTACTCCCGCCCCGTCCACCGGAGCTGGAAGGCCTCGGCCCCGTCCCGCCGGTCCAGCCAGCCCTCCGGCAGGCGCGCCCAGGACAGGCCGTCCTCGGAATACCAGCCGGAGCTCTGGTCCTCCGGGTCCACCACCAGGAAGCTGCGGCCGTTATAGGGGACCAGGACACCGTCCACCGGGTCCCCCGCGCCGTCCGTGGCCCGGTTCCAGGTGAGGCCGCCGTCGGCGGAGGACTGGAGGAGGTCAGGGCCTTCCACCCCGTCAACGATTTCCCGGGCCCTGTGGACCCGGACCCCGCCGCCGGCGGTCTCGGCCTCCACCAGGGCCATGACCCTGCCCAGCTCCGGCGTGGCGCCGGACAGGGCCTCCTCCACCGCTTCCCGGGTAAAATTACAGTAGCCGCCGTTGCGCGCCTTGTCGCCATAGCTGTATACGCCTTCGCCCAAAAGCAGGACCCCGTCCCGGCCCACGGCGGCCTGGACCGTCCGGGTGGGCCTGTCCAGCCGCCCGGCTGCGGGCTTGGGAGCCGGACCCAGGCGGGCGAAGGCCACCCCGTCCCGCGAAACCAGCAGGTCGTCCCCGGAGACCCGGAACACGTAGGGCGCGGCCCAGGTATCCCACTCCCCCAGCCGCCGTACCCCCTCCGGCAGGGCCTGGGGAATGTCGGCCAGGTCCGTCCTGACCCAGTCGGTCTTGTTGGCGGAGGACCAGACCGTAAAGGGGCCGTCCCACTCCCCCGTCCTGGCGTAGTAAACGCCATCGACATAGCCCACGGACTGGACCCACTCCCCCAGGTCGTGGTGGGACAGCTCCTGAAAGTCGGCGTCAAAGAAGCTCACCGAGGTGTGGTAGGGGTCGGTCCAGCCGGAAGGGGCTTCAAAATGCCCCACCCGCTCGAATACGCTCTGGCAGGAGATATACTCGCTGCCCGTCCAGAGGAAGGTATAGTTGGAATAGTACCATCCGAAGGGGAAGCGGTCGCTGGGGGGCACCTGCCGCCACTGAGCGGGGTCCTCGGCATAGTAGACGCCCCCGCCGTAATCCGCCTCCAGGATGAAGGTCTTGCCGTTATAGTGGTCCAGGGCCGCCATTTCCGAGCCGTAGCCGGGGTAGCCCTCTCCCAGCGGGTACCAGACCCGCCCGTCGTAGGAGTAACAGAACTCCTCCTCCAGCCTCTCATAGCCCCCGTATATGCGCCGGGCAATCATGGCCAAACCGCTGGAGGTGAGCTGATAGATGGCGTCGGCCCAGCCCCCCTTGTCCCAGTCCGCCCCCTGGACCCAGTCCAGGCTGTCGCGGGTGTAGGCCAGGGTGAGCTTGTTCCGCCCGTCCCCGTCCCAGCGGTCGTAAACCTCCACAGCGATGGTCTCCTCCCCCACCGGGTAGGCCCGGACCTCGGCGTAGTCCAGCCCCCGTTTGGCCGCGTCGGCGGCCACGGCGGGCAGCTCGCTGACCGTCATTCCCCCGGAGTAGAGCAGGCGGTTCCCGTCCAGGCGGAAATGGTAGGGGCCGCATTGGCAGCAGGGCCGCTCCGAACTGCTGTCAAAGCGCCAATTCTCCTCCGGCCCGGCCAGGCGCCAGTGGATGCCGTCGTCGGAGCGGTACAGGACCGTGTTGGTCAGCGCGGCGGCAAAGCTGGTGGCGTAAAAACTGCCGTAATCGCAGTCCCCGTAGGCCACGTTCTGGAGCTGGGCAGCATCCCCCTCCACAGTGCAGGGCTGCCAGCTCACCCCGTCGGTGGTGTAGACCAGTTCCCTGGTCTGCCCCGTGGTGCGAAGGGCCGCCGTCACCGTCCCGTCGGTGCCCAGGATTTTCACCGCCGGTCCCGCCGCCGCCTGTGCCGGCAGCGCCGCACATAACACCAGCGCCGCCAGAAGCATACAGATTTTGCGTCTCATTGCTCCACCGCCTCCCCGTTCAACGCCGCCTCCACCGCTTCCCGGGTGAAGTTGCGGAAGCTGCCGGTGGTCTGTCCATCCCCGTCGAGGCCCAGGATGAGCACGCCCTCCCGCCCCACGGCGGCGGAAATGGCCCCGGCGGGGCCCTCCCCGGCGGCGGGTGCACCGCCCAGGCGGACGAAGTCCACTCCGTCCCGGGACACCAGCAGGTCCGCCCCGGCCAGGCGGAACACGTAAGGCGCGGCCCACACGTCCCCCGCCCCCAGGGCCTTCACGCCCTCCGGCAGAGCCTGGGGCAGCTCGGTCAGGCCGGTCTTGACCCAGTCGGTCTGATTCGTGGAGGACCAGATGGTATAGGGCTGCTCCGGCCCCGGCCCCGTCAGGTCCCACATGCTCTCGATCTCCTTGGTCAGCGCGTAGTACACCCCGTCCACGCAGCTCACCGACCACACCTGTTCCCCCAAATCGTGGCGGGAGATTTCCCGGAACTGCTCGTCAAAAAAGCTCACCGAAGTGCGGTAGGGGTCCTCATAGTCCGGCTCCACCCCCATCATCATGGCCACCTGGGTCACGTTCTGGCAGGCGATGTACGCCCCGCCGGTCCAAAGGAAGGTGTATTGGGCCAGACCGTTCATGGTGGGGAACCGCTCGCTGACGGGGACCTGGCGGAACTCGGCGGGGTCCTCGGCGTAGAACAGCTCCCCCGTGCCGCCGTCCAGAATCACGAAGCTCCTGCCGTTGTACGGCTCCACGCCCCCGTCCACCCAGGAGCCCAGCGCGGGCATCCGCACGGGCCGCCACACCCGGCCGTCGTAGGAGTAGCAGTAGGTCACGCCCCAAAAGGCGGCGCTCCGGTCCCGGTTTTTCGCCAGCATCACGTCGCCGTTGGAGGTCACGTTGACCACGTTTTCGGCCCCGGTCCACTGGTCCCAGGCCGCCCCCTGGACCCAGTCCAGGCTGTCCCGGGTATAGGTCATGGTGAGACTGCTGCGGCCGTCGGCGTCCCAGCGGTCATAGACCACGATGGTGATATACGCCTCCCCCACCGGGTAGGCCCGCACGTCGGCATAGTCCAGCCCCCGGCGGGCCGCCTCGGCGGACACGGCGGGCAGCTCGCTGACCACCATGCCGCCGGTGTAGTACAGGCGGTTGTCCTCCAGCTTGAAGTCATAGCCGCCGCAGGAGCAGAGGGCCCTGTGGGCCGTGCTGACGAACCCCGCCTCGTCCTCCTCCGGGACGTACCAGCGGATGCCGTCGTCGGAGACGTAGAGGGTCCGGTTGGTCAAGGCGGCGGCATAGCTGGTGGCGTAGAACATGCCCGCCCCCTCGGCCAGACCGTCGGCCCAGGCGGGGACGCCCCAGTTGGAGTCCAATTGCGGCCCGGTCTCCCAGCCCCCATAGGTGATTTCCCCCACACGGGAGCCATCCCCCTCCACGGTGCAGGGCTGCCAGTTCGTCCCGTCGGTGGTGTAGACCAGTTCCCTGGTCTGCCCCGTGGTGCGGACCGCCGCCGTCACCGCCCCGTCGGTGCCCAGGATTTTCATCACCGGGACCGCCGCCGCCCGGGCCGGCAGCGCCCCACACAGCATCAGCGCCGCCAGAAGCATGGGAATCACTCTTGTCCGTCTCATTGCATTTCCTCCTCTCCCCGCGCCGCCGGTCCGGTCCAGTGGATGCCATCGGCGGAGGTCCAGCGGCTGTCCTCCCCCTCCACGACAAAGCAGGCTCCGTCATAGGGCAGGAGTCGGCTGCTGCTCCAAAATCCATATGGTTGTGGAATCTCGCAGGGCGTCCACAGCTTGCCGTCCTGGGTCCAGGCATAACCATACCCATCCGGGCGGCGGGCCACGGTGGTGACCCCGTCGGTGGTCCACTCCTCAAGCTGCACCGTCTCCGCCGCCTCCATCCAGGCCGCCCGCTGGACCGCGTCCAGGCTGTCCCGGGTGAATATCTCCATGTAGGGGTACTCCCCCACGTCGTCATAGCTGGCGTAGGCCACCACGGCCACCATGTCCTCTCCCACGGGGTAGGCCCGCACGCACCAGAAATCCAGATCCCACCGCTGGGCCAGCTCCATCAGTCCGGGAAGCTGTGTATACACCATGCCGCCGCGGGTGTAGGAAAGTTGGTTGTCCGGCAGCAGCGTGAAGTGGTAGGGGGCCAGTGTGGCCTGCCGTGAGTCAATAAAATCCCCGTGCTCCTTCCCCTCCGCCTCGGTCCAGTGGATACCGTCCCTGGAGAGATACTCCGGCGACATGCCGGTACGGGTTTGCGTATATGCCAAGAACTCAGACCCGTTGTAATCCCCGAAGCGAAGATTTTGTACCCAAGCGGCATCCCCCTCCAGCTCACACGGCGACCAGTGGACCCCGTCGGTGGTGTAGACCAGCTCCCTGACCCCGGCCCGGGTGCGGACCGCCGCCGTCACGTCCCCGTCGGACCCCAACACCAGCAGCCCCTCGGTCTGCGCTCCCGCCGCCGAGGCCGCCCCGGCGGACAACAGCAGGGCCAGACAAAATATCAGCGGAATAAAACGCTTTTTCATGACAGCGCCTCCTTACCGTTCTGTTTGTTAGACGTTTGGACGAGGAAAAATGTGACAAAAAATAGAAAAAAGGGCCGACAAAGTCAGCCCTTTTCCCGGTCGTCCAGGACCTCACGAATGAGGAACCGGGGACGGCCCTTGGTCTCCAGATAAATTTTCCCGACATACTCCCCGATGACCCCCAGGGAGAGCAAAATCAGCCCGCCGATGGCCCACACCGAGCAGATGACGCTGGCCCAGCCCACGATGGTGTCCCCGGTGGCCCAGCGGACGATGGAGTAGATGAGCATGAGGATACTCACCAGGAAGATGAGAAAGCCCAGGAAGGTGATGTAGCGGATGGGCTTGGTGGATAGGCTGGTGATGCCCTCCATGGCGAAGGAGAGCATTTTTTTCAGGGGGTACTTGCTCTCCCCGGCAAAGCGCTCCCCCCGCTCATACTCCACCACGGCGGTGGTGTAGCCGATCATGGGCACGATGCCCCGCAGGAAGAGGTTGACCTCCTTGAATTCCGCCAGCCCGTCCAGGGCCCGGCGGGACATCAGGCGGTAGTCGGCGTGGTTGAACACCGTCTCGGCCCCCAAAAAGCTCATGACCCGGTAGAACCCCTCGGCGGTGAATCGCTTGAAAAAGCTGTCCTTCTTCCGGGAGGAGCGGACCCCGTAGACGATGTCGCAGCCGGCGTGGTACTGGTCCACCATGGCGTCCACCGCGTCGATGTCGTCCTGGAGGTCGGCGTCCATGGACACGGCCATGTCGCAGCGGTCCCGGGCGGTCATCAGCCCCGCCAGGAGGGCGTTCTGGTGGCCCCGGTTGCGGGTCAGGTCCACGCCGGAGAAGATGGGGTCGGCGGCGTGAAGGTCTGAAATCAGCGTCCAAGTGCGGTCCTTGGAGCCGTCGTTGACAAAGAGGACCCGGCTTTCCCGGGAAATCCGCCCCGCCGCCATCAGGGCCCGGAGCTTGTCCCCCAGGCGACGGGCGGTCTCCGGGAGGACCTCCTCCTCATTGTAGCAGGGGACGACGATATAGAGGGTATCTGTCATGGTCTTTGGCCTCCGCAGTCATGCTGTTCGTTCTTTTTCTCCATTATACCTGGATTGTGCGGTATTTACAACCGTACACTTTTGTAGGGCGGGGCCCTGCCGGGGGGAGTTCCTTTCTCCTTTGAGAAAGGAACCGAAAGAAAACCAGGGGGCCGACACGTGGGCTTGACATCCCCCTATCGTCGGCCCCCTGGACCCTCGTCAGAACAAGCTGCGCTCCGTTGCGTCCGGCTGCGCCGGACATCCACTTCACTCCGCTTGTTCTTCCTCTCCCCAGCG
>UQGJ01000068.1 GCA_900540545.1 uncultured Eubacteriales bacterium
TTTTCTTTCCGTCCTCTTTCTCAAACGAGAAAGAGGACCCCCGCGCGGGAGCGCCATCCCCCGGAGGGTCTCCGCCCCCGCGGAGCGGGTACTCCTGCTTGCTCAACTCAAAATCAATGCCCGCATTTTTTCCAGTATAGAAAAAGAGCTTCCTCCACATCCTTTTCCTAGGATTTGATTATGGAGGAGAAGCCCTATGAAACGATTTCTCGCGGCCATGTTATGCGCTGCCCTGCTGGTCCTGCCCGCCGCCGCCGTGAACGGCGCGCCGGAGGTGGCGTGCGCCTCCGCCGTCCTCATGGAGAAGGAGACGGGGACCATTCTCTTTGAACAGAATTCCCACGACAAGCTGGAACCCGCCAGCGTCACCAAGGTCATGACCCTGCTGCTGGTCATGGAGGCTGTGGACTCCGGGCGGCTGAAGCTGGAGGACATGGTCACCGTCTCCGCCCACGCCGCCTCCATGGGCGGCTCCCAGGTCTTTTTGAAGGAGGGGGAGCAGATGACGGTCAACGACATGCTCAAGGCCGTGGCCGTGGTCTCCGGCAACGACGCCGCCGTGGCCCTGGCCGAGCACATCGCCGGCAGCGAGCCTGCCTTCGTGGAGCGGATGAACCAGCGGGCGGCGGAGCTGGGCATGGCCGACACCAACTTCGTCAACTGCACCGGCCTGCCCGCCGCCGGGCACCTCACCAGCGCCCACGACATCGCCCTCATGTCCCGGGAGCTGATTTTGAACCACCCCAACATCCGCAACTACACCACCATCTGGATGGACTCCATCCGGGACGGGGCCTTCCAGCTTGCCAACACCAACAAGCTGGTCCGCTTCTACGAGGGGGCCACGGGCCTGAAGACCGGCTCCACCGACTCGGCCCTCTACTGCCTGTCCGCCACCGCCGAGCGGGACGGCATGGAGCTCATCGCCACGGTGATGAAGGGCCAGACCTCGGACCTGCGGTTCGAGAGCGCCAAGGCCATGCTGAACTTCGGCTTCGCCAACTATACCTTATTGGATGTGAAGCCCGACCAGGCCCTGGCCCCGGTGGACGTGGTCCTGGGCGAGGCGTCCACCGTCCAGCCGGTGCTGGCCGCATCCGGCCGCATTTTGGTGGACAAGGCCGCCATCAACGACGTGACCACCGACATCCGCCTGGCCGACAGCGTGGAGGCCCCCGTGGAGGCGGGCCAGAAGCTGGGCGAAATGGTGGTCAGCGTGGCGGGGGTGGAGCAGCAGACCATCCCCATCGTGGCCGACCAGGCCGTGGAGCGGCTCACCCTCCCCGGCATCTTCGTCAAGTTCGTCAAGGGCCTGTTCATGGCCGGGTAAGAAAAGGCTCTGCGGGGTGAAACCCGCAGAGCCTTTTTTCAGTGTTACTGAATCCGCATATTATATAGGGCAACGCCTTGGGCGTTGTTATTGCCGGAATCCAGGAAGTCGAAGCGCATTTGCCGTACGCCGCTGACATCATAGGAGTGCTCCATAGGCGCGGTGCCTGCGTCCACGTCGAATTCGTCTACAAATTTGCCGTCAAAGTACAACGCGACACGCCCGCCCTTTGAACTGGGTTTACTGTCGGTAGGGGCAGAGGTGAAGGTCAGGGTTTGATAATCGCCATTCAGGTTAAAGATTGCCATGACGCCGGTGTGGAGTTTCTTGCCGACCATGCCGTCGCGGCAGGTCTCGCCCATGATGGAAAAGGATGCCTGGTCGTTCTCCGTATAAAAATCAAGACCAAAGTTGTAGTAAGGAGGCCGGTCTAACAGCAGATTTCCGGTGCTGCCCTTGTCAGGGGAAAACACTTTGGCATCAGGCAGGGGAACCTGCGAGGAAGAGACGCGCATATCGTATAAGGCCACACCGTGCGCAGAATTGTTGCCGGAATCGAGGAATTCGATGCGCAATTGCTTGACGTCCTTGACATTGTAGGAGTGGTCTGTGGGCATGGTGAAGCTGTCCACGTCAAACTCATCGGCAAATTTATCATCCAAGTAAATTGCGATACGCCCGCCGTCGATTTTGCTGTCTGTGGGCGCGGCGGTAAATGCCACGGTCTGATATTCACCGTTCAGGTTAAACGATGCCTTGACGCCGGAGTAGTTTTTCTTGCCCACGAGACCATCGCGGTGGGTGACGCCCAGTACGGAGAAGGATGCCCGGTCAGCGTCGGAATAAAGGGTGAGCCCGCTGTTCTGGTAGGGCGGGCAGTCCTGAAGCAGATACCCCGTCTTTGCCGGCTCCGGCTCCGGGCTGGGTTCCGGCTTGGTGCTGGGCGTCGGTGTGGGAGTCGCGCTGGGTGTGGGCGTCGGCGTCGGCGTTGCAGAGGGCGTGGGGGTGGGGGTCACGGTGGCGGAGGGCTCCGGCGTGGGGGCCTCCCCGGTCCAGACGCCCTTCTGGATGGCCAGCTCCCGGGTAAAGACGCCGTCGGCCACCAGCTTTTCCGCCAGGGTCTGGCTGCCGTCCTTGAAGGTCTGGGTCAGGGCGGCGTAGGAGATGTCCGCCATGGTGCCGCGGGTGGTGGTCCCGCCCAGGAATTCGTCGGCCTGGGTCCGGGTCAGCAGGCCGGTGGACACGGCCTTGTCCACCGAGGTGTTCCAGGCGAAGTCCCCCTGGGCGTCGTCGTAGCCCAGGGCCCGCAGCACGAAGGTGAGGTACTCCTCCAGGGTGATGTAGGCGGTGGAGCCGAAGGTGTCGGCGGAGGTGCCCTTGGTCAGGCCGTGCTTCCAGGCATAGCCCACGTAGGGGTCGCCCCAGGAGGGCACGTCGGTGAAGGGGTGGGCGTAGGCGCTCTTGACGGCCTCCTGGTCGCCGCCCAGCAGGCGCACGAACATGGTCATGCCCTCGATGCGGGTGGGGCGCTTGTCCAGCTCGAAGCCGGAGTCGGTGCCCTGGAAGAGGCCCAGCTCGTTGAGGGCGTAGGCGTGTTCCACGGTGGCGTTGGCGGCGCTGGCGCTGGGGAACAGGGAGATGGCCGGGGCCATGAGGCACAGGGCCAGACAGAGGGCGAGCAGCTTGGCATACATGGATTTCATCATTAGCAACTCCTTATGAAATGATTTCGGGCGCGCAGGGGACCAGAGGGCCATGGCCGGAGGAGGAATGGTTACGCGTCGCCGGGCGGGTCCTCGTGTTCTGTGGGGGTTTGTTTGATATGGCTGGGGGCGTCGGGCTCGTCCAGATAGCCCTCGGCCTTCTTGGAGGCCCGGGCCAGTTCCAGCAGATACCGCTGCCGGTTGGGGGAGAGCTGCTCCATGATCGCTTCCATCTCCCGGCGCATGTCCTCCTGCTTCATCCATAAACACCTCTCTTTTGAATGTTAGTTTATCACAAATGAATAAAATGTCAATGAAACTGGTAGATTTTACTTGCAATTCTCTCCGTAAGGTGATAATCTGATATGACAAAGGGGGCACGCCTGACATGTATCACCGCCTAAAAGAGCTGCGCCGGGCCTTGGGCATGAACCAGAATGATTTTGCCAAGCGGCTGGGATTGAGCCAATCCACTCTGGCCATGATCGAGGTGGGCAAGCGTAATTTTAACGAAAAGCACCTGAAGCTGGTCTGCTCGGCCTTCAAGGTCAGCGAGAAATGGCTGCGCACCGGGGAGGGGGAGATGTTCGACGCATCGCCCTACGAGGGGGAATTCCTGTCCATTTTTGAGGAACTCCGCCCGGAGACCCAGCAGTATCTGCTGACCATGGCGCGGGAGCTTTTGAACACCCAGACCCAGCTTCTGGACCGCCCTTCTGATACCAAGGACAACTGAGGGCGGGACCGGGTTCATTCTTTTCAAGATTTTTTTCAAAAAAAGGTCCGGGGCGTGTTTTCACGCTCCGGACCTTTTGCGAGAAGGGCTGGTGTGCATTTAGGGGGTATAGGCGTCCCGGCCGTAGGTCATAAAGGTGTCCCGCTCATAGAGGATGGCGGTCACCGCGCCGTCGGTGCAGTTGATCTGGCAGACCAGGCTGTGGTCCTCCGAGGCGTTATAGAGGAGGACGCCTGCGCCGCCCAGGGGGTACTCCATATAGTTGGGACCAAAGCCCGGCAGGATTGCCTGGGCGTCGGCCTGGCTGCTGCCCAGCCGCAGGCCCAGCAGGCTCACGTCCTCGGGCAGGACCATCTGCTCCACGGTGCCGGTGGCGGTCTCCACCTGGGCCGACATCCAGGGGTCCCGCCAGACATACTCCTCCCGGTAGTCCCCGTAGGCCGAGATGGACTCCGGCTGGCCCCGCAGGGCGATGAGGTCGTCGATGGAGCCACCCAGGATGGCGGCCGGGTCAAAGCTCTGGACCTCCACCGCCGCCGATGGGGTGGGGGGGACGGTCTCTGTGGGAGTGGGGGGCGGCGTGGGCTGGACCACCTGGGTGGGGGCAACGGCGGGGGCGCCGGCTCCGCTCCGCAGGGCGGCGGGGATGCCCACGGCGGCCCCCACCACCACGGCGGCGGCCACCGCGCCCGCGGCCACCTTCACGCCGATGCCGGTACCGGCCCTGGCCGCCCGCTTGGCGGCCTTGACCCCTGCGGATTTGGCCGCCTTGAAGCCGGTCCGCTCCAGGATGGCGGCGGGCACCGGGGGCAGGGGGAGGGACTCGGCCTCTTCCTGAAGCAGCCGCCCCAGAAAGGGGAAGATGACGTAGAGCTTGTTGCCCCGGCGTTCTTCCTCCTCCACCTGGGCCTTGAGGGTGGCCCGGGCGGCGGAGAGGCGGCTTTTCACCGTGCCGGTGCTCACCTCCATGAGCTGGGCGATCTCCTCCACGGTGAGCTCGTCATAATAATAAAGGTAGACCGTCAGCTTCTGCTTTTCCGGCAGGGCGTCGATCATCCGGGTGATGATCTGCCGCTTGGCGGCCATGTCCATGTAGAGGTCGGGGACGGCGGCGGTCTCGTCCTCCGGGAGATTGCCGATGACTTCGCGCTCCTCCTCGTCGGTGCGGAAGAGCTCCGGCCGCTTCTTTTTCCACTGGTTCCTGCATAGGTTGACCACGATGGTCTTGACCCACTTGGGGGCCGTCATGGGGTCCCGGAGGGTGGGCAGACCCTCCAGCACCTTGACGTAGGCCTCCTGGGTCAGGTCCTCGGCGTCGGGCACGTTGCCCACCATTTTCAGCGCGGTATAGTAGATCATGGGCTCGATCTGCCGCAGCAGGTCGGCCAGGGCGGCGGCGTCGCCGGCCTGGGCCCGGCGTACCAGCTCGGCCAGTTCGGAAATAGACATTGGACATTCCCCCGCTTTTTCGTTTTTTCTTTTCGATTTCGACACAAAAAGTATACCAGAAAAATACCTGGAAGAAAAGCGGCTGTTCCCTTGACGGGATATGGGAAGTGTTGTATAATTCATACAAATAACTTGGCGGAACTGCCGATAGCGGCTAGCGCTATACACAAAGGCGGCCGTTGGGCCATCCTATAATATGGATAATATTACCAAAGAAGCGAGGCGCATGACCATGGGCACAGCAGAGGCAAACCGCACGCCGGCAGAGCTGGCGGAGCGTATCATAAAGGAGTATACCACAGGCGAGGCCATTCGGGCATGGGAATATATGGGTTCCCACGAGGCCCAGCGGGACGGCCAGCGGGGCTACACCTTCCGGGTGTGGGCTCCCCACGCCAAGGCGGTGGCCGTGGTGGGGGACTTCAACGGCTGGAGCGAGACGGCCAACCCCATGCAGGCCATGGGCGGCGGGCTTTGGGAGGGCTTCGTCCCCGGCCTGAACCGCTACGACATCTATAAATATGCCGTCACGGCGGTGGACGGGCGGGTGCTGATGAAGGCCGACCCCTACGCCTTCCACGCCGAGACCCGGCCCGGCACCGCCTCCAAAATTTACGAGCTGGGGGGTTACCAGTGGGGCGACGGGTCCTGGATGAAGTACCGGAAGGAGCACCCGGTCTACCACGCCCCGCTGAATATTTATGAGTGCCACCTGGGCTCTTGGCGCAGGACCGGGGAGGGGGAGGTCCTCTCCTACCGGGATATGGCCAATTATCTGGTCCCCTACGTCAAAGAGATGGGCTTCACCCACGTGGAGCTGATGCCCATCACCGAGCACCCCCTGGACGCCTCCTGGGGCTACCAGTGCACCGGCTATTTCGCGGCCACCAGCCGCTTCGGCACCCCGGACGACCTGATGTACCTCATCGACCAGCTCCATCAGGCCGGGGTGGGGGTCATCCTGGACTGGGTCCCCGCCCACTTCCCCAAGGACGCCTTCGGCCTCTACGAGTTCGACGGCCAGCCCTGCTACGAGTACGCCGACATGCGCAAGGGCGAGCACGCCGACTGGGGCACCCGGGTCTTTGACTACGGCAGGAACGAGGTCCGCTCCTTCCTCTATTCCTCCGCCTTGTTCTGGCTGGAGCTGTTCCACATCGACGGCCTGCGGGTGGACGCGGTGGCTTCCATGCTGTATCTGGACTACGGCAGGCAGGACGGCGACTGGTGCCGCAACATCCACGGCGGCAACGAGAATTTGGAGGCCGTGGACTTCATCCAGAAGCTCAACGAGAAGATGTTCTCCCAGCACGACGACATCATGATGATCGCCGAGGAGTCCACCTCCTGGCCCCTGGTGTCCCACCCGGTGGCCGACGGCGGCCTGGGCTTCAACCTGAAGTGGAACATGGGCTGGATGAACGACATCACCCACTACATGAAGCTGGACCCCTACTTCCGCCAGTTCAACCACAAGGACATCACCTTCTCCCTGATGTACGCCTTCTCGGAGAACTTCATCCTCCCCCTGTCCCACGACGAGGTGGTCCACCTGAAGGGCTCCCTGGTGGAGAAGATGCCGGGGCCCAACCCGGAGAAGTTCGCCGGGGTCCGGGCCTTCTACACCTATATGCTCACCCACCCGGGCAAGAAGCTGCTGATGATGGGCAGCGAGTTCGGCCAGTACCACGAGTGGCAGTTCGAGTACTCCCTGGACTGGCACCTGCTGGAAAACCAGGAGAACCGGGACATCCAAAACTATTTCAAGGCGGCCAACGCCTTCTATCTGGCCCACAAGGAGCTCTGGGAGCTGGACTTCTCCTGGGAGGGCTTCGAGTGGCTCTACGCCGACGACAATCTGGCCAATACGGTCTCCTTCCTGCGGAAGGACGCCAAGGGCAACGCCCTGGTGGTGGTGTGCAACTTCTCCCCGGTGGACCGCACGGGCTACTGCGTGGGGGTCCCCACGGCGGGGCAGTACACCTGCATCTTCAACTCGGATGACGCCGCCTTCGGCGGCGAGGGCCGGGGGGACACCGGGCCGGTAAAGAGCCAGTATATCCCCTGCCACGGCCGGGACGCGTCCATCATCATCACCCTGCCGCCCATGAGCGCGGTGGTGTACCAGTGCACCAAGAAGTTCCCGCCCCGAAAGACGGCCAAACCGGCGGAGCAGAAGCTGGCGGTGAAAAAGTCCAGCCTCCCCGCGGCCAGGAAGCCGGCGGCCAAGCCCATGCTGCGGAAGGCGGCGGGCAAGCCCGCCCTCAAGACGGCCGCCCCCAAGCCCGCGGTGCGGCAGGAGGCCCCCAAGCCGGTGGTCCAGAACAAGGCGGACAAGAAGAAATGACGTAGAAAACCCATACCCAGGCAAGCGGTTCAAATAGAAGAGGCCCCGGCCGGAAGCGGACCGGGGGAAACAAGAGGTGGTTCAAGATGAAAAAAGAGTGTGTCGCCATGCTGCTGGCAGGCGGCCAGGGCAGCCGGCTGAAAGCCTTGACCAGCAAGGTGGCCAAGCCGGCCGTCCCCTTCGGGGGGAAGTTCCGCATCATCGACTTCCCCCTGTCCAACTGTGTCAACTCCGGCATCGACACGGTGGGCGTGCTGACCCAGTACCAGCCGCTGGAGCTCAACGGCTACATAGGCAACGGCCAGCCCTGGGACCTGGACCGGTCCGACGGCGGCGTCCACATCCTGCCCCCCTACGTGAAGGAGGGGGACAAGGGCACCTGGTACAAGGGCACGGCCAACGCCATCTACCAGAACATCGGCTTTATCTCCCTGTACGACCCGGACTACGTGCTGATTTTGTCCGGCGACCACATCTATAAGCAGGACTACGAGAAGATGCTGGAGCGCCACAAGGCCACAGGCGCGGCCTGCACCATCTCCGTCATGGAGGTCCCCATGGCCGAGGCCCCCCGCTTCGGCATCATGAATGTGGACGAGAACGACCTCATCTACGAGTTCGAGGAGAAGCCCAAGAAGCCCAAGAGTAACCTGGCCTCCATGGGCATCTACATCTTCTCCTGGCAGAAGCTGCGGGACTACCTCATCGCCGACGAGGCCGACGAGAAGTCCTCCAACGACTTCGGCAAGAACATCATCCCCGCCATGCTGGACGCCGGGGAGGTCATGGCCGCCTACCGCTTCTCCGGCTACTGGAAGGACGTGGGCACCATCGACTCCCTGTGGGACGCCAACATGGACCTGCTCAGCGTCCACAGCGGCATCGACCCCTACGACCCCGAGTGGCCCATCTTCGCCCGGACGCCCACTAAGCCGCCCCACTACACGGGGCCGGACGCCCACATCACCCACAGCCTGGTCACCGGCGGCTGCGAGGTGGACGGGGACGTGGAGAACTCCGTCCTCTTCCACTCGGTGATCGTGGAGAAGGGGGCCCAGGTCCGCTATTCCATCCTCATGCCCGGCGCCGTGGTGAAAGAGGGCGCCGTGGTGGAGTACGCCATCCTGGCCGAGAACGCCGTCATCGGCGCGGGGGCCAGAGTGGGAGAGCCCCCGGAGTCCGACGAGCCCGACGAGTGGGGCATCGCCGTGGTGGCCGAGGGCATCAAGGTGGGTGACGGGGCCCAGGTCCCGGCCAAGGCCATGGTCACCCGGAACGTGAAAGGGGGTGCTGGTAAGTGATGAATAAGCTGCATGGTATCATTTTTGCCTACCGCTCCAACCCCCAGCTCCGGGAGCTGACCCAGCACCGGAACACCTGCTCCATCCCCTACGGCGGGCGCTACCGCATCATCGACTTCATGCTCTCCAACATGGTCAACGCCGGGGTCTCCGACGTGGGCCTCATCGTCCACGCCAACTACCAGTCCCTGCTGGACCACGTGGGCTCCGGCAAGGACTGGGACCTGAGCCGCAAGCACGGCGGCCTGCGCATCCTGCCTCCCTTCGGGTACGCCGACAAGAAGCGGGAGGGCGACTACCGCGGGCGCATGGACGCCCTGGCCGGGGTGTATTCCTACCTGGAGAACATCCGCCAGCCCTACGTGGTCCTGGCCGGCGGCGACGTGGCCGTGAACCTGGACCTGGACGACGTGTTTGAGCGGCACATCGCCACCGGCGCCGACATCACCGCCGTGTGCACCCCCGTCCCCCGGGGCGACCCCCGCAGCTCCGACTACTTCACGGTGGACGAGAACAACGTCATCACCGACGTGGCCGTCAACCCCATCAACCCCATGGGCTGCGAGTCCATGGAGGTCTACGTCATGAGCAAGGACCTGCTCATCTCCCTGGTGGAGTACTGCATCGCCCACAACATCCCCTCCTTCAGCCAGGGGGTGCTGCTGAACATGGGCCACCGGTTGCGCATCATGAGTTACTGCTTCGAGGGCTACGCCGCCCGGCTCCAGTCCGTGTCGGGCTACTTCGCCCGCAGCATGGAGCTGCTGGACCCGGCGGTCCGGGCCGACCTCTTTAACCCCGACCGGCCCATCAAGACCAAGGACCGCTCCGACCCCTCCACCTACTACGGCCCCGATTCCAAGTCGGTCAGCTCCATGGTGGCCGACGGCTGCATCATCGAGGGCGAAGTGGAGAACTCCATCCTCTTCCGGGGCGTCCGGGTGGAGAAGGGGGCCAAGGTCCAGAACTGCATCCTCATGCAGGGCTCGGTGGTCCACAAGGACGCCATCCTCAAGTACGCCATCACCGACAAGAACGTCCAGGTGAACGCGGGCCGGATGCTCATGGGGCATGAGACCTACCCCCTGGCGATTGCCAAAAACGCGAATGTGTAGTAGAATATAGGCAAAGGACCGCCGAGGGCGGCGGTCCCCACACAGACCCACGGGTGTCAATGTGGGGGCCGCCGCCCTCGGCGGCTCATAGTAAAGGAGAATTCTATGAATATACTGTTTGCCGCCTCCGAGGTAGCCCCTTTCATCAAAACCGGCGGTCTGGCCGACGTGGCCGGGTCCCTGCCCCAGAAGCTGGCCGAGCAGGGCCATGACGTGAAGGTCATCCTCCCCCTGTACGAGGGGGTGGGCCAGCAGTTCCGGGACGAGATGAAGTTCCTCTTCCACTGGAACGTCCGGGTGGCCTGGCGGACGCCCTACTGTGGCCTGTTCGAGCTGCGGAAGGACAACATCTCCTACCTCTTTGTGGACAACGAGTATTACTTCAAGCGGGCCGAGATTTACGGCCACTATGACGACGGGGAGCGCTTCACCTTCTTCTCCCGGGCCGTCATCGAGACCGCCGCCCACCTGGACTGGCATCCCGACGTCATCCACTGCAATGACTGGCAGACCGCCCTGGTGCCCATCTACCTGCTGGAGGAGCGGGAGACCTGCTGGCAGCTCCACGGCACCCGCAGCGTGTTCACCATCCACAACATCGAGTACCAGGGCCGCTATGGCTCCCAGATGCTGGAGGACGTCATCGGCCTGAACAAGGGCTACCTCAACGAGCACATGCTGGGCTACCACGGCGACATCAACCTGATGAAGGGCGCCATCTACGCCGCCGACTATGTCACCACCGTGTCCCCCACCTACGCCAACGAGCTTCAGTACCCCTTCTACGCCCACGGGCTGGAGGGGGTGGTGGCCCACAACCGCTCCAAAATCAAGGGCATCCTCAACGGCATCGATATGAAGCTCTACGACCCCGCCACCGGCGCCGGCCTGGCCGCCAAATTCACCCCCGAGGACCTGGCCGGGAAGGCCGCCTGCAAGAAGGCCCTCCAGCAGGCCGTGGGCCTCAACGAGGACCCCAACGTGCCCATCATCGCCTGCGTCTCCCGCCTGGTGAAGCACAAGGGCTTCGAGATGGTGGCCGCCGCCATCCACGACATCATGGGCATGAACGTGCAGATGGTGGTCCTGGGCACCGGCGACTGGAACTTCGAGGAGGCCTTCCGCCACGCGGCGGCCCAGTATCCCGGCCGCTTCGCCGCCCGCCTCCAGTACTCCGCCGCCCTGTCCACCGCCATCTACGGCGGCGCGGACATCTTCCTGATGCCCTCCCTGGCCGAGCCCTGCGGCCTGAGCCAGATGATCGCCATGCGGTACGGCACCGTCCCCGTGGTCCGGGAGACCGGCGGGCTGAAGGACACCGTCATCCCCCATGGGGTGTTCGGCGACACCGGCTTCACCTTCGCCGACATCAACACCCACGACATGGTGTGGGTCATTGGTCAGGCGGTGGGCCTGTACTACGACAACAAGGACGCCTGGAAGGTCCTCCAGCACAACGGCATGACCCATGATTTCAGTTGGAACGGCCCCGCCGGGGAGTATGAGGATATCTATTACGGCATCACCGGCATCCCCCGCCCTATTGAGCCGGAACCCGCCCCCGCTCCCGCGCCGGTTCCGGCCAAGGAGAAGAAGGAGCCGGTGAAAAAGGCCGCCGCGAAGAAGCCCGCCGCGAAGAAGCCCGCCGCCAAGGCGGAGAAGAAACCGGCGGCGGAGAAAAAGCCTGCGGAGAAGAAGCCGGCCGCAAAGAAGGCCGTTCCTGCCAAGAAGCCCGCGGAAAAAAAGGCGGAGGAGCCCAAGAAGGCCGAGCCCGTCAAAGCGCCCGAGGTCAAAAAGGCAGCCCCGGCGGCCCCCGCCGTCCAAAAGGCGGAGGAGCCGAAGAAGGCGGAGCCGGTGAAGGCCCCCGAGGCCAAGAAGCCGTCCCCCGCCAAACAGCCGGAGGAGACGAAGCCCAAGGCGTAATTTGACAAGTTTGCCTCTCCGTGATAAACTACGCCCATATTACCAGGTGCGGCGGCCGCGATGTATCGCGGCCCTACGGTCGAATCTGTAGGGCCGCCATATATGGCGGCCGCCGTCTGTAACCCAATCTGTATGGAATGGAGATTTACCGCCAATGCCTATGAAATCTGCCCATAAATATACAAAAAAAGAGCTGGAGAACCAGATCGTCGGCAAGCTGCGCCGCAACTTCGGCCGGGACGTGGAGGAGGCCACCCCCATCCACATGTTCCGGGCCTGTGCCCTGGTCCTCCGGGACATCATGTCCGCCCGGGAGCTGGAGACCGAGGATAAGATCCGCCAGAGCCAGGCCCGGCAGGTCCACTACCTGTCCCTGGAGTTCCTCATGGGCCGCTCCCTGATGAAAAACGCCTATAACCTGGACGTGCTGGACCAGCTCAAGGAGGCCATCGAGGACCTGGGCTTCTCCGCCGCCGACCTCTTCGAGGTGGAGCCGGACGCCGGCCTGGGCAACGGCGGCCTGGGCCGTCTGGCCGCCTGCTACCTGGAGGCCATGACCACCCAGGAGATCCCCGCCACCGGCTACTCCATCTGCTACGAGCTGGGCCTGTTCAAGCAGAAGATCGTGGACGGCCAGCAGGTGGAGCTGCCCGACAACTGGCTGGACATCGCCGACTGCTGGCTTATCCCCAAGGTGGACGAGACCGAGCGGGTCCACTTCGGCGGCGAGGTCAAGGACGTGTGGGACGACGACGGCACCCACCGGGTCCAGTACGTGGGCGGCACCGACGTGCTGGCCATCCCCAAGGACATGGAGATCGCGGGCTACGGCACCAAGCACGTCAACGTCCTGCGCCTGTGGGACGCCAAGAGCCCCGACCCCGTGGACATCTCCCTCATCTCCACCGGCCAGTACCTCAAGGCCGTGGAGCAGCAGGCCATGGCCGAGGTCATCGCCAAGGTCCTCTACCCCGAGGACAACCACTACGAGGGCAAGTCCCTGCGCCTGAAGCAGCAGTATTTCTTTGTCTCCGCCACGGTGCAGTCCATCTGCCGGGAGCACAAGGCCCAGTACGGCACCCTGCGTAACTTCCACCAGAAGCACGTGGTCCAGATCAACGACACCCACCCCACGCTGGTCATCCCGGAGCTCATGCGCATCCTGCTGGACGAGGAGGGCTACGGCTGGGACGAGGCATGGCACATCGTCACCAACACCGTGGCGTACACCAACCACACCGTCATGGCGGAGGCCCTGGAGCGCTGGCCCCAGCAGTTGGTGGAGTCCCTCCTGCCCCGTATCTGGCAGATTCTGGTTGAAATCAACAACCGCTATCAGGCCGAGCTGGACCGCTTCTTCCACGGGGACCAGGCCCGCCTGCGGGATATGGCCGTCATCTGGGGCGGCGAAGTGCGGATGGCCAACCTGTGCATCTGCGCCTGCTTCAAGGTCAACGGCGTATCCGCCCTCCACTCCGACATCCTGAAAAAGGACGTGTTCCACGACGCCTACGTCCGCCAGCCGGAGAAGTTCACCAACGTGACCAACGGCATCGACCACCGCCGCTGGCTGGGGGAGATCAACCCCAAGCTGGACGCCCTCATCCGGGAGTGCGGCGGCCAGGACTACCTCCTCAAGCCGGAAAAGCTGGAGGCCCTGCTGAAATACCAGGACGACGCCGGGGTGCTGAACCGTCTGGCTGAAATCAAGGCCGCTAACAAGCAGGAATTTGCCGCCTACGTGGCCCGGGAGTCCGGCGTGCTGCTGAACACCGACGCCATGTTCGACGTGCAGGTGAAGCGCCTGCACGAGTACAAGCGCCAGCTGCTGAACGTGATGCACATCACCTACCTCTACCAGCAGTTGAAAAACGACGTGCACTTCGACTTTACCCCCCGGACCTTCCTGTTCGGGGCCAAGGCCGCCCCGGGCTACTCCGTGGCCAAGGACATCATCCACCTCATCAACTCCCTGGCCGCCACCGTCAACGCCGACCCGGCCTGCAAGGACCGGCTCCAGGTGGTGTTCCTGGAGAACTACCGGGTGAGCCTGGCCGAGCGGCTTATGCCCGCCAGTGAGCTGTCCGAGCAGATCTCCACCGCGGGCAAGGAGGCCAGCGGCACCGGCAACATGAAGTTCATGATGAACGGCGCCCTGACCATCGGCACCCTGGACGGGGCCAACGTGGAGATGCACCAGCAGGTAGGTGACGAGAACATCTTCCTCTTCGGCCTCAAGGCCGACGAGGTGGTGGAGAAGAAGCAGAAGGGCTACCGCGCCTACGAATACTACATGCACGACGAGGCCATGAAGGCGGTGCTGGACCAGATCACCAAGGGCTTTGAGGACGGGGTGAGCTACTCCGACATCACCAACCGCCTGCTCTTCGGCAACGGCGGCATGAGCGACGAGTACATGCTCCTGGCCGACTTCGCCAGCTACCGGGACGCCCAGGTCCGGGCGGGCGTGACCTACCGGGACCCCAAGCTCTGGAACCAGATGTCCCTGGTGAACATCGCCAAGAGCGGCATCTTCGCCGCCGACCGCTCCATCCGGGACTACGCCCGGGATATTTGGGGCGTGCCGGTGAAGGAAATCAAGTGATAAAGTGATAGAGAAGTCCCGCGGCCTGGTTGGGTAGGCCGCGGGACTTCTTTTTTTACAGGGACGGGAGGGGGAGGGGGCCGCCCTCCGGGGGCCCGATTCTTTGTGCGCAAAGAACCGGGGAAGAAACGCCCAGGGGCCTCGGCCCC
>UQGJ01000069.1 GCA_900540545.1 uncultured Eubacteriales bacterium
GGCTCTGGATAGGCCGCTGGCCGCTCTCCAAAGGCTCGATTTTGATGATGGTCATAAAATCCTTCCTCCTTACTTGAAGGCAACGTAAAACATAGTGGCTGCGTATATAATCCTGTGTGTAAACCCATCTTCTGTAATACCTCCGCTTAACGGTGTGACGATCCGCGGGGTAGAATTTGAGGTAGATTCGCCACCCGAACCATTAGCCATGCTGTTATTGTTGGACGAGTATATGATGACGAGCCTTGGCTTAAAGCCGAGCGTAACAGCAATCGTCTCGTCGGTTGCCGTAGAAGAAAATTTACCGCAGACGATATTTACACTCCACTCCGGCCTGACCCAAAGCAACCCGTCCATCGGACAATAGCCGTAGACCCCATCCGACGTGATTTCCCGCCCGGCCCCGGCCCCCGGCAGCTCCGCCACGCCGTCAAAGATGACCTCGATTTCCTGCCCGCCTACGCCGTCCCGGAGGGCGATTGCCTGTTTTGAAATGTCGGTAAAACTACCGGCGATTCGATTTCCGAATACTCTTAGAAGTGTCGAAGTACCATTTGAATTGCTCAAATATGTCAATATGATATACGAATCAGACACTTTTTCCATGGTAAGCTGATCTATACTCGAATTACTAAAGATAAACTCGGTCTCTTTTTCAAGTCCGTTCCCCACCCGTTTGAGTACCGCCGTAATCCCTTTCGACCCACGGCTATAACCAACTACAAATTTTCCCGATACTTTTTCAATCTGAACCCGTGTGGCATCGGTTGGTAACACCCCAACAGTACAAACCGAGTTGCTTTGCGTGATCGTGGTCCCCGTCACCGTCAGAATCTTTGCATAGTCGGTCAAAGTGGAATTATCCACCCCTGCTACAAATGCAACGACAATATCATTTCCGTCCAAGCAGCAGTCGATATATACTGTTCTATCACCACTGAACGTCGTAACGTTTCCCCAGGTAATTGTTTTATTTGTGCCTATGCTAGCGATAATTGCTTTACCAAGCCTGCCGTTGTATTTATCGTTAAAGCACACACAAACCCGTTTGCTTCCATTCAGGTCTGGCAGTCGAATCATAGAAATATAATCTGTCCCCGTAATGCCAGGCAGTGTGCTTTCATCCCCTTGCGTAACCGCATTTCCACTTATGGTACATACTTTTGTTTTTACGCCGCCGCCGGTATCATAAGCGAAGAAAAACGTATCATCACTAAGGGCGCATACCCCTCGCTTTGCGTCGGTTCCAGCCGCTATTTTGCTTGATTGTCCTATTGTAAGCGCAGTGCCGTCAAGCGTTCCCGGGCAAGCATAAGATCCACCGCTCCACTTCCGTACAATAACAAACTTTGTTTCAGCCAAACGAATTATATCGATGTCGTCCAGTGCGCCATTGAAAAAATTGACGTCGCTCGGCTGGACCGTCACAGTCTCACCGTTTATCGTCCCAACCTTTACGCGTCCGGTCCCAGAATCTGTACCACTAAAGCCTGCGGTCAGGAACGTTGCGTCATTCATAACGCACGCAGAAATATAGTTCACGGGAGAGTAGCCCTGAGTAACTGTCGTATTACCATTCGCCCCCCAGGTCTTTCCTACTTCTCCCCCCACCACATCCACCACGTCCCCCGCCCGGATGGTCTCCCCGGCCCTCACCGGAAACCTAGCCTTGATTGTCTTGTTGTATTTCCCCTCCCACGAATCCACCGCACCAACCACATTTTTCGCCGTAAACCCCAACAGTTGCCCGGCGACCCCCAGCTGTTCCGGCAACGCTCCCACGTCCGCAGCCGTCACCCCATGTGGATTGCTTCGATCATTGATGTGTTCTTTCGCCTTCGCCAATGCCGCTTCCAGCGAATACCCATCTTCCATCTTCACTGCCTTGGCTGTCGTGCGCGGAAGCACCTGGGTATCGCCGTCCTTGATCGTCCTTATTTCAGCAGCCATCCACTTAACCCCCCGCCTCAATCGTCACCGCCGTCACCAGCTCTGTGTACTCCTCGTCGCTGAGCCGTCCCAGAGCGTAGGCCAAATCGAACTTTAGCCCTAACGGCCCCACGTCCCGGCCCAGCCGCTGGTAGGTCCCAATCAGGGTCTTGTAGATGATGTACGTGCTGTTCATTGTCAAATTTCCCCCTAGTTCTTTTTATTTTTCACGCTTTTTGATATACACCCTTGCCCAGGCGTCAATGGACATCTCGTTTCCGCATTGAGTCGTGCTAATGTGCGCAGCCGTCTCTCTCCCGTCCAGCTTGCGGACGACCGAACTGACCGAGCTATCAAACGGCACATACCACAGCCGGGTATCTTTCTGTCCATTGAGCTGTGTGCTGCCCAGAACCTTGACGACAAATGACGCGGATACGCTTTGCACACCTTTCCCGCCAGAGCTTGGGCCATTCACGACCGCTGCGCCCCCATGCAGAATGGAGAAATACAGAGCCAAATCGTTGGCCGTTCCTTCCGCCTCAAAAAGGATTTCTTCAACATCGAGCAAATCAGGAAGCAGGAAGTCAGCTTCATTGGGATGTCCCGTGATATGCGCCTTGCCCAACAATATGTACTGTCCACACTTTTTGCCGGACTGACTCACCACACACTTACCCATGGAGTGCCACCCCAGCTTCCTCAGCGGCTAAAGCAACGTCTTGATATAGTAGACGTTGAAGGGTTCGTCCAGCGCAGGATGGTACCCCTGTACTGCCGGAAAGTCCGTGTTTGCATAGGCCCCAGCAGAGCCCAAATACCACTGATCGTACCCTTTGGCGCACATGGAGATAGGCCGTTGAAAGCGCGCAGTGGACACCCCAATAATTACGTCTCCCGTCTCCTCCGTGATTCCGGCCGCTGCGACGAGGGCCGACACATCCACCACGCTGGTGGCGACCACTCTGACGGAGCCGAGCTTCCGCACCTGTGCCTGCCCACCCCAGCGGAGTACACTGGCTACGCCCATGCCAGCGCCCCCTTTGTGCAGGGTGCCGAATGAGGTTTAGACGCCCCCCCCCGGTAATTTCTGGAAATTCTTTTCCTATTGGTCATTCTGCCACTCCTTCCCTGTTCAGCCCCAGCTCCATGAGCCCCAGCCGATACTCGTGGTCCGCCAGCATATCCATCACGGCCTCCTCGGCGGTCATCTCCGCCGGGGCGGGCTCCGGCGCGGTCGGCGGCACCACCGGCTCCGCCTTGGGCAGATTGGTGATGATGAGCGTCCCGTCAACCATCTCCCACCGCAGATACCCGCTCACGTCGATCTCCCGCAGGAGGAACCCGTCGTCCTGGTACAGCCCCACCGTGGCCCCCAGCTCTTTCGGCCCGCCCTCGGGCAGGAAGAACCGCAGAGACTCCCCGGCCAGTACCGGGACCCCACTGCACTTGTATTTCACCCTATTGGTTACAAGGTACAATTTCTCTCATCTCCTTTTTATCCAGCACAGACGACAACCACAGAATAAAACGCGGTTATCTCGTTGTACGACTGTAACCGATGGGATAAAATGACGCCGGTCTTCCGCAGTCGCTCCAGCGCCGCCGCATCCGACTCCGGCCGTCCATATCCGGCGGTCTCCCAAATCTTCCCGGACGTATCCATGTACAACGCCGCAGTGCCCGTCTGCCGAATACAATATCCGATAAAGAAGGTTCGGATCTTTTCCAGGGGAATTTCTGCCGGAAGCTGGACCGCATGGCAATACAGGTTATTATCGCCCCAGCCAACCGTCGCAGTTGGAGTGCACTCGAAGACCTGGAGGCCACCTTTTCCATTGCCGTCCAGCATTCCAACCGTCGTCTTACCCATCACTTCACCCCCTGGACCTTGATTTGGAAACTGGTCTCCGGCTTTTTCTCCCGGCAGGTCAACTTGACTCCCCCGGCCACCGTCTCCGCCTCGGCCGCCAGACACCCGTAGGCCTCGTTGTAAAGCGCCCTGGCGTCCCCGTCGGCAATGTCCACCGGGTACACCCCGATCCCGTTGTCCGCCGCCGTCACCCCGGCCACGCTCACCGTCTGCGTCCAAGGCCCCGCCCCGGCCCATGCCGACACATCCACCGTCACCAGCACCGGCCCAAACGCTCCGCAGGCCCCCAATGCCGCCCGCGCCTCCGCCGCCGTCGTCTTTCCCGTCCCGCCCTTATTCAACGGTACAGGGCTTGTCAGGTCCGCAGGCCCGTGGCTGTGGGCCGCCGGCGAAAACGCCCCCGGCTTCCCCGTCACCTCGTCCCATCCCGGCACCCACGAGCTGTCCCGAAACTCCGCCGCACACTTCCCCTGCAGTGTATCCGCGTCCAGCGGCACCGGCTCCGCCGCCTCTTCCTCCAACCCACGCAAAAAGTGCATGTTGGCGTGGGCCGCCTCTGACGCGTCGTGCGCCGCCACGTTCCCCGCCGTCTCGTACAGCGTGTCCAGCCACCCCTTCAGCACCGTCTTCATCCGGCTCCACAGGAGTCTCTTCGTCTTGCCGTCCGCCCCGTCCACCAGCGCCACGCCGTCCCCGTCCGCCGGCGTCTCCTTCACCGGCGCGTCCCTAAGCGCGCCCTCGTAGTCCATCTCCGGCAGTTCTTCCGCCTTCACCTTCCCCGTCTCCGGGTCCAGCGAGGCCTTCCCCACCTCCAGCCCGTGCAGCAACCCGTCGATAGCCGCCGCGTTCTCATTGAACGCCCCCGGCCCCACATACTCGTTGCCCTCCGGCTGTTTCAGCCTGTAATGTTCCGTCTCCGTCAACTCAATGCCCCCTCTCGTAGTTGGTCCCAGGTATAGCCCCCCGCCTCACCCCACGTCATCCCCGCCACCATGTCCCAGGTGCGGAACAGGATGATGTAGTCATAGGCCAGATGGGCGGGCTTGATCTCCTCAATGGCCGCCGTCAGGTCGTCCATGTTGGGCGGCACCCCGATGGTCCCGGTGAACTTGATGTCGAACCGGTACTCCCCCGGCGCCTCGATCACATCCACCTTGCCGTTGGAAAAGCTCTCCGCCACGTTGCGGATCATGGCCACCGTGGTGGTCCCCTGTCCCCGCAGCTTGGAGCACACCCGGCTCCGCCGGTACTCCAGGGGCCTGGACACGTCCACCTCCAGCCCCAGCGCCCGCTCCCAGCTCTCCAGCCCCCAGGTGGCCGTCCCCACGTTGAGCTGGTCCAGCAGCCCGTCCCGGGCCGCCCAGGCCGCCGCCACGGCGGGCTCCATGGCCCGCTGGAGCGCCATCACCTCCGCCGACCGCCCCCAAAACTCCGGCAGATACTCCGTCAGCTTCAAGTCAGGACCACCTCCCCCAGCACCGGCACCTGCTCCGCCCCGATGACCACGTTCCCTGTCCCGCCGTTCACCGTCAGCGCCGTGTAGTCCACCACGCCCTCGATGTCCAGCAGCAGAAAGGCCACCCGGTTGTAGAGCAGGGTGTACTGCCGAAAGGCGATAGACTTCAAATAGCCGTCCAGGCGCGCCCGGAACCGCTCCGCCACCTGCGCCGCCGTCACCGACCCGTCCGTGTTCACCGCGGCCGCCACGTCGACCACCAGCCCTTCCGCGCTCTGCACCGTCACCGTGGCCCCAATGGGCCGCAGCGCCTCGATGTGCCCGGCGCACTCCGCCGCCTTCTCTTCGGAAACCGGCTCCTGCTCCGGCCCCACCACCAGGACCTTCACCGTCCCCGGCCCGGCCCACAGCGGCGTCACCTTCACCCCGCCGATCCCGTCCACCTCCTTGGCCCACTGCTCATAGTGCCCCACGTTCCCCGACGTGGCCGGTTCCCGCAGCCGCTCGTACAGCCGCCCCACCAGGGCCTCGTCGCTCTCCGGGTCGGTCCCGCCCCCGGCGGCGGCGTTGTGCCAGGACTCCAGCCCCGGGATGGTCACCACCATCTGCCCCAGCTCCCCGGCGCCCACGTTGTATGCCGTCCCCACCTGGGCCGCCAGGGCCGTCCCCACGTCCTCGCCCCCGGTCAGCACCACGGCCTCCTCCAGGTCAAATTCCAGACCGGTCCCCGTCAGGAACCCGGTCCCCTCGGGCACCGCCGTCCCCGCCTTGCCCGTCAGCGTCATCGCCGCCCTGGCCCGGGTCCCCGCCTTCCGCTCCAACCCGAACTCCGCGCACCGCAGGTCGATGTACCCGCCAGAGCTCTCGTCCACGTAGGCGATGGGCACCACCGCGTTCATGGCCTGATAGAGCTTCCACAGCTCCACCGCCACCGGCCCCACCAGCGTGTCCAGGAACCCGCCCTCCCGGGTCTCCAGCTCCAGCCCCGCCCGGTCCAAAATATCCTTCTTGATCTTCTCCACCGTCAGGTCCTCAAACATCCGCCCTCACCTCCCGCTTTCCATAAATAGTATCAATGGTGCAGGACACCGACAGTCGCCCATCGGCAAATGTCACCGTCACGTCGTCCACACTCTTGATGTAGGGGTTCACCATCAGGCACTCCTGCACATACCGCCGGGCCTCGGACTGCTTCAGCGCCTCCGTGTAGGGCCGCCCCACCAGCCCCTCCAGCTCACTGCCGAAGCCCCAGCCGTAGATCTCATGCCGGAACCGGGGCGTGTGCAGGGCCAGCCACGCCCATACCAGCACGGCCTCTGCCCCCTCCGCCATCACCGGCTCCCCCCGCCGGAACACCGGCCGGTTGCCCTCAAAATCCCACCGCACCTCCCGGCACAGCGGCAGCTCCGTCTCCACCTGCGCCGCCTGGGGCTGAATGATGGGAAACAACGTCGTACTCATACCTCCACCACCTTGCAAACTATCACGTACCGCTGTGCCTCCTCGATGGGCAGCAGCAGCACCTTGTCCCCCGCCGCCAGCCCATAAGGCCCCAGCGCCTCATTCCGCAGCAGGTCCCCCTTCTCCTGGGTGTTGCCCCCTGCCAGGACCTTGTGCGCGGCCCCCGGCGCTTCCGCGCTCGGCCAGGACAATACTTCCCCCATCTCCAACCCGGCTTCCCCGTCCCCACCCCGGAACGCCTCCACCAAAGCACCAAACGGACTCTCTTCCATGCGTTTCCATCCCCGTCCCCGCGCAGCGGTCATTCTGCATTCTGCATTCTCAATTCTGCATTCCCTACGCCTTCGGCAGCCCGCCTGCCTCCTGCTCGTCCATGATGTTCCGAAAATTCAGCACCAGCTTGGTCTGATACAGCCCATTCTTCCACGTGTGGGTGTCCTGGTCGATCCAGAATAGCCCCCACAGCCCCGTCACCGGCTCCTTCATCACCGCGCACTCCCCGGCGATCAGCCCCCGGTTTCCCAGCACCTCCACCGTGATCTTCTGGCTGGGCCCGCCGTCGTCCAGCAGCTTCCTGGCCTCCAGCGCCGGGTCCTTGTCCTTGCTCTTCTTCAGATACGCCTGCATAAGCCCGTAGAGCTTGATGGACTCCGCCTCCCGGTAGGTCCCCGCCAGGGTCCCCTTCTCGTCGTACACCGCCACCTGGTCCACCAGGTCCTCAATGGTCTCCGTCACCGTGGCGTTCACCAGGTTGCTCCCCGGCTGCAGCACCAGCGTCCTGTCGCTCTTCTGCTTGGCGACCACCTCCAGCTTCTCCCCCCGGAACCGGACCATGTACCGCGCCCCCGTCCGCTCCGACGCCAGCGTGTACGCCGTCTGGATCATCTTGTACAGGCTCACCCCGGGGAAGTTCCGGCTGACCGGCGCCCCCGTCTGGGCCAGCTCCCCCACGGCCACCCCGAAGTCCCCGCACACCCGCCGGGTGATGGCCTCCGCCGTCTGCCCCCGGAACAGATACGCCGCCTCGTTCCGCTTCAGATAGATCCCCCGGTCGTAGCACCCCACGTCGATCACGTCGCCGCCTGTGTCCTTCTGGCGTGAAAAAAGGAAGCCGTCAAACGACAGCTCCCCGCCCACATAAAATTGCACCGGGTCCCCCAGCCCACATTCCAGCACCGGCCCGCCATTCCGGGGCGACAGCAGCCCGAAGTCCAGCGTCCGCGCCACCTGGTTGTACCCGCCGCCCCACGTCACGCTCTGCACCAGCTCCGTGGCGTCCCGCCCCGCCAGGACCAGCTTAAACCCCAAGTCCACCATGGGCCTTCTCCTTTGCCTCCACATAGGCCTCCGACTCCACATACATCTCCCACTTCGACTTCTCGCCGTCGTAGACCATCCTGGTATGCTCCGCCGCCCTCTGGCTCTGGGATGGCGCTCTGGCCGGCGGCAGCGCCTCCACCCCCGGCAGCGTCAGCACCTGCCCCGGATAGATGAGATTTGGGTTGAGTATCCCGTTGGCCGCCGCCAACTTCCCATAGAGCGACGCGTCCCCATAGACCCGCTTGGCGATGGCCGACAGGGTGTCCCCCGCCTGGACCACGTAGCTGGTCCCCTTCTCGGGGGCCGTCTCCACGCTCCGCGCCCCGTTGCCCGCGCTCTCCACCGCCTCCGCCGACAGCTGCCGGTAGCCCCGGATGGGGATGGTGCAGTAGAGGTCCCCCGTCCCGTCCTGCTCCCGGAATCGGATGGGGTCCAAAATCACCGCCGCATTCACCGGCGTCCCCGACACGATGAACCGCAGCACCGTCCCCGCGTCCGACCACTTCTCCAGCTTCTCCACGTACCAGAACGGGTTCAGCACCGCCCCAGGCTGGTTGAACGGGTAGTCCCGCGCCGGCAGCAGGCACTCGATCTCCTGGTCCAGCAGCACCAGCGTCCCCGGCAGGTTCACATCCCCTGTCTGGGTCATCGTCAGCCCGTTGGCCTTCCGACCGTGTTCGATCTCATACTCCTTCGGCGTCACCGGCAACACCAGCTCTTCCTCCGTCTCCGTGTCCTTGAATATAAACGTCCGCAAGTTTCCTCGCCTCCTTACGGCACCGCCAGCAGTGCCGCCCGCTGGACCTCCGCCGCAAACTTCCGCGCCAGCCTGTCCAGATCCGCTTCTTCCCGGACCACCACAGTATCCGCCAGCTTACCGATGTGGACCCCGCCGCCTCGGTCCGCCTGTCGCGCCTGGGAGGCCGTCAGCACCCGTTCCCCCTGGTGGAGCAGCGCCGGGAAGTTGTCATAGGGCACCCGGTTTAAGCCGAACGCTTTTGGCGGGCCGTATGGTGTACCGAGGCCCATTGCATTAGCTCTTGCAGCCGAAAAATCAATACCAACTCTGAATATGCCGGAAACATCAGCCGAGCCAACCGATTTTTCTTGTCCCTCTCTATACTGCTGTTGCCAGCCTCCCAAAGCGTCTGTATTCTCCCGGATCGCCGCGATCAGGTCCAATTGAACATCATGGATCTCCTCAATGCCTGCCGAAGCATTAAACGCGTCTTCCGCGAAGTTTTCTATGCTCCCTTTCAGCTTTTCTACTTCCGCGCTGTAAATGGCCGCTCCCTCGGTATCGCCAAAGCTGACTGCCTTATCATAACTCTCTTTTGCCGCCAAGTACTGGCTATGCATTTCATCCAACATCCCACGCTGTTCTTCATCATATATAAATGAACGCACGCCGCGCAGGACCGCCGCCTCGGCTTCCCTTTGATACTGCTCCCTCAGGTTCTCCTGGTAGGCATGGCCAGCACCGATGATCCCATTCATTTCCTCCAGGGCTTCACCGTCCTTGCCCTCAAAATGCTTGATTTGGTATCCGATACCCTCGCTCCGCACCTCGTTGTAGGCCGCTCCGGCGGCATTGGCCATTTCTTGCTGCCATCCTTCCAGTGTGGAGGTCAGCCCCGAAAATGTCTGGCTCTGTTCCGACATGGACCCGGCAAAGCTATCTGCCATAGCGGCTAAAATGATTTCCGCGGCCTTGCTCCCGGCCACCTCACCCTTGGAGATCATATCGTACATTTTCCCTTGGTCGACACCGTAACTGTCCGCCAACATGCCGACCGCACCAATACCACGGTCGTTGAGCATATTAAGATATTCCAGGGTAGTCTTGTTGCTGGACTTCATCCGGCCGATTGCCTGAGCCACCGTGGTCATGTCACTGGTTGACATCCCCAGCGCCGCTCCGGTATCGCCGATGGTCTCCAGCACCGGCAAAATACTTTTTTCATGATAGCCGTAGGTAGCCAGCGTCTTACTCATGGCGGTTAGGTCATCGTATAAGAACGGCGTGGTATTTGCCATTTTGACCAAATCATTCAGGTAGCCCTCTGCTTTACCGCGGCCCTTGAACAGTGTAGAAAAGGAAATCAGGTCCTTTTCCCGCCCCGCGGCAATCGTAGAACCCGAGGAAAGCTCCGAAGCCCTCCGCTCCATGATAGCGTCGTACTGGTCGCTGACGTAGCTCTTGAATGCGTCATCCTGCTTTTGAAAAGTTTGTGACGCGCCCGAAAGCGCCCCCGATATGGCTCCGATACCAGCGCCAATCAGCGGGTGCCCCACAACAGCTCCCATAGCCGCTCCAGACGCCACAGAAGATATTACCGAGGACGCAAGCGTGCCCGCCGTGTCCCCCAGTGCACTGCCAACCAAAGTTTTTGACGCGTCCAACGCTACGCCACTCAGCATATTGACCGCGCCGCTTGTCGCTATTGCTCCCACAATAGAAGAAAATCCACCGCCCGCCATTTTGTTGTCTACCCGCCGAAAAGTTCCCTCCATCCTTTGCATTTCCTTTTCGGTTTCCTTAGCTCCTTTGGTCACTAAATCCAGGTTTCGTTTAATGTTATCGTAATTCGCCTGGGCAAGCTGCATTTTTAATCCGTCAGCTTCATCACCCGTGGCCTCAAACTGCTTTTCCATTTCTTTGAGGCTTTTCAGTGCTTTACCTGCGTCTAACTTCAAGCTATACTTCGTGGTGTTCAGTTTATGAAGTGTCCGTTCCATCACTTCTGCATTTTTATCGAACGCCCTTGTGACCGCCGCCATGCTTTTAAGGGCAGATGTATAGCTGTCCTGGGCTGAAATTGCAATGGATACGTCCGGCATACTATCACCTCGTCTACTTGACTTTTCCCTATTCTTTGGTATACTGGAAAAAAGGAGGAATGAACTGTGTCACGCAACGGTTTAATTGCGGTCCTTGTTCTGTTTGTGTTAATTGCGATTCCGATGACTATTTTTATGCTCTGTGAGGTATTCTCTTAATTTTCCTGCACCTCTACGTACCCTCTGTCGGAGGGAGGAAGGCTTTAGCATGTCACGTAATGGATTGATTGCTGCCCTCGTTTTGTTCTTTGTGATTACAATTCCAATGACTATTTACATGCTCTGTAAGTTATTTTCCTAATCTATTTTTCTTCCCTCGCCGCCCCCACCGGGGCGGCTTTTTCTTACCCATGTTCCGCCTCCCAGGACGCCAGCGCCCAGATAAGGTCCCGCTCCCCCGGGGACTTTCCATAGTAGTCCCCGGGGGCCCACCCCTTCGTGTGGAAGAGGTAGTACACGAGACCCAGCTCCGGGTCGCCGCCGTCCTCTAGGCGTTTTTTACTTCTTCAATGGTGTTCGTCCGGTAGCCGCACAGCTTCTCCACCGCCCGGCTGATGTCCTCGATCTCCCCCGGCAGCAGCATGGCCTTCACCGTCTCCGCCGGGGTGGCCCCGCCGAACTTCTCCCCCAGCCGCGGGTCCTTCAGGTCCGGCTCCGCCACCCCCGCCAGCAGGATATGGACCCCCATGTCCTCGCTTTCGCTCTCCCGCAGCTCGGCCACCCGCCCATAGGGCAGCCCCCGCAGGGTGAACACCACATCCTCCCCGCACAGTTCGCTCAGCCGCTTCACCTTGTATCTGGCCTCCGGCAGCTTCTTCTGCACATTGGGCACCTCCGGCCGCAGCAGCCGGTCCAACAGCTCGCTCATATCGCAATCCCCTTTCCAGGCGCAAAAACGCCCCGCCTTGTCTCACTTGACAAAACGGGGCGTTCTGATATAATGACCATAGAAAGGGCGCTGTCACACGGCGGTCAGCCCTGGTTAGTCAACATAGGTGAACCTACGTTAGCCGTCCGGGGGCAAGCCGGGCGGCTAACACGCTTTTGGGGCTATGTAGACCATCACCGTCACGATGATGATAATACACACCAGTAAGCGAAGGGCTTTCGCCCCGCGCCCGTGTCCCATAAGCCTCACCCCCCTTCACAGGGAAGTGGCTAACCGCCATTGTGCAACAGCGCCCTGCCCCTTACGGGGCAAGGCCATCATAGCATACCGCGCCGCATTCTGTCAATTTTGCCGCCCTCACCGGGCGGCTTTCCTTATGCCCGAATCAGGTCCAGATACTCGTAGTCCGTAAAGGTAAACGGGGCCTCGATCTTGCCCACATTCTTGGCCTCCCAGTCGGCCAGGGTCACGTCGTCGAAGCTCACGTTCTTCAGCACCACCCGCTCCGCTCCGTAGGCGTCCGGGTCCTTCAGCTTAGAGATAATGGTGAACCGCACGTCCTTACCGTTGCGGATGTCCTCCCCGATGGCCAGCGCCATCCGAGACGTGACCTTGTGCATTTTCAGGCTGCCGGTGCACTCGATACTGGTCACCTTCTTGTCCGTGGCCATCCGCCCGCAGATTGGCACGTCCTCCTTGTTGAAGGACACCTTGGCCTGGAGCCCATAGCACTCCCCCACCTTGTCCCCGTCCAGCCAAACCTCGCCCCAGGTGCCCGAAATCACTCTCTTCGCAGAATCCATAAAAATCTCCTTTCATCCCACCCCGTCCCTGCCTCCCCTATTTCAAAGAAATGGGGGAGGTGGCCGCCGCAGCGGCCGGAAGGGGGCCTCCTCAAATAACGATCTTCAAATCAATATCCTCGATGGCGTCCAAAATCTGGATGGCCGCGCTCAAAAACACCTTGTCCCCGGTGTTGGCCTCCTTGATCTCCTGCTCGCCCATGGCCCCGGTATCCACCCCAATGCTCTGCAGATACCCCTCCTGGGCCTCCAGGTCGATTCCCACTTGGGAGGTCTCCCCCTGGAGGATACCCGACTGCTCCAGCCCCGTCAGATACCCCTTGACGGCGGTGATGAGCAGGCACTTGTTGTCGTAGGAGTTGGCGTACTTGCCGATGTAGGCGTCCTGGGCCGTCATGCGGATGTCCGCCTGGATCATGTCCATGGCCTCCACCAGCTTGACCTTCTTCCAGGCCTCCCCCTTGTCCTGGGTGGTGGTCTGCAAAGAGTTCACCCCCCGGCCCACCTTCACCTTCTCGCCGTCGTGGAACAGGATGAACTCTCCCTTGTCGATGGCGGCGTCCATCTCCTCCCGGGTCATCCGCTCCACGTCCGTGACCTCCGGCAGGGCGGCATAGGTGCAGGAGATGGTCATGGGCGTCCCGGCGATCAGCCCCGCGATCCGGGAGCAGTACTGCCCCGCCGTGTAGGTGCTGCTCCCCACCTGAATGCCGTCGGTGACCATGTTCACCACCGCCTCGCTGTCTGCGGCCGTATGGGGTAGCACCGCCTTGCACACGGCCTTGTCGTTGAGCCGCCGCCCCTTCACCCAGTCCACGATGGCGCCGCACTCCGCCTCGGTGATGTCGGGCGGCCCCGCCAGATAGTCGAACACCTGGGTCCCCAGGTAGTCCAGCGCCTCCGTCAGACTCTCCGCCGCCGCGGGCAGCACGTACACGATGACCTTCCGGGGCGGGTTCACGTAGCCGGTAAAGGCCCGCTGGATGTACTCCTGGTTCCCCTTCCCCAGGGTGGTGGGCACCTGGGCCGCACTGGTCAGCACATGGACCCCGTTGCTCTTGCTGTCCTTCACGATCAGAGCCACCACGCCCTTCTCCGACCGCCGCACAGCGGTCACCGCCTGACTCTTGAACACAATATTGATGTTAGGCAATCCCATAAATTTTTGATCTCCTTTCCATAAAAGCCCTGCCTCCCCTATTCTGAAAGAATGGGGGAGGTGGCCGCCGCAGCGGCCGGAAGGGGCGCGTCTACCCCGGTCCACGCGTCCTCACGTTGACCTCCCCCATCAGCGGCCACTCCCCCACTCCCGGCCGGTCGTCCTGGTACTGGAAGGTCAGCTGAATCTCCGCATAATCGAATTGATACGTCCCCGTGTTCTTTACGATGTGGAGCACTCGGTTCCCCACCCGCAGCCCTTCCGCCGCGAACAGCTCCTGGACCGCCGCCATACGGCGCACCAGCTCCGACACGTGGCTGTTGTGATACTCGTCCACGGCCACGAAGGCCGTAACCTTCACCACAGCCTTTACCCACAGGCAGCCGCAGCCGGCGTCCTCCAGCTCCACCGGCCCGCCCTCCAGCAAAAAGGAGGGCCGCGCAAAGTCCGTGGGCACTCGGTCCATGTAATACTGCTCTCCCGGAAACCGCTCCTCCAGAGCACCACGCACCGCCTCCAGCAACTCCAAATAGGCCAGCATAACGATTCTCCAACTCCCTTCTTTCTTTCCGCCGCGGAGTCCCTCCGGGGGGGTCCTCTTTCTCGTTTGAGAAAGAGGACGGAAAGAAAACCAGGGCTTCGGC
>UQGJ01000070.1 GCA_900540545.1 uncultured Eubacteriales bacterium
CTCCATCAGGGTCACCGTCGGGTTCAGAGCGCGCTTGCGGATGATTTTGGACATGTGTGATGTCAACTCCTGTCAAAACAATGCAAGGGCTTTGGCCGGAGGACCAAAACCCTTGCATTGCTTGGGATTGGGGAATCGGGAGGTCTCAGCCCACGTTCGTCAGGCCGCCATCGGGATAGATGGTGGAGCCGGTGACAAAGTCGGAGGCGGCGGAGGCCAGGAAGATAGCGGGGCCCTTGCAGTCCTCGGGATAGCCGATGCGCTTGGCGGGCATGGCGGCGGCGATGTTGTTCCGGGCGGTCTCGTCGTCGGGCAGCATACCCACCATCATGGGAGTGTAGGTGATAGTGGGGCCGATGGCGTTGACCTGGATGTCGGGGCCCAGGTCGGAGGCGTATGCCTTGGTGAGCATCTCCACTGCGCCCTTGGTGGCGCAGTAGCCCACGTTGCCCATCCCGCCGTTGCCCACGGCGCGGATGCCCCGGACGGAGGACAGGTTGATGATCTTGCCGTGGATGCCGTTGTCCTTGAAGTGCTTGCCGAAGTGCTTGCAGGTGAACATCATGGACTTCACGTTAGCTTCAAACATGGCGTCCCAGGCGTCGGCGGGGAACTCGGTGCCGGGGAACTTCTTGTTGAAGCCCTGGGAGTTGACCAGGATGTCCACGCCGCCCATCTGCTGGATAGCGGCGGCCAGCAATGCCTCCACGTCGGCCTCCTTGGTGGCGTCGCCGGGATGGTAGAGCACGTCCAGGCCGGTGTTCTCCTTGATCTCCCGCTGGGCCCGCTGGAGGGAGTCCACCTTGCGGGAGGAGATCATCACCTGGGCGCCGGCCTCGGCCAGCCCCTCGGCGATGGCCTGACCGATACCGCCGGCGCCGCCGACCACGACGGCCTTCTTGCCGGTCAAATCAAACAGATTGGTCATAGGTATTACTTCCTTTCAGAATCGTATGAATTGGGTTATTTCTGCTCCGGGGGGACCAGGCAGACCAGCATCTGGCAGGTGACGGGGCCGTTGTTCTTGATGCCCTTTTTGGTGAAGGGCCCGCAGTGGAAGGAGTCGCCGGCGTGGAGGGTGGTCTTGGTGCCGTCCTCCAGCTCAATGTCCATCTCGCCCTCCACGACGTAATAGATGGACTCCAGGGGGTTGCCGCCGAACTCACAGCCGCCGCCGGGGAGGAAGTGGCTCAGGCCCATGATCATCTTGCCGTCGTTCACGTCCTGGGGGTTGTGCAGACGGGTGGGGCGCATGTCGTAGTGGCCGGGGGCCTCATAGAAGGTGGCCTCGTCTTTGCGTACGATCTTGTAGCTCATGGTGCAGGATTCCTTTCTATCGTTCAGTTTTGGATCACAGAGGGAGACGCCGTTTATCGTGATTTGTTCTACATTGATTGTACGGCCAACCCATAGTTTTGTGAAATATCCATAAACGATAATAGTCGCCGATTTAATAAGCGGGGGCGATTACTGCGGAACCGGCGGATGTGGCAGGCGCCGCGGGCCAAAACCCGCCGTGTGTTGGGAAGAGGGAGGGGAAAAAATCAGGCGATGCCCAGGTCCGCCCGGACCTTGCCGGCATCGAGGGGAGGAATGCCCAGCATCTGCCGGGCCTCGGCGGGGGTGGCGGGCTGGTTGCCGAAGGCCCGGACGGCGGCGGCCGCCCGCTCCACCAGCATCAGGTTGGTGGCCAGGACCTTTTGGCCGGTCTCGTCCACGCCGTAGACCACGTTGTCCTCCAGGCCCACCCGGATATGGCCCCCCAGGGCCAGGGCGGCGAACATGATGGGCAGATGGCCCTTGCCCACGCCGAAGGCGGACCAGGTGGACCCGGCGGGGATGCGGTTGACCAGGTAGAGCAGATTGTCCACCGTGGCGGGCATACCGCCCAGGACCCCCAGGCAGAACTGGAAGTGGCAGGGCGTGGGCAGATGGCCTTTTTTCACAAAGTAGTCCGCCACGCCCAGCATCCCGGCGTCGAAAATCTCCAGCTCCGGCTTGATGCCCCGCTCCATGTACACGTCGCCCAGCTCCTGGAGGAACTGGGGGGTGTTCATGAACACACCGCCGGGCATCCAGTTGAAGGAGCCGGCGTCATAGGAGCCCATCTCGATGCCGGGGACCTCCCGGTGGTGCTTCATCCGCTGGGCGTTGCCGGCGGGGTCGCCCCCGGAGACCCGGTTGTCCCCGGAGGAGGTGCAGTTGATGACCACGTCGCAGTCCTCGTGGGCGCGGATCAGGCGGATGGTCTCTAAAAACCGGGCCGGGTCCATGACGCCCAGGCCCTGGTCGTCCCGCATGTGGAGGTGGACCACGGCGGCGCCCGCCTTCCAGCAGGCGTAAGCCTCGTCGGCGATCTGCCGGGGGGTCTCCGGGATTTTGTAGCCCGCGGGGGTGACCGCCCCGGTGAGGGCCGCAGTGATGATGGTCTTAGCCATAGATGATTCGATCCTTTCTGTCCCGTATCTGGCGCGGGGGCGGCAGCTTACTGCCCGTCGTCCTGCTTGGAGGGGCGATAGGGCTCGGTGGGCTTGGGCTCGTAGGGGTTTACCTCTTCCCCCGCCTCCACCTTCTTGAACCACTCCAGCGGCTGCTTGCGGAAGACGTCCCAGCTCTCCCGCGTGGGGGGCTGCTGCATGTGGGGGAAGGTATAGCGCCAATCGTTGGTGCGGCTGATGTACTTCTCGTCCTGCTGGGCGGAATCCTGGTCGCCCATGTCGCCGGCGGCGATGCGGAGGAGGGAGCCGTACTGCTCACTGACAGTGTGCAGCTTCAGGTCCTCCACCAGCAGCTTCTTCAGGGGCCGCTTGGCCAGGTTGGACATGATGGTGCGGTTCTCATAGGGCATGGTCTTCAGCATCCGGGCCAGCTCCCAGGCGCGGGGCATGACCTGGTCCTTGGGCACCACCTCGCTGACCATACCCCAGTCCAGCATCTGCTGGGCGGTCCACTGGCGGGCGGTCATCATGTAGTAGTTGCCCCGCTTGGTGCCAAAGTAGTGCTGGGCCATCAGGCCCATGCCGTCGCCGGGGACCAGGCCGCCGTGGGCGTGGGGGACCTCCATCCAGGTGTCGTCGGAGCAGATGGTGATGTCGCTGAGCATGGCGGAATCCCAGTGGAACCCGCTGCCGGGGATGGCGCCGATGGTGGGCACATCCAGATCGAATACCATGTTCTTAATGAGGTTGGTGTCGTCAAAATACTGGTGCTGGAAGCGCTGGGTGGGCAGCTCGGAGTAGGTCTCCCAGCCGTTGGGGTCGGATTCGGTCATCCAGCTCTTGCCGATGTGGGTAAAGATGATGATCTCGTTCTTCCAGTCCAGAGACAGGACGCGCACGAGCTGGCTGATGGCCCGGTGAGACATACCGCTGTGATGCATGGGTCCGTCCTTGGTCTTCCAGGTGACCTGGAGGATGCCGTCCTCCCGGTAGAGATCGGCAAAGTCCTTGAACCACTCCTTGTACTCCTCCAGCTCGGGCAGCTTAACGTAATCAGCCATCGGTTTTTCCATGATGATACCTCCAAAAAATAAAATAGGGATTGCGTGTCTATTCCGAAGGGGGACTCCCCTTACTCGGCTTTGAAAATGCCCGCCGCGCCCATACCGCCGGCAATGCACATGGTCACCAGGGCATATTTGCCGCCGGTGCGCTCCAGCTCGGCCAGGGCCTTGCAGGAGAGGATGGCCCCAGTGGCGCCCAGGGGGTGACCCAGAGCCATGGCACCGCCGTTGGGGTTCACCTTGGCGGGGTCCAAGCCCAGCTCCTTGACGCAGGGGCTCACCTGGGCGGCAAATGCCTCGTTCAGTTCGACCACATCCATGTCGGCCACGGTGAGGCCGGTCAGGTCCATGACCTTGGGCACGGCGTAGATGGGACCAAGGCCCATATAGCCGGGGGCCAGCCCCCCCACGGCGAAGCCCAGGAAGCTGGCGCTGGGAGCAAGCCCAAGGGCCTGGGCCTTACTCCGGGACATGAGGACCAGGAAAGCCGCCCCGTCGCTGGTCTGGGAGGAGGTGGCGGCGGTGACAAGGCCATCCTCCCGGAAGCAGGGCTTCATGGCGGAGAGCTTTTCCATGTCGGTGTCCCGGCGGACGCCCTGGTCCCGGTCAAAGGTGATGGGGGCCCCCTCGGCGTCCACGCCGGGGAGGGGAATGATCTGCGCGTCGAATCGGCCCTCATCCTGGGCGGCGGCGGCCTTCCGGTGGCTGGCGAGGGCCAGCTCGTCCATCTCCCGGCGTGTCACGCCGTACTTCAGGGCCACGTTCTCGGCGGTCTCGCCGTTGGAGATGTACTGGGCGGCGTCGTGCTCCAGCAGCCAGGGGTTCAAATCCCCGCTGCGGTCCAGGGTGATGGGCAGGGCGGTCATGGACTCCAGCCCTCCCGCCACGATGCAGTCGGCCTGCCCGGCCTCGATCTGCCAGGCGGCCAGGGCCACGGCCTGGAGGGAGGAGGAGCAGAAGCGGTCCACGGTGAGGCCGCAGGCGGTGTAAGGCAGTCCGGCCCGGGCGGCCACCAGCCGGGCCGGGTTCAGGCCCTGCTTGCCCTCGGGGATGGCGCAGCCCAGGATCACGTCCTCCACCAGGGCGGGGTCCAGTTGCGGGAGCTTTTCCATGACCCCCTTGAGAACCAGGCCCCCCAGGTCGATGGGGTGCATCTGGCGGAGGGCGCCCTTCTTGCCGGACCTTGCCACGGCGGAGCGGCCGTAGGCCACCACCACGGTGTTGGAAAGGGGTTTCGCCATATCAATCTTCCTCCATTTCTTTCAGGCCGGCGGCTATGTGCAGGGGCGGCTCCACCTTGGCCTGTATCTCCTCCGGGGTGTGGCCCCGGCGGACCTCCCGGAGGACCAGCCCCTCCCCCGTCACGTCGATGACGCACAGGTCGGTGACGATATGGTCCACGCAGGCCAGCCCCGTCAGGGGCAGCGTACACTGGTCCACCACCTTGGGCGAGCCGTCCTTGGCGGTGAGCTCCATGGCCACGATGACCTTTTTGGCCCCGTTGCACAGGTCCATGGCCCCGCCCATGCCGAAGGCCCGGCCGGGGGTGGCCCAGTTGGCCAGGTCCCCCCTGGCGGAGACCTGTAGGCCCCCCAGCACGGTGGCGGCCATGCGCCCGCTGCGGATGACGCCGAAGGACATGGCCGTGTCGAAGGCAGAGGCCCCGGCCACGGGGATGAAGGGGACGCCGCCGGCGTTGTAGAACCGCTCGGTACGGTTCAGTCCGTCCGCCGTCTCCCCCACGCCGATCAGGCCGTTCTCCGTCTGAAACAGCACCCCCGGCACGGCGTAGTCCCCGCAGAGACTGGGGATGCCGATGCCCACGTTGACCACGTCCCCGGCCTGGAAGTAGGCCGCCGCCCGCCGGGCGATAAAATGTCGGTTATCCATCTGTAAGCCTCCCTCCTTATGCCAGTATCATATCCACGAAGATGCCGGGCACCTTCACGTCGTCCACCCCAAGCTCCCCCAGGTCGCACAGGTGGTCGCACTCCACGATGGACAGGTCCCCACAGGTGGCGATGACCGGGTGGGAGGCCCCGCCGGTGCCCCGGAAGGCCAGGTTTCCCATGGGGTCGGCCCGCCTGGCCCGGGTGATGGCAACGTCGGCCCGCAGGGCGGGCTCCAGGAGGTAGTCCTCCCCGTCCACCGTGACCACCTGGCGGCGGTCCTGGACCACGGTGCCCAGGCCGGTTTTGGTGAGCACGCCCCCCAGCCCCAGGCCGCCGCAGCGGATGCGCTCGATGAAGCTGCCCATGGGGTTAAGCTCGATGTCTATCTCACCGGCCAGCATTTTGGCGGAGGTCTCCGGGTTGGTGCCGATGTGGGTGGTCACCATCCGGTCTACCACCCCGGCGTGGATAAGCCGGCCGATGTTCAGGTTTGGGTCGCTGGAGTCGATGGAATAGACGGTGAGGTGCCGCGCGCCGCTCTCCAGCACACATTCGATCAGCCGTCCGGGCATGTTCCGCCCGGCTTGGCCGCCGATGGCGATGGTCTGCCCGTCGTGGAAGCAGGCGATGATCTCTTCCATGGTTCTGACTTTGCTTGTCTCCATATGGACGCTCCTTACTCCGATTTCGGTTTGATGAACCGGGAGAGGACCAGGCCCAGCAGCGCCAGGGCGGCGGCGGTGCAGAAGGCCCCGGTGTAGCTGCCCCCGGCGGCGGTTTTGAAGCTGACGGCCAGACTGGGGCCGATGAGGCTGGCGATGCCGAACACCACATACATGACCCCATAGTTTTCCGTGATGTACCTGGGGCCGAACATCCGGGCGGTGAGCGGCGTGAGGACCGAGGCAAAGCCCCCGTAACAGGAGGCCGCCAGCCCCATACCGCAGAGCACCGCCGCCGGCTGGTCCACCGCCGCCAGGACGGCCATGGAGAGGATGCACAGGCAGAACACCACCGCCACCGTGCTGCGGATGCCCAGCCGGTCGGAGAGGCTTCCCCACACAAACCGCCCCGCCATATTGCAGGCGGCGAACACGCTGACGAACACGGCCGCCCGCTCCGGGGTGTAGTCCAGGACCTGCTGCAGGATGGGGGACGCCTGGCTGATCACGATGACGCCAGCCACCAGGCCGCAGGTGAATACCACCACCATGAGGCAGAAGGTCCCCGTGCGCACCATCTGCCCCCGGCGCAGGCCCGTGGCCGCGGCGCTCCCCTCCCCTTCCTCCGGGCACATGAGCTGCCGGAACTCCTCCGGCGGCTCCCGGAGGAAGCAGAGGGCGCAGACCAGGATAACGGCCAGAAAGACCACGCCCAGCACCCGGAAGGCCGCGGCCAGGGAGAAGGCCCCGGTGAGCCGCACCGCCACCGGCGCCCAGAGGATGGCGCCGGAGCCGTAAGCGGCGGTGCCCAGCCCGGAGGCCATGCCAGACCGCTCCGGGAACAGCCGCACCACGTAGGCCATCATGCTGGGGTAGATGAAGCCGCAGCCCAGGCCGGAGAGGACGCCGTAGCACAGGTAGAGCTGCCAGACGGCGTTCATCATCCCCGTGAGGAACAGCCCGCCGCCGAACAGGACGGCCCCGGCCATGACGCAGGTTCGGGTGCTCATGCGCCGAATCAGGCCCCCGAAGAAGAGGGGGGCCATGGTGGAACAGACCACCGTGATGGTATAGGCCAGGGACACCTGAGTGTCCGGCCAGTGATAGGCGGCCACGATGGGATTTTGCAGCACGCTCCACGCATAGCCGAAGCCGGCGCAGATACAGATCAGCAGGGCACCCAGCAGGGAGGCCCAACGGGCCTTCACAAAGGGGTGCTCCGCGGCAGGCAGAGCCTGGGACATGTCGGTCATGGTATCACTCTCCTTTTGACAAACCGGACCATCACAGCTTCCGGTGGAGCTTGAGCAGCTCGATCAGCATTTTGTCCCGGTAGGCCACGCATTCGGCGTTGGTGTGGCCGATGTGGTCGGGGAAGCGGGCCATCTCCTGGTCCACGCCGGGCTGGGCCACCTGGGCCCAGTCGTCGGGTTGGTGGGTCCAGCTCGCCATATCCTCCAGCCAGCGGTCCCCGGAGTCGCCCAGCATCTCCACCATGCCGGTGAGGCCGCCGGGGTTGCCCAGCTGCATAATCATGTTGTGGCCGAAGATGCTCCACCGAAGGCCGGGGCCGTAGACCAGGGCCTTGTCCACGTCCTCCACGGAGCACACGCCCCGCATCACCAGGTCCTGGACCTCCCGGTACAGGGCCAGCTGGAGCCGGTTGGCGATAAATCCGGGGCACTCCCGCCGCAGGAGAACGGCCTCCTTGCCGATGGACTGGTAGAAGTCATACACCAGGGAGAGAACCTGGGGGTCCGTCCGCTCCCCGCTGGTCAGCTCCACCAGGGGGATAAGATGGGGGGGATTGTAGGGGTGGGCCCCGACGCAGCGCCCGGGGTGAGCCGCCTGAGCGGCGATCTCCGTGATAAGCAGGCCCGAGGTGCTGCTGGCGTACACCGCGTCCGGGGCGGCGGTCTCCTCGGCCTGGGCCAGGATGGCGCGCTTGACCTCCAGCCGCTCCGGGCCGCTCTCCTGGATGAACTGGGCCCCCGCCACCGCCGCGGCCATGTCGGTCGTGAAGGCCACCCGGCTCTCGATGTCCCGGCGGGCCTGGCCGGTGATGGCCTCAAAGTCCACCAGGGCGTCCAGGCTCTTGTGCATCTGAGCCCGGCTCTTCTCCACCTGCTGGTCATTGACGTCGTACAGGACCACGTCCAAGCCCTTCATGGCAAACTGGATGGCCCAGCTGGACCCGATGACCCCGCCGCCCAGGCAGGCGATTCGTTTGATGTCGCTGACGTTCATGAAATAATCCCCCTCAAATGGTTTGCCCCAGTATTGAGCAAAGGGCGTGCCAACGTTGTGGGCCTGTGAATTGGGGAAAAACTCCGTTTTGAAAATGCAAAATCGCATTATTTGAGCCGCTTTTTAATGCAATTTTGGGTTATAATTCATTTTCGCATTTTTGCGGTGCGGGTGGTTCTTGCTATTTCGGCGCAAGTCAGGTAAAATAGGATTCTATTCTTACAGATACAAGAGAAAGGGGTGGGCCGGTGAGCTTTCTGTCCCCACAATTTTTCCTCTTTTTCCCGGCGGTGGTGCTGGGGTACTTTATTCTGCCGCAGAAGGGGCGGAACCTGTGGCTGCTGGCGGCCAGCTGGTTCTTCTACCTGTGCGCCGGGCCGGCCTATTTCGCCTACCTGCTGTGCGCCCTGGTGCTGACCTACGCCGGGGCCCGGTGGATGGAGGGGCGGACCGGCGGGGCCCGGAAGGGTATCCTCATCGGCCTGCTGGCGGCGCTGTTCGGGACCCTGTTCCTCTTCAAATACCTGGACTTCGCCTTTGGGATGCTGGGGCGGGTGTTGGGGGGGGTGGGGCTGTCCTTCCAGTCCCCGGCCCTGGACCTCATCCTGCCCGCGGGCATCTCCTTCTACCTGTTCATGGCGGCGGGCTACTTACTGGACGTGTACCGGGGGGACCGGGGGGCGGAGCGGGACTTCGTGGTGTACGCCCTGTTCCTGTCCTTCTTCCCCTACCTGCTCTCCGGCCCCATCGGCCGGGCGGGGGGGCTGATGCCCCAGTTCCGGGAGCGCCACAGCTTCGACTACGACCGGCTGCGGTCCGGGCTGCTGCGGTTTTTATGGGGGGCCTTCAAGAAGCTGGTCATTGCCGACCGGCTGGGTATCTTGGTCTCCACGGTGTACGCCGCACCGGAGCAGTTCGGGCGGCTCCAGGTGATGGCCGCCGCCGTGGCCTTCTCCATCCAAATCTACTGCGACTTCTCCGCCTACTCCGACATGGCTTTGGGGGCGGCGGAGGTCATGGGCTTCCAGCTCATGGAGAACTTCCGCACCCCCTACTTCTCCCGGTCCATCGGGGAGTTCTGGCGGCGGTGGCACATCTCCCTGTCCTCCTGGTTTAGGGACTACCTGTACATCCCCCTGGGGGGCAGCCGGAAGGGCTTGGGGCGCAAGTATCTGAACATCCTCATCGTCTTTGCCGTCAGCGGGCTGTGGCACGGGGCGGCCCTCACCTTCGTGGCCTGGGGACTGCTGAACGGGGTGTATCAGGTCATCGGAGGGGTCACCGCCGGGGTGCGTGCCAAATGCCGGAAGCTCTGCCGGCTGGGCGACGACAGCAGGGTCACGGTGCTGTGGCAGGTGCTGGTCACCTTCCTGCTGTCCACGGCGGCCTGGGTCTTTTTCAAGGGCGGGTCCTTCACCCACTCCCTGCTGATTTTCAGGAGCATGGTCACCGGCCCCTGGCTCACCCACCCGGTCACCGCCTGGGGGCTGGACAGGCCCGAGTTGGTGGTGGCGGCGCTGGCGGTGCTGGTGCTGCTGGCGGTGGACCTGCTGAGCCTCAAGGGCGGACTGCGCAGGCGGATTTTGGACCTGCCCCGGCCGGTCCGATGGGTCCTCGCCCTGGGGCTGCTGCTGGTGGTGCTGGTCTTTGGCGTGTACGGCACCGGCTACGACGCCACCGACTTCATCTACTTCAAATTCTAAGGAGGGGACGGCATGAAAAAAACGCGCGGCAAGGAGCTGATTTGGGCCGTCGCCTTCGTGGTGGTGGCCGCCCTGCTCATCGGCCTGGTCTCCACCGCCCTGCGGCCCGTCCGGGTGGACTACGGGGCCGTGTGGGGGCCCTATCTGGCCGAGCCCAAGGACAGCCTGGACTACATCTACCTGGGCAGCTCCTACGCCTACTGCGACGTGGACCCGGCGGCGGTGTACGCCGAGAGCGGGCTCACCGGCTACGTGCTGGCGGGGCCGGAGCAGACCATGAGCCAGACCTACTGGTATCTCAAGGAGGCCCTGCGGACCCAGAAGCCGGGGATGGTGCTGCTGGAGGCCTCCTCCCTGGAGTTCGAGCGGTACCAGAACTACACCCAGGTCAACGTGGGCTACATGCCCAACGGGGCCAACAAGCTGGGGGCCATCCTCTACGCCTCGGAGCCGGAGCTGCGGCTGGGGCTGCTGTTCGACCTCTACTTCTACCACAGCCGCTGGGCGGAGGTCAGCCTGAAGGAGGCCGCAAAGGCCATTCTCGGCCGGGGCGACGACTCCCTGAAGGGCTTCACCGGCGTGGACGGCACCTTCGAGCAAATCACCAACGGCCCCTTCATCCGTGACGTGCAGGCCGAGGAGGTCTACCAGGAGAATCTGGCCGACCTGGGCCGTATCGTGGCGCTGTGCCGGGAGCAGGGGGTCCAGCTGGTGGTGGTCTCCCACCCCACGTACAGCCAGCTCCCCGCCGAGTCCTATGAGCGCATCCGCCGGGATTTGGCCGGGCTGGACCCCGACGTGGTCTATCTGGACTGGAGCAACCAGTTCGAGGGGCCGGGCATCGACCCCGTCCTCCACTTCTACGACCCCGGCCACCTGAACCGGGACGGGGCGGAGATTTTCTCCGCCTGGTTGGGCCAGTTTTTGACCGACGCCCTCTCCCTGACCCCCAGGGAGCAGACGCCGGAGAACGCCGCCGCGTGGCGGGCCGTGGCCGAGAGCCGGTAAAAACAAAAAAGGAACGCCGCAGACTGCAAACGTCTGCGGCGTTCCTTTTTTGAATCGGTTTTACAGCCAGTCGTCCACCACGTCCCGGACCGAGGCCGGGGACACCAGGCCGCCCACAAGCTGTTCCATCAGGGCGTCGATGCGGGAAATGCTGACGGTGATGTTGGGAATGACGGCGGTGTCTCCCCCCTGCTCGGAGATTTTCACCCCGTAACTTTCGCATGAAAAACGGCCCCCTACTTCCATCTCCCCGATCACCACCGAGTAATCGAAATGATGGACGGCGCCGTCCTCTCCCAGTCCGGTTCGCGTCCCAACGAACAATTCCCTCATATTGTGTTTTTCCTCCCTCTCAAATTGGCATGGTCACATTATATGGTAAATCATACATGAATGGAAGGAAAAAATATCGCACCATTCGACGGCGCCCCGCCGTCTGTGACATGCGGCTGTCTGTTTTCGTCATCGATACGGCGGCTTTCTGTCGCAAAAGCCAAAACTGCCCCGATTATTTCTGGTAATATTTTCAACTTGTTCCTTTTCCTTGTGACCTGCTATACTGGAGAAAACGCGGAAAGAGGGTCGTTTTATGTTGCTGAAGCTGGGCCGGAAGGTGGCCCTTCACGAGCTGTCCTATTACATACTCACCCGGGGGCTGGCGCTGGCCGCCGCCCTGCTGCTGTCCGCCCTGGCCCTGTCGGTGGCCGGGCAGGGCATGTGGCTGGCCGGGTGGTACAGCGGCTATCTCCAGAGCGGGGCCGCCATCCTGGCCGGGACGGCCCTGGTGGGGTCCCTGCTGGTGGAGGATGTATTGCGGCGCTGCGGATAGACGGAAACAAGCCCTGGATGCACATCCAGGGCTTGTACCTTTTTTGGGGGCGCTCAGAGGTTGAAGCTGGGGGGCTGGCGCTTGGCGGGGTCGAAGCTCTGGCCGCCGGGGTGGGACAGGTCGAAATAGATGCGGGAATCCACGGTGGCGCCCCAGTCCTGCTGGGAGCCGGTGTCCTGGATGCGGTTGAAGGCCTCCCGGAACATGGTGTTGTGGGCCTCCTCCCGGTTGAGGAGGAAGTCGATGGTCTCCCGGACCCCCTTGTCGTCGATTTGGCGGTAGAGGTTTTGATAGACCACCTTGGCCCGCTGTTCGGCGGCGATGTCGGAGAGGATGTCGGCGGCCGCGTCGCCGGTCTCGTTGACGTAGGCGGCGGTCCACAGGTAGCCGCTGGCGTTGGCCAGCATGGGGGTGAGGCCGGTGAGCACGTGGGCCTCCACGTTGCCCACGGTGGCGTGCTCGGCGTCCGGGTCGTGGCCGTTGAGCATGTTGACGGCGGCGGACACCATCTCCAGGTGGCACAGCTCCTCGGCGGCCACGTCCAGGAACAGGTCTTTGATTTCAGGGTCCTTGATGCGGAAGCTCTGGGACAGGTACTGGAGCGCGCTCTTCAGCTCGCCCTGGGGGCCGCCCAGTTGCTCCTGAAGCAGGGCGGCGTAGTTGGGATTGGGCCGGTCCACGCGGACCGGGTGCAGATAGGTCTTTTCGTGTTTGAACAAAACGGAACCCTCCTTTCGATGGGATTAGTATGCCTGGAGGGTCCGCCTCTTATCCGTTGTGGGTCTTGGGGCCCAGGGGACGGAAGGCATCCATGCGCACGTGGATGTCCAGGTGGCCCCTGGGATTGCTGCGGACCAGCAGGGACTCGCCGGCGGCCAGGACCTGGAGCAGGTTGATGCGCGGCAGACCCTCGGAGGGGCCGTAGGACAGGAGGGGAACGTCCAGGAGGCGGAGGGTGCAGTAGCCGTTGTCGCTGTCGATAAAGAGGAGGGCGTTGCCGGAGAAGCGTTTTGCCAGTTCTTTCATGACCTGGAACAGCTCCCTGGCCTTTTCCAGTTGGCCGTCGATGGGGGCGTACTGGCAGCCCATGCGGTGGAGGTAGTCCTCGTCCCAGAGGTCGGCGGGCGGGGTCTGTTTGGCCTTGTCCCGGACGATTTTGGGGGCTTTTCCGAACTGGAAATCCATGTAGTAGCGGACACATTCAAAATGAGTGTTGGGCATAGTTTTCACCTCGACGCCTCCAAAGATTCCAGCTCTTCCAAGGCATATTTACAGCATTGCAAAACCAACTGGTTGAAGGACACGTCGTTTTGAATCGCCGTGTCACTCAATTTTTCAAACAATTCTTCCGTGAAACGAATGGTCCGCGGTATCCTTGCTTCCCTTTCCTCTTTCGTGACCCGAAACATCATCATACACCAACCTAAAAGACAGTTTTCTTCCCTATCAGTATACTTCGGATGGAACGGGATGGATATAACCGTGCCCTGATTCCATGGTCTGATTCCATTCCCTGGTGCATACTAACACGAATGGACTATCGGCCGATACAGGCGGAAGTGCAACCGCTTTCGCAACCGGGAGCGATTGTATCATAGCGGGAGGCGTTTGATGGATTTTTAAGGGGGTTTCCCTTATAGGGGCGCGGCCCCTGCCGGGGGCGTTCCTTTCTCCTTTGAGAAAGGAACCGAAA
>UQGJ01000071.1 GCA_900540545.1 uncultured Eubacteriales bacterium
AGGGGAGCGGGTTTTATGAGCGGGTGCGGCGGGCGCGGAGCGCGGTGGCGGCGGGGACGGGGGCGCGGCGGGCGGTGATGGCCGTGTCCGCACCGGGGGAGTCCGGCGGGGCCGCGGGGACCGGCGCGGCGGAGCTGGACCGCATGTTTCAGCGGGATGCCCGGCGGTATGACGGCGGGTTTTCGCTCTATTAAGGGGGAATTTGAGGCGTGAAGCTGGCGGCGATGCGGTACAAGGACTACGTGTGGCCCCACAATCCCAGGACCTACACCATCGACTACGAGCGGAAGATGGCGGTGCAGAAGATACCCTTCGGGAGCTACCGGCTCCAGGACCTGGGGCAGAACCGGCGGGTCCTGCGGGGCGAGGGGGAGTTCGTGGGGGAAGGGGCTTACGAGGAATTCAAGCGGCTGGCCTCCGTCTTTTATCAGGCGGGGCCGGGGATGCTGGTCCACCCGGTCTGGCAGGCGGCGGAGGCCTATTTTGTGGATTTGAGCCTCCGGCAGGAGCCTCGGGCCGACTATGTGAGCTACGCTTTTACCTTTTGGGAGTGTCCCGCCGAGGGGGAGACGGCGGCACGGCGGGTGGAGCTGGAGCAGGCGGCGGAGGGCGGGACTCCGGCGGCAGCGGGGGCGGTCTATCATACGGTAGTGTCCGGGGAGACGCTGTGGGGCATCGCCGGGGACGAGGGCGTGGCCCTCACCGATCTGATCGCCCTGAATCCCCAGCTCAAGAACCCCAACCTGATTTTGCCGGGGGAGAAGGTGCGGATACGATGATGACGGGATATTTGCACGGATATGACGGCGGGGTCCTGGCGCTGCCGCCCGCCCTGGGCTGGAAGCTGGAGTACACGGCGGGGGTGCCCTGCGACAGCTTTCAGATGGAGTGCCCCTGGGAGGGCGTGGGGCTGGACGCCCTGGAAGGGGCGGTGGAGTTCACGGCCCGGTGGGAGGGCGAGACGGTCTTTCGGGGCGTGGTGGACGAGTTCCGGCTCCGGGAGGACGGCGGTGGGCGGCGGCTGCTGCTGGCCGGGCGGGGGATGGCGGCGCTGCTGCTGGACAACGAGGCCGAGAGCGCCGACTACGGCACGGCCACCCTGGAGGACATTCTGCGGGACCATGTGCGGCCCTACGGCATCCAGGTGATGGAGGGGGCGGCCCTGCCGGCGGTGGAGGGGTTCTCGGTGGCCGCGGGGAGCAGCGAGTGGCAGGTGCTGTACCAGTTCGCCCGGTACTACGGGGGCGTGACGCCCCGGTTTGACCGGGCGGGGCGGCTGGTGCTGACGCCCTGGAGCGACGGGACGGCCCTGGTGGTGGACGGGACCACGCCCGTGACGGCGGCGGAATACTGCGGGAAGCGGTACGGGGTGCTGTCGGAAGTGCTGGTGCGGGACAGGACACGGCTGGCGCTGGAGCGGGTGAAGAACCAGGACTTTCTGGACCGGGGCGGGCGGCGGCGGATGGTGCTGACCATGCCGGGGCGGAGCAACTATCTGGCCATGCGCTACCGGGGGGACTTCCAAATCCAGCGGTCCAGGGCCCGGGAGGTGGAGCTGGAGCTGACGGTGGCGGAGCCCTTTTTCGCCTGGCCGGGGGAGCTGGTTCAGGTGGCGCGGAAGGACTGCGGGTTCAACGGGCGCTACCGGGTGCTGGAGACGGCGGTGGAGGAGGACGGGGACGGACGGAGGACCCGGATGACGCTGGGACTGCCGGAGGCGATGGTGTGATGAGCGGAAGCCGGGAGGCGGGCCGTCGGGGACGCCGGCCCCTACGGGGGTGGAGGAGAGCGGATTGCCGCACCAATTTGCGAACTGGTTCGCAATGACAGGGGCGGGGGACGGTGCGGATGGCGCGCCGGGTCGTCGCGCCCCACAAAGGACGGGGGCACGGGACAGGGAATCGCCCCCTCCTCCATGGTGATGGGGGGAGGGGGGACGAGGAGGATGGTAGTTGATGTGGTTGTCGCAGCAGAGACGCGGGGAGGAGCAGACGGCGGGGGCCGACGTGGGCGTGGTGACGCTGGCCGGGGACCGGATGGGGGTCTATCTGGACGGCGAGCGGCGGACGGTGGCCCGGTTCGGGCCGGGGGGCTACTGCTGGCGGCCCCAGGTGGGCCAGCGGGTGCTGGTTATCAAGGCCGGGGGTGAGGGGGAGCTGCCCTGCGTGGCCGGCGTGGAGCAGGAGGAAGCGGCGGAGCTGGAGCCGGGGGAGGTCGCCGTCCGAAGCCCGGGCGGCGGCGAAATTTGGCTGCGGAGCGACGGGTCCGTGGACCTGGTGGGCCGGGTGCGGCTCAACGGCGTGCCGGTGGAGGAGCTGTTTGAACCCAGACGGCAGGAGAGCGGAGGTGGAAGCGGTGGAGCTGAAGCTGAATGACGGGGATTACATGCCCGACGGGCAGGGGGGCTTCCGCACCGTGGAGGGGGCGGAGGAGGTCTTGCAGCGGGCGCTGTTCCAACTGACGGCAAAGCGGGGGAGCTTCCCCTTTTTGCCGGGGCTGGGCAGCCGGCTGTACCTGCTGCCCAGGGAGAAGCCCTCCGCCCGCCCGGCCATGGCCCGGCGGTACGCCGCCGAGGCATTGGCGGGGGAGGCGGATCTGGCGGTGACGGGGGTGGAGCTGTCGGACCGGGGGGACGGGCGGATGGACGTGAAGGTGCTGCTGGACTGGAAGGGACAGGCCCTGGAGGCGGCGGTGACGGTGTAGAGGGGGAACGGAATGAAAACGGTGGAGGAAATCTACCAGGAGATGAGGGCGGCCTACGCCGGGGAGACCGGGGCGGCCTGCTCGGACAGCAGCGATCTGGCGGTGCGGCTCTACGCGGTGGCGGCCCAGGTCTACGCCCTCTATATCCAGGCGGACTGGGTGCGGCGGCAGGCCTTCCCCCAGACGGCGGAGGGGGAGTATCTGGACCAGCACGCCGCCCTGCGGGGGCTGGAGCGGCGGGGGGCGGTCCGGGCGGAGGGGGTCCTCCGCTTCGGGCTGGACCGGGCCGCCGAGAGCGAGCGGGTCATCCCGGCGGGGACGGTGTGCATGACGGCGGGACTGGTGCGGTTTGAGACGGCGGAGGAGGCCGTGCTGGCGGCGGGGCAGACCTGGGTGGAGGTCCGGGCCAGGGCGGTGGAGGCCGGGAGCGCCGGCAACGTGGCGGCGGGGACGGTGCGGACCATGGCGGTGGCCCCGGTGGGGGTGGGCTGGTGCACCAACCCGGAGGGCTTTTCCGGCGGGGCGGACCCGGAGGAGGACGATGCCCTGCGGGCGCGGGTGCTGGAGACCTTCCGGCGGCTGCCCAACGGGGCCAACGCCGCCTTTTACCAGCAGGGGGCCATGTCCTTCGGCGAGGTGGCGGCCTGCGACGTGCTGCCCCGGAGCCGGGGGGGGGGGACGGTGGACGTGGTGGTGGCCACGGAGCACGGGACCCCGCCGGCGGAGCTGTTGGCGGCGCTGACGGCCTATTTTCAGGAGCGGCGGGAGATCGCCGTGGACGTACACGTCCGGGCGCCGGAGCGCAAGACGGTGGACGTGGCCGTGGCGGTGGCCGCCCGGGAGGGCCGGGACGGGGCCGCCGTGCGGAATCAGGTGGAGGAGGTCCTGCGGACCTGGTTCAGCGGGAAGCGGCTGGGGCAGGACGTTCTGCGGGCGGAGCTGGGGGCGCTGGTCTACGGGGTGGACGGGGTGGCTAACTACGCCGTCGCCAGTCCCGCCGCCGACGTGGCGGTGGCCGCCGGGGAGCTGCCCGCGCTGGGGAAGCTGACGGTGGAGGCGATGGGATGAGCTACGCCGGGTATATCCGCCAACTGCTGAAGCCCTTAGGGGTCTACCGCCTGGAGGGGGGACCGGGGGCGGGGGAGATCGCCGCCCAGGGACAGGGGCTGGACGGCTGCGCCGCCGCCCTGGACCGGGTGGAGCGGGAGATGCTGCTGACCACGGCTCAGGACGAGGGGCTGGAGGCCATCGCGGGCCTGCTGGCCCGGCGGCCCGTCACCCAAGACCCGGCGCGGCTGCGGGCGGCTCTGGCCGCCCTGCTACGGGTGGGGGGCGACAGCTTTACCCTGGCCGCCGTCAACGACAACCTCACCGGCTGCGGGCTCAACGCCGTGGCCAGCGAGGGGGAGACGCCGGGGCGGGTGGCGGTCCGCTTCCCGGAGGTGCCCGGTATCCCTGACGGCTTTGAGGACATGCGGAAAATCATTGAGGACATCCTCCCGTGCCATTTGGAGATCACCTACGTGTTTTGGTACATCACCTGGGCCATGATGGAGGAGCGGTTCCCCACCTGGGGCGACGTGGAGGCCACGGGGCTGAGCTGGGGAGAGCTGGAAAAGCTGGTCAGGGAATAGGGCGGGATGAAAAAATGCCTGGAGGAACATTCCTCCAGGCATTTTTTTATGTGTGCTGAGAAAAAGAAGGGGCCGGGGACGGGGGAGACGGATTGCCGCGCCAGTTTGCGAACTGGCTCGCAATGACAGGGGGAGGATGGGGAGGGGGCGGATCGTCAGGCGGCGCCGTGGACAAAAAAGTCCAGGATTCCGGCGATTTCCTCCTGGGTCAGGGTGTCCTGGGGGGCCAGGCGGCCCTCCGGGGACCAGGGGATCAGGCCCACGTCGCAGGCCCAGTAGAGGGAGTCGTCGGCCCAGGGGGAGAGGTCGGCGTAGTCGTTGCACTCCGCCACGCCGTCGGGGAGGAAGGTGGAGCGGCCCAGGCGGCCGGCCCAGCGGCGGAGGAGGGCGGCGGCCTCCTCCCGGGTGATGGGGCGGTCCGGGGCGAAGCGGTCCTCCCCCACGCCGTAGAGGATGCCCTCCCCGCAGGCCCAGCCCACGGCGGGGGCGTAAGCGGCGGTGGGGGCCACGTCGGTGAAGGGGGTGTTGGCGTCGAAGGGGACGGCCCCGGCGCTCTCCCAGAGGGCGGTGACGAAGTCGGCCCGGGTGGCCGCGGAGGACTGGGCCCGGGCGGGAAGAAAGAGGAACAACAGGGCCAGAAGCAAAACGGCGGCGCGTCTCATGGCGTTCTCCTTTATCGGTGGTGATACTGAGAGAATACCATATATTGGAAAAGAAAAAGCGGGAACGAAGGGACGGACTGGCTCGCAATGACATGCTTCAAGGGGTGATTTCGTAAATCAGGTTATCCTGGGCGTCGTAACCCCGGAGGTGGATGGGGCTGCGGGCATTGGCGGGATAGGGGTAGTCCAGGGCGGCCCAGCCGGGGCCGGAGGTGTGCTGGGGCAGAAGGACGGGGCCGTCCTCGGTGAAGGCGGTCCCCTCCACCCGGGCGATGGCGGGATCGTTGACCAGGACGAAGAGGAGGTTGTCCGAGTAGAAGGAATACCAGTTCTCCGCATCCATCAGGACCAGGGGGCGGGCGTCGTCGTTTTGCGTGGTGTAAAACGCGCCCTCCGTCCAGAGGAGGGAGCCGGACCAGAGGTGGTTGACGACGCCCACGGCCCAGGTGTTCCCGGTCCGGGCCAGGTATATGTCGGGCCGGTAGTAGTAGCTGTCCGTGGGGATGACGGCCACGACCTCGCCGGGGCCGAAGAGATGGCTCCGCTCCTGGGCGCGGTAGGCCCCCAGGGAGGTGGCGTGGGGGAAGCCGGTCAGGAACAGGAAGAACAGGATGGAGGCAGCCAGGAGGACCGGGCCGGACCACTGGCGCAGCCTGCGTTTAGCCGTCATAGGGCACGCCCCCTTCCAGCGGGATGCGCAGGGTGAAGGAGGTCCCGCCGTGGTCGTAGGTCAGGGCGACCCACTCCGCGCCGGCGGGTACCTGGCAAACGCGGCCCGCAAGGCAGGCGGAGCACAGGCCGGTGGGCTGGCCGTCGCCATACAGGTCCACCACGGCGGACGTGGAGGTGCTGTCCTGCCATGTATAAGCGGTATAGGACGTGCCCAGGCTGTCCTGGGCGGAGAGGCTGCCGGGGAAGTTTGGGGATTTCAGCCAGGGGTCAGACCAGCGGGCGGACAGCTCGAAGAACAGTGTCCGCCCGCCGTCATCCACCAGGAGGGAGCGGGTGACCTGGAGGGTGTAGTCCCGGACCTGGACGGGCGGTCCGCCGGGGTAGAGGGTGAGGTCGGCCTCGTAGGCGCCGGCCCGCACGGAAGAGGCGAAGGATTGGGCATCGGTATCGAAAGCGAGTTCCTCCCGGGACCATCGCTCCCGGAATTGGGGCCAGAGGGGCAGGGCGGTGAAAAAGAGAAGGGCCAGCATCAGGCAGAAGGCGGTCCACACAAGGGTGCGGAGGGCCTCCGGCCAGACGGGGTGGAGCCGGTCCAGGCTCCGGCCCAGCTCCTCCGGGTCCCCCATGGCGGCCACGGCCTGCCGGGCGGCGTCCACGGAGTCCAGGCCCTGGGCCATCAGGGCGTCGGCGTGGTCCTCCAGATGGGCGGTGAGTTCGGCGCGGATGGAGCCGCGGTCCGCCCTGGCCCGAATCTGGGCGCAGACGGTGTCGCAGAAAACGTCAAAGACTCTGGGCATGTCGGACCTCCTCTCCGGGCGGTTAAGGGGCGCTGTCGTAAATGAGATTACCCTGGGCGTCGTAGCCCTTCAGGCGGGTGAGGCTGCTGAAGCTGGCACTGTCCTCCAGGGTGATGAGGGCGGTCCAGACCCGGTCCCCCGCCGGGACGGCGGTGACGGTGGCGGCGTGGTCCGCCCGCCAGGCCGCCTGCTCCTCCGGCGTCATGTCCTGGGGCGAGGGGGGATTGGGGGACATGGTGGCCTCCACCCGGGCGAAGCGGTCGTCGTAGGCGCAGATGCAGACCAGTTGCTGGGTGGTGGTGGAATTGGGCTGGCCGGCGGCGTCCAGTTGGTATCCGTAGCCCACCCAAGTATAGGAGAGGGGGACGTCCTCTGAGAGCAGGTGTATCTGCATGGGGTGGTCCCGGTCCTCGGTGGTCCACAGGAACCCCGAAACCCGGCGGAGGACCACGGTGGCGGCGTGGCCGCCGTCCCGGACCACATACCACCGGCCGCCCTCGTTGGATTGGGGGCGGAAGCCGTCGTCCAGCGCGATGTCGCCGGAGGCCGTGATTTGGCCGGGGCCGAAGAGGGCCTGCCGCTGGGCCATGCCCACGGCCAGGACGGGGGAGGGGACGGCGAAGTCCAGGCTGCTCCACAGCAGCAGGAGGGCCAGGACCATCAGAAGGGTCCACAGGACGGCCCGGAGGGCCATGGGGATGCGCTTCCAGAGCCGGGTCATGGCGCGGCCTCCTCTCGGAGCTGTACGGTAAAGCGGACGCTGCCCTTGCCGGGGTCCAGGGTCAGGGTGAGCCGGGCGGCGGCGGGGTCCACCTCCACCACGCCGGCCTCCTGCCAGGAGCCAAAAAGGGCGCTGTCCGTGCTGAAGAACAGGGTGCTGTTCCATGCATAGCGGTTGCCCAGGTCGTCCACGGCGGAGAGGGCGTACCAGGGCGCGTCCAGAGCGCCCAGCCAGGGCTGGAGGTGGCGCTCGGAGACCAGGAAAAACACCATCAGCCCCCCATCCGGGTCGGTGTAGACCAGGGCCTCTCCCGCGGCGCGCAGGTGGTAGTCCCCCACCCGGCCGGAGCCGGAGACGGGGCGGGAACCCACCAGCGTGTAGGCAGGGCGGGCGAGCTGGTCCTGGGCCTGGGCCAGGCTCTGGGTGGGGAGCAGGGGGGTCAGACCGCCGTGGCTGTCCGCCCAGGACAGGCCCACGAAGAGGAAGAGGATGAGGGCGATGACGGTCAGGGCGAGGGAGCACCGGGCGATCCACCAGGGCCAGGGGGAGTGGCAGCGGTTCAGGGCCCGGCCCAGCTCCGCCGGGTCCCCCATGGCCGACACGGCACTGCGGGCGGCATCATCGGGGTCCACGCCCTGGGCCATCAGGTCGGCGGCGTGGTCCTCCAGATGGGCGGTGAGCTCGGCGGTGATGCCGTTCCGGGCGTAGACGGCCTGGACGTGACCGCAGACGGCGGCGCAGAAGGCCGCGAACCGGTCCTCCATCACACCTGGGCGGGGAGCGGGTCGGCGGCCAGGATGGCGTTGACCTTCTCGGAAAAGCTGACCCACTCCTTTTTCTGCTCCTCCAGCGCGTCCAGGCCCTTTTTGGTGATGTGGTAATACTTGCGCATCCGGCCCGTGGGCGCCTCTTTTTCGTAGGACTTCACGGCCTTTTCCTTCTCCAGGCTGTGGAGAATGGGGTAGAGGGTCCCCTCCTTCAGGGTAAAGGTGTGGTCGCTCCTGGCGTCCAGCTCGGCAATCATCTCGTAGCCGTACTTGTCCCCCTTGGACAGCAGGGAGAGGACCAGCAGGGTGGTGCTGCCGGAGAGCAGGCTCTTGTCGGACTTCATGGGACATGCTCCTTTCTGTGCGGGATACATCGGGTGTCTAGGTATAGTATACCTCGGGGGACGAGGTATGTCAAGGGGAGGTTCCTGCCGGGGGCGTTCCTTTCTCGTTTGAGAAAGGAACCGAAAGAAAACCAGGGGGCCGACACGGGGCTTTTCAAGCCCCTATTGTCGGCCCCCTGGACCCCGGGATGCGTCCGGGCGGCGGTACAGTTTATGTTGGTTGGCAAGACTTGAAAGCCGTTGCAGCCCGTATCGGTCTGGCGCTTGAACAACTCCGGCTGCCGCCCCTCGGCATATGACCTGGAAAAACTTGATAGTAGTTGCGTTTTACTCGGTGCAAACAAGCCGCCATTGGTCTGTCGTTTTTGAATTGGACTTCTGCTCAGTGCCAGTGTGCACGGGCGGCTGATAGCCGCCCCTACAAGGGGGCTGGTGCGTTGGCGCGCCGAGTCGTCGCGCCCCACACGATGAGAGACCAGCCTTGCCGGGCCTTGCCATGCTAGGCGCGCCCCCCGTCCATACCCCAGCGGGCCGCCGTTCAGGCCCGCCGGGGAGAGGAAGAACAAACGAAACGGAGCGAATGCCCGGCATAGCCGGGTGTAGCGGAGCGCAGTTTGTTCTGACGACGGCGCCGCTCTTAGGTCCAGGGCCGCAGCCCTGGTCGTTTCTTCCCAGGGTTCTTTTCGAGAAAAGAATCCTGGCCCCCGCGGCAGCGGCCCCCCGGACGGGGACTCCCTCACTTCATCCGGTTTTTCAGCGGCTCCCCGGCCAGGTAGCGCTTCAGGTTTTCCAGGGCGATGGACACGATGCGCTCCCGGGTGCCCTCCAGGTGGAGGCCGCCGGCCACGTGGGGGGTGAGGAGGAGGTCCGGCTCGTTCCACAGGGGGGAGTCCGGGGGTAAAGGTTCCGGCTCGGTGACGTCCAGACCGGCGCCCCAGAGCTTCCCGGCGCGGAGGGCGGACAGGAGGGCGTCCGGGTCGACGGCCGAGCCCCGGCCGCCGTTGAGGAGGACGGCCCCGTCCTTCATCAGGTCCAGCCGCCGGGCGTCCATGATGTGGACGGTCTCCGGGGACTGGGGGAGGAAGAGGGCCACCACGTCGGCCTGGGGGAGCCAGTGGTCCAGCTCGGCGATGGGGTGCAGTTCGTCAAAGCCCGCCGGGGGCGGGGTGACGGTCCGCTTGAGGCCCACGGTATGGGCCCCCATGGCCTTGCACAGGGCGGCCAGATGGGTGCCGATGTCCCCGGCGCCCACCACCAGCACCGTGGCCCCGTTCAGGCTGCGGACGGTGCCCTGGCTCAGGTCCCAGGTGCGGGCGGACTGGCTGTCCCGGTAGCGGTGGAGCTTTTTCAGCAGGGTGAGGAGCACGGCGAACATGTGCTCGGCCACCGACGGGCCGTAGGCCCCCACGGCGGAGGTGAGCATGGCCCCCTGGGGCAGGACGCCGGGTTTCAGGTAGGCGTCCACCCCGGCGCTCCAGGTCTGGAGCCACTTGAGCCGGGAGAGGGTGGCCACCACGCCGGTCTCCGGGCAGCCCAGCACCACCGTGGCGTCCTGGGCCAGGGCGGGGTCGGAGAGGGGGACGGACCCGCCGTTGAAATCCATCCCCTGGAAGAACCGCTGCTCCACGCCGGGGGCGGCGGCGCGGAAGGCCGCCGTTTCCTCGGAGGTCAGGGGGAGAAGGTTCAAAATGATGTCGGACATGAAAACACCGCCTTTTTCTCAAATCGAAAGCGGCATCAGTATAGCACGAATTGACGGGCGTGGGAATATGATTTACAATATTTGCAACTGAAAAGGGGGTCACAGCGATGGAAGCAATCAAACGGGTGACGTTGATCGGCCTGGGGGCCATGGGGGCGGTGTTCGCGCCGGGGCTGTCCCAGGTGCTGGGGGACGGGTTCCGGGTCATGGCCCAGGGGGCGCGCCGGACGCGGCTGGAGGAGCAGGGGGTCACCATCAACGGGGTCCACTACCGCTTTCCCATCGTGGAGCCGGGGGACCGGGACGGCCCGTCGGACCTAGTCATCGTGGCCGTGAAGGACTACGCTCTGGCGGAGGCCCTGGAGCAAATCAGGAACCAGGTGGGGCCGGACACCCTGGTCATGCCGGTCCTCAACGGCCTCACCGCCCCCCGGCGGACCGGGGCGGTCTACGGCATGGAGCGGGTGCTGTACGCCAGCATGTGGATCGCGGCGTCCATGGAGAACGGGGTGGCCACCTTCGGCGCGTCCAGCGGGCTGGTCCGCTTCGGCGCGGCCCGGAACGACCCGCCCAGCCCCGCCGTGGAGCGGGTGGCGGACCTGTTCCGGCGGGCGGGCATCCGCTGCGAGGTCCCCGCCGACATGCTCCACTGCATCTGGCTCAAATTCATGGGCAACGTCAGCGAAAACCTGCCCTGCGCCCTGCTGGGGGTGCCCTACGGGGCCTACCACGCCAGCGGGGACGCCGACGCCCTTCGCCGCGCCGCCATGGAGGAGGTGGCGGCGGTGGCAAAGTGCGCCGGGGTGGAGCTGACTGCCGGGGATATGGCCCTCCGGGACCAGGTGGTGTCCCGGCTGGACGACGGCAGCCGCCCCTCCACCCTCCAGGACCTGGACAGGGGCCGCCCCACGGAGGTGGACCTCTTCGCCGGAGAGGTGGTCCGCCTGGGGGAGGAATACGGGGTCCCCACCCCCGTCTGCCGCCTGTTCTACCACGGCATTCGGGTGCTGGAGCAGAAGAACGCGGGGGAGATACCGGGGATGAATGAAGAATGAAAAATGAAGAATGAATAATTGCGCCTGCGGGCGGGACGGGGGATGCGGGCGGCCGCAAGGGCCGCCCGTCGACACGCACAGGCGGGGTTCCTCACGCGACAAAAGAGGCGCGCTGCAACATAGTTGCAGCGCGCCTTTTCGATGGATTCAGTTCATCTGCTTGCGGCGGGAGATATTCATGGTGCCGTCCTGCATGTCGCCTACCCACTCCAGGCTTTTGCCGGTGCCGTAGGCCACGCAGGAGATGGCGTCGTCGGCCACGTGGGTCTCGATGCCGGTGTGGGATTCGATGAGCTTGTCGAAGCCCCAGACCAGACTGCCGCCGCCGGTCATGACGATGCCATTGGTGGAGATGTCGGCCACCAGCTCCGGGGGGGTGCGCTCCAGAACGCCGTGGATGGCCTCCAGGATGCGGGTGGAGACCTCCTCGAAGGCCTCGATCATCTCACTGGAGGTGACGGTGAAGACTCTGGGCAGGCCGGTCATCAGACAGCGGCCCTTGATTTCGATGGTCTGCTCCTCCGGCCGGGGGAAGACGCAGCCAATCTGCATCTTCAGCTCCTCGGCGGTGCGCTCGCCGATGAGCACGTTGTGCTTGCGGCGGATGTACTTCACGATGGCCTCGTCGAACTGGTCGCCGGCGATCTTGATGGAGGTGGACTCCACGATGCCGGACAGGGAGATGACGGCGATGTCGGTGGTGCCGCCGCCGATGTCCACCACCATATGGCCGTCGGGCTGGGTGATGTCGATGCCCGCGCCGATGGCGGCGGCCAGGGGCTCCTCAATGAGGAACACCTTCCGGGCGCCCGCCTGGACGCCCGCGTCGATGACGGCGCGCTCCTCCACCTCGGTGATGCCGGAGGGGACGCAGATGACGATGCGGGGCTTGAACAGCCGGAAGGAGGCCACCTTGCGGATGAACTCCTTGAGCATGCGCTCGGTCATGTCGTAATCGGAGATGACGCCCTCCCGCAGGGGGCGGATGGCCACGATGTTGCCGGGGGTACGGCCCAGCATCTTCTGGGCGTCGGTGCCCACCTTCAGCAGCTTGCCGGTATTCTTGTCGATGGCGACCACGCTGGGCTCCTGGAGCACGATGCCCTTGCCCTTGACGTAGACGAGAATGGAAGCGGTACCTAAGTCGATACCGATATCTTTACTGAACATACCTGCACCTCGAAATTTTCTCAGCTTCTGTTTTATTCTGGCCCAGAAACCCATATTTGATTCCCCTTGTTCCATATCGTCTCAGGAACAATATAGTATTATATAGGCTGTCCCATTTCATTTCAACAAGTTTCTGCGAAAAGTCCTTAATTTGTAACTATTTCACATACCCTGTTACTTTTTGGCACGGGCCAGGGTACAGGCCACCACCTCAGCCGCCCCGGCGGTGCGCAGGACCCGGGCGCACTCGGAGAGGGTGGAGCCGGTGGTGACGATGTCGTCGATGAGCAGGACTCGCTGTCCCACCACCAGGGCCGGGTCCACGGCCTCGTAAGCCCCCAGTACGTTGGCCCGCCGGACCCCGTCGCTGCCGGTCAGGCCGGACTGGGCCTGGGTGTGCCGGACCTTCCGCAGGGTGGAGGTCACCTCCGCGCAAAGCCCCTCCGCCGTCCGGCGGGCCAGCAGCAGGGCCTGGTCATAGCCCCGGCTCCGCCGCCGCCTGGGGGAGAGAGGGACCCAGGTGACCAGGTCGTACCGCCCCTCCAGGTGGTCCCGGACGCACTGGGCCATCAGGCCGCCGTAGGTTCGGGCGTAGCCCTGGGCGCCCTGGAACTTGTAGCGGTGGAAGGACTCCCGCACCGCCCCCTGATACCACAGGGGCGAGGCGCACAGGGCGAGGAACTCCGGCTTCTGCTCGGCGGCGGGGTCGGTACACCAGGGGAGGTCCTTTTGGCAGGCGGCGCAGAAGCCCTCCTCGCCCCGCCGCAGCAGCTTGCCGCAAAAGACGCACTTGGGCGGGAAGAGGAGGTCCAGGAGAAGGTCAAAAGCCCTCATGCCTGCGGATACCACCTTTCATTGGGATGTTTGATTGAAGGAACCCCTCCGGGGGCGGAGTCCCTCCGGGGGCACCCCTTTCCACGTGGAAAGGGGTGG
>UQGJ01000072.1 GCA_900540545.1 uncultured Eubacteriales bacterium
CCCTCCGGGGGCACCCCTTTCCACGTGGAAAGGGGTGGGAAAGACGCCAGGGCTGCGGCCCTGGACCCAGGGGCGGCGCCAATGGGGCAGGGCAGTTGAAACCGGCTAGCGGTGACAAGTCTGCCCCTCAGCCCCCGCCCCGGCCGTTACGGCCTATCCCGAAGTTGTTCACCCCCTATGCGCTGGCGCAGAGCGCCTAGCATGGCAAGTCCCGGCAAGGCGGGTGCGTGACAGCGGGCGTTAGGCCAATTCAAAAATGCAAAGATCAGTGGCGGCTTGTTTGCACCAATTAAAACGCAACTACTATTAAATTTTGTCAGGTGATATGCCGAGGGGCGGCAGCCGGAGTAGTTCGACTCCCAGACCAATACGAGCTGCAACGGCTTTCTGGTTTTGCCAACCAACATAAACCGTACCGCCGCCCGGACGTACCCGGGGTCCAGGGGGCGGCGGATAGGGCATTAAAAATGCCCGTAGCCGCCCCCTGGTCCTTCTTTCCGTCCCCTTTCTTCGAGAAGAAAGGGGACCCCTCCGGAGGGGCCTCCGCCCCCGGCAGGGCCCCGCCCTTGCAAATTCCCCCCGCATATAGTAAAATAGCCCAAACATCAAAAAGGAGGGACCGCCCATGGTGCGGACCTATGCCTTGACAAAACCCGAACTGCTGGACGTCACCCACCAGGGCGAGACTTTCCACGGCGGCGACCAGGAGTGGTATCCCGACGACTGGCAGCGCAAGGCCGGGTGCGGCCCTACCGCCGCCTCCGCCATGGTGAGCTACCTGGCCCAGACCCGCCCCGCCTGCCGCCCCCTTTACCCCTCGGGGAGCTGGGAAAAGGCCGACTTTCTCGCCCTCATGGAGGAGGTGTGGAAGCACATCACCCCCGGCAGGAAGGGGGTCAACACCCTGCACATCTTCACCAAGGGCCTCACGGAGTTTGCCAACGAAAAGCGGGTCTCCCTCCCCTTCCGGGAGCTGGACGTCCCCCGCTTCAAAATCGCCCGGCCCACCGTGGACCAGTGCGCCGCCTTTTTGAAGGCCGGCCTGGAGCAGGACAGCCCCGTGGCCTGGCTCAACCTCCACAACGGCGGCGTGTCCGGCCTGGACAGCTGGCATTGGGTGGTGGTCACCGCCATGGAGCTCCACAGCGAGGGCCCCATCCTCTGCACCTACCTGGACGGCGGCAAGGTCAAGACCGCCGACTTCCGCCTGTGGTTCCAGTCCACCAAAATGGGCGGCGGCCTGGTCTATCTGCCGGAGGCGTAGGGGAATGCGCGCTTTTTTCGCGGCCCACTGGGACCTGCTGGCGCTGTGGTGCGTGTTCGCCTCCTGCCTGGACTTCTCCCTCATGGGGGTGGACAAGCGCAAGGCCCGGCGGGAGGCGTGGCGCATCCCGGAGTCCACCCTCTGGCTCTTCGCCCTCCTGGGGGGCGGTGTGGGCGGTTCTCTGGGGATGCGGTGCTTCCGCCACAAGACCCGCCACTGGTACTTCCGCTTCGGTTTCCCCCTGCTGGCCGCCCTCCAGATTGGGATTTTAATTTTCCTGAAAATTCCTGCTTGACAAATATCAGGGTCCATGGTATGATAACTAAGCTGTTTTGATGGATCAAATGATTGGCGCTTGCCCTTGATTGTTTGTTACAGATCAGGGGGAGGCGCCTTTTTTGCCGGACAAAACAAGTTTTTTTGTAGGAGGTATCCTTATGTATCAGGGTACTGTGAAGTGGTTCAACGCTGAGAAGGGCTTCGGCTTTATCTCCAACGACGCCGGCGGCGAGGACGTGTTCGTCCATTTCTCCGCCATCCAGACCGACGGCTACCGTCAGCTGGAAGAGGGCCAGAAGGTGACGTTTGACACCGAGCCCGATCCCCGCGGCAACCGCGGCCTCCGCGCCGTCAACGTTGTCCCCTGCTAATTGAATTAGCAACCAAAAAAGAGGAGTGAGCCGACGGCTCACTCCTCTTTTTTCTTTAGTTTTGTCTTGGTCCCGTCGTGTTCCTGGAAATAGGTGTTGTCCAGATGGCCCTCCAGACTGGCCTTGACCGCCGCCACGTACTCCGCCCGCAGGGCGGCCTGCTCGGCCTTTTCCGCCTCGGTCAGGCCCTCTGACTTGGACTTCCGGGCCAGCACGTTGATGCGGTCGATTTTTGCCTGTTCCATTACACATACCTCTCGATCTCAATCATGATACGGCCCTTTTTGGAGGTGCCGGAGACCTCCTTCAGGACGCACTTGCCCAGGCCCCGGCACACCAGCACGTCCCCCTGAGCCACGGCCCGGTCAGGCTTGTCCACCTCCCGGCCATTGAGCTGCACCTTCTTGGAGGAGATGAGGTCGGCCATCTTGGACCGGCTGGTGGAGAAGCCGGAGGCCGCCACCGCGTCCAGCCGCAGGGTGGCCACCGTGTCCCGGACCAGCTTCACTGTCTTTTCCGGCACCACGATGTCCGACGGGTCCAGGCGGGAGACCTTCACCCGCTGGCGGCCCACCTGGTCCAGCTGGGTCAGCAGGGTCTTTTCCATGTCCCGCAGCAGCAGCACCTGGCACCGCCCCTCCCCCACCAGCAGGTCCCCCAGCTTTTCCCGGGTGATACCCAAGCCCAGGATGGAGCCGAGGAAATCCCGGTGGGTCAGCCCTCCGTCGGCGGGATAGGCCAGCTCCGCCGCCGTCACCGGGCACTCCGGGTCGGCGGTCCAGACCTCCGGCTCCATCCAGTCAGGGAGGAAGGCGCACACCGTCCGCTCCGCCCCCTCGTACCCGCCCCAGAAGAGGTGGGCCGGGTGGCCGGAGGCGGCGATGAGGGTCTCGGCCAGCTTCCGCTCCCCCAGGGAGAGGAAGGGGGTGTGGGCGGGCACGTTCCGCTGGCGGCACAGGTCCATCTTGTCCATGATCCGGGCCAGCAGCAGCCGCTCCTCCGGGGCCCCCGCCAGCTTGTTCAGAAGTTCCGTCTTGGTCATAGGCTTTCCTTACCCACATCAAAAAATTCCGCCCCAAGGAGCGCCGCCAGGGCGTCGGGGGCCAGCTCCACCTGGGTCCCGATGCGCCCGGCGCTGACCAGGATGGTCTCCTGCCCGCAGGCGGCGGCGTCTAGCACGGTGCGCAGGCGCTTTTTCATCCCCACCGGGGAGCAGCCGCCCCGGACGTAGCCGGTCAGCGGCGTCAGCTCCTTCACGTGGATCATCTCGATGGACTTCTCCCCCACCGCCTTGGCGGCCTTTTTCAGGTCCAGCTCGGCCAGGACGGGTAGGACGAACACGTAGTTGGCCTTGGATGCGCCACGGGTCACCAGGGTCTTGAACACCCTGGCCGGGTCCTGCCCCGTCAGGGCGGCCACCGTGGCCCCGTCCACCGCCTCGCCGGGGGCGTGGGGATAGGCGTGAGGGGTGTAGGGGACCTTTTTCTGGTCCAGGATACGCATGACGTTGGTTTTTTCTTCGGGCATGGTGGTCACCTCATTTTTTCCGCTGCCGCGGGAGGCGCCTCCAGCGGGGGTCCTCTTTCTCGTTTGAGAAAGAGGACGGAAAGAAAACCAGGGCCTCGGCCCTGGACCCAGGGGCGGCGCCGACGTTAGCATGGAGGTTAAAACCGGCTTGTGGTAACAAGTCTGCCTTTCCGCTTCCGCCCCGGCCGTTACGGCCTATTACACAGTTGTTCAACCCTATGCGCTGGAGCGGCGCGCCTATCTTTGTGATAACCGGCAAGGCTGGTGCATATCGGTTGCCCGTGGAGACTGGCAATGGGCGAAAGGCCGATTCCAAATGCACAGACCGGTGGCGGCTTGTTTGCACCGAGTGAAACGCAACTACCATCAGGTTTTGCCGGGTCATATGCCGAGGGGCGGCAGCCGGAGTTCTTCTAGTGCGGACCGATACGGGCTGCAACGGCTTTCTGGTTTTGCCAACCAACGAAAACCGTACCGCCGCCCGGACGTTCCCCGGGGTCCAGGGGGCGGCGAATAGGGCCACATACGTGGCCCGTGCCGCCCCCTGGTTTTCTTTCCGTCCCCTTTCTGAAATCAGAAAGGGGACCCGCCGGAGGCCCGCTGGGCCTCATACAGCCTCGCGTACGCCCCGCCCTGTTCCATCAGCTCCCCGTGGCTCCCCTCCTCCACGATGCCCGCCCCGTCGATGACCACGATGCGGTGGGCGGAGCGGATGGTGGACAGCCGGTGGGCGATGATGAGGGTGGTCCGGCCCTTGGCCAGCTCGTCGAAGGCCCCCTGGATGCGGGCCTCCGTTACCGAGTCCAGGGCCGACGTGGCCTCGTCCAGAATCAGAATGGACGGATTCTTCAAAAAGATGCGGGCGATGGAGACCCGCTGTTTCTGCCCGCCGGAGAGCATGACGCCCCGCTCCCCCACCTGGGTTTGGAAGCCGTCGGGCATCTCCAGGATGTCCTGGTAAATTTCCGCCTTCTTGGCGGCCTCCACCACCTCCGCCTCAGTGGCGTCGGGGCGGCCGTAGCGGATGTTGTCGTAGATGGTCCCGGCGAAGAGAAACACGTCCTGCTGCACGATGCCGATGTGCTCCCGCAGGGCGTGCTGTTTCACGTCCCGCACGTCCACCCCGTCGATGAGGACCCGGCCCTCGGTGGCGTCGTAGAACCGGGGGATGAGCTGGCACAGGGTGGACTTGCCGCCGCCGGAGGGGCCCACCACCGCCACGGTCTCGCCGGGGCGGACGTGGAGGGTCACGTGGTCCAGCACCGCGTCGCTCTCCGGCTCGTAGCGGAAGGTCACGTCGTCCACCAGGATGTCGCCCTTCACGTCGGGGATGTCCCGGGCGTCGGGGGCGTCGGTGATGTCGGGCTGGGTCCGCATCAGCTCCACGAACCGCTTGAAGCCCGCCATGCCCTGCATGAACTGCTCCACGAAGGCGGAGAGCTTGCGGATGGGGGTGATGAAGGTGGTGACGTAGAGGGAGAAGGTGATGAGGTCGATGTAGTCCATGCTCCCCTTCATGATGAAGAAGCCCCCCGCCGCGATGACCAGCACGGGCATGACCCCCATGGCCAGCTCCATGCCGGAGTGGTAGGTGGCCATGGCCCGGTAGTAGCCCCGCTTGGCCCCCCGGAACTGGGCGTTGGACCGCTCGAACTTGTCGATCTCCGCGTCCTCGTTGGCGAAGGCCTTGGCGGTGCGCATGCCGGAGATGGAGGACTCCAGCTCCCCGTTGATGCCCGCCAGGGTCTGTTTCACCTCGGTGGAGGCGTGCATCATCCGCTTGCGCTGGACGATGGTGAACAGCAAAAAGAGGGGGACCACCGCAAAGACGATGAGGGCCAGCTCCCACCGGATGGTCAGCATGAGGACAAAGGCCCCCAGCAGGGTGACGGTGGAGATAAAGAGGTCCTCGGGCCCGTGGTGGGCCAGCTCGGTGATCTCAAAGAGGTCTCCGGTGACCCGGCTCATGAGCTGTCCCGTCCGATTCTTGTCGTAGAAGGAGAAGGACAGGTCCTGCATGTGGGAGAAGAGGTCGGAGCGGATGTCCGCCTCGATGCGCACCCCCAGCAGGTGACCCCAGTAGGTGACGATAAAGGTGAACAGGGCCTTGAGCAGGTAGGCCCCCAGCAGCACGGCCATCAGGCCGAAGAAGGCGGCGAAGAGGTTCTGGGGCAGCAGCTCGTTGAGGGCCGTCCGGGAGGCCATGGGGAAGAGCAGGTCCACCAGGCAGATGCCCAGGGCGCAGGCCATGTCCAGCAGGAAAATGGACAAATGGGGCTTGTAATAGGAGGTAAAAATGCGGAGATACCCGCTTTTTCGCATCTGTTCGGGGGTCATGGGGGCCCCTCCTTTCGGGGTATGTCATAAAGTAGATGTTAGTATAGTACCGGTTTGGTCATCTTGTCAACTTTACAGGGGGCCTATTCTCCGTTATAATAGAAAATTAGTTGAAGCCGCAACCATGCGGTACGATGTGAGAGAGAGCGGGCGGAGCATGTTATCAAACTTTCTGGTGGTGGCCGGACAGGTGGTCACCCTTTTCCTTCTTATGGGCGTGGGCTTCGCCCTGGCCCAGCTGGGCAAGCTGCACACCGACGGCGTGGCCCAGATGAGCTATCTGGTCCTCTACGTGGTCACCCCCTGCGTCATCATCAACGCCTTTCAAATCGAGCGGGTGGACGGGCTGGAGGGCAAGCTGCTGGCCTTCGGCGGGGCCTATCTGGTGTGCAGTCTGATCTGCATCGCCGCCGCCCGGTTCGCCTTTGGCAAGGAGCCGCCCGAGCGGCAGGCACCCATGCGCTACGGCCTGGTCTACGGCAACATCGGCTTTATGGGCCTGCCCCTGCTGCTGTCCATCCTGGGCCAGGAGGCGGTCATCTACGGGGCTGTGTCCATGGTCCTGTTCAACCTGCTCATGTGGACCCACGGGGTCAGCACCATGGGCGGCAAGGTCACGGTCCGTCAGGCCCTGGTGAACCCGGCCACCATCGGCCTTGTGGTGGCCCTCCCCCTCTTCCTCACCGGCTGGCGGCTGCCCTCCATGGTGGGCAACGCCGTGGGCTTTATGGCCGATTTGAATACCCCCTTGGCCATGGTGGTCATCGGAGCCCAGATGGCCGGGGCCGACCTGAAGGTCAGTTTCACCAGCCCCAAGCTCTACGCGGCGGCGGGCTTCCGCCTACTGGTCTCCCCGCTGATCCCCCTGCTGCTCCTGCTGCCCTTCCATTTGGACCCCATGCTCTACTGCGCCTGCGTCATCATGGGGGCCGTCCCCGTGGCCGGGGCCACGGGCATGTTCGCCCAGCGGTTTGAAAAGGACACCGCCGTGGCCGCCCAGATGGTCACCCTGTCCACCCTGCTGTCCGTCCTGACCCTGCCCATTATGGCTGTGGCCGCGCAGTATTTGTCGGGAATGCTGTGAAGAATTGAGAATGGATAATTGACAATTAATAATGTCGCCTGCGGGCGGGCCGGGGGGCGGGCGGCTGATAGCCGCCCCTACATAGTGACAGCCACGCAAGGAGTGCCGAAGAAACCAACAGCCCCTTGTAGGGGCGGCTATCAGCCGCCCGTGTCGCCCCCTGGTTTTCTTTCGGTTCCTTTCTCAAACGAGAAAGGAACGCCCCCGGCAGGGCTTACCCTGCCACTAGTAAAGGAGGTCATCCCATGTCCGCCAAAGAGGAATTCATTGAAATCTACCGCGCCAACATCCAGCGCGAGGGCGCCGACGCCCTGCTGGACTACCTGGAGAACAAGTCCGACTTCTTCACCGCCCCCGCCTCCGCCCGCTATCACGGCGCTTACGCCGGCGGCCTGTGCGACCACAGCCTCAACGTCTACCACTGCCTGACGGAATACCTGGCCCGGGAGCGGGTCCAGGAGCTGTACGGCGTGGAGGTCTCCGCCGAGTCCGCCGCCGTGGCCGCCCTGCTCCACGACCTGTGCAAAATTGGCTGCTACAAGGGCGGCACCCGGAACGTGAAGGGCCCCGACGGTAAGTGGCAGTCGGTCCCAACCTTCTATTTCGAAGACCCCCTCCCCTACGGCCACGGGGAAAAGTCCGTCTACATCATCTCCGGCTTTATGAAGCTCACCCGCCCAGAGGCCATGGCCATCCGCTGGCACATGGGCTTCTCCGGGGACGAGGACAAGCGCCTGGTGGGCCAGGCGTTTCAGCAGTACCCCCTGGCCTTCGCCCTCTCCGTGGCCGACATGGAGGCCACCTACTTCCTGGAGGGCGAGGACGCGCAATAAAACCGATGGGACCATTACGATCAAAGGAGACGATCACTTGAAACCCAAGCGCCAAAACGACCTGGGCAACGACCCGCTGGGCCCGCTGCTCCTGCGGCTGGCTGTGCCGGCCATCACCGCCCAGCTGGTCAACGCTCTCTACAACATCGTGGATCGCATGTACATCGGCCACATCGAAGGGGTGGGCGACCTGGCCCTCACCGGCCTGGGCGTGGCCTTCCCGGTGGTCATGTTCATCGCCGCCCTCTCCGCCCTGGCGGGCATGGGCGGCGGCAGCAAGGCGGCCATCCGTATGGGGGCCGGGGACACCGACGGGGCCAACGCCATCCTGGGCAACTGCACCGCCTTCCTCATTGCGGTGGCCGTCATCGCCACCGTGGTGTTCCAGGTGTTCCGGGACCCCCTGCTCCTCCTCTTCGGGGCCAGCGAGAACACCCTGGGCTACGCCTCGGAGTATCTTCAGGTCTACCTTTGGGGCACCGTCGCCGTGCAGCTCTCCCTGGGCCTGAATAACTTCATCACCACCCAGGGCTTCTCCACCACCGGCATGATGACCGTGGTCATCGGCGCGGTGTGCAACATCGTGCTGGACCCCATCTTCATCTTCGGCTTCCACATGGGGGTCAAGGGCGCAGCCCTGGCCACCATCCTGTCCCAGGCCGTCTCCGCCGTGTGGGTGGTGCTGTTCCTGGTGGGGAAAAAGTCCAAGCTGAAGATTCAGCGCCGCCACCTGCGCATCGACCCCAAGGTCCTGCTCCCCGTCATGGCCATCGGCGTGTCCCCCTTCATCATGCAATCCACCGAATCCCTGGTGAACATCGCCCTGAACTCCTCCCTGAAGCTCTACGGCGGCGACACCTACGTGGGCGCCATGACCATCGCCTCCTCCATCATGCAGGTGCTGGTCATGCCCTTCATGGGCCTGACCCAGGGGGCCCAGCCCATCATCGGCTTCAACTACGGCGCGGGCAAGCTGGACCGGGTCCGCAAGACCTTCAAGATGATGCTCGGCGCGGGCCTGACCCTGAGCATCACCGGCTTCCTGCTGGTCCAGCTCTTCCCCCAGGTGTTCATCGCCATCTTCAACGACAAGCCGGAGTTGGTGGCGGCCACCGAGTGGGCCATGCACATCTACTTCGGCGGCATGTTCGCCTTGGGCATCCAGTTCTCCTGCCAGCAGACCTTCGTGGCCCTGGGGCAGGCCAAGGTCTCCCTCTTCCTGGCGTTGCTTCGGAAGATCGTGCTGCTCATTCCGCTGATTTATATCCTGCCCCTCTTCCTGGAGAACCAGGTCTTTGCCGTCTACTTTGCCGAGCCGGTGGCCGACATCCTGGCCGCAACCACCACGGGACTGGTCTTTCTGTGGCGGTTCCCCAAAATTTTGCGGAAACGGGAGGCCGAATTGGCGTGATAAAAGCCCACACCTTGATATAAGGTGTGGGCTTTTTTGCGTGGAGGGCAACGCCCTCCGGGGGCCCGATTCTTTGCGCGCAAAGAACCGGGGAAGAAACGCCCAGGGGCCTCGGCCCCTGGACCCCGGGGATGATGTTGGGGGTCAAGCCCCCCGAATGTCGCAATCCTTCGGCGTACTGTTCTCTTGCCACCCGGGCGCGGTGAACCGCCGCTTACTTCGTAACGCAGCTCGGGCGGGTAAGGACGGGGGAACGACGGGCGGCTGATAGCCGCCCCTACAACAGACCTTTGGTTTCTGTTGTCCCCCGTCCTCCGCGGGGAGGCGTCTCCACTTGTGGGTTGGCTGCCCGTTGGCGGCTTTGCCGCTTACGGGCAGCTCATGCCCTGGGGGTAGAAGCTGTCGCGCCGTAGGCGTGACTGATGGGGCGTTACGCTGAAAGCCTGGTGCTTGTCGCCCCATCCGTCAGCGGCGGCGGGACGGGGGGGCTTTTACGCGTAGTGAAACGCCTTCCGCTTTCCGATCAAAAACCCCGCCGACAGCAGGCAGCAGACGCCCTCGGCGAAGGGCACGGCCAGCCACACGCCGTCCACGCCCAGGAGCCGGGGCAGGACCAGAAGGCCCACAAGCAAAAATCCGAAGGTCCGGGCGAAGGACACCACCGCCGAGGTCAGCCCGTCGGACAGGGCGGTGAAGAAGGACGACGCGAACACGTTCAGCCCTGCAAAGAGGAAGGACGGGGCGAAGAGCCGGAACCCGTGGAGGGCCAGGTCGTACACCGCCGTCCCCGGCGGGGAGAATACCCCCACCAGAAACCCCGCCGCCCCCAGCGCCACGCCGAATACCAGCGCCGACGACAGGGCCAGAAAGCCCAGGCAGTTTCGGAACACCCGGCCCAGCCGGGCGTGGTTGCCCGCCCCGTGGTTGAAGCTGACGATGGGGGCCACCCCCATGGAAAAGCCCAGATACAGCGCCGTCAGCAGAAACTGGGCGTAGAGGACGATGGTGATGGCCGCCACGCCGTCCTCCCCCACGAACCGCAGCATAAGCAGGTTGAACAGGAACGTGACCACCGCGTTGCTCAGGTTGGTCACCATCTCCGACGACCCGTTCCCGCAGGCGCGGGCAAGCATCCGCCCGTCCCACCGGGTGGGCCGGAACCGCAGCCCTTCCCTCCGGGAGAGGAAAAAGACCACCCCCGCCGTGGCCGTCACCAGATACCCGGAGGCGGTGGCCAGGGCCGCCCCGGCCACCCCCAGCCCCAGGGGGACGATGAACACGTAGTCCAGTACCGCGTTGCAAAGCCCCGAGGCGACGGTCAGCCCCAGGCCCAGGCCCGGCCGTCCGGCGGTGACGAAAAAGCTCTGGAACAGCATCTGCAGAATGCTGAAGGGCGCGAAGAGCAGCATGATGCGCAGATAGTCCACGCAGTAGCTGATGAGCAGGTCGCTGGCCCCCAGCAGCCGGGACAGGGGCTCGGCCAGGGTCAGCCCCACCAGGGAGAACGCCAGCCCCAGCCCCGCCGCCACCAGCACCAGCAGGGTGAAGCTGCGGCAGGCCGCCTCCTCGTCCCCCTCCCCCAGCTTCCGGGCGGCCACGGCGCTGCCGCCGGTGGCCAGCATGACCCCGATGCCGATGGTGGCGCTGATGAAAGGAAAGACGATGTTCACCGCCGACAGGGCGTTGGCCCCCACGAAGCGGGAGACGAAGATGCCGTCCACAATGGTGTAAAGCGACATGAAAATCATCATGATGATGGTGGGCAGGGCGTAACGAAACAGGGAGCCGAAGCCGTACTCCCGGTCCAGCGCGTTGTTCACGGGGAAAACCTCCTTGCATAAAAACCGTGCAAAGGCTATACTAAACCATCGGGTTACCCGACAGTCAACCCCCGTTTTCAAAAAGGAGGACCCCATGGAGCGCTATATCACCACCGGCGAGTTCGCCCGGCTCTGCGGCACCACCAAGCACACCCTGATCCACTACGACCAGATGGGCGTCCTCACCCCCGCCCTGTTGGGGGCCAACGGCTACCGCTACTACGCCCCCGCCCAAATCGAGGTCTTTCACGTCATCGAGACCCTCCGGGAGCTGGACATGCCCCTGGCCGATATCCGGGCCTATCTGGACCGCCGCAGCCCGGAGGAGTTCGCCGCCCTCATGGAGCGGGAGGCCGCCCTCCTGGACCGGAAAATCGCCCGCCTCAAGCAGATGCGCCAGTTGACCCGCCAAAAGGCCCAGCTCACCCGTCAGGCCCTGGCCGAGCCCCCCGGCATCACTCTGGAGCGCCAGCCGGAACAGTGGCTGGTCTGCACCCCGGCCCTGCCCATGACCAGCGACTGGAACATCTCCGTTCCCCTGGCCCAGCACGTGCGTTTCCTGGAAGAAAACGGCATCGCCAGCCCCTATTCCGTGGGCAGCCTGCTCACCCAGGCCGGGGCCAGGACCGAGGACCCGGCGGGCTATACCCACTACTATACCCGTGTGGACCGGAAGCCCAAACACGTGCCCGTCCACACCCGCCCCGCCGGGACCTACCTCACCTGCCGCCACGACCACGGCTACGACGGCCTCCCCTCCGCCTACCGAAAGTTGCTGGACTACGCCGACGCCCTGGGCCTGACCCCCTCCGGCCCCTTCTACGAGGACGTGCTGCTGGACGAGCTGTCCGTCCGCGGGTATGACAATTACGTCCTCCGCCTGTCCATTCTGGTGGACTCTTAAGGAATCTTTCATCTTTTTTGCTGGACGGCTTAAAGAATCCTGTGGTATGATACCCCTCGCATTGTAAAAAGAGAGGAACGATACCGTTATGGCAGAAGCCGTTCTGGAACAACCGAAAAAAGCCCCCCGCCCCTCCTCGGAGACCATCCCCGGCTTCTTCGCCCGGGGCATCAGCTACTATAAGCTCTTCTGGATCTTCTTCCTGGCCTCCTTCATCGGGGCCATGGTGGAGATGGTGTTCATGCTGGTCTCCCGGGGGGAGATACAGAACCGCAGCGGCGTCATTTACGGCCAGTTCTCCCTGGTCTGGGGCATGGGCGGCGTGCTGTTCACCGTATGCTTCCACAAGCTCTCCGACAAACGGGACCTGTGGGTTTTCCTGGCCGGCACCTTCCTGGGCGGGGCCTACGAGTACGTCTGCTCCTGGCTCCAGGAGGTCCTCTTCGGGGCCTGCTTCTGGGATTACAGCCATATCCCCCTGAATATCAACGGCCGGGTCAGCCTGCTCTACTCCATGTTCTGGGGCGTGGCCGCCATTTTGTGGGTGAAGGACCTGTACCCCCGCCTGTGCCGCCTCATCGGGAAAATCCCCAACAAGTACGGCAAGCCCCTCACCTGGGCCGTCACCGTCTTTATGGTGCTGAACATCGCCGTCTCCGCCGCCGCCCTGGGCCGCTGGAACCAGCGCCAGCTGGGCGTCCCCGCCCAGAACAACCTAGAGGTCTTTCTGGACCGGCACTATCCCGACCAGCGGATGTACGAGAATTACTCCACCCTTACCTTCGTGGGGACCGATGAGGCTAAAATCGCCGCCGGGGTGGGGACAGCGCCGAAGTGATGGAGGGACGCCCTCCGGGGGGCGGAGTCCCTCCGGGGGGTCCTCTTTCTTCTCGAAGAAAGAGGACGGAAAGAAGGA
>UQGJ01000073.1 GCA_900540545.1 uncultured Eubacteriales bacterium
CCCGGCCCCGCCGCCACGGGCGCCGCCACCCCCGAAGGGGCCGCCGCCGAAGCCGCCCCCCGAGGGGGGGCGGGGACCGCCGGGACCGGGTCCCCGGTGGTGGTCATGGTAGTGGGGGTGGTGGTAGTGCCGCCGCCCGAAGAAGATGGGGTAGTACATGACGGGCGGGGGCGGCATACCCGGCCCCATATACCGCCTGCGGTAGCGGCGGTAGCGCATCCCGTCCATGGCCACCAGCACGACGATGATGAGGACCAGGGGGATCAGCAGGGTGACAAAGGTGCTGACGTAGTGGGTCTCCCGGTAGTAGGGGTCGTAGGCGTCCGGCTGGCCGCCGGGGGCGGGCTGGACGCCCAGCTCTCCGGCGTAGTAGGTCTCAAACCAGCCGTAGGCCGCGTCGAAGAAGCCCCGGACGCCCTCGTCGTAGTTCCCGGCGTCATAGGGGTCGTAAAAGGAATCGGAGAGGTATCCCTCCAGCTTGTTGGCGGTAAGGGTGTCCTCAATGCCGGTGCCGGAGAGGGCCCGGACCTTGTTCTCCCCTACGGCAAAGACCAACAGCAGGCCGTTCTGCCGCTGGGCGTCCCCGATGCCCCAGTCGTTGAACATGGTATTGGCGTATGTGGCGGAGTCCATACCGTCCATAAAATCCACGCTCACCACCACGATGGCGGCCCCGGTGGCGTCGTTCAGGGTCTGGTTTTTCTCGTTGATATAGTTGATGGTGTCCTGGGACAGGACCCCGGCGTCGTCCAGCACGTAGCCGCTGGCGGGCGGGTCCGGCATGGCGAGGGCCGCCGTGGTCAGGACGCACAGCACAGCAAACAGGGCGCAAAGGCGTTTTTTCATGGGCGTCCTCCTAATAATAGACGGGCAGGGGGTCCACGCCGGTCAGAGTGTGCAGGATATTGGCGGGGAACGCCGTCAGGGTCACGGTGTTGAACTCCTGGGCCATGGCGGTGTAGGGGTCGTGGGCGATGGAGAAAGCGCGGGAATCCAGCTCCTGGCGGAAGCCCGCCAGGTATTTGGCGTCCTGCTCGGTCAGGTCCATGCTCTGGAGCTGGACAATGAGCAGCCGGGCGGAGGAATCCAGCTCTGTGGAGCGCCACAGGTCGCCATGCTCCAACTCACCCAGCAGGCGGGGAAAGTCCCCCATGGTGCCGGGGTCCAGATACCGCTGAGCCACAGTGTAGAGGTTTGCGCAGACACTCTGCCGGGCCTCCAAATCGCCGCTGACGCCCTGCTCAAAGACCTGCATAGCCTCTTCACGGACCTGATTCAGCGACCGGGCGGAGCCGAATAGCACGGAGAAAACGACGACGACCGCGGTGATAAGCGCCGCGCCCTTGCGGGATTTGAGGAATTCCATGGCTTACCCTCTCAGCTCCAGTAGCTTCTGCTTCAGCTCGCCCTCGATGCGGCCCAGCTCCAGCTCGGCCTCCCGGCGCTTCTGGGCACCCTCGGTCTGGATCTTCATCACCTCGTCCAGGGTGGAGATGAGCTGCTGGTTGGTGTGCTGCAGGGTCTGGATGTCCACCACGCTGCGCTCGGCCTCCTTGGCCGTCTCGATGGTGCCCATCTTCAGCATGTCGGCGTTCTTCTGCAGCAGCTCGTTGGTCATGTTGGTGACGGCGCTCTGGGCCGCCGTGGCCTGCCGGGAGTGCTCCAGGCCCAGGGCCAGCACCATCTGGGACTTCCACAGGGGGATGGTGTTCACCAGGGAGGACTGGATCTTCTCCAGCATGAGGGTGTCGTTGTTCTGGATGAGCCGGGTTTGGGGGCCCATCTGGATGGAGATCATCCGGGTCAGCTCCAGGTCGTGGAGCTTCTTCTCGAACCGGGAGCACATGTTGGCCAGGTCGTTGTACGCCTGGGCGTCCTCCTGGGCACCGCTGGCGGCGGCCTTCTTCCGCAGCTCCTCCAGCTCGTTGGCCCGGACCTTTTCCAGCTTCTTCTTGCCGGCCAGGATGTACATGGTCAGCTCTTTGTAATACTTGGTGTTCAGGTCATACATCTGGTCCAGCATGGCGATGTCCTTCATCAGGGTCACCTGATGGTTTTCCAGCACCTGGGCGATCTTGTTGACGTTGACCTCGGCCTTGTTGTAGGCGGCCTTCATCTCCTCCATCTCGTTGCGCTTCTTCTGGAAGAAGCCGGCGATGCCCTTCTTCTCCGGGGCGGAGAAGCCCTTCAGCTCCACCACCAGCCCGGACAGGGCCTCGCCGATCTCGCCCAGGTCCTTGGTGCGCACGGAGTTGAGGGTGCTCTCGGAAAAGCCAGCGATGTTCTTCTGGGCGGCGGCGCCGTACTGGAGGACCACGTTGGAGTCGGTGATGTCGATTTTCTCGGCGAACTCGTTGACCATCTTCCGCTCGGCCTCGGTGAGCTGGCTCTCGTCCAGGTGGACGGCGTGCTCGTCCCGGGCCTTCTGGGCCGCGGCGGCCTGTGCGGGGTCCAGGGGGGCGTCCAGGGTGAGGGAGGGGGCGTCGGGCGCCTTGGGGGCCTCCGCCGTGGCGGTGGCGGTATCGGGGGTCAGGGTCAGCTCCGGGGTGAATTCGGTGTTGTCAGACATGTTGTTTCCTTCCTTTCACGGGCGGACAGGGGCCGCCCCTGCGATTTTAGGGGGAAGGGCGGCCTGGGCCGCCCGCGGTTTCTCATTCCCCGGCCTTCATCTGCATGCCGCCAATGCCCTCCCGGGCCAGCATGTTTTCCATCACGGTGATGTCGGTGGAGATGTCCAGGGCCTCGTCGCCGAACAGGGCGTCCAGCTGGCGCTCGAAGGCCTGGACCACGGTGTCCATCATGGTCTCTATCTTCCCCATGGTCCCGTCGATGTTGGCGCCGGACACCCCGGCGGCGTCCATGCGGTCGTAGGCGTTGAGCAGCTTCAGGGTGGTGGGGAGGTAGTAGTTCAGGAACTTCCTGATCTGGGGCAGTTTCTGGGGGTGGTCCACCACATGGGCGATGATTTTTTGGGTCAGGTCCTCCATGCGGTCGATTTGGGCGGAGATCTTGGGGTCGGCAATGTTGTCGTTGAGCCGCCGCATCTCGGACACGGCCCGGTCCCGCTCCAGGACGAGGGCGTCCAGCTCGGCGTTGCCCGTGGTCTCGGGCTCTGGCTCCGGCACGGGGTCGGGGATCAGCGTGACCTTGTCCGGGCAGAGCTTTTTCGCCACCAGCCAGGCGACGGCGGAGAGGGCCGCGGCTGCGGCGAAGTGGGTCAGCTTGTAGAAGGGCAGAAACAGCCCGAACACCAGCCATACCGCCCCCACCGCGTAGATGGGCACAGGGGACTTCTTCACGATTTTTGCCATAACTGCCTCCTTGTGTTCATACGGTACTATTTTACCCTGCCTGCATTGACAGGTCAAGGAAAAAACACTATTATATAGAGAATACGAAAGTAAGGAAAGGGCGAATGTCATTATGATGACGTTGGAAGATTTCAAAGCGGCCAGGAGCGTCCTCAACGGGGTCATCCTGGACACCCACCTGGTCCACTCCGCCGCTTTCTCCAAGGCCACGGGGAACCACGTGTACATCAAGCCGGAGAATATGCAGGTCACGGGGGCCTACAAGATTCGGGGGGCCTATTATAAAATCAGCACCCTCACCGAGGAGGAGAAGGCCAGGGGCCTCGTCACCGCCTCCGCGGGCAACCACGCCCAGGGCGTGGCCTACGCCGCCCAGGCCGCCGGGGTGAAGGCCGCCATCGTCATGCCCACCACCACCCCCCTGGTGAAGGTCAACAACACCAAGGACTACGGGGCCGAGGTCATCCTCCACGGCGAGACCTTCGACGACGCCGCCGAGCTGGCCGCCCAGCTCTCCCAGGAGAAGGGCTACACCTACGTCCACCCCTTCAACGACCCGGTCATCGCCACGGGCCAGGGCACCATTGCCTACGAGGTCTTTTCCGACCTGCCCGACGTGGACATCATCCTGGTGCCCATCGGCGGCGGCGGGCTCTGCTCCGGCGTGGCGACGCTTGCCAAGCTGCTTAATCCCAACGTGAAGGTCATCGGCGTGGAGCCCACCGGGGCGGCGTCCATGAAGGCCAGCCTGGAGGCCGGGCACATCGTCACCCTGCCCCACATCGAGACCATCGCCGACGGCGTGGCCGTCAAGACCCCCGGCGAGGCCATCTTCCCCTATATCCAGAAGAACGTGGACGACATCCTCACCATCGACGACGATGAGCTGGTGGACGCCTTCCTGGACATGATGGAAAAGCACAAGATGATCGTGGAGAACGCGGGGCTGCTGCCCATCGCCGCCCTCAAGCACCTGGACTGCCAGGGGAAAAACGTGGTGTGCGTCCTCTCCGGCGGCAACATGGACGTCATCACCGTGGCCTCCCTGGTCCAGCACGGACTGGTGGGCCGGGGGCGGGTGTTCACCTTCTCGGTCCAGCTCCCCGACCGGCCCGGCGAGCTCCTCCGGGTGGCGGAGATCGTGGCGGGGCAGAACGGCAACATCATCAAGCTGGAACACAACCAGTTCGTCTCCATCAATCGCCAGAGCGCCGTGGAGCTGCGGGTGACCCTGGAAGCCTTCGGCCACGCCCACAAGAAGGAGATCATGCGGGCCATGAAAAAGGCGGGCTACGAGGTCAAAGAGGTCAAGACCAAGGACTTTTACGACTGAGATGCGGGCCGCCCAGTGGGCGGCCCCTACAAAAGACCCGTAGGGGCCGCCGACCCCGGCGGCCCGGTCCCACCCGGCTTGTCCAATCAAAGCCCTGTTGCCGCCCGCCGGGGCAGAAGCCCACGGCGGGCGGGTATCTAAGTGCGGTGGGCCGTCGGGTCGTCGCCGCCGGACCGGGAGGGCGGCGGCGCGCCGCCCTGTGGGAGCTGCCGGAAACCGAAGCGGGGGAGACCGGCGGCTGTCCCGAGGCGCCGCGAGGGGGTTCGCCGCCCTCTCGCTTACCGCTTGCTGTATCTTATGCCGCGGCCAGGCCCCCGGTGTCCCGCCGGTTTTGGGGACATGCTGGTATCATACGCCGCAAGCGTTAAGTTCCAACGAAGGAGACATGAAAAAATGATTAAAATTGCCCCTTCCATCCTCTCTGCCGATTTTTGTGAGCTGGGCCGGGACATCGAGCGGGTCAGCGGGGCCGACTGGCTCCACGTGGACGTGATGGACGGTATGTTCGTGCCCAACATCTCCATCGGCGTGCCGGTGGTGTCGTCCATCCGCAAGCGCACCGACATGTTCCTGGATGTCCACCTGATGGTGGAAAAGCCGGGGCGCTATATTGAGGCTTTCGCCCAGGCCGGGGCCGACCTGCTTTCCGTCCACCTGGAGGCCGATATGCCGCCCCAAATCAAAGGGGCCCTGGAGACCATGGAGCGGTGCGGCGTGAAAAAAGGGGTCGTCCTGCGGCCCATCACCGCCGCCGAGGCGGTACTGCCCTACCTGGAGCTGGGGGTGGACCTGATTCTGGTGATGACCGTGGAGCCGGGCTTCGGCGGGCAGGCCTTCATGGCCGACCAGCTCCCCAAAATCGAGGCCCTGCGGGGTTACATCGACCGTTATCAGCCCAACTGCCACCTGGAGGTGGACGGCGGCATCAATGCCGAAACCGCCAAGCTGGCCGTGGCCGCCGGGGCCGACGTGCTGGTGGCCGGCTCCGCTGTGTACGGCGCCGCCGACCCCAACGCCGCCATCCGGGCCTTGAGGGGGGCGTGCTGAGATGCAGTATTTCCCGCCCGCCCTGGAAAAACTCACCGAACAATTTGCCCGCCTGCCAGGCATCGGCCATAAAAGCGCCCAGCGGCTGGCCTTTTTTGTCCTCTCCCTGCCCGATGAGGACGCCCAGGCCTTCGCCGACGCCATCCTGGAGGCCAAGCGGACCATCTCCCTGTGCCCCGTCTGCCAGAACCTGACGGAGGGGGAGGGGCCCTGCGCCATCTGCCGCAGCGACAAGCGGGACGGGTCCACCGTCTGCGTGGTCGCCACCCCCAAGGACGTGGTGGCCCTGGAGCGGTCCCGGGAGTACGGTGGCAAGTACCACGTGCTCCACGGCGTCATCTCCCCCATGAACCACGTGGGCCCCGACGACCTGCACATCAAGGAGCTGATGGAGCGGGTGGCCACCGGGGAGGTCAGCGAGGTCATCATGGCGACGAACCCGGACACGGAGGGGGAGGCCACGGCCATGTACTTGTCTCGGTTGGTGAAGCCCTTCGGCGTCCGCGTGACCCGGCTGGCCTATGGCGTCCCCGTGGGCGGCATGCTGGAATACGCCGACGACGCCACGCTGATGCGGGCCCTGGAGGGGCGGAGAGAGATGTGAGATAAAGTACAGGACGGACACACACCAAATGTTCGGTGTATGTCCGTCCTACGATTAGCCTATCAAAAATGGTAACTAACAGTCTTGCACAAGGAGTATCAAATGGTCCTTTGCCGCTAACCGGCGAGCGACTGCAAGCGCGCTTTCCAAAGATTCAGAGCGAAAGCTAGCGCGCGCAGCGGTATAACGATATACAGCCCAATGCTTTTTGCAGTGCACCACATAAAGCGCATTTTCTAGATTCATAGATAACCCTCCTGATGCACTAGGAGATATTGCCATGCGCTGTCTCTGACAACTGTTCTTGCAGGAGACTATCAGACGAAATACTACTGCTTGAAAGGAATAATTCAATTTTATTTCGCAGGTCATCCTCCGTGATGTCAGAGGAACCAGAGCGATAGGCCTTAAGATAACAAAACATCTCCTGAGAGTCAAGGTTAGTTAGCAGATTCTTAAGTTCCGCTTTGTAGTGCTTGATTTGCGCTAAAGTCAGTAGGTGTAGGTTTTTGCGCACTTGTGCACAGATGGAAAGTAAAGGGTCATTTACATAATCATCCAAATGCTCGTCGTTATGAACTGTTGCGGACAAGGTAGGGATGTCCATTGAAGCGTCACTGACATCAGCTGCAAATACATTAGGCTGCACATCAAAAAATGAGGCTAAACGAATTTGTAGGGCAGGACTAATTTTGGCGCCATCTCGTTCCCAAACTACAATGGTGCCACGGGAGACTTTAAGCTGATCGGCCAACTCCTGTTGGGTCAAATTATGTTGTAGTCTTAATTCACGTACTTTGGATGACATAACAATCCTTCTCCTCGCAAAATGATTGATGGTCTTGTGAGATAGTATATAGTACGACGATGTAAATGTCAATGTGCAAATTGTTAGAATGACCGCATTGTAAAGACGGATGTACTGCGATGTAGTGTCTGCTGCGAACTCCTTCGAAAAGGGAAGATTCCTCTTGCAACTGGACGCGCTTTCGATTATACTGATAGCACCAGAGAGAAGGGAGCGATTTCCATGCGGCATCGCAGCGTCGGACTTTGTATCGTCCTGAGCATCATCACCTGCGGTATCTACGGCATCTACTGGTTCGTCTGCCTGAACGACGACGTCAACGAGGTCACCGGCCGCCCCGGCACCACCGGGGGCATGGCCTTCCTGTTCAGCCTCATCACCTGCGGCATCTATTCCATCTACTGGAACTACAAGATGGGCGACAAGCTGGACCAGGCCAGGGCCGAGCGGGGCGTTCCCACCGGGAGCCTGGCTATCCTCTACCTGGTGCTGTCCATCGTGGGGCTGTCCATCGTGTCCTTCGCCCTCATGCAGAGCGAGCTGAACCACTACACCCCCGCCGGCGACTACGGGCCGGAGCAAGACGATGACCGCTTCTGAGCGAGCCAAAAAAGCAATGGCGCGGGCGGGCCTGATCCTGGGGATCGGGCTCGCCTACGCCTTTTTCTGCGCCAAAACGGGGCTGGCGCTCCCCTGCCCCTTCCGGGCGGTGACGGGCCTCTACTGCCCCGGCTGCGGGGTGACCCGCATGTGTATGGCCCTGCTGCGGTTGGATTTTGCCGGAGCGTGGAGCGCCAACCCGGCCCTGCTGTGCCTGCTGCCGGTCCTGGCCCTGGTGCTGGGGACCCTGCTCTGGCGCTGGGTCAGGACCGGCTCCGCCCGCCCCGCCCGGTGGCAGTCGGCGCTGATTTGGGGCATGGCGGTCGTGCTGCTGGTCTTCGGCGTTCTGCGGAACCTGGGGGGTTAGAACCCCTTTGCAAGCTCCGTTCCCTGCTCCATGGCCTGGGCCAGCAGGGCCTCCTTGTCGTTACGCACGTCGTCCAATCCCTCGGCGCATAGGAGCCGGAACTCCGGGATGCCGTACATGGCGCACAGGGCCTGGAGGTGCCGCGCCCCCATCTCCATCCACTCGGTATCGGGCAGGGAGAAGTTGCCGCCCCGGGTGGTGATGAGCAGCAGTTTGGACGCCTTGCACAGCCCCACATTGCCGCCCTGGTCATCGTAGCCGAAGGTGAGATTGGTGACGGAGATGCGCTCCAGATAGATTTTCAGGATGGCGGGGTAGCTCAAATCCCAGAAGGGGGCGGCAATGACGATCTTGTCCGCCGCCGCGAACTGCCGGGCGGGGGCGAACATGGGCTCGTCCAACCGCCCCGCCGCCCACAGGGCGTCTCTGGCCTCCAAGACCTCAGGGTACTGGGGCTCCAGCCGCTCCGTTATCAGGTCCCGCTCCGTCACCCGGTCCGCCGGGTGGCTTTTTTCATATTCGGACAGAAAGTGCCGGGCCAGCTTCAGGGTCCGGGACCGCACGCCACGGACGCAGGCGTTGACAAACAGGATTTCGGACATATGAAATCACTCCTCTAATTGTAAGCGTTCCCATAGCATAGCACGAATATCCGGGTCCGTCCAGTCCACCGGCCCATGCAGCCGCACCGTGGTGTTCCCCTGGCGGAGGACCAGGGTGGCCTGGGGGTCCGGGGTCCAGTCGTTGGGTTCCCAGACCCAGAGCCAGCTCTCGTCAAAGCCCAGGTCCACGGAGGTGAACGCCGGCTGGACGTTTTCCGAACCCGCGCTGACGCGGAGCTGCCCGACGGCCCAATGGGCCAGTCCCTCCGACGCGCAGCGGTAGTGGTCGGTGTCTAGAGAAAAGACGGCGGAACCGCGGCTGGTGAAGAGAACGTCCTGTTCCGCCCCGGTATAGCGCATGAGGGGGGAGACCTCGTGGGACAGGGCGGACTGCGGGTAGGCGGACAGGCCCACGTCCGCGCCCTGGACCACCGGCTCGCCCGCCAGGGAGACGAAGGGGGTATCCGCCTTCTGGTCTCCGGACGGGGCGAAGCGCCAGACCAGTATAGCTATGGCGGCAATCAGCAGAAGTCCGTTGCCCACCACCCGGAGCCGCTCCCACCAGCCGGTCCGGTGAAGGCGGTGGACCGGCAGGGGCTGCCCCGCCTGGACGGCCCGGCGGCCCCGCCGCCAGTAGCGTACCACGGAGACGATTTGCCAGGCGGTTGAAGCGATGCAGAGGGCCAGGCCGACCCCGCTCACCAGCACCTGCCAGGAGCGGGCCAGCTCCAAGTGGAAGCGGGCCACCGCGTAGGCCTTGGTGAAGTGCATCACCCAGAAGGCGGCACACAAGAGCAGCAGAAGGGACAGCGGGACCAGGGGGCCGCGGAGGGCTTTCCAGAGATAGGTCGCCTCGAACCGCTCCAGCTCCAGGCCGCTGTCGGTCTGGATGGGGGCGGGGCGCTGGCCGGGCTGGGAGACGAACAGGCGCATGTTCGCCAGCTCCAGCACCGGCGTCCAGCCCGCCTGACGGCAGAGGGACAGATAGTCGGCGTCCCCCGGCTGGTTGGGCTGGAACAGGTCCATGCAGTAGCGGACCGTGGGGCCGTCCCGGCGGGCCAGCTTGATGAGCTGTAACGGGGCGAGGTGGTCCTCCACCTGCCAGCCCTCCTCCGCCCGCTGGTTGAGCCACTCCTCGGCCGCCTTGTAGTTCAGGGTGTGGTAGGGGAAGGGCACCCACTTTTTGTGCTTGCTCATGGGAGACTCACCTCCAAAAGCCGCGTCCGCACGGCGTCCAGGACCGCCGGGTCTGTGAAGTCCACCGGGGCGATGACGTAGGCCACGATGCGCCCCTCCTGGAAGAGCAGGAGTTGATAGCCGTTTTTCAGCGAGGCCAGCCAGGACTGGTCGAAGCCCAGGTCCGCCGGTTCCAGGATTTGGGCTGTGCCCGGCAGGATGCGGGCGGACAGCAGTCTCTCGCCTTTCTGAAAATCGGCGCAGAGGTCGCTGACCACCACCCGCGCCAGCCAGTCGGCGGGGCAGTCGTACCATTGGGTGGTCAGGTCGCGGCTCTGCTCGTCCCAATCCAGCGTGTAGACCTCGCGCAGGAAGGGAGTCCCGGACGCCGACAGATGCCCGTGGGACTCGCCGGGCGTCAGCCCCACGTCTTCCGCCCGTATCCCCGGCAGCTCCGCCATATGCTCCGTGACCTCCGGCGTGTTGGTCCAGGACTGGCCGCCGCTGCCTATGCCGAAGAGCGCCAACGGGATACAGGCCAGGAGCAGCAGCCACTCAAGCCCCATCAGGCCGCGGAGCTTTGCCCCCCGGCGGGAGGGGAGGGGGAGGTCCTCGCCCGCTTCCGCCGCGGCCCGGAATTGGCGGCGGCAGTGGAGCAGATAGAAGAACTGGCCCAGCCAGAACAGAAGGAGGAGAACGAGCAGGCCATCCACTGCAAGGGTCCCCCAACTGAGCAGCGGATACCACAGGTGGTGGCCCTCTTGTGTAAACAGATGGATGGCCCGGGTAAAGAGAATCACAAGGACAGGGGAGAGACTCCCCAGCGCCACCTCCTTGAGCTTTTGGTTCCAGTTGACCTCGAACTCTACCGCCGGGTCGGTCTGGAGGGGCGCCGGGTTGGTCCCCGGACGGGAGGCAAAGATCCGGTAGATCTCATTTGACGTCACCGGCTCCCACCCGGCGTCCGCGCAGAGCTGGAGGTACTCCTCCTCCTCCCGCTCCACCGGCAGCTTGTGGTCGGGCTCCACGCAGTAGCGCAGGTCCGCCCGCTCCGTCCGCCGGAACCGGGCCAGCCCGAAGCAGAGCCAGTCCAGGGCCCAGCCCTCCCCGGCCAGCCGGTTCAACTCGGCCTCCATGGCCTTCACATCGGAAATTTGATAGTAAAACCAGCGCAGCATCTGTCATCCCTCCCATTCCAGCCGGTCCCGCAGGACCGCCAGCGCCGTGCCGGTGGTCAGGTCGAAGGGGGCCTCCAGCCGCACCACCGTGTTTCCCTGCCGCAGTAAAAGGTTGTTTTCGCCGTCCTGATAGCTCTCGTCGAAGCCCAGCTCCGCCGGGGTGTAGTCGTCTTCGTCGTTCAGAAGTCCGCTGACCACCAAATCCGCCACCCAGCCATAAGTACAGTCGAACCGCTCCTCGGTCATTCGCCTGGAGGTGTCGTCCACGGGGAACCAGGACCGAATCTGAACGCTGTGCAGCAGCACCGAGTCGGCCTGGACCAGCCCGTAGGTGTAGGCGTCCTCAACGCCGAAGTCCTCCGCCAGCGCCACGGGCCACGAGCGGAAGGTTTCGTCGGAGGGGTCGGGTATGGTCAGGGAGTATAGGGAGGAGCCCCAGTTCAGTGGGATGGTCAGCAGCACCAGCAAGGTGGAACAAGCCTGCAGCACCCCGCGGATGCGGGCCCATCGAAAGGCCGAGGCCACCGGCAGGCGGTCCGCCCTGCGCCGCCGCCAAGCGGACCAGACCCAGATGAACAGGCTCAGGGAAAGGTAGACCAGAAGGACCGCCCAGGTCAGGAGCAAGAAATTGGAGCGGAGCAGGGAAAAAAGATGAAACGCGCGGCTGAGGATGGGGATGAGGACGACCAGAGCGATGAGGGCCAGCCCGAGGAGGGTGGAGAGCAGGTCGGGCACAAAACGCTCCTTCCAGTACCGCTTCCGCTCCAGCTCCGGGTCGGTCTGGATGGGGGCGGGGGAGAAGCCGGGCCTGGATTTGTAGAATTTGAGACCGTTCAATTCCCCCGCCTCGTCCCAGCCCGCGTCGGACAGGAATTGGGCGTACTCCTGCTGTTGGAAATAGTTTTTCATCGCGTTGTCCGCGATGTCCACGTCGTAGCGCAGCCCGCTCCGCTCCAGGGGCTGAAAAACCGCCCGGGGGAACTGCTTCCCCTTGACCCGCACCAGCTCCCAGCCCTGTTCCGCCATGTACTCCAGCCAGAGCCGCGCCTCCCGCCGGTCCGCCACAGAAAAAGCGAACAGTACCGTTTTACACCCTTTGCTCATGGTCCTTCGCCTCCTTCATCACCCGCTCCCCGTCGGCCACCTGCCTGCGGAGGCGGGCGAACTCGTCGTCCAGCACCTTCTGTCCCTCTTGGGTGAGCTGATAGTATTTCCGACCCTCCCGCTCCCCGGTGAGCTTGATGAGCCCGTCCCCCTCGAACCGGGCGAGCAGGGCGTACAGGGTCCCAGCCCCGATATTCACCCGGCCGCCGGTGAGTTCGGCGGTGTACTGCATGATGCCGTACCCGTGCCGCTCCTGGGTGAGGGAGAGCAGGACGTAATACATCTGCTCGGTCAGCGTATCCAGCTTCTTCCGCGCCACGGGACCACCACCTTTCTGGTATAGCGATTATCGGTATAGTTATAGTATATCAATATTCGATATATGTCAATAGGGAGGCCTCCGGCGGGTCCCCTTTCTGGTTTCAGAAAGGGGACGGAAAGAAAACCAGGG
>UQGJ01000074.1 GCA_900540545.1 uncultured Eubacteriales bacterium
TTTTCTTTCGGTTCCTTTCTCAAACGAGAAAGGAACCCCCGCGCGGGAGCGCAAGTCCCCGGCAGGGCCCGCCCTGCCCAAACTTTATAAAATCTTTCTGTTATTCCACCTCCGCCTATGGTAGAATATCATCTGCGAGGTGAAATGTTTGGAGCTTTTACATGAGATGTTACTCACGGTGCTGGTGTCCATGGTCCCGGTGGCGGAGCTGCGCTTCGGCATCCCCTTCGGGGTGTCCCAGGGGCTGCCCCACTGGCTGTCCTTCCTCTGCGCCGTAGTTGGAAATATGGTCCCCATCCCCTTCATTCTGGTCTTTATCCGCCGCATCTTCAAGTGGATGCGCCGGCATCTGCCCCAGCTCAACTCTCTCGTGGACAAACTGGAGGCCAAGGCCCACCTGAAGGGCAAGAAGGTGACCCGGTTCAAGTATCTGGGGCTGATGATTTTCGTGGCCATCCCCCTGCCGGGGACAGGGGCCTGGACGGGGGCGCTGGCGGCGGCCTTTTTGGACATGCGGCTGCGGAAGGCCCTCCCCGCCATCTTTGCCGGGGTGCTGATCGCCGGATTCCTCATCACGGGGCTTACCTTCGGTTTCACGTCCATTTTGAACTAAGCGCCGCCCATCTGCATAGGATGGCCCGGAGGTGGGTCACCATGCTGCACGCGATTTTGGAAATCATCCTGTCCCTGCTGGCCGTATTCGGCCTCTTTTCCCTGGGCTGGCTGGCCTTCGGAAAACTGCTGGCCCCCGGCGAGCCCTATGCCCCGGTCTACGCCGTGGTCCCCGCCCGGGGGGACGGGGCGGCGCTGGAACAGACGGTGCGGGGACTGCTCTGGCTTCGGGGGGACGCCTACCAGCGTTACACCGTGGTCATCGCCGACGCGGGGCTGGACCGGGTGGGGCTGGCCGTCGCCACCACCCTGGCCAACGAGGAGCCGAAGGTGGTGCTGTGCCCCATGGGGGCGCTGGAGGAATATCTCGTACTGTAAGGGGTTTGTACATCGTGGAGGAAGTCAAAGAGCTCAATCTCATCGAGGGGACGGTGGAGTCGGTCGTGTTCCGCAACGAGGAAAACGGCTACACCGTCCTTCGCCTTACCGTGGGGGACCGGGAGCCAGTGACGGTGGTGGGCTGTATGCCCGGGGCCGCCCCCGGCGAGGGGCTGGCCGTCCAGGGCACCTGGGGCCGCCACGCCTCTTACGGCGAGCAGTTCAAGGCCGAGGTGGTGGAGCGGCGGGTCCCCGTGGGGGAAAAGGCCATCTTTGAGTACCTCTCCTCCGGGGCCATCAAGGGGGTGGGGACCTCCACCGCCCGGCGGCTGGTGGAGGAGTTCGGCGGGGAGACCTTCACCGTTCTGGCCGAGCAGCCGGAGCTGCTGACCAAGATCAAGGGCATCACCCGGAAGCGGGCCCTGGAGATCGGCGAGTCCTTCCGGCTCCAGATGGGGATGCGGCTGCTGCTGGAATTCCTGTCCGGCCACGGGCTGCCCCTCCAGCTCGCCATGCCCCTCTACCGCCGGTACGGCAACGAGGCGTTGGAGGTTTTGCAGGACAACCCGTACTTACTGGTGGACGAGGAGCTGGGCGTCCCCTTCTCCGCCGCCGACGACCTGGCCCTGTCCATCGGCATGGAGGGGGAGGACCCCCAGCGGATGGAGGCGGGACTGCTGTTCGAGCTGTCCCACAACCTGATGAACGGGCACACCTTCCTCCCCGCGGCCAAGCTGCTGTGGGCCACGGGACAGCTCATCGGCGTGGAGGAGTCCGCCCTGGCCGAGGCGCTGACCGCCCTGGAACAGCGGGGCGAGGTGGTCCGGGAGCCGGTGGCGGGGCAGGACGCCTGCTACCTGGCCCCCGTTCAGGAGGCCGAGGAGTACGTGGCCCTGCGCCTTGCCGAGATGTGCGCCCACGAGCTGTGCCCGCCCCAGGGCCTGGACAAGCTGCTGGAGCGCATCCAGGCCGAGCAGGGCATCGAATACGCCCCCCAGCAGAGGGAGGCTGTGGAGCTGGCCGCCAGCCGTCAGGTCATGCTGCTCACCGGCGGGCCGGGCACGGGCAAGACCACCTGCCTCCGGGGGGCCCTGGCCCTCTTCGACGCCCTGGGGCTGGAGACCGCCCTCACCGCCCCCACGGGCCGGGCGGCCAAGCGGATGGGCGAAGCCTGCGGGGCCGAGGCCACCACCATCCACCGCCTGTTGGAGACCCAGTTCGATTCCCACAGCGGCCAGCTGGTCTTTGCCCACGACGAGGACGACCCCCTGGCCGTGGACGCGGTCATCGTGGACGAGACCTCCATGGTGGACGTGCCCCTCATGCGGGCGCTGCTGTCCGCGCTGCGGGGGGACTGCCGCCTGATTCTGGTGGGGGACCCGGACCAGCTCCCGTCGGTGGGGCCGGGGAACCTGCTGTCCGACCTCATCCGCAGCGGCAAGGTGCCCACGGTGCGGCTCACCGAGATTTTCCGGCAGGCCGCCCAGAGCGCCATCGTCATGAACGCCCACTCCATCAACCGGGGCCAGGTCCCGGATTTACATAACAACAAAAGCGACTTCTTTTTCCTCCGCCGCAAGGACCCCTACCGCACGGCCGAGACTGTGGTGGAGCTGGTCCGGACCCGTCTGCCGGAGAACATGGGCATCCCGGCGGACCAGATACAGGTCCTCTCCCCCACCCGGAAGCACCAGGCAGGGACCTTCGCCCTGAACCAGCTCTTGCAGGCGGCGGTGAATCCCCCCGCCGAGGACAAGCCGGAGCGGCGGTTCGGCTCCTTCCTCTTCCGGACGGGGGACCGGGTCATGCAGGTGAAGAACAACTACGACATCCTGTGGAAGAACGCCGACGGCCTGGGGGCCGGGATGGGGGTCTTCAACGGGGACATCGGGCGCATCACGGACATCGACAACCGCTCGGAGCTGGTGACGGTGGACTTCGACGGGCGGCTGGTGGAGTACTCCCCCGACATGCTGGGGGAGCTGGAACCGGCCTACGCCATGACGGTCCACAAGGCCCAGGGCAGCGAGTACCGGGCGGTGATCCTGGCCGTCAGCGACGCGCCGCCCCTGCTGCTGACCCGGGGGGTGCTGTATACCGCCGTCACCCGGGCCAGGGAGCTGTTCATCCTGGTGGGGGACGATGAGCGGGTGGCGCAGATGGTAGCCAACGACCGTCAGCAGAGGCGGTATTCGGGGCTGAGGGCGAGGTTGGCGCGGAGCTGAGGCCCCGCCGGGCGGCCCTCCAAACATTACGATCCGCCGCGGCCGGTCGAGGGCATACCGGCCGCGGCGGAACCGCTTTATGAAAAAAATGCTTGCCAAAGCCAACCAGTTGTGCTATGCTAACCAAGCTGTGAGCAGTGTGACGCACAGGTTCGGATGTGCGTTCATGCTGTCTCTTTTTTGGCAAAAGGTTAGCTTTAGCTAACTATCTAAATTCAGGAGTGAAGCCTATGAAAGACAAGCACATCACCTTGGCGCTGGCCGTCCTCGTGACCGCCGCCTCTGTGGTTTCCCTGTTCATCGGCGTATTGGACATGGACCTGTCCGGCCTGCTGGCCGGAGACGCCGGGCAGCTGGAAATTCTGCTGATCTCCCGCCTGCCCCGCCTGCTCTCCATCCTCTGCACCGGCGTGGGCATGAGCGTGGCGGGGCTGATCATGCAGCAGCTTTGCAGGAACAAATTTGTCTCCCCCACCACGGGGGCGACCATCTCCTCGGCGCAGTTCGGCATCTTGCTGGCCCTGCTGTTCATGCCCAATTCCACCCTCTGGGGGCGGGCGCTGTTTGCCTGCGCCACCGCCGTTTCCGGCACCTGGCTCTTCGTCTGGTTTATCCAGCGCATCCAGTTCAAGGATGTGGTCATGGTGCCCCTGGTGGGCATCATGTTCGGCAACGTCATCGGCGGCGTCACAAGCTTTCTGGCCTACCGGTATGAGATGACCCAGGCGCTCTCCACGTGGCTGGTGGGGCATTTCTCCATGGTGCTCCGGGGGCGGTACGAGCTGGTGTTTCTGGTGGTGCCCCTGGTCATTCTGGCCTTCGTCTTTGCCAACCACTTTAACATCGTGGGCCTGGGCCGTGATTTCTCCAGCAACCTGGGGGTCCCATACAGCTTCGTGCTGTTTTCCGGCCTCACCATCGCGGCCCTGATCACCGCCAGCATCGTGGTGGTGGTCGGCTCCATCAGCTACATCGGGCTGATCGTCCCCAACGTGGTCGCCATGTTCAAGGGGGATAAGATTCGGGGCACGCTGGTGGACACGGCCCTGTTCGGCGCCCTGTTCGTGCTGGTGTGCGACATGCTGGGCCGCGTGCTCATCGCCCCCTACGAGCTGCCCATCGAGCTGATCGTGGGCATCCTGGGCAGCGTGATTTTTGTGGCCCTGCTGTTCTACCGGCTGAACCACGGGAACCAAAGCCTCCGCGCCCTGCTGGCCGACCGTCCGAAGGGGGGCTGCGCGTGAATACAGCCAAGCTCTGCGCCCCGCCGGCCACCGCCGCGGCCGCCCGCCCCGCCCGCCGCGCCGGGCTTTCAACCAGGACCAAGCTGACGGTCCTCCTCCTGCTGGCCGTCCTGGCGGGCGCGCTCTACCTGTGCGTGGACATCGATCCCAGGTATGTGTCCTTCGCCATCCGCCTGCGCCTGCCCAAGCTGGTCGTCATGCTGCTCACCGCCTTCTGCATCGGCAGCGCCTCCATCGTGTTCCAGTCCATCATCAACAACACCATCGTGACCCCCTGCCTGCTGGGCATGAACTCTCTGTACACGGCGATCCACACCGGCGTGGTCTTTTTCCTGGGCTCGGGCAGCCTCATCGCCCGCAGCAGCAACCTGGCCTTTCTGACGGACCTGGCGCTGATGGGGGGCGCGGCCACCCTGATTTACAGCTACCTGTTTCAAAAGACCCGGTACAACGTGCTGTACGTCCTGCTGGCGGGTACCATTCTGACCACCTTTTTCTCCAGCCTTCAGAGCACCATGACCCGCGCCATGGACCCCAACGAGTATGACGCCCTGCTGGCGACCCTGGTGGCCAGCTTCTCCAACGTCAACTCCGAGATCATCGCGCTCTCCGCCCTCATGATGGGGGCAGTGATCTTCTTTCTCCGCAGGGAGCTGGCCCTGCTGGACGTGATCAACCTGGGCAAGGCCCAGGCCATCAACCTGGGGGTGGACTACGACAGGGTCATCCGCAAGCTGCTGCTGGGCGTGGTCCTGTTCATCACCATTGCCACCGCCATGGTGGGGCCCATCTCCTTTCTGGGCCTGATCATCGCCAATCTCTCCCGGCAGCTCCTGCGCACCTACCGGCACGGACCGCTCATGCTGGGCTCGGCCCTGTTCGGCATGGTCATCCTGGTGTTCGGGCAGCTCATTGTGGAACACGTCTTTGTGTACACCATCCCCGTCAGCGTGTTCATAACCGTAGGCGGCGGGATTTATTTTCTCTATCTGCTGTTGACGCAAAAAAGGAGGTAGCCATGCGTATCAAAGCGCTTTCTAAGGCATATGACGGCAAGGCCGTGGTGGATGGCGTGAGCTTTTCCATCCCCAAGGGCAAGGTGCTCTCCCTTATCGGACCCAACGGGGCGGGCAAGTCCACCGTGATGGGCATGATCTCCCGGCTGGTGGCCCGGGACGAGGGCCTGGTGGAATTCGAGGGCCGGGACATCTCCCACTGGAAAAGCCGGGAGCTGGCCCAAAAGCTGGCCATCCTCACCCAGACCAACGCCGTGCAGATGAAGCTCACCGTCCGGGAGCTGGTGGCCTTCGGCCGCTTCCCGTACAGCGGAAGCCACATCACCGCCGAGGACGCGGCCATCATCGACCGCGCCATCGCATACATGGAGCTGGGCCCCTTCCAGCACCGCTTCATCGACGAGCTCTCCGGCGGACAGCGCCAGCGGGCGTACATCGCCATGGTCATCGCCCAGGATACCGACTACGTGCTGCTGGACGAGCCCACAAACAATCTCGACATCTATCACGCCACCAATATGATGAAAATGGTGCGCCGGCTGTGCGACGAGCTGGGCAAAACCGTGATCCTGGTCCTCCACGAAATCAACTACGCCGCCTTTTACTCCGACTATATCTGCGCCTTCGTGGATGGGAAAATCGCTAAATTCGGCACGGTAAAGGAGGTGATGACGGAGGAGAATTTGTCCGAGATATACCACGTGGACTTCCGGATACAGGAGGTCCACGGAAAGCCCCTGTCGATCTACTATTGACCGCACTGTTCCACACTTTGATAAAGGGAGAATGCATCATGAAGCACACCAATGCGATCCTGTCCCTGGCGCTGGCCGCCGCCATCGGACTTTCCCTCGCGGCCTGCGGGAATACGGCCGACCCGGCCGGCTCCGCCCCGGTCCAGCAGACGGCCTCCGCCACCGTCACCATCACCGCCCTCGACAGCGCCAAGGAGCCCATCCAGCTTGAGGTCCCCTTCGACCCCCAGCGCGTGGCGGTCCTGGACATGGCCGCGCTGGACATTCTGGACGGGCTGGGTCTTGGCGGCAGGGTGGTGGGCGCGGCCTCCACCTCGCTGGAATATCTGCAGGGCTATGCCGCGGACGGCGGTATCGCCAAGCTGGGCACCATCAAGGAGGCCGATTTGGAGGCCGTCATGTCCTGCGAGCCGGACGTCATTTTCATCGGCGGCCGGCTGAGCGCCTCCTATGATTCCCTTCGGCAGATCGCCCCCGTGGTGTTCCTCGCCACGGACGCAGAGCTTGGGTTGGTGGAGAGCGTGCGGCAGAACGCCGCCACGATTGCCTCCATCTTCGGCGTGGAGTCCTCGGTGGACGAGCTTATGAGCGGATTTGACAGCCGGATCCAGGCGCTGGCGGAGTTCGCCGCCGGGAAGACCGCCATCGTGGGCATGACCACCAGCGGTGGCTTCAACGTCCTGGGCAACGACGGCCGCTGCTCCATCATTGGCCGGGAGCTGGGCTTTGAGAACGCCGGGGTGTCCGCCAATATCGACACCTCCACCCACGGCAACGAGGCGTCCTTTGAATTTATCGTGGACAAGGACCCCCAGTACATCTTCATCATGGACCGGGATGCCGCCATCGGAACCGACGGTGCCCGGCTGGCTCCCGAAATCATGGAAAACGAGCTGGTGATGAAGACCTCCGCCTACCAAGACGGCAATATCGTCTATCTGGCGCACCCCGCCGTATGGTACACCGCCGAGGGCGGCATCACCGCCCTGGACGTGATGCTCCAGGACCTGGAGACCGCGCTTCTGCCGTGAGCCCCCCCCGCCGGCAGGAAAAGGCCCCGCGTACCACTCCTCTGGTACGCGGGGCCTTTTTTCGGGTCTCTTCAGTTCTTCAAGCTCTGCATGGGAGCTGGTATCCGTCCCCCGCGGGCCACAAAATCGGCGCTGCCGAAGGGGTGGACCGGCATGACGGGGGCAGAGCCCAGCAGGCCGCCGAACTCCACCGTATCCCCCACGCTCCGGCCAGGGGCGGGGATAATGCGCACGGCGGTGGTCTTGGTGTTGACCATGCCGATGGCGGCCTCGTCGGCGATGATGGCGGAGATGGTCTCGGCGGTGGTGTCGCCGGGGACAGCGATCATATCCAACCCCACGGAACAAACGCAGGTCATGGCCTCCAGCTTATCCAGGCACAGGGCGCCGGAGGCGGCGGCGGCGATCATGCCCTCGTCCTCGCTGACCGGGATGAAGGCGCCGGACAGGCCGCCCACGTGGGAGGAGGCCATGACGCCGCCCTTCTTCACCGCGTCGTTGAGCAGGGCCAGGGCGGCGGTGGTGCCGTGGGTGCCGCAGACCTCCAGGCCCATCTCCTCCAAAATCCGCGCCACCGAGTCGCCCACGGCGGGGGTGGGGGCCAGGGACAGGTCCACGATGCCGAAGGGCACGTCCAGGCGGCGGGACGCCTCCTGGGCCACCAGCTGGCCCATGCGGGTGATGCGGAAAGCGGTCTTTTTGATGGTCTCGGCCACCACGTCGAAGGGCTGGCCCTTCACGTCCTGGAGGGCGTGGTAAACCACGCCGGGGCCGGAGACGCCCACGCTGACCACCGCGTCCCCCTCGCCCACGCCGTGGAAGGCGCCGGCCATGAAGGGGTTGTCCTCCACCGCGTTGCAGAACACCACCAGCTTGGCGCAGCCGAAGCCGCCCCGGTCCCGGGTCCGCTCGGCGGCGGCCTTGATGGTCTGGCCCATGAGGGCCACGGCGTCCATGTTGATGCCCGCCTTGGTGGAGCCCACGTTCACCGAGGAGCACACCAGCTCGGTGGTAGCCAGGGCCTCGGGGATGGCGGCGATGAGCTTCTTGTCGCCGGGGGTGAAGCCCTTCTGCACCAGGGCGGAGAAGCCGCCGATAAAGTTCACGCCGGTGGTGTGGGCGGCCCTGTCCATGGCGGCGGCGAAGGGCACGTAGTCGTTGGTGACGGAGGCCCCGGCCACTAGGGCCATGGGGGTGACGGAGATGCGTTTATTGACGATGGGGATGCCGAACTCCCGCTCGATGGCCTCGCCGGTGGTCACCAGCTTTTCCGCCCGGCGGCAGATCTTGTCGTAGATCTTGCGGCAGGCGGCGTCGGCGTCCGGGTCGGCGCAGTCCAGCAGGGAGATGCCCATGGTGATGGTGCGGATGTCCAGGTGCTCCTGGTCGATCATGTGCAGGGTGTCTAAAATCTCTTTACTGTTGAGCATATCGCACCCCCGCCTCAGATTTTATGCATGGAATCGAAGATGTCCTCCCGCTGGGCCTTGATGGTCAGGCCGCGCTTGGTCCCCTCGTTCTCCAGCAGCTCCACCAGCACGGCGAAGGGCAGCTTGCAGTTGGACACGTCCACCAGCATGGTCATGGTGAAGAATTCCTGCAGGATGGTCTGGCTGATGTCCAGCACGTTGACCTGGTTTTCGGCCAGCAGCGTGCAGACGGCGGCGATGATGCCCACCTGGTCCTTGCCGATGACGGTGACGATGGCTTTCATACAATCAAATCCTTTCGTAGCCTTCTCCACTTGTACCCGCAAGGGGTACGCCCCATCCGTAAGGCTCCTTCGTCGCCAACGGCTGGGCAGTGGGTAAGGTGGTGCGGGCACGAGGCCCGTGACGGATGGGGGACCCGCTACTGTAATTCATCCAGAGTCAGCTCAAAGGCGGGGAGGAAATGCTCCATGAAGTAGTCCAGCTCGGGCAGGCGCATGTCCTCCAGGCTCTTCCGGGTCTGCTGGGCGGCCTGCTGGAACTCGTGGTTGCCCGCCTTGACCTCCTCCACGCACTTGATGTAGGCCGAGAGCTTGTCGGCGGCCTTGACTAGGGGGTAGAGGGGATGGGCCGGGTCCTCGTCCAGCAGGGGGGCGTAGGTGGGGCGCAGCTCCTGGGGCAGCAGGTCCAGCAGCTTCCGGGCCGCCACGGCCTCCACCGCCTTGTAGGCGGTCTGTATCTCCGGGTTGTCGTACTTCACGGGGGTGGGCAGGTCCCCGGTCAAAATCTCCGGGGCGTCGTGGTAGAGGGCCAGCACCGCCGCCTCGCCGGGGTCGGCGTCGCCGCCGAACACGTCCCGGCGGATGACGGCCAGGGCGTGGGCCAGGACGGCCACCATGTGGGAGTGCTCCTGGATGTTCTCCTGGAAGGTGTTGCGCATGAGGCCCCAGCGGTTGATGTAGCGCATCCGGGAGATGAGGGCGAAAAAGGTGTGCTCCATCACTTCACCACGAACTTTTCGATGGTCTGCTTGAAGATGTCGGCCTGGGCCTGGGTGCCGTGGACCTCCACCTCGATGGGCTCGGACAGGTCGATGGAAAACAGGCCCATGATGGACTTGCCGTCCACCAGATAGCGCCCGCAGAGGACGTCGATGTCGCAGTCCAGTCGGCTGGCCGCGTCCACGAAGGACTTGATGTCGCTGACGGAGGTGAGCTGGATGGGAAAGGTGGTCATTGTCTTTTCCTCCCTGGGTGTGGTAGAATCAATTACATATCATTATAATCAAACCGGTCGATAAAAACAATCCGACATTTTCACCAGAAACAGGGGCCGTACCGGCCCTATTTGTGAGGTATCACCATCATGCGAGTCGCCATCCACACCTTAGGCTGCAAAGTCAACCAATACGAGACCGCCGCCCTGGAGACCGAGCTGCGCCGCCGGGGCCACGAGCTGGTCCCCTTCGAGGGCGGGGCCGACGCCTACATCGTCAACACCTGCACCGTCACGGCGGTCAGCGACAAGAAGTCCCGGCAGATGATCCGGCAGGCCCAAAAGCGAAGCCCCCACGCGGTGGTGGCCGTCTGCGGCTGCTACGCCCAGACCGCCCCGGAGGCCGTGGAGGCCCTGGGGGTGGACCTGGTGGCGGGCACCGCCGGGAGAATGGCCTTTTTGGACGATTTGGAGGCGCTGTGCGCCCCCCATGTCATTGCGAGCCAGTCCGCGGACTGGCGTGGCAATCCGCATCCCCCGTTCTCTCTCGTCACCGTGGATAACATCATGTCCCACCGCCTCTTTGAGCCCCTCACCGCCGGAGGGCTGGAGGGTCGGACCCGGGCCATGCTGAAGGTCCAGGACGGCTGCACCAACTTCTGCTCCTACTGCATCATCCCCTACGCCCGTGGGCCGGTGCGCTCCCTGGCCCTGGCCGACGCCGCCGCCCAGGCCGCCCGGCTGGCGGAAGAGGGCTACCGGGAGCTGGTCCTCACCGGCATCGAGCTGTCCTCCTGGGGCCGGGACCTGGAGGGAAAGCCGGCCCTGGCCGATTTGGTGGAGGCCGTCTGCGCCGCCGCCCCCGGCTGCCGGGTGCGGCTGGGGTCCCTGGAGCCGCGGACGGTGACGGAGGACTTCTGTGTCCGGCTCGCCCGTCTGCCCAACCTGTGCCCCCACTTCCACCTGTCCCTGCAAAGCGGCTGCGGCGAGACTCTGAAGCGGATGAACCGCAAGTACACCTCCGAGCGGTTCTATGAATCCGTGGAACTGCTCCGCGCTCACTTTGACCGCCCCGGACTCACCACCGACCTCATCGTGGGCTTCCCCGGCGAGACCGAGGAGGAGTTTGCCGCCACCCTGGCCTTTCTCCGCCAATGCGGCTTCTCCGCCATGCACATCTTCCCCTACTCCCGCCGCACCGGCACCCCCGCGGCCACCATGCCGGGACAGGTGCCCAAGGCGGTGAAGGAGGAGCGTGCCCACCGGGCCGCCCAGGCGGCGGGAGAGATGTCGGCGGCCTGGCTGGCAAGCTGGGTGGGGGCCGAGCTGCCCGTGCTGTTCGAGGAGGAAAGGGACGGGATGTGGCGGGGACACGCGCCCAACTATACGGAGGTATTTGCCGCCGGTGTGGACCTACATAATGTGGAGAAGATAGTGCGCATCACCGGGGTCCGGGACGGCACGCTGGTCGGGAAAGTGGTTTCTTGAGTTCGCGCTCCCGCTCGGGTGCCTCCGGCGGGTCCCCTTTCTGGTTTCAGAAAGGGGACGGAAAGAAAACCAGG
>UQGJ01000075.1 GCA_900540545.1 uncultured Eubacteriales bacterium
TCAACTCCTTTTGGGGGATGGGCGGCCACGGGCCGCCCCTACGGCAAATCTTCGGTAGGGGCGGCCTGTGGCCGCCCGCCCCCCTATCGCTTCAGCCTCCGCCCCAGCCACTTCGCCAGCAGGTTGATGCACAAGGTAATCAGCATCAATATCGTGGCGATGGCGAAGCCCACGTCGATTTTGCCACGCTCCATGCTGTACGTGTACAGGCCCACGGAGAGGCTGGCCCCCGGCATGGTCAGTATCTGCCCCAGGCTCTTCATGAACATGGCGGTGCCCCCGGCGGTGTACAGCAGGGCGGCGGACTCCCCCACGATGCGGCCGATGGAGAGGATGCAGCCGGTGACGATGCCGTCCACGGAGCTGGGCAGCACCACCGTGCGCACCATGCGCCACTTGCCGCTGCCCAGGCCCAGGGCGGCCTCCCGGTAGGACTGGGGCACCGTTTTCAAAGACTCCTGGGTGGTGCGGACGATGGTGGGGATGGTCATGATGACCAGGGTGGCGATGCCCGCCCGGATAGACCCGCCCCAGCCCAGCATCTGGCAGAAAAACAGCATACCCACCAGCCCGAAGATGATGGAGGGGATGCCGGTGAGGGTCTCGGTGGCGAACTCAATGAGGGCCGCCACGCGCTTGTTCCTGGCGTACTCCGTGAGGTAGATGGCCGCGCCCACCCCCAGGGGGAGGACGAAGAGGAGGGTGCCGAAAATGAGCACCAGGGTATTGATGATGTTGGGCAGGATGCCGTCGACCTCCCGGATGACGCTCTGCTGGGAGGTCAACAGCTCCCAGGTGATGTTGGGGACGCCCCGGAAGAAGATGTAGCCGATGATGACCACCAGCAGCAGGCAGGTGAGGCCCGCGCAGGCATAGAGGAAAAAGCGCATGACCCGGTCATAGGCCCGGCGCCGGGGGGAGAGCTGCCGCGATTCCATTGAGCCTTCCCCCCTTACTTGTTCTTGTCCCGCTTGAGCAGGACGTTGAGGGCCACGTTGATGAGCATGATGAAGAGAAACAGCACCAGGGCGATGGAGTAGAGGGCGTTGCGCTGGAGGGAGCCCACGCTGGCGTAGGACATCTCGCTGACGATGGCGGTGGTGAGGAAGCGCACGCTCTGGAACAGCCCCGGCATGTTGGCCACGTTGCCGGCCACCATCATGATGGCCATGGCCTCGCCGATGGCCCGCCCGATGCCCAGGACCACGGCGGCGGCGATGCCGCTGGACGCGGCGGGGGCGCTGACCCGGAAATAGGTCTCGATGGCCGTGGCCCCCAGGGCCAGGGATGCCTCCTCGTACTCCCGGGGCACCGCCTTCAGGGCGGTCTCCGCCATGCTGATGATGGAGGGCAGTATCATGATGGACAGCACCACGATGGCGGCCAACAGCGTGGCCCCCGAGGCCAGGTCAAAGGCCACCCGGATGGCGGGGACCAGCACGGTCATGCCCACCAGGCCGTAGACCACCGAGGGGATGCCCGCCAGCAGGTCCACCGCCGTGCGAACCAGGTTCGCCACCTTCGGGGGGGCCAGCTTTGCCAGGTACATGGCCGTGAAGAACCCGATGGGCACGCCGATGAGGATGGCCCCGCCGGTGCCGTAGATGGAGGTGAGGATGAAGGACAGGATGCCGAACTGGGGGTCGGTCTTGTTGTTGGAGGCCCACACCGGGTTGAAGAGGAAGTCCACAATGCCCACCTCCCGGATGGCCGGGAGGCCGGAAATAATCAGATAGATGGAGATAAAGAGCACGAAGCCCACCGCCAGCAGGCCGCAGAAGAAGAACAGGCCGTACATGGCTTTTTCCAGCCCCCCGCGCAGCCGTTTGTGTCCCATGGAAACCCTCCTTGTATACGCGGAGAAGGACCGCCGAGGGCGGCCCTTTTCTCCCGGATTCCGATTTTCTCGTTAGCGGTTGGCGGGGACCACGCCGGCGGCGGTGTAGAGCTCGGCGTTGGCCGGGTCCATGGCGAAGTCGAAGAAGGCCTGAGCCGCCTCGCTGAGGGAGCCGTCGGTCTTGGTGGCGAAGACGAAGGGGCGCTGGATGGCGTAGCTGCCGTCCAGGACGGTGGCCTCGGTGCAGGCCACGCCGGCGATCTTCACGGCCTTGACGGTGTCGTTGAGGGAGGACAGGGAGGCGTAGCCGATGGCGCCGGGGGTGGTGGCGACGGCGGTGACCACCGCGCCGGTGGAGGTCAGCTCCTGGGCATAGACGCAGGCGTCCTCGGTGTCGGTCAGCTCCTCGAAGGCGCCCCGGGTGCCGGAGCCGGCCTCCCGGCCCACGAAGGCGATGGCGGCGTCCTCGCCGCCCAGGTCCTTCCAGTTGGTGATCTCGCCTTTGGCGATCTGGGCCACCTGCTCCACGGTGAGGTCGTCCACAGAGTTGGCGGGGTTGACCACGATGGCGATGCCGTCCTTGGCCACCACGGTCTCGGTGAGGGTGGCCTTCTCCTCGTCCTTCATGCCTCGGGAGGCCAGGCCGATGTCGGCGGAGCCGTTGGAGGCGGCCTCCACGCCGGCGCCGGAGCCGGTGGGGTCGTAGGTGACGGTGACGCCGGGCTGGACGGCGGCGAAGCCCTCGATGAGGGCGCCCAGGACCTTCTCCATGGAGGTGGAGCCGTTGGTGACCACGCTGCCGGTGAGGGCGGTGTCCACGGGGGTGGTGACGGGGGCCTGGGTGTCGGCGCCGGGGGTGGGAGTGGGGGTGGAGCCGGTGCTGCTGCACCCGGCGAAGAGGCTCACGCACAGGGCGGCGGAGCACAGAATGGCAAGGGACTTCTTCATAACGCTTTCATTCTCCAATCCATATTCAATCTATTGTTCTCCGGAACAATTTACAGTATACCGGGCCTTTGTAAAGTCCGCGCCCAGGGGTTTGTAAAGTCTTTGTAAGGCGTAGTTTGCCCCATTTGGGCAAAAAAGAGCCGCCCCCCCTTTTGTAAGGGGGGCGGCTGTGCGCTGTTTACAAACCGAGCCAGGCCTGGAGGTTGGAGAGGTTGGGGGCGATGTGCTTGTGGAGGTAGGGGTCGAAGTCCTCGGCGGGGGTGGTGCCGTTGAGGACGGCGCAGAAATCACAGCCCGCGTTCTGGGCGGTGGCGGCGTCGATGGTGGTGTCGCCGCAGTAGAGGACCTCCTTGGCGGTGAGGCCCATCTGGGCCAGGACCCAGTTGACCCCCTCCGGGTCCGGCTTGGGCTTGCTCACCTTGTCGCCCCCCACCACGTGGGAAAAGAGGTGGTCCACCCCTTTGACCCGGAAAATCGTCTCCAGGGTGGGGGTGTTCTTGGTGCTGACCACGGCGGCGGCGATGCCGTGGTCCCGCAGGGCCCGCAGCAGTTCCACCGCGCCGGGGAACAGGTCCACCTTCCCCTGGCCCTGAAGGTCCCGGGCCACGGGGTGGAACAGCTCGTAAAACCGCGCCCGGTTGGCCGGGTCGGGGTCGCCGGTGAGGAGGGTATAGGCGTCCTGGACCTGCATCCCCACGGTGCGGCGGACCGCCTCCCGGTCGGGGGCGGGGTGGCCCATGGCGGTCATGGCGTGGGTGAACCCGGCCAGGATGGCCTCGGTGGCGTCGCCCAGGGTGTAGTCAAAATCGAAGATGAGGGCTTTGTAGGTCATGGGGACTCCTTTCTGGAATTAAGAATGAACAATGAAGAATGAAGAATTACGCCTGCGGGCGGGACGGGGGACGGGGAATCATTCGTACTGCTTGCGGCCGGTGGTGCTGGGGATGTTCAGCTCATCCCGGTACTTGGCTACCGTGCGGCGGGAGAGGGTGCAGCCCTCCTTGGCCATCAGCTCGCAGAGCTTTTGGTCGGACAGGGGCTTCTTCTTGTCCTCGCCGGCAATCAGCTTTTTCAGCAGGGCCTTGGCCGCGTCGGGGGAGGCGGCCTCCTCGTTCCCTGCGGCGGCGCCCAGGCCCCGGGAGAAGAAGTAGCTCAGGGGGTAGACCCCGCTGGAGCACTGGAGGTACTTATCCTTCACCGCCCGGCTGACGGTGGACTCGTGGACCCCCACCCGCCCGGCGATGTCGGCCAGGGACATGGGCTTCAGGTGGCCGGGGCCGTGGCGGAAGAAGTCCTCCTGGACCTCCAGCAGACATTCGGCGCACTGCATGAGGGTGCTCCGGCGCTGTTCGATGCTCCGCACCACCCACTTGGCCTGGCGGACCTTTCCCACCAGGTAGTCCTTCACCTCCTGGTCGTCGCTGTCCTTGAGCATCCGGCAGTAGTAGGAGCTGACGTTCAGACTGGGGAAAAAGTAGTCGTTGGTCAGGACCTCGAAGTGGTCGGGGAAGTTGACGACAAAGAGGTCCGGGTTGATGTAGATCAGGTTTTCCCGGGCGGCGAAGCCGCTGCCCGGCCGGGGGTTCAGGGAGCGGATCAGCTCGCAGGCGGCGTAGACCTGGTCGGGGGCGGCGCCGGTGGCCTTGGCGATGACGCCGTAGCGGTTTTTGCTGAGGGCCTCCAGGTGGTCTTTGGCGATGCGCTGGGCCAGGGCGGCGCCCTTCCGGCGGCGGAGCTGGAGCAGCAGACATTCCGACAGGTCCCGGGCCCCCACCCCGGCGGGCTCCAGGCTCTGGACCAGGGCCAGGGCCTGGTCCAGCAGCGCCGGGTCCTCCCCGCACTGGGCGGCCAGGTCGGCCAGGGGTTCGTCCAGCCAGCCGTTCTGGTTGAGGCTCTCCACCAGGAGGCGGGCGGCGGCGCGGAGGGGGGCGGGCAGGTCCATGACCTCCAACTGGGACAGGACGTAGCGGTAGAGGTCCTGGTCGTCCTCGGCGTTGCCGTAATTGGAGATGGGGTCCCGGCCCTCGTCCTCGCTGTCCTGCTGGTGGTAGACCCGGTTCTGGGTGTCGGTGGACTCCAGCCACTCCAGCTTCCGCTGGAGGACGGCCCCCTCGTCCCGGTCCCCGGCGGTCTCCTCCATCTCCAGCACCGGGTTCTCCTGGACCTGCTCCTCGATATATTCCAGCAGCTCCTGGGACCCCATCTGGAGAATCTCCATGGACTGCATCATCTGGGGGGACAGGGTCTGGCTCTGCTTCATCGACATATTCAGTTCCATGGTACCGCCTGCCTTTTCTGTGGATTGGGTCGGTACCAGTATAGCATATTCTATGGGGTCTTTACAATTCCCATTCACGGCTTGGCATGGGATTTGCTGACCGGCCCGGAAGGAAGTGTTCCAAATGGAACAGAAATGGGGGTCAGTCGTCGTCCGGGGGGCGCAAAAATAGTTCGGCGCCGTAGCGCAGGCACCGGCGGAGGCGGGCCTCCCCGCGCTTGATGGTGCGGGAGACGGTGGATTTATCCACCCCCAACTCCTCGCCGATCTGGCGCATATTGAGGCCCTTATCGTAGTAGAGCAGCAAAAACTGCCGCTGGCGGGGGGTGACGTCCTCCCGGAGGGCCCGGACCAGGTTCCGCTTCAGGCGCTCATGCTGGGCGGAGTTGTCCGAGGACATGCTGCGGGCGTAGACGGCCATATCGGCCGCGTAGACGCCCCCTCTCCTATATCGTGTACCGGACATTGCGGCGGTACCCCCTCTCGTAGTAGTGTTCGCAGAGGACGGCCAGGTCCCGGCTCTCCCGCCACATGGCGGTGAGGACCCGGATGCGCTCGTCCAGCCGGATGCGGGCCTCCCGGTCCAGGCCGGGGTAGGTCTCCTCCAGCTCCCGGATGCGGCCCCGCAGGGCGTGGGCGCTGGCGCGGTAGTCTTTGGAAATCTCATACAAGGTCATAGTCTGACGTTCCTTCCTCCTTTGTTTCAACATGCCCGGCGCAGACCGGGCAAAGCCGCCCGCCGCCCCGCCGGACGACGGGGTCATAGCGGTACAGCTCCCCGCCGCAGACCCGGCAGCGGGCAACCGGCCGGTCCCGCTGGACATCCCGCAGCGGGAGCGGCCTTATCCTCCTGTTCCCCGTGGTCTCCCCTCTTCTCAAAAAAAGTTGTACGGTTTCTGGTGTTTTCTTGTTGACAATCCACCTCCTTTCTGTTAGAATAAACGTCGCTGCGGACGAGCTGATGGGTCCGATACGCTGGTGTAGCTCAGCTGGTAGAGCAGCTGATTTGTAATCAGCAGGTCGGGGGTTCGAATCCGTCCACCAGCTCCACAAGGCGCTTCGATTTTCTGCGGAAAATCTCTCGCTGCGCGAGGGAAGCGCCTTCCAGGGGGAACTAGTTCCCCCTAGATACGCGCCTTTGGCGCGATACCCCCTCCAGTCTCCGACGGGGTTTGGAACGGGGCACAACTTCATATGGAGGAGTTCCCGAGTGGCCAAAGGGGGCAGACTGTAAATCTGTTGTCGTCGACTTCGGTGGTTCGAATCCACCCTCCTCCACCATCATGAAAATGTCCTGCCGATAGGCGGGGCATTTTTTTGCGTGTTTGGAGCTGATGTCATTTTGAATCGGTACTCCAGTTGGAGGACGGGGGATGCGGATTCCTCACCAGTTTGAGAACTGGTTCGGAATGACAGTGTGGGGGGCTCTCCTCCTCTTAATAGAACTGTTGTTCCAGTTCCCTCTTATCATAGCACGGGTTGGCGGGGCGGTCAACCTCTTTATGGAACTGACGTTCTATAAAAAGTCCCCACAATGGGACACGTGGGGCGGCGAACGGTTGGGGCGCAACGCGAGGGAACGGGCTGGAAGAGATTGCATTTGCAAAATAGTTACAAAACGGTTACAATCCAGACAGCCTTGCAAGAGGCGACATCCATTTTTTGAGAGGTGTTTCCAATGAAAAAAGTCCGTACGTATCTCGTGGCGGGCGCTCTGAGCGCCGCCGCGCTCACCGCCTCCGCCGGAGCGGCCCCCCTGGCCGTGACCGTGTATCAGGGGAACGCCGCCCAGGCCATGCCCGGGTTCCAGGTGCAGACCTTCCAGGGGTCCCTGCAGGATTTCCTGTCCAACTGCCCGGAGGTGTTCCTCCCCAACTGCCCGGACCTCTCCCTCCCCGGCTTCCCCGGCGGCGACGTGGTCTGGCCCGACCAGACGCCGGGTCTGCCCGACGTGACCCCGCCCGCCGGCGGGGACGACGCTCTGGCGGATTTTGAGCAGGAGGTGGTCCGGCTGGTGAACCAGGCCCGGGCCGAGCACGGCCTTCCGGCCCTGGCCGCCAGCGGGGAGCTGTCCCGGGTGGCCCGCATCAAGTCCCAGGACATGGTGGACAACGGGTACTTCTCCCACAACAGCCCCACCTACGGCACGCCGTTTGAGATGCTGACCGCCTTCGGCGTGTCCTACCGCACCGCGGGGGAGAACATCGCCTACGGCCAGCGCAGTCCCCAGGAGGTGGTGACCACCTGGATGAACTCCCCCGGCCACCGGGCCAACATTCTGAACGCCGGTTACACCCAAATCGGCGTGGGGTATGTGGCCAGTGGGAACTACTGGACGCAGCTGTTTATTGGGTAAGAGAAACCGCCGGAGGATGGGAATCCTCCGGCGGTTTTTTGGTGGGGTGAGGGGACGCGAGGACGCGGGCGCCCGCAAGGGGCGCCCCTACGGGGGACGGATTGCCGCGCCAGTTTGAGAACTGGCTCGCAATGACAGGGGATGCGGGGGACGCACAGGGCGGGCCTGCTGGGGCCCCTTCCACCGGCTGCGCCGGTCCCCCTCCCCCATCTGCCGATAGGGGAGGCTCAGGACGAGGGACGCTTCGACGGGGTTCGGCATAGGCTGGAGTATGACGACAGGAGGTGCCAAGTTATGATCATGAACGCGGTGGTGATCGAGGCCCAGCCCGGACGGCTGCTGGTTCTGGACCTGGATACACGGCAGAGGGTCGTCGTCCATACACAAGAAGCCTGGCGGTGGCGCGCCGGGGACGTGGTGCGCATCTGGTATGACGGCATCATGACCCGGAGCATCCCGCCCCAAATCAACGCGTGGGGCATCGCGCCGGCCCAGGCGAACTGGAATCCGTCCCCCTGCCCGCCGGCGGGGTGTCCGCCGGTGGTCTTTCCCCCGGTGGTGCGGCCCCCGGTGGTCTTTCCGCCCGTGGTCCTGCCGCCCATCGTGCGGCCGCCCGTCATCGGGCCCCAGCCGGGTCCCCGGCCGCCCAGGCCGCCCTTCGGGCCGAGGCCGCCCAGACCGCCGCGGCCGGGACCGGGACCCCAGCCCAGGTAAGGGGGGCGGCTGATGGCCGCTTCAACAATGACAGGGCCGTGTACCTTTTTCGGTACACGGCCCTGTTTCTTTTCTGGTTAGAAATCCGCGTTGCCCACGGTGCGGGGGTGGGGCAGCACGTCGCGGATGTTGCCCACGCCGGTGAGGTACATGACCATGCGCTCGAAGCCCAGGCCGAAGCCCGCGTGCTTACAGCCGCCGTAGCGGCGCAGGTCCAGGTACCACCAGTAGTCGGCGGGGTCCATGCCCAGCTCCTTGATGCGGCCCTCCAGCAGGTCCAGGCGCTCCTCGCGCTGGCTGCCGCCGATGATCTCCCCGATGCCGGGGACCAGGCAGTCGGCGGCGGCCACGGTCTTGCCGTCGTCGTTGAGGCGCATATAAAATGCCTTGATCTCTTTGGGGTAGTCGGTGACGAAGACCGGCTTTTGGAAGACCTGCTCGGTGAGGTAGCGCTCGTGCTCGGTCTGGAGGTCGCAGCCCCACTCCACCTTGTAGTCGAATTTGTCATTGTTGGGCTTGAGCAGCTCCACGGCCTCGGTATAGGTGACCCGGGCGAAGTCGGAGGTGGCCACGTGGGTGAGGCGGTCCATGAGGCCCTTGTCCACGAAGGAGTTGAAGAAGGCCATCTCGTCGGGGCACTTTTCCATGACGGTGTTGATGATGAACTTTATCATGGCCTCGGCCACGTCCATGTCCCCGGCCAGGTCACAGAAGGCCATCTCCGGCTCGATCATCCAGAACTCGGCGGCGTGGCGGGTGGTGTTGGACTTTTCGGCCCGGAAGGTGGGGCCGAAGGTATACACGTCGCCGAAGGCCATGGCGAAGTTCTCGGCGTTGAGCTGGCCGGAGACGGTAAGGGCGGTGGGCTTGCCGAAGAAGTCGGCGGAGCAGTCCACCTCGCCGTTCTCGGACCGGGGGGGATTCCGGGGGTCCAGGGTGGTGACCCGGAACATCTCGCCGGCGCCCTCGCAGTCGGAGGCGGTGATGATGGGGGTGTGGACGTAGACGAAGCCCCGGTCCTGGAAGAAGGTGTGGATGGCGTGGGCGGCCACGGAGCGGACCCGGAAGGTGGCGGAGAACAGGTTGGTCCGGGGGCGCAGATGCTGGATGGTGCGCAGGTACTCCACGGAGTGGCGCTTCTTCTGGAGGGGGTAGTCGGGGGTAGAGGGGCCCTCCACGGTGATGGCGGCGGCCTTCAGCTCCAGGGGCTGCTTGGCGTCCGGGGTGAGGACCACCGCGCCGGTGACGGACAGGGCTGCGCCCACGTTCTGGGCGGCGATCTCCTTGTAGTTGGACAGGGCGGTGGCGTCCATGACCACCTGGAGGTTTTTGAAGCAGGAGCCGTCGTTGAGCTCGATGAAGCCGAAGGTTTTCATGTCCCGGATGGTCCGGGCCCAGCCGGAGACGGACACCTCTTGGCCGCCGAAGCGGTCCTGGTCGGCAAAGATTTGGGCGATTTTGGTACGTTCCATGTGCTGTTTCCCTCTCTCTACGTCATTGTAGGTTTTTACAGTGACTTATATTATAAGGAATACCGGCACATTTTACAACCTTTAGTTTTTGTTTTGATGGCGGTGGATGGACAGGCGGTTCACTGATCGTCGCGGAAGGTGAAGATGTCCTCCACCGGCAGGGCGAAGACCTTGGCGATGTCCATGGCCAGCTTGAGGGAGGGGTTATAGAGGCCCTTTTCCAGGCGGCCGATGGTCTCCCGGCGGACGCCCACCAGTTGGGCCAGCTGGGCCTGGTCCATGCCGCGGGCGGCCCGCAGCTCTTTCAATCTCGTCTCCAGCATATCAGCGGCCGAACCTCTCATAGCCCAGGAAGAGGGCGTCCCGGACCAGGCAGACGGCGGAGAAGACTAGCAGCAGCTCTCCCCGGCCCAGGGTGAAGTCCACGCCCTCCCCGGCGAAGAGGATCAGCCCCGCCATGACCAGGAAGAACAGGGTGAACAGGGCGGCGTCCGCCCGGCGGGCGTTGTCCATGGCCCGCTCGTCCGCCCGCTCCGTCCAGAGTCCCAGGGAGGTGACGACGACGGCCAGGGCCGCGGCCCCCAGCAGGACCATGAGGACCACCCGCACGGGGGTGGGGAGGTCCCGGACGGGAAAGCGGAAGACCGCCAGGTCGGCCAGCAGGATGATGGCCCAGCAGAGCACGCCGATCTGCTTGTTACGGGTGAGGGATAGGATGGGGTGTTTCATGGGTGTGCCTCCTAGTTGTGATTTATTTGTCTCTTGATAGGATAAATATATCACATGGCGAAGGCGGTGTCAAGGGAAAATGAGATAAATATATCACTTTTTAGGAGATGGCCTGTTCTCCGACCGTATAAGTCCAGGCGCCGTCGTCGGACTTTGCGGCGGTACAGTTGTTAAAATAGTAGGCGCCGTCGCCGCTGCGCCACTTTTGGGCATCGAAGCCCGTCATCGTGGGCAATTCCGGCGGCTCGCCGCCGGGCGCTATCGCCGGAAGGCTCCAGGCAATTTCCCGGCTGGCGATGGAGAAGAAGAGGCCGTCCTCCCAGTACAGGTTTTCCTTGTCGATATAGCCCTGGTCGGCCAGCTCGTCGAAGGTGCCGGTGAGGGGGAAGATGGAGCCGTGGGCCATGCCGAAGGCGTAGGCCACGGCGGATTTTTCGCTCTCGGTGAGGTCGGTGAGGCCGGAGAGGTCCACGCCCAGCTCGGTGACGTCGCCGTTGAGGCCGGGGTCCGCGTTCCACAGGTCGTCCAGGACCTGGAGGTAGAGGCCGCAGCGGTCGTCCAGGCCGTCGGTATTCCCCCCTACGGTCCGGGCGTCGGCAAACTGGGCCGGGAAGGTCTCTAAAATCATGCCCGTGTGTCCCACATCCACCCACATGCCGTCCCGCAGCTCGGCTGGGCCGGAGGAGCCGCCGTCCAGAGTCACCACCATGTCCGACACATTCAGGGTATAGACGTCGTTGGGGCCCTCCCCGGCCAAAATCAGCTTGCCTGTCTCCGCCCCGTCCACGATGCGGCAGCGGGTCAGGGTCCAATCGCCGGGGGCCGGGGTGGGCATGATGGGAGGTCCGTCGGGGCAAAGGCTGCTTGGGGTGGGGGGCGGGTCCGGCGGCTCCGATGGAGGCGCGGCTGTCGGCCGGCCGCAGGCGGACAGGAGGAGCAGGGCCAGCACCAGGGTGGGCAGAGCGGTTTTTTTCATGGGTCTCCCTCCTTTTATTCTGTTAGACGGCGGGGCGGGGGGAATGTTCCATG
>UQGJ01000076.1 GCA_900540545.1 uncultured Eubacteriales bacterium
GTTCTTCCTCTCCCCAGCGGGCCTGAACGGCGGCCCGCTGGGGTATGGACGGGGGCGCGCCTGCCCTGGCAGTGCCCGGCAAGGCGGGTGCGTAGACGGGCCGCCGGGGTCGGCGGCCCCTACGGCTCATGCCGAAGGTCTCTTGTAGGGGCCGCCCACTGGGCGGCCCGTGCAGACTGACAATGGGGGTTACGCCAATTCAAAAACGCACAGACCTTGTGGCGGCCCGTTTGCACCGATGAAAACGCAACTACTTCCAAGTCATACAAGGTAACAATCGCTCGGCGGGCGCGCTGGGCGCGCCGTTGGTATCGACGCGCAGCGGCCAAACCGGCGAGCAACTGCTTCTAAGTCTTGCAATCTTCCGAGAACCGTACCGCCGCCCGGACGTCTCCGGGGTCCAGGGGGCGGCGGGTAGGGCATTGAAAACGCCCGTGGCCGCCCCCTGGTTTTCTTTTGGTTCCTTTCTCAAACGAGAAAGGAACGCCCCCGGCAGGGGAACCCTTTCAATAAAGGAGCATGCCCTATGCAAGTCAACCTGACCAACACCACCCAGAAGCTGTGCATCATCGGCGACCCGGTGCTGCACTCCAAATCCCCCCTGCTCCAGAACGCCATGATCTCCGCCCTCGGTCTGGACTATATTTACTTATGTCAACCCGTAAAATTTGGAGAACTTCAGGACTGGCTCCAGGCTGCCAAGCTCCTGGGCTACGCCGGATTCAACGCCACCATGCCCCATAAGGAGTCCCTGGTCCCCCTGATGGACGAGCTGGACCAGGACGCGGAAATGTACCGTTCTGTGAACACAGTCCGTATAAAAGATGGAAAAGTATACGGATATAACACCGACGGCCGGGGGTTTTTGGCCTCGCTCCAGGCTCAGGGCATCGACCCAGCCGGGATGCGGGCGGTGGTGCTGGGGGCCGGCGGGGCCGCCAAGGCGGTGGCCCTGAAACTGGTCCAGGCCGGCGTGCGCTCCCTCACCGTCTGCAACCGCACGGCGGAGAAGGCAGAGTTGTTATGTCAATTCGACCCCGCCGTGATGACCCCCGCCGGGTTTGACCCGGACAGCCTCCGCCGGGCCTGCGCGGGGGCCGACCTGCTGGTCAACGGCACCTCCCTGGGCATGGCCGGGGCCGGGGGGCAGTTCGACGACTTCTCCTTCCTGGACGCCCTGCCCGACCACGCGGTGGTCTACGACGCCATCTACCACCCCGCCGAAACGGAGCTGCTCCGCCAGGCCAAAGCGCGTGGCCTGAAGCCCTTCAACGGCCTGGGGATGCTCCTCTATCAGGCGGTCTTTGCCTTAGAACACTTCACGGACACCAAGCTCGACGCCCAGGCCATGGCGGCGCTGCTGAAGCCGCTTCTGTAATCCCGACCACATATCCGACACGGACCCCGCATATACATTTGGCAGTGGAAACCAAATGCGGGGAGTGTTGTGAGTGTGAAAGGGAACATCGAGGAGCGGGCGTGCCAACTGGCCCTTTATATCATCGAGAACAAGGCGACGGTGCGCGCGGCGGCTCAGAAGTTCGGCATCAGCAAATCCACCGTACATAAAGATATCCAAGACCGGCTTCCGGCCTTCAATCAGCCCCTGTATCTCCAGGTCAAGGCCGTGCTGGACGAGAACAAGGCGGAACGGCACATCCGGGGCGGCATCGCCACCCGGAAGAAGTATAAAGGCGAGTAAAAAGCGGGACCTGTCAAATGACAGGTCCCGCTTTTTTTATTTCAGGATATTTTCCCCGCTGGCCAGGTAGAGGTGATACCACTCCGGGTGGTCCAGCTTCACGTCCAGGGCCGCCACGGCGGCCTTCACGCGCTCGATCTTACTGCTGCCGCAGATGGGCAGGAAGCCCACGGGGTGGTACAGCAGCCAGGCGTAAGCAACGGTCTCCGGGGTGGTGTGATGGGCCCGGGCAATCTCCTCCAGGCAGGCCCGGACGGAGACGGCGGCGGGGTCTTCACCGATAAACAGGCGTCCGCCGGCCAGAGGGGACCAGACCATGGGACGGACCCGGAGCTGGCACATCAGGTCGATCATGCCGCTGTGGAAATGCTCGAACTGGAGGGGGCTGACCTCGATCTGGTTGGTGAACAGCCGACCGCCCATGGCGGTGTTCAGGGCGCTGAACTGGGCGGGGTTGAAGTTGGAGACCCCGGCGGCCCGGATGAGGCCCGCCGACAGCAGGTCGTCCATGGCTCGGGCCACCTCCCAGGGGTCGGTGCAGGGGTCGGGGCGGTGGATGAGGTACAGGTCCAGATAGTCGGTGCCCAGGCGGCGCAGGCTGGCCTTGCATGCCTCCACGATGTGGTCGTGACGGGTGTCGTAGTAGTGGTCTGTGTTGCGGACGATGCCGGTCTTGGAGACGAGCTGCACATCCTCCCGGCGGAAGTCCTTGAGGGCGCGGCCCAGCTGGGTCTCCACCTCGCCGGCGGAGTATATCTCGGCCACGTCGAAGGTGGTCACGCCCAGGTCCAGACACTGGCCCAGGAAGGCGGAGAGCTGGGGCGTGGTCCAACCCCAGGACACCAGCCGCCAGAAGCCCTGGATGATGGGGGAGAGGGTGGGGGCGTTATTCATGGGAAACCTCCGTGAAATGAAGAATGAATTGAGAATTGACAATGGATAATTGAGAATGCCGCCCACGGGGCGGGACGGGGGATAGGACCGCCGAGGGCGGCGGTCCCCACAGAGTTGATTGGGACCACCATATTTCATGTGGGGGGCGCCGCCTTCGGCGGCCCGTGCCGACTCCCAACGGGCGCAATGCCGATTCAAAATCGCACAGACCTTGTGGCGGCTTGTTTGCACTAAGGAAAACGCAACTACTCCCAAGCCTTGCCCGGTCATATGCCGAGGGGCGGCAGCCGAAGTCGTTCGGGCGCCAGACCAATACGAGCTGCAACAGCTATCAAGTCTTGCCAACAAACATAAACCGTACCGCCGCCCACCCGTACCCCGGGGTCCAGGGGGCGGCGGATAGGGCCACATCCGTGGCCCGTAGCCGCCCCCTGGTTTTCTTTCGGTTCCCTTTCTGAAACCAGAAAGGGAACCCGCCGGAGGCGCCCCCGGCAGGGCCCGCCCTGCCAGCTTTACACGTTATACATTAAACCGAAACAGCACGATGTCCCCGTCGTGCATGACGTACTCCTTGCCCTCGGAGCGGACCAGGCCCTTCTCCTTGGCGGCGGCCATGGTGCCGTTGGCGCGGAGGTCGTCAAAGGAGACCACCTCCGCGCGGATGAAGCCCCGCTCGAAGTCGGTGTGGATCTTGCCCGCGGCCTGGGGGGCCTTGGTGCCCTGTTTGATGGTCCAGGCCCGGCACTCGTCCTCGCCGGAGGTGAGGAAGGAGATGAGGCCCAGCAGGGCGTAGGACGCCTTGATAAGCCGGTCCAGGCCGGATTCAGGGATGCCCAAGTCGTCCAGGAACATCTGCTTCTCCTCCGGGTCCAGGGCGGCAATCTCGGCCTCCAGCTGGGCGCAGACGGGGATGACCTGGGCCCCCTCCTTGGCGGCCAATGCCTCCACCTGCTTGTAGTAGGGGTCGTTGTGGTAGTCGGAAAAGCCGGCCTCGTCCAGGTTGGCTGCGTAAATGACGGGCTTCAGGGAGAGCAGCTCGGAGGTGGCCAGCAGGGCGGCGTCGTCCTTGTCGCAGTCGAAGGAGCGGGCGGATTTCCCGTCGTTGAGCCAGTCCAGCAGGGCGGAGAACACCTCCGCCTCGTGGGCCATCTTCTTGTCGCCGGATTTCAGGAGCTTGTTGGCCTTGTCCACCCGGCGCTGGACCATCTCCACGTCAGCCATGATGAGCTCCAGGTCGATGGTCTCGATGTCCCCCAGGGGGTCCACCGGCACGTTGGTGCTGGTGTCGGCCACCACGTGCATGATGTTCTCGTCCTCAAAGCAGCGGACCACGTGGACGATGGCGTCGGTGGCCCGGATATTGGACAGGAACTTGTTGCCCAGGCCCTCGCCCTTGCTGGCCCCCTTGACCAGGCCGGCGATGTCCACGAACTCGATGACGGCGGGGGTGGTCTTTTTGGGCTTGTAGAAATCGGAGAGCCAGTCCAGGCGGTGGTCCGGCACGGCCACCACGCCCACATTGGGGTCGATGGTGCAGAAGGGATAGTTGGCGCTCTCGGCGCCGGCGTTGGTGATAGCGTTGAACAGGGTCGATTTGCCCACGTTGGGGAGACCCACGATGCCCAGCTTCATTGGTAAAAACCCTCTTTCGGTGTTCTGTCAGTCGGTATTCTACCACAAAACGGAGGGCAAGGCAATGAAATCGCCTGTTTTATTGCGCGGCTGGCACCCTGCCGCGCTTTTTGCGGGAGTGGGGCTGCCATGCCGGCCAAATCCCCCCAAAAAACAGCGGCCGCCCGCGTCTCAAAAACGCGGGCGGCCGCTGGTCTTGCACGTTACATGGCCTCCAGGATGCCCCGCAGGAGCCAGCCGTGGGAGTTCTCGTCCTCGGCCAGCTCCAGGTACAGCTCCCGCAGGCAGGGGTCCCCGGTGCGCCCGGCGGCGGCCCGGTAGGCCGCCTCCCCCTTCTGCTCCTCCAAAAAACGGCAGCGCAGGGCGTTGAGCCAGCCGCCCTCATTCCGGCAGGCCGCCCGCTCCAGGGGCCAGTAGCGGACCCCGGAGATGAGGAAATAGGCCGCCGACAGCCGCTTGGCGTGGCGCATCTCGTCGGCGGCGATGCCCGCCAGGGTCTGCCGGGACCGGCCGGGGGCCCGCTGGGCCAGGGCCTGGTAGGTGCGGTGATCCCGCAGCTCCTCCAAAATGAATTCCTGCAGCTCGGCCCCGTGGACCGCCGAGGAGGGGCCCAGGCACCGGATGTCCTCCGGCTCGGCCCTGCGGGGAGCCGGGGGCGGGGCGGGCAGTGGTTGGACGGGCAGCTCCGGCATAGCCGGGGGCATGGGGGCGGGGGCGGGGACGCCGTACTCCGCCTCCGGGATGACCTCGATGGGGCTGGTCAGCTGGTCCTCCGGCATGACCCGCCGCCACACGCGCTCAAACACATCCCGGTCGCTGCCGCACAGGCCCGGTCCGGGCTGGGGCATTTGATCCAGTTCCATATGCAAAGCCTCCTAAAACTCTGGTCTTCCGTCCATACTATGCTGAGACCGCCCCCGGGGGCACAGGCTGGAAGCCAAAGAAATACTTGTAAAACACTCGGAATTGTTATAGAATACACTGACAAGAAGCTCATAGAAACAAAGGAGTTTGACGCTATGCTGGAAATCAAACATCTATCTTACCAGGTGGCCGGGGAGGGCGGCGAGGAGCTGGGCATCCTCAACGACGTCTCCCTCACCATCGCGGACCATAAATTCGTGGTCATCACCGGCCCCAACGGCGGCGGCAAGACCACGCTGGCCAAGACCATCATGGGTCTGGTCACCCCCACCGCCGGGCAGATTATCTGGAACGGCGAGGACGTGACGAGCCTGGGCATCACCGAGCGGGCCAAGCGGGGCATCAGCTACGGGTTCCAGCAGCCCCCCCGGTTCAAGGGCCTGAAGGTCCGGGACCTGCTGGAGCTGGCGGCGGGCCGGGGCAAGCTGACCCACGAGGACGAGTGCCAGTACCTGACCCGGGTGGGCCTGTGCGCCAACGACTATATCGACCGGGAGGTGGACGCCTCCCTCTCCGGCGGCGAGGTCAAGCGCATCGAAATCGCCACCATCCTGGCCCGGAACGCGGGCCTGATGATTTTCGACGAGCCGGAGGCGGGCATCGACCTTTGGTCCTTCGCCCGGCTCACCGAGACCTTCCAGCAGCTCCACGACCAGAAGGAGGCCACCCTGGTGGTCATCTCCCACCAGGAGCGCATCATCGACCTGGCCGACGAGATCGTCATGGTCTCCGGCGGCGTCATCACCCAGCACGGCCCGAAGGAAGAGATTTTCCCGAAAATCCTCGCCAACACCGTCTCCGGGTGCAGCTATATGAAGGAGGCGCGGTAATATGGACGGCATTGAAGCCAAGCTCTTGAAGGAGATTGCCGATTTGGACGCCCTGCCCGTGGGCGCGTACAACATCCGCAAAAACGGCGGCGCAGGCGGCCGGAACAACACCGAGCACATCGTCATCGACACCAAGACCGACGTGTCCGGCATCGACATCCACATCGCCCCCGGCACCAAAAAGGAGTCGGTCCACATCCCGGTCATCATCACCGAGACCGGCCTCACCGAGCTGGTGTACAACGACTTCTACATCGGCGAGGACTGCGACGTGGACATCATCGCCGGCTGCGGCATCCACAACTCCGGCTGCGACACCAGCCAGCACGACGGCGTGCACACCTTCCACGTGGGCAAAAACGCCAAGGTCCGCTACTACGAGAAGCACTACGGCGAGGGCGAGGGCACCGGCAAGCGCATCTTCAATCCCCAGACCGTGGTGTACCTGGAGGAGGGGGCCTCCATCGACATGGAGACCACCCAGATTCGCGGCGTGGACGACACCAAGCGCTATACCAAGATCGTGGTGGGCCCCGGCGGCGAGGCCGTGGTGACGGAAAAGCTCCTCACCGACGGCGCCCAGACCGCCGAGTCCGAGATGGACATCATTCTGGCCGGGACCGACGCCAGGGGCCGGGTCATTTCCCGCTCCGTGGCCCAGGACCAGTCCGTCCAGGTCTTTTACCCCCGGATGATCGGCGAGGCCCAGTGCTTCGGCCACGTCCAGTGCGACTCCATCATCATGGGCAGCGCCAAAATCAAGTCCATCCCCGCCATCACCGCCAACAGCCCCGACGCCCAGCTGGTCCACGAGGCCGCCATCGGCCGCATCGCCGGGGACCAGATTTTGAAGCTCATGACCCTCGGCCTCACCGAGGAGGAAGCGGAGGAGAAGATTCTGGATGGATTTTTGCAATAATTTCACCCCGGAGGACATCGCAGGCCGGGACGGCTTTTCCAGCTACAACCACATCACCGTCACCGACTTCCCCGACGGCGGCGCCGTGGGGGAGCTGGCCGTCTCCGCCCAGAGCCTGAACCCCCACGGCATCGTCCACGGCGGCTGTCTTGCCAGTCTGGCCGACACGGTGGCGGGCTGGGCCGTGGCCCACGCCACGGGCCGGGACTGCGTCACGGTGAACTACTGCTTCAATTTTCTCCGCCCCGCCAAGGGGACGAACCAGAAAATCGTCTGCCGGGCCACCCCGGAAAAGCTGGGCCGGACCCTGTGCGTCTACAAGGTGAACCTCTCCGACGACGCGGGCGAGACCGTTGCCACCGGGGATTTCACGTTCTTCCTGATGGGACCCATGGAGGATTTATAAGCCGCGATGCCAAGGGGCCGCGTACCGATTCGGTACGCGGCCCCCTTTTTTGTTCAGGGCATCAGGCACTCGTAAGGTTCCACACCCCGCCCCTTGGCGTGTTCGGCCAGGGAGTCCAGCCTGACCCGGTAGGCGGGGTCGTCGGTATTCGCCAGGATGATAACCGCGTCCCCGGGCTGGACCTGGTCCCAGGCGTTGCCACCCTCTGCAAGGGAAAGGGTGATGTCCGGGAGCAAATAGTCGGTACAGAACCCATACCCCAGGTCGGCCAGCTCCTCCAGCCGCTTGAAGAAGCACGATTTGAACTCATCCGGGTCTGGCAGACGGAAGTGGCCGGAAGCGAGGAAATAGCAGGTGCGAGACATAAAATCACTCCTCTTAATCGATATGGCTCGATAATTTCTTATATCATAGCACATATCTGACAGACTATCAATATCCCACTGTATCGATAGTTTGGAAGTGATTTCATGTTCATGTACTCGTACATTCTAAAAGAATTGAGGCGTGACAAGAAAATATCCCAGAAACAAATGGGCGAAAGATTAGGGATGTCACAGTCCACATATTGTGATTACGAAAACGGTGTTCGTAAAATGCCCCTGCCCATGCTGTCCCTGCTGGCGGATGAGCTGGGCACCTCCACGGACTATATCCTGGGCCGCACCGATGTGGAAAAGCCCTATCCGCCCCGGGGAAAATGAGGCCGGAGGCCCCTCCGGGGGCGGCGCTCCCGCGCGGGGGTCCTCTTTCTCGTTTGAGAAAGAGGACGGAAAGAAAACCAGGGCTTCGGCCCTGGACCTAAGGGGCGGCGCCAACGATGGCATGGAGGTCGAAACCGGCTAGCGGTAATAAGTCTGCCTTCCCGCACCCGCCCCTGCCGTTACGGCCTACCATGCAATTGTTCACCCCCCATGCGCTTGCGCAACGCGCCTAGCATGGCGATTCCCGGCAAGGCTGGTCTATCATTTGTGGGGCGCGACGACCCGGCGCGCCATGCACCAGCCCACCCTTGTAGGGGCGGCTATCAGCCGCCCGTGCAGACTCCCAACGGGCGCAAAACCAATTCAAAACGTACAAACCAATGGCGGCTTGTTTGCACCGAGTAAAACGCGACTGCTATCAAGTCTTACCGGGTGATATGCCGAGGGGCGATAGCCGGAGTTGTTCTAGCGCGGGCCGATACGAGCTGCAACAACTATCAAGTCTTGCCAGCCCCCGAGAACCGTACCGCCGCCCGGACGTTCCCCGGGGTCCAGGGGCTTGCCCCTGGTTTTCTTTCCGTCCCCTTTCTGAAATCAGAAAGGGGACCCCCCGGAGGGACTCCGCCCCCGGCAGGGCCCGCCCAGACGCAAAAAGAGAGCGAGATGCACCCGCATCCCGCTCTCTTTTCATTTGTGTTCCTTACTCGTCCCAGTCGGCGTAATCGTCAAATTCGGAGGAGTGGCAGCAGCAGGCGCCCTTCTCCGCGAACTTGTCCTTTACGCAGGTGAGACCCTCCGTGATCTTGTCCCAGTAGGCCACGATGCAGCAGGCCGCCGCGGCCACAGCCAGGGACCAGCCGACGATCTTCAGGACTAAACGGGCAACTTTCATCCCATTGCGCCTCCTATTCAATCAAGAGATATTCCTAGTGTACACGATTTCTGTGCAAATTACAATCACCCCCGGCAACTTTTTTCCTTGTAATTCAGGGGAAAATAGAATACAATATAAGGACCAATATCATGGCACCAGCTTTCCTGCGTAAGGAGGTTTCATATGAAGCTGCAAACTGAAAGGGGCGTCATCGGCATCAGCCCCGACGTATTCACCCACCTGGCCGGCGCCGCCGCCACCAACTGCTATGGCGTCAAGGGCATGGCGGTGCGCTCCACCACCGACGGTCTGGTCCACCTGCTGCGGCGGGAATCCATGGCCAAGGGCGTGAAGGTCCGCTTCCACGAGGACGACACCGTCTCCGTCGAGCTGCACATCATCGTTGACAACGGCGTGAATCTCACCGCCGTCAGCCGCTCCATCATGGAGCGGGTCCAGTACGAAGTCAGCCGCATGACCGGCGTGAAGGTCAAGGGCGTGGACGTGTGCGTGGACTCCATGGTCATTGGCTAAGCCAAGGACGACAAACGCCATTGACAGAAAGGAACTGAACGACATGAGAGGAACCATTGACGGGGCCCTCCTGGCGCAGATGGTCATCCACGCCGCGGCCTCCCTCAATTCCCAGAAGCAGCAGATCAACGAGCTGAACGTTTTCCCCGTGCCCGACGGCGACACCGGCACCAACATGGGCATGACCATCTCCACCGCCGCCGCGGAGCTGAAGAAGAAGGCCCCCGGCACCGTGGGCGAGGTGGCCCACACCAACGCCAACGCCCTGCTGCGGGGCGCGCGGGGCAACTCCGGGGTCATTCTGTCCCTGCTGTTCCGGGGCTTTGCCAAGGCTTTGAAGGACAAGAACACCGCCGACGGCGGCGATTTCGCCATCGCCCTGGATTACGGCGTGGCCACCGCCTACAAGGCGGTGATGAAGCCCGCCGAGGGCACCATCCTCACCGTCTCCCGCCTGGCCGCCCGCCGGGCCGCCGAGGCCGCCCGGGAGGACCGCTCCTTCGAGTACGTCCTGGACGAGTGCATCAAGGAGGGCCACGTGGCCCTGGCCGACACCGTGAACCAGAACCCCGTGCTGAAAAAGGCCGGGGTGGTGGACGCCGGCGGCAAGGGCTTTTTGGTCATCCTCCAGGGTATGCTGGACGAGCTACGGGGCGAGCCCATGCCCGAGGACGGGGACGAGGGGGCCGTGGAGGTCAAGGAGCACGCCGACTTCGGCGGCTTCAAGACCGAGGACATCAAGTTCGGCTACTGCACCGAGTTCATCTGCTCCCGGGACACCAAGAAGGACCCGGAGGCCCTGCGGGGCTTCCTCTCCGCCCTGGGCGACTCCCTGGTGCTGGTGGATGACGACGAGATCATCAAGGTCCACGTCCACACCAACCACCCCGGCCGGGTGCTGGAGGAGGCCATCACCTACGGCGCCCTCCAGACCGTGAAAATCGAGAACATGCGCAACCAGCACACCGAGATCCTGGAGGAGAACGCCCAGGCGGGCGGGGCCGACGAGGGGCGGAAAATCGCCCCCGCCGAGAAGAAGTACGGCTTCGTCTCCGTCTGCGCCGGCTCCGGCGTGGCCGAGGTGTTCCGGGACCTGGGCGTGGACGGCATCATCTCCGGGGGCCAGACCATGAACCCCTCCACCGAGGACATCCTCAAGGAGATCGACAAGACCCCCGCCGAGATCGTCTACGTGCTGCCCAACAACAAGAACATCATCATGGCCGCCGAGCAGTGCATCCCCCTGGCGGAGGGCAAGACCGTGGTGGTCCTGCCCAGCAAGACCATCCCTCAGGGCATCTCCGCCCTGCTGTCCTTTGACCCCGACGCCATCCAGGAGGACAACACCGAGGCCATGACCGCCGCCCTGGGCAACGTCCATACCAGCCAAATCACCTACGCCGCCCGGAACAGCGATTTCGACGGCTTCGACATCAAGGCCGGGGACTACCTGGCCCTGGCCGAGAGCCAGCTCTTCGGCACCGACCAGGACATCGGGGCCCTGCTGAAGCGTCTGGCCGAGGCCGACACCCAGAAGGACGCCGAGTTCATCACCATCTTCTACGGCGAGGACGTGTCCGACAGCGAGGCCCAGACCGCCCTGGAGATTTTCACCGCCGCCTGCCCCGGCGCGGAGATCACCCTGCTGAACGGCGGCCAGCCGGTGTACTACTACCTGATTTCGGCGGAATAACTGGATTCGATTGGGAAGGGCCGCGCGCCGAAGGGC
>UQGJ01000077.1 GCA_900540545.1 uncultured Eubacteriales bacterium
TGTGGCCCTATCCGCCGCCCCCTGGACCCCGGGGAACGGGTGGGCGGCGGTACGGTTTTCGGGGGTTGGCAAGGCTTGAGGGCTGTTGCTCGCCGGTTCGGGTGTTGCTTGTCGTGACCAACGGCGCGCCCAGCGCGCCCGCCGAGCGATTGTTACCCGGCAAGACTTGGGGGTAGGTGCGTTTGAATGGGTGCAAACGGGCCGCCATTGGGTTGTGCGGTTTGGAATCGGCCTGTGCCCGTTGGAGGTCGGCACGGGCGGCTGATAGCCGCCCCTACATGGGGCTGGTGCGTTGGCGCGCCGGGTCGTCGCGCCCCACCGATGATAGACCAGCCTTGCCGGGCTTTGCCATGCTAGGCGCGCTGCGCCAGCGCATGGGGGTGACCGAGTGCAAAGGCAGGCCGTAACGGCCGGGGCGGGGGCGGGAGGGCAGACTTGTTACCTCTAGCCGGGTTCGACCTCCAAGATAACGTTGGCGACTCTCTTAGGTCCAGGGGCCTCAGCCCCTGGTCGTTTCTTCCCAGGGTTCTTTTCGAGAAAAGAATCCTGGCCCCCGCGGCAGCGGGACTCTTACCACTCGATCTCCTCCACGGGGGTGGGATGCCCGTTCCGCTCGATGGCGGCTACCGTGCCGTTTTTGATGTGGATGACCCGGTCGGCCATAGGGGTGAGGGCGGTGTTGTGGGTGATGACCACCACCGTCATGCCCTCCTGGCGGCAGGTGTCCTGGAGGAGCTTCAAAATCTGCTTGCCGGTGACGTAGTCCAGGGCGCCGGTGGGCTCGTCGCAGAGGAGGAGCTTGGGGTCCTTGGCCAGGGCGCGGGCGATGGCCACCCGCTGCTGCTCGCCGCCGGAGAGCTGGGCGGGGAAGTTGTTCAGCCGGTCGCCCAGGCCCACCCGGCGGAGGACGTCCCCGGCGTCCAGGGGGTGCTTGCAGATCTGGGCCGCCAGCTCCACGTTCTCCAGGGCGGTGAGATTTTGGACCAGATTATAAAACTGAAAGACGAAGCCGATGTCGTGGCGGCGGTAGGTGGTGAGCTGCTTGGGGCGGTAGCCGCTGACGGTCTGGCCGTCCACGGTGATGGTGCCCTGGTCGCAGGAATCCATGCCCCCCAGGATGTTCAGCACCGTGGTCTTGCCCGCGCCGGAGGGGCCCACGATGACGGCGAACTCCCCCTTTTCGATGGTGAAGCTCACGTCCTCCACCGCCGTGATGGTCACCTCGCCCATGCGGTAGCGCTTGACCACGTGGTCCAGGGTGATGTAGGCCATGCTGTCCACCTCCGTGTATTATTTTCAACAGGTGTTGAATTTCTCTGCTGACCCCATTATAATCGGGGACAGAGAAGAAGTGCAAGAAACAAAAAAGCCCCCGCCGCCGGTTAATCAACAGGCGGCAGGGGGAGTGTTCAAAAGGGGGAGAAGTTTTATGGAGGAGGACCGGCGGGTGCGAAAGACCAGGCAGGCCCTGCGGGGGGCGCTGGTGGAGCTGATGGCGGAAAAGGACGTGCGGGACATCACAGTGAAGGAGCTGACCGGGCGGGCCGACGTGAACCGGGGGACCTTCTACTGCCACTACCGGGATGTGTACGACATGCTGACCAAGGTGGAGGAGGAGATGTTCGGGGAGTTCACGGCGGTGATGGACGCCTACCCCTCCGACGAGCTGCGGCAGGGGCTGCGGCCCATCCTGCGGGACGTGTTCCGTTTCGTGGGGAAGAACGCCGACCTGTGCGGGTGGTTTCTGCGCACGTCGGAGGACAGCGGGTTTTTCCAGCGGCTGCGGGGGGTCATCCGGGACAAGACCGCCCGGGAGTGGGAGGGGCTGTACCCCTTCCGGGACGAGAGGCAGCGGGAGCAGTGTCTGGCCTTCCTGGTGGGGGGCTGCGTGGGGCTGGCCCGCCAGTGGCTGGACAGCGGGATGAACGAGACCGCCGAGGAGATGGCGGGGCTGGCGGAAGGGCTCATCGTCGGGGGGATAACCATTAGGAATGAAAAATTAGGAATGAGGAATTAGGGTCAGGCGCGGAGGAAGCCTTTGCCGAAAATCTCGCTGGAGTTGGTGACGATCATAAAGGCGGTGGGGTCGGCGCCCTTCAGGTGGCGGCGCAGGAGGACGGCCTGGCCCCGGGAGAGGACCGTGAGGACGATGTGGGATTCGTGGTGGGTATAGGCCCCCTCGGCGGTCCACAGGGTGGCCCCGCGGCCCAGCTCGGTGGTGATGAAGGCGGAGGCAATCTCCGGGTGGGCGGTGACGATGATGAACGCCTTGCGGCGGTTCAGGGATTCGATGACGCTGTCCACCAGGACCGACTTGAGGACCAGGCCCAGCAGGGAGCACAGGCCCGCCTTGATGTCGAAGATGAAGAGGGCGGCGGCGGCGATGAGCACGTCGGAGCAGAGGAGGGCGCGGCCCACGTCCAGGCCGGTACACTTCTTCAAAATCATGGCGGCGATGTCGGTGCCGCCGGTGGAGGCGTTCAGGTTGAAGAGGATGGCCGAGCCCAGGGCGGGGAGGATGACGGCGAAGAAGAGTTCCAGGATCAACTCGTCGGTGAGGGGGCGGTCCAGGGGGCAGACCCACTCAAAGACCTGGACCAGCCCGGAGTAGAGCAGGGAGCAGTAGACGGTTTTCAGGCCGAAGCCCTTGTCCAGCACCAGGAAGCCCAGGACCAGGAACAGGACGTTGATGATGCTGTTGAACACGCCGGGGGTGAGCCAGCTCACGTGGATGACCTCGCCCAGCAGGATGGACAGGCCGGACACCCCGCCCATGGAGAAGTGGTTGGGGAACTTGAAGAAGTAGACGCCCACGGAGACCAGGGCGGTGCCCAGGGTCATCAGGAGGAAGTCCGAGACCTGCTGTTTGGTGAACTTCAAGGCGGGTCAGCCCCTTTTTGAATGAAAAAATTCGCCTGCGGGCGGGACGGGGGTGTTTTTTAGGGGAGTCTGTGGGGGCCCCTTCCACCGGCTGCGGCCGGTCCCCCTCCCCCATCTGCCGATAGGGGAGGCTGGGACGGGGGAGGTTATTTCTGCTGGAGGAAGGCGGGCCAGACGTCGTAGTAGAGGTCGGCATCCTCGGCGTAGCTGGGGATGTTGCCGATGCGCCAGACCGAGATGCCGGTGATGCCGAACATGCGGGCCAAATCGATTTTGTCCTTCACGCTGCGGGCGTCCTCATACCAGAGCTGGTAGCGGGTGACGCCGTCGTCGCCGTAGTAGATGGCCGAGGGGTTGCGGTCGCTCCAGTCGTAGGTGATGGTGGTGTCGGGCTGGGCTAGACGCTTGGCGATGGTCTCCTGGGCGGGGTGGTAGATCCTGGTGTCCGCCAGGAGGCCGTTTTCATCGATTTGGAAGCCAGCGGTGCCGAAGGAGATTTGCAGGGCGATCTTGCTTTTGTCCTGGACGCCGGTGGCCGGGTCGGTGATGGCCTGGAGGGCCTGGAACACCCGGGGGAGAGGGGTCACGGGGGAGTCGGGGGTCCGGGCGCCCACGTAGCCGTCGGGCACGCTGGTCCACTGGTAGTCGTGAGCCATGAGGATGACCTTGTCGCAGACCTCCCCCAGGGCGCGGTAGTCGTAGCCCTTGTACCAGTCGAAGGTGGGGACGCAGACGTAGAGGGTCTTGCCGTTGGGGAGGGCGGCGCGGAGGCCGGTCATAAAGGCGACGAAGGCTTCCTTATAGGTGTCGGACTTGAGGCCCTCGAAGTCGATGGTGATGCCCGCGTAGTCCGCCGAGGCGGCGGCCAGAGCGGCGATGGCCTGGGTCTGGGCCTCGGGGGAACTCAGGATGGACTCCAGAGTGCTGGTCTTGGTCCCGTCGGGGAGGGAGACCAGCTGCCGGGTGTCGGCGTAGACGTTCAGGTTATAAGGTGTGCCGTTTCCCTGGAAATAAGCCGTGGCGCTCTGGTAGTCGGTGGGCTTCACCCAGTCGTTGGTGTCGGTCTTCTGGCTGTTGAGCCAGGGTCCGGTGGCGGGGTCGTACTCCATCTGGGCCCAGCCCACGCTGACGCCCTCCATACCGGCGGTGGTGGAGATTTGGCCGAAGGAGGAGAAGGCGTAGAAGCCATGGAGCCAGTCCACCTTGGAGATATAGCGCTCGTAGACCCGGGAGAGCATGGCGGCGGCCTGGTCCCGGGTGGCGAAGGAGTCGGGCTGGAAATAGGTGACGCCGGTGGCCGGGTCGGTGATGCCGTTGGTGAGGCCGATGGCGGCGGCCACGGCGATGTGGCCCGCGTAGTCGGTGACATCGGGGAAGGAATCGGCCTTTCCGGCGGCCAGAAGGTCTGCGGCCAGGGTGTCGTAGCCCAGGGCCCGGACCAGCAGGACGGCCATGTCCTGCCGGGTGACGTAGGCGGCGGGGTGGAACTCGTCCGACGGGTCCAGGATGCCCCTGGCCTGGGCGGCCTCCACGGCGGCGTAGGCCCAGTGGCCGGCGGGCACGTCGGAGAAGGTGGGGGCCTCGGGCGGGGTGCTCTCCCAGCCGAACATGCGCTGGAGGATGGTGACGAAGCTGGCCCGGTTGAGCTTTTCGCCAGGCTGGAAGGTGCCGTCGTCCATGCCCTGGACCAGGCCATATTCCGACGCCTTCTGGATGTCGGAGTAGGCCCAGTATTCGGGGGCCACGTCGGGGTACTCCGCCGCCAGGGTGGAGGCGGACAGGCCGGTCAGCAAAACAGCGCTGAGGACCAGCGCGGTACATTTTCTCAAAATCATGGAATTGCCCTCCGTTTCGACCTTTATTGTAACAGGATAGACGATGCAAGACAATGGAAAGTTTCGAAGGGGGGGATTTCGGAATTAGGAATTAGGAATGAGGAATTGGGGACGGGGGACCGGGTGCGGCTATCAGCCGCCCGCGTCCCTGCACCCGCCATGCCGGGAATCACAAGGGTAGGCGCGCCGCGCCAGCGCAGGGGGCGGCCGGCATGTATGCCGGCCCTACACGGTAGGCCGTAACGGCCGGGGCGGAAGCGGGAGGGCAGACTGGTTTGCACTAGCCGGTTTCAAGCTCCATGCCCCGTTGGCGCCGCCCCAGGTCCAGGGCCCGCAGGCCCTGGTTGTTTCTTCCCAGGGTTCTTTTCAAGAAAAGAACCCTGCCCCCGGAGGGGGACATCCTTACAGCAAGACCAGTCCGTACTTTTTCGCCATTTCGGCCAAAAACGCCGGTTCCAGGTCGGCGGTGCCGTCGTAGAAGGCGCGGCCCTGGTAGGCGCGGAGGGCGCCCTCCATCAGCTCGGGCACATCGGACCAGATGCACAGGGCGTCCCGGACGGCGTACTGCTCCTCCGCGAACATCTCCAGGTCGTCGGTGTCCAGCACGGCGATTTTCAGGGCGCCCACCGGGCGCTCCTCCTCGGCCTCCAGAATCTCCTCCACCAGGTCCGGGGAGCAGCGGATGACCTCCCCCACGTCCACGTCGGGGGTGATGAACCGGGCCTCCTTCTCGCTGGCGCAGGGAATCACGTCCGGGTCCTTCTCCACCTTCGGCAGCTTGGTGAAGTCGACGCCGTCCATGGCCCCCTTGAGGGCGGCGATGTGGCTGCGGTCGGTGCCGCAGCAGCCGCCGAAGATGCGCACCCCGGCCCCGGCCCAGTTGGGGAACCGCCGGGCGAACTCGGCGGCGTTGGCCCGGTAGACCGGCTTGCCGTCCACCAGCTCCGGCAGTCCGGCGCTGGGCTCGGCAATCAGGGGCATGTCGGTGTACTGGTGGAGGCGGGTGAGCTGCTCCTCGGCCACGGCAGGGTCCACGCAGTTCAGGCCGAAGGCGGCCACCCCCATGCCCTGCATGACGATGGCCGCCGCCAGCACGTCGGTGCCGGTGGGGGTGCGGCCCTCCTCGTCGCAGTAGCAGGTGACCAGGATGGGCTTGGCGCTCCCCGACTCCCGGATGCCCAGCACGGCGGCCCGGGCCTCGGCCATGGCCATGACGCTCTCCACCAGGAAGAGGTCCACCCCGGCCTCGTCCAGGACCCGGGCCTGCTCGGCGTAGAGGCCCACCAACAGCTCGAAGGGGGTCTCTCCGTAGGGCGGGATGGCGTGGCCCGTGGGGCCCAGGTCCCCGGCCACCAGGGCCTTGTCCCCGGCGGCCCGGCGGGTCAGGGCGGTGAGGGCGCGGTTATACTCATCCAGATGGTCCTGGAGGCCGAACTTCTCCAGGGCGCCCCGGTTGGCCCCCATGGTGGGGGTGACCAGCACCGAGGCCCCGGCCTCCACATAGCCCCGCTGGAGGTCCAGCAGGGCGTCCGGGTGCGCCAGGGCCCACTGTTCGGTGCAGACGCCCAGGGGCATCCCCCGTTTTTGCAGCTCGGTGCCCGTGGCGCCGTCCATCAGGAAGGGCAGGGATAAGGGAATGGGGTCCATTCTTGTTTGCCTCCTAGTGTTGTTGCAGGACGAGGGAACGGATTGCCACACCAGCCTGCGGGCTGGTTCGCAATGACGTGGGAGAACGCCGGATGTCATTGCGAGGCAGTCCTCAGACTGCCGCGGCAATCCGTCCCCTCCGTCCAAATGTCTTTACATCTTCTCCGGCGCGGTGACGCCCAGGATGGTCAGGCCCTGGGCGATGACGGCCCGGGTGGTGTCGGCCAGCTTCAGCCGGGCGGCGCGGAGGGCGGGGGCCTCCTCCCGGATGCGGCAGGCGTTATAGAACCGGTGGAAGTCCCCGGCCAGCTCCACCAGATAGCGGTTGATGCGGGAGGGGTCGTAGTCCCGGGCCGCCAGCCGAATCTCCTCGGGGAGCTGGGACAGGGCCTTCACCAGGTCCTTCTCCTCGCCGGTGGTCAGCAGCCCCGGGTCCATGTCCGCCGCCGCGGGCACCGCCACGCCCTCCTGGGCCAGCTTGGCGATGAGGGAGCAGATGCGGGCGTGGGCATACTGGACGTAGTAGACCGGGTTCTCGCTGTCCTCCCGGACGGCCAGGTCCAGGTCGAAGTCCAGGGGGGAGTTGCTGTTCCGGGAGTTGAAAAAGTACCGGGCGGCGTCCACGGGGATCTCGTCCAGCAGGTCGTGGAGGGCGATGGCCTTGCCCGAGCGCTTGGACATGCGGACGGGCTTGCCGTCCTGGAGCAGGTTCACCAGCTGCATGAGGACGATGACCAGACGGTTGGAGCCGTCCAGGCCCAGGCCGTCCAGGGCGGCCTGAAGGCGGGCCACGTGGCCGTGGTGGTCGGCGCCCCAGATGTTGACCACCTTGTCAAAGCCCCGCTGCTCGAACTTGTTGCGGTGGTAGGCGATGTCGGCGGCGAAGTAGGTGTAGAAGCCGTTGCCCCGGCGGAGGACGTCGTCCTTCAGGTCCAGCTTGTCCACCTGCTCCTGGGTCTTGCCCTCCCGCAGGTACTTCTCCTTCAGCAGCCGGGTGGTGTCCAGCCACAGGGCGTCGTCCTTCTCGTAGGTCCAGCCCTTCTCCACCAGCTTGCCCACGGTCTCCTCCACATATCCGCTCTCGTGGAGGGTGGACTCCAAAAACCACTGGTCGTACTCGATTTTATAGCGGCGCAGGTCCTCTTTCATCTTGGGGATGTTCACGGACAGGCCGTACTGGGCCATGGCCTCCTGCCGCTCGGCCTCGGGCTTGTCCATATAGCTATCGCCGTGGGCGTCATAGAACGCCTGGGCCAGCTCCTTGATGTCGTCGCCGTGGTAGCCGTCCTCGGGGAACTGGTAATGGTCCTCGCCCAGAACGATTTGATGGTAGCGGGCGTCGATGGACATGGCGAACTTGTGGATCTGGTTGCCCGCGTCGTTGACGTAGAACTCCTTCCAGGTCTCGTACCCGGCCATGCCCAGCACGTTGGCCAGGGTGTCCCCCAGCACGCCGCCCCGGGCGTTGCCCATGTGCATGGGGCCGGTGGGGTTGGCGGAGACGAACTCCACCATCACCTTCTCGCCGTGGCCCGCGTCGCAGGAGCCGTAGCCCGCGCCCTGGGTCTCCACGGCGGAGAGGACGTCGCCGTACCACTTGGCCCCCAGGAAGAAGTTGAGGAAGCCCGGCCCGGCGATCTCCGCCCGGTCGAAGTAGCTGCCCGCCAGGTCCAGGTTGGCGCAGATGACCTCGGCGATGGCCCGGGGGGCCATGTGCAGGGCCTTGGCCCCCGCCATGGCGAAGGAGGAGGCGTAGTCGCCGTTTTTGGTGTCCTTGGGGATCTCCACGGACCCGCGGACCTCTGCCCCGGCGGGCAGCAGGCCGTTGGCCGCCGCCTTCTCGTAAGCCTTCTGGGTCAGCTCACCCACCTGCTCCTTGGCTGCCTGGATCAAATTCGACATCTTATAATCACCTTTTCTTTTGTGTTTGAGACGGGGATGCGGATTGCCGCGCCAGTTTGCGAACTGGCGCGCAATGACAGGGCGGGGGACGGGGGGGATGCGGGCGACCGCAAGGGTCGCCCCTACGCGCGCCTCCGGCAGTGGCGCGCCCCACCAATGATAGACCAGCGCCAAGGGGACGGCCAGCATGTATGCCGGCCCTACTGTTTGAGCAGCGGGCCCTTTTCCCTTACGTTAATTTGGAACAGATTCTGCCCCGCCACGGCGTGGTCGATTTCGATGGCGTAGCCGATTTCGATGTCACCGCCGTTGGGACCAAGGCTGGAGTGCATCTTCTTGGTGTTCACCCCGATGGACAGGGCCCCGTAGGGGGTGTTATACATGGAGAAATGCCGCCGGCCCAGCTGAAAGACCATCTGGGAGTTGAACTCCCCCATGCGCATGAGGGTGATACAGCCCGGCTCCACCTGGAAGGTGGTGAGGGTCCCCTCCAGCCCGGTGATCTCGCTCTCCTGGTAGGAGAGGGCATATCCGGCGTCGCCGTAGTCCATGAGCTTGCCCTCGGTCACCAGCTCGATGACCTCCGGCTCCCCGTCCTCCACGGTCTGCACGCCCTTGATGGAAATAATGACGCTTTTATCCATAGGAAAACCTCAAATTCTCTTGCAAATATGGAATCCGGGCTATTATATAATAGATGTCAGCCGTTGTAAAGGGGGTCAGTACCCCCAAATATCCACCTGCGTCACCTGCTCGGCCACGTCCCTTTGCAGGAAGATGGAGGCCAGATTGGAAAAGCCCTCCACGCTGTCGCTGACGAAATAGCGGCTCTCCCCCGCCCGGTCCGCTGGAGCCAGCAGGCCCAGCTCCCCCAGCCGGACGGCCACGGCGGCGGCGCACCGCTCCCCCACGTTGACCAGGGCCACACCGGGGCCCATATAGGCGGCGACGATGTCCGTGAGCAGGGGGTAGTGGGTACAGCCCAGCACCAGGGTGTCCACCCCGGCGGACCGGAAGGGCTCCAGGTACTCCGCCGCCACCGTCTCGGCCACCAGGTCGCCGGGGCGGAAGCGGCCGTTCTCCACCAGGGGCACGAACAGCGGGCAGGCCGCCGACAGGACCCGGATGGACGGGTCGGTCCGGGCGATGCGCGCCTCATAGGCCCCGGAACGGATGGTGGCCTGGGTGCCGATGAGACCCACCCGGCCGTTTTTGGTGGCCTCCGCCGCCGCCAGGGCCGCCGGCTCCACCACGCCCCAGATGGGGATGTCGTTCTCCGCCGCCAGCACGTCCAGGGCCGTGGTGGACACGGTGCCGCAGGCGATGACGATGGCCTTCAAATCAAAGGTGCGCAGGAAGGCCACGTCCTGCCGGGCATACTTGATGATGGTCTCCCTGGAGCGGCCGCCGTAGGGCACCCGCCCGGTATCTCCAAAGTAGATGATGTCCTCCCCGGGCAGCAGGCGCTGCAGCTCCCGCACCGCCGTCAGCCCGCCCAGGCCGGAATCGAAAACGCCGATGGGCCGTCTATCCACGCAAGGACCTCCCTTTTCACATCTCCACCTATGATATGCGAAACAGGCGGGGAACACAAGTAGAATTTTCCCCGCCGTACCGTTTGACAAGCGCACAAAATATACTATAATATAGGTACTCAAAAAGCCGTCGGCAGTTCGCCCCGCAAAGGAGGGTATCGGCGTGAAGTCTCACGCCGATACAGTGATCGCCCAGCCGCTCGCCGCTGCGCGGCAACCGCGGCCGACGGCGAAAACCTCCACGCTTCGGAGGTTTCCATTAGAATGATAGTGTCGGCCAACGCATGGAGGTTCTTATGAAGCTGGAACTGACGAAAAAGCAATACCGCCGCCTGTTGGATTTGGTCTACATCGGCAACTGGGTCCTGAACTCCACCCGCGGCGAGGACCGCATCCCCGACTACGACGAGGTGGAGAGCCTGATTTTCGGCCGGGCCCAGGAGATGGGCATGGGCGTGGTGGCCGAGGTCTACCAGGGTGAGGTCATCCCCTCCCGCGCCTTCGCCGAGGGCGGCATCCACGAGGCCATCATGGACTATGAGGACAACGTGTTCTTCGACATTCTGGCCGAGGATTTGGCCCGGCGGGACATGGAGGACGTGCCCATCGACGACAGCAACTACGCCGAGCTGGCCTCCCGCATTGACGCCTATATCAATGAGTTTGAGGAGCACGGCACGGACAACATCATGATCGACAGCGATTCGCTGTGATTGGGGCAGGAAAAGGGCGCGCCGCAAGGAAGCTTGCGGCGCGCCTTTCTCTTTTCCGCCACGGGCGGGGACGGGAATTTGGAGCGTCCCCCTCCGGGGGCAGGGTTCTTTTGTTGAAAAGAACCCTGGGAAGAAACAACCAGGGGCTGTGGCCCTGGACCCAGGGGAGGCGCCAACGGGGGCGCGAGGTTGAGACCGGCTTGGGGGGACAAGTCTGCCGTTCTGCGCCTGCCCCGGCCGTTACGGCCTAATATGTGGTAGGTCACCCACATGCGCTGGCGTAGCGCGCCTAGCATGGCGATTCCCGGCAAGGCGGTTGCGGGGACGGCGGGCGGCCGCAAGGGCCGCCCCTACGGCCGGGACGGGGGATGCGGATTGCCGCGCCAGTTTGCGAACTGGCTCGCAATGACAGGGGGGGGCGCAGAGGCGCAGAGACTGGTGGCGGCTTGTTGGCACCAATCAAAACGCAACTACTCACAAGTTTTGCCGGGTGATATGCCGAGGGGCGATAGCCGGAGTTGTTCCAGCGCCAGACCAATACGAGCTGC
>UQGJ01000078.1 GCA_900540545.1 uncultured Eubacteriales bacterium
TTTCTTTCGGTTCCTTTCTCAAACGAGAAAGGAACGCCCCCGGCAGGGCCCGCCCTGTCTTTAGATCCGAATCCCCATAGTAACGGTGGTCCCCACCCCCACCACAGTGTCGATGGTCATCTCGTCGGAGTACCGCTTCATGTTGGGCAGCCCCATCCCCGCGCCGAAGCCCAGGTCCCTGGCCACGTCCCCGGCGGTGGTGAAGCCCTCCTCCATGGCCCGGTCGATGTCCGGGATGCCGGGGCCCTGGTCGATGAGACGGATGGTGATGGCATCCAGCCCCACGTCCACCTCCACCCGGCCGCCGTCGGCGTGGATGACCATGTTGATCTCGCCCTCGTACATGCAGATGGAGGCCCGGCGGACCGCCTCGGGGGGCAGGCCCAGCTTTTTCAGAGTCATCTTCATCTTGCTGGAGGCTTCCCCCGCCTGGACCAGGTCGCCGCCGTCCACCTGGTAGGTCAGCTTGATGTCTCCCATGGCCCTAGCCGTCCAGTCCCATGCCGTACAGCACGCCGCAGGCGATGAACATGCGGATAGTGGAGGTCATCACCACGATGTCCCGCTCCCGGGCCAGCTCCAGGATGTCCTCCCCCGGCACCTTGCCCCGGACAAAGACGATGCACTTCATGTCCATCATCTCGGCGGTGCGCACCACCTGGGGGTTGACCATGCCGGTGAGGAGCAGGCCCTGGTCCTTCACGTAGGCCAGCACGTCGCTCATAAAATCGCTGGCGCAGGCGGACTTGACCTCCCGGTCCAGCCGGTCCTCGCCGCACAGCACCTGGGCTTGCAGGGCCGCTTGGATTTGATGCAGGTTCATAGGCGTTCCCCTTTCAGCGCCCGCGGGCGCCTGACTTCCTCATCATTTTAGCATATACCGGCCGGAATTGAAATTCTTTTTTGTGCCAATCCTCTATAACCTATACAAAGAATATCCCCCCGCATCCCCGGTTTTTGTGTCTCTGCCTCATTGACACTTGTTTTCCAAGCGTATATAATCAACTTTATTACAGTAAAGCAACCAGCCTTCGTTGGAAGGTCGGCTGCCTGCTGAGACAACAAGGAGGCTGTTTCCACATGGGTAAAGAGCGCGTTTACAACTTTTCCGCCGGCCCGTCCATGCTTCCCCTGGAAGTCCTGGAGAGAGCGGGGGCCGAGATCACCAACTATCAGGGGTCCGGCATGTCCGTGATGGAGATGAGTCACCGATCTAAGGTCTTCCAGAAGATTTTCGACGACACCCAGGCCAAGTTCCGCAAGCTCCTGGGCGTTCCCGACGGATATAAGGTCCTCTTCCTCCAGGGCGGCGCGTCCAGCCAGTTCTCCATGGCCCCCCTGAACCTCATCGGCGCCACCGGCAAGGCCGACTACGCCGTCACCGGCAACTTCTCCACCATCGCCTACAAGGAGGCCAAAAAGTACGGGACCATCTCCCTGGCCGCCTCCAGCGAGGACAAGAACCACACTTACATCCCCGCCCAGGACCAGCTCAAGCTGGACCCCCAGGCGTCCTATTTCTACTACTGCGCCAACAACACCATCTACGGCACCGAGTGGCAGTACGTCCCCGACACCGGCAGCGTGCCCATCGTCTGCGACATGTCCTCCGACATCCTCTCCCGCCCGGTGGACGTGAGCAAGTACGGCATCATCTTCGCCGGAGCCCAGAAGAACATGGCCCCCGCCGGCCTCACCGTGGTCATTATCAAGGAGGACCTGGCCGGCCACGAGCTGCCCTACACCCCCCTGATGATGAACTACAAGACCATGATCGACAAGGACTCCATGTATAACACGCCCCCCTGCTGGTGCATCTACATCCTGGGGCTGGTGCTGGACTGGCTGGAGGAAAAAGGCGGCGTGGAGGGCATGGAGGCCATCAAGCACAACAAGGCCAAGATGCTCTACGACGTCATCGACGACTCCCGGCTCTTCACCTGCGCCGCCGAGCCGGGCAGCCGCAGCGACATGAACGTGACCTTCCGCTCCGTCAGCGAGGAGCTGGATGCCAAGTTCGTGGCCGAGGTCACCGCCGCCGGCTTCACCAATCTGAAGGGCCACCGCAACGTCGGCGGCATGCGGGCAAGCATCTACAACGCCATGCCCGTGGAAGGCGTGGAGAAGCTCTGCGACTTCATCAAGGCCTTCGACCGGGCGAACTGAGGCCCACGGGCCGCCCACGTCCCCGCGACGCGGGGCGCGGCGCTAAGCCGCGTCCAAGCATTTTGGCCGAAGGCCAAAATCTTGCCGCAGGCGGAATTCATTTCCGCCGAGGATGTCAAATCATCGGGGTCCCCGCGGAAGGCGAAGCCTTTCGTGGGGCGGGCGGCATGCGGGCCTCTATCTACAACGCCATGCCCACCGAGGGCGTGGAGAAGCTCTGCGACTTCATCCGGGCGTTCGACAAGAACAACTAATGTACAGCGGGCGACCGCAAGGGTCGCCCCTACCACCCCGTAGGGACGACCCTTGCGGTCGTCCGCATCCCCCATTCATTTTAGGAGGTCACACCATGTTCCGTATCAAAACCCTGAACAAAATCAGCCCCACGGGGCTTTCCGTGCTGGACCCCGCCCGGTTCGCCGTCAGCGACAGCGCCGAGAACGAGGACGGCGTGCTGGTCCGCTCCGCCGACATGCAGGAGTACGCCTTCCCTGAGAACCTCCGGGCCATCGCCCGGGCCGGAGCGGGCACCAACAACATCCCCATCGACCGCTGTTCCGAAGCGGGCATCGTAGTGTTCAACACCCCCGGCGCCAACGCCAATGCCGTCAAGGAGCTGGTCATCTGCGCCCTCATGCTCTCCTCCAGGGACGTGGTGGGCGGCGTGGAGTGGGTCAAGGCCCAGGCCGCCGCGGGGGAGGACGTGGCCAAGGTGGTAGAGAAGGGCAAGAGCCAGTTCGTGGGCCCTGAGATCGCGGGCAAGACCCTGGGCGTCATCGGCCTGGGGGCCATCGGCGTCCAGGTGGCCAACATCGCCACCAAGCTGGGCATGACCGTCTACGGCTACGACCCCTTCCTCTCCGTGGACGCCGCCCTGTCCCTGTCCCGGATGGTCCACCACGTCACCGACCTCACCGCCATCTACAAAAACTGCGACTACATCACCATCCACGTGCCCCAGACCCCCGACACCAAAGGGATGCTCAACGCCGCCGCCTTCGACCAGATGAAGGCCGGGGTGCGCATCATCAACCTGGCCCGTGGCGGGCTGGTGGTCAACGAGGACATGCTGGCCGCCCTGGACAGCGGCAAGGTGGCCCGGTACGTCACCGACTTCCCCGACAATACCGTCACCCTCCACAAGAACGTGGTCCCCGTGCCCCACCTGGGGGCCTCCAGCCCCGAGAGCGAGGAGAACTGCGCCGTCATGGCCGCCCAGGAGCTGCGGGATTACCTGGAGACCGGCAACATCAAGAACTCCGTGAACCTGCCCACCCTGGTCCAGGACTGGTCGGGCCAGACCCGCATCTGCATCATCCACCGGAACATCCCCAACATGCTGGCCTCCATCACCGGCCTGCTGTCCAAGGACTCCGTCAACGTGGCCAACCTGACCAACAAGTCCAAGGGGAGCTACGCCTACACCGTGGTGGACGTGGACCAGCGGGTGGGCGACGCGGTGGCCGACGAGCTGCGTGCCGTGGAGGGCGTCCTCCGGGTCCGGGTGCTGAACCACTGATGCCCCAGGTCCACGAGAGCGTCTACGTGGCCTCCGGCGCCCAGATCATCGGCGACGTGACCATCGGTCCCGGCGCGTCTGTCTGGCACAACGCCGTGATCCGGGGCGACGAGGACCGGGTTTTCATCGGCCCGGAGACCAATATCCAGGACGGCTGCATCCTCCATGAGGACGTGGGGTTTCCCCTGGTCATCGGCGGCGGGGCCACCATCGGCCACGGGGCCATCGTCCACGGCTGCACCATCGGGGACGGGACCCTGGTGGGCATGGGCGCCGTCATCCTCAACGGAGCCCGCATCGGCAGCCGCGTCCTCATTGCCGCCGGCAGTCTGGTGACACAGAACGCCGTTATCCCTGATGGCGTGATGGTCATGGGCTCTCCGGCCAAGGTCAAACGTCCCCTCACCGCGGAGGAACTGCAATCCCTGGCCCAGTCGGCGGTCGATTACTGCCATCTGGCGCAACGTGCAAAGGAGCGCGGGCCGTGACGGCCCGCGCTCCTCTTTTCTCCTTAAAAAAGGCCCCGGCATCCCAAAGATGCCGGGGCCTTTCCCATTTCTTTTTATGATTTATGCGTCCGGCAGGGTTACGCCTCGTCTTCCTTCTTCCGGCCGATGGTCACCGCCAAGCCGGCGGCGGCCAGGGACAGGGCCAGGGCCAGCATACCCAGGGTCCGGGTGGGGTCGGTCTGCTGGGCCATGGTGCCGGTCTGGGGCAGATTGCCCATGGGGGTATCCCCGTCGATGATGACGATCCCGTCCCCGCCGTCCGACTGACCGGTGGTCTCGTCGCCGCCGGTAGGCAGACTACCCTGGGGCACGTTGCCGTCCTCGATGTCGATTTCCTCCCCGCCGTCCGTACCGTCACCCGGCACGGTGCCGTCGGGCTGGTCCGCGGGGGGCGTCACGGGCTGATCGCCCTGGGGCACTTCGTTGTCAGGGATGTCCATGGTGCCGCCGTTGTCCGGCTCCGCCGTGTACCATGCCGTGACGATGACATTGCCGCGGATGGTCCCGGTGGCCGCGCCCTCGGTGCTGCTGTGGCTGTACGCCACCCCGTCAGCGGTCAGCGCGGCGGGAATATTCCCGGTCACGTCGTAGGTCCTGCCCTCGCGGATGCGGTCGGTCCGATACTCGTCCGCCAGTTCCTTGCCGTCGGCCCGGTCCAGATAGCGGACCGTGACGCGGTAATAGCTGTAATCGGAGCCGGGGCCAGGGTCCCCGCCGGTCTGGATGGGGCTGTAACTGTTGGTGAAGGCCACCGCCGTGCCGTCGGTCACCGCCAGCGACTGGAAGGTCAGCTCTGCGGCGGTGCCGTTCACGGTCTGGTAGAGCGGACCGCTCTCGTTCGCCCCGGTCATGATTTGGACGGAAGCGGTCAGGTTGTAACCGGTGACGGCCGTATCCCGCTCGGTAAAGGTATAGGTCTCGCCGAAGGTCAGGAGCTCGGTCCTCCAGACGTAGACCCCGTTCTCCTCCACGGCTCCGGCCGGGGTCAGCTCCTGGACGGTTTTCCCGTCCTTGTCGGTGATGACGATGGCGAAGGACTCCGGCAGGCTGTGGCCGCTGACGGTCTTGGTCACCCCCAGGTGATAGGTCCTGGCCGTCCACTGGGCGTCGTAATAAATCACGGCATCCTTGTCGCCGTAGAGCTTGTCGCCCTCGCCGTGGACCGTGCTGCCCGCCCGAAGCTGCCAGGAGGCGAAGTCATAGCCCTGCCTGACAAACTTGGTAGTCGTGTTGTCGGTGTAAGGAGCGTAGGTCTCCCCCACCGTCCTGGTGAAGCTCACGTTGTATCCCGCCAAGCCGGTGCCGTCGGTGTAGACCACGGTATAGTGGCCGGGGTCCACGGGGGGCACAGGGGCGTTCATCTTGTAGTAGAGCTTCAGGGTCCGGGCCTCGTCGGCATACTTCACCTCTTTGACGTTGTTCGCGTTGTCCTCGTCATAGGTGTAGCCGGTAATGGGTATGGCATAGTCCCCGCTGGTCACCCGCTCGACATTCCAGGCAAAGGTCCCCTGGCCCTTGTGCTTGCTGCTCAGCTCGTACGTTCCGGCGTTGTACGCGGTCTCCAGATAATACTCCACCTTGAAGTCCCGGTCGGCCTTGTAATAGACGTTGATCGTCACATCATGGTCCCGGATGGTGTTGGCAATGTCGTTGCCGTCCACCGTGTGATGCCGGGTGTAGGTCACGTTGTCTTTGTCGATGGTGGCCGGGATTTGTTCGAGTACATTGTACTCTTTCCCCGTCTTCATGGGTTCGCTGACATAGGCGGGCTGAAGGACATTTGTGGTGCCGTCCTCCAGGAAATTCACCGTCACCGTGTACTTTGGCTCCTCGATGGTCTTGTCGGCGCGGAAGAAAAGTTTTAGGAGACGCTCATTTTCCGTCATTCCGAGTCTGTTGTAGGTCACCGAGCTGTACCGATTGGCCGCGGTCACGTCGGGATCGTAGGTATAGTGGCTCAGGTCCACGTGCTTACCGGCCCAATCGGCCCCCGCGTAGGTCTCCGCCTTTTTGGTCTCGTTGAATTGGATCGTATCCGTATCCGGCGCGGCGGGATTCACGCTGACATACTGCCCGCTTCCGTTGTAGCTCTCCACATAGTAGTGGATGTTGATTTGATTATCCGGTTTCTTTTCCCAGACCGCGTAAAGGTACTTGTCGCTGTCCATGGTGATGGTCTTATGATCTCCGCTGGTATAGGTCGGCGTCTGGGCGTTCTGGTCCTCGGACCAGCCCAGGAACTCGTAGCCCTTCCTCGTGACGGCGCCATAGGTGAGGTCCGCCTCGCTGTCCTCCGGGTAGAGCTTGGCGCCGGGGAGGCCGTCAACGACATCATCGCCCGCGTTGGCGATATACTGGAGGACATACCTGGCGTTCTTGTCATAGACCACGCCGTCCACATGGTCAGCGTCGCCGGCGATGGTCTTGATCACATACCAGGCCACGTCCTGCGTTTCGGGGTCAAACGTCATTTTACCGTTTTCCGGGTTCAACGTCTTCACGAGCTTCCCGGCATCGGGGAGTTCGGCAATCGCGGCGGACACGGATGCAAATGCCTCCGCGAGCTTGACGCCGTTGATTTTCCCGTCCGTGACCACGCCTTCATAGTCTGTCCAGACCACGCGGTCGTAAATCTTGCCCCAAAGCATACTGTTCTGATAATTGGGGTCCTTTTTATCTGTGACGTTCGTGGGAAGATACAGCGCCGAGCCGTAAAAAGTATTTCCGTTCTCCATGGGAATCAGTCCGTCTGTGCGGACAAAGAACTTCGCATCCGTCTGCGTGCGGGGCGCGGGCTCCCACTGAGCGTAGAGGTCCACGTTTTTGCCCATGATGGTATAGCTATAACCGGGGTTATAGCTTACCCCGCTGCCGTCGGCAGCGGTATTCCAGTTCTGGAATTTGTAGCCGGGGGCGGTGAAACCGTTCTTGGCGATTTCAAAGCGGGTGTTCCAGGTACCGCTCTGGGCGGCGGTGCTGCCGGACGCCTGGACCCCCTGGGGGGCGTTGGCGTGGTAGGTGATGGTGTAGTCGGCGGCGTCGGCTTCCCCGTTGAGCTTATAGCCCCGGGTGCCCTGGTCGCTGAATTCCCCGGATTTGAACTGGCTGTAATGGAATTCGTGGGTAAAGCCCTGGGCCAGGGCTTCCGCCTTGATGCCGTTAAAGGCGCTGCCCAGCGTACTCTCGGGGTCGTCCAGACGGCTCAGGATGCCCTTCTGGTCGCCGCTGGTCTGGCTGAAGCTGTCCACAGGGAAATACCCTTGCTCGGCCTTGACGAAAAAGGCGATGGTGCCGATTTTCTTTACCTCATCCTGGCTGAAAATCAGAGGCTCCGCCGGGTCGGTCTCCTTCAGCGGGCCGCCGTCGATGCTGTACATCACGGTCACGCCCTCGGACCCCAGGTCCGGGAAGGCAAAGGCATACTCGTAGAAGAAGCGAAGTTCGCTTATCTCGTCGGTCTTATCAATCAACGCATCTTTTACATGAGCAGTGACTTCTCCGTTTTCGCCCAACATCAAATAATCAATGGTGTAGCCAAGATGCGCGCCCGTCCCCATGATTTTGCCTGTATAGATGTAGTACCAGTCATTCCCATTGTACTGGTACAGTACAGGCCCCGCGGGCAGGTCTTTCGGGTCGATTCTGCTTCCAGGGATACCCTCAAAGCTGAACTCCGGGATCGTTCCCCGGCGTTCAGTCACCTTATACGCTTTCGCCCCGGAGATGGTATAGGTCATGGGCTCCGCGCTCATGGTGTCCAGCTCATTGGTGGGCTCCTCCTTGGTCTCCACCGCAGGCTCCTCGTCCTTCGGCTCCTCCACAGGAGGCTCCCCGGTCTCACAGGTCCAGGTCCCCTCGGTCTGGGTCATGGAGTAGCACGCGTCGGTATGCTCGTGGGCGTTGAGCTCCCCGGTGCAGGCGTCGGGCGTCTCTTCCCCGGCGTAGCACTCCTCGGTGTGCTCGTGGGTATTGAACGCCCCGTCGCACAGGTCGGGGGTCTCGGACTTCACCGTCTCCCCCTCGGTATACTCACACACGCCGGTATAGTAGGTCTCTCCCACCCAACCGGCCTGGCCGTGGACGTGCTCCGTCTCGCCGTCGGCGGCCAGGGCGGCCGCGGGCAGCATCCCAAGGACCATCATGCAGGTCACAAACAGAGCAAGGGCCCGTTTTCCTCTCGTTGCCATCATGTCTTTCACCCTTTCCAAACATGCGGCGGCCGGACTGGCATAGCGGTCTCCCGCTTTAGCCCCTGGCTTTGCGTCCCGGGCTTTCACCCGGTTTGCCCTTTCACTGTGTTTAGTCTACTCACGTCTGGTAACATTTTCGTCACATATTTGTAACCCGACAAAAATGCTGGTCCTTTTTGCGCGTCACCGCGCAAAAAGGACCAGCATTCCAGTTTGATTCCTTTTACAGCTCTTTTTTCCCGTAGATCCCCTGGGAGATGAAATAGGAGATGACCAGCAGCCCCACGGCCAGGATGGGGATCAGCCCACCCAGCAGCCCCAGCAGCGACCCAATGTTCGGCACCGAGTCCGAGGCCATCCCCAGCAGGATCACCGCGCTGGCGGTGACCAGGCCCACGCAGACCATGAGGAAGACCCGGCTCTTCTGGGTGCCGAATTTGAACAGCAGGGGCAGGAGGACGGCGTTGAGGATGGTGCCAACGCTGACGGAGATGACCACAGCCATCAGCATATCCATCAGGCTTTCGTCCCCGTGGAGGCCCAGGGCGTACAGGACAGCCTGAAGCCCCGCGCACAGAACCAGCCCCACCACCAGCAGCAGCGCGGAGAAGAGGTACTTCCCCGCCACCACGCCCTTCCGCCCCGCCGGAGTGGCCGCCGCAAAGCGGTCCCACTTGGCCTGCTCGTCGTAGGCGAAGGTGTTGATGGGCATCATGATAAGCATCATCACCATCAAAAACGAGACGAAGGAGATTCCGTCGTACATCCCCATCAGGGTCATGACCGCGAACACGCCGAACATCAAAAGGTAGCTGCGCCCCATGCTTTTCATCACATAGAGGTCTTTTAACACCAAGCCCATCATGCCTCGTCCCCCCTCACCGTGAATACCATGATGTCCTCCAGCGTCACCGGGTCCACCGTCAGCTCCGGGTACTTCCGCCGGAAGGCCGCCCGGTCCCGGACCAGGGCCTCACAGCCGAACTGGCCCTCCCGGACCCCCTGGAGCAGCCCCCGGTCCACCCCGGCCAGCTCGGCCCTGGTGCAGGCCAGCCGCCCGTAGGACTCCAGCAGCTCGTCCTTGGCCCCCTGGGCCACCACCCGCCCCCGGTGGAGGTAGGTCACGTAGTCCGCCGCCTTCTCCAGGTCGCTGGTGATGTGGCTGGAGATCAGCACGGCGTGGTCCTCGTCCTGGATGAACGCCAAAAACTCGTCCAGCAGCTCGTTGCGCACCACCGGGTCCAGCCCGCCGGTGGCCTCGTCCAAAATCAGCAGCCGGGGCCGGTGGCTCAGGGCCGACGCGATGCCCAGCTTCATCTTCATCCCCCGGGAGTACTCCTTGAACTTCTTCTTCCGGGGGAGCTGGAATTTGTCCAGATAGCCGTTGTAGAGGTCCATATCCCAGTTTTTGTAGACCTTGGACATGAATTTCCCCACCTGGACGGCGTTCAGGGGGTCGTGGAAGTTGGTCTCGTCCAGCACCACGCCGATGTCCTCCTTCGCGTCCTCCGGGTCCCCGCCCAGCAGGCGTATCTCCCCGGCGTCGGGCCGGGCCAGGCCCAGCAGGCACCGCAGGGTGGTGGATTTGCCCGCCCCGTTTTCCCCAATGAGGCCCATGATGGTGCCGCCGGGGACCGTCAGGTCCACGTGGTCCAGATGAAAGTCCCCATAGCTCTTGCACAGGCCCCGCACTTCAATGGCATTCGTCATAGCGTTTCGTCTCCATATAAGATGTTGAGTGTTTCGGTCATCTCCGCCAGCGTCACCCCGCCGGTCTTGGCCAGCGTCACGGCCTGATTCAAGCAGTCCTCCACCCGCCGGAGGGTGTCCTCCCGCAGCAGGGCCGGGTTTTGGGGGGCTACGAAGCAGCCCTTCCCCGGCACCGTGGTGAGGAAGCCCTCCCGCTCCAGCTCTTCATAGGCGCGCTTGGTGGTGATGACGGAGATGCGCAGGTCCTTGGCCAGCAGCCGCATAGAGGGAAGGGCCTCCCCCTCGCGCAGCTCGCCCCGCAGAATGAGGCCCTTCATCTGCCGGGTGATCTGCTCGTAGATCGGCACACCGGAGGAATTGCTGATGATAATATCCATTGGTCCACCTCGAGATGTTATACTGTATATATCCAGCATGTACAGTATACACATACTGCACAGGGTTGTCAAGGGGATTTTTCAGACCGGAGTCCCTCCGGGGGGGTTCCCTTTCTGGTTTCAGAAAGGGAACCGAAAGAAAACCAGGGGGACAG
>UQGJ01000079.1 GCA_900540545.1 uncultured Eubacteriales bacterium
AGCTGGCCGGACTGGCGGGGCCGGTGGTGGAGGCCCTGGGCCTCCAGGGAGGACGCCTGGCCCTGACGGGCGGCGTCCTCACGGGTTGTCTGCCCATCCGCCGGGGGGTGGAGGCCGCCCTGGCCCGCCGCTGGCCGTCGCTGGTCTGCGCCGCCCCCCAGGGCGACCCGGCGGACGGCGCGGTGGCACTGGCGATGGAGGGGCTCTAAAAAGGCCAGAGCCAAGTTGCGATTCCACTAGCTTAAGGCGGGATATGAGGATGACCTCATATCCCGCCTTTTCATGTCCAAAGGCTCAATCTCTGATAGATGGTGTTCCGTGGCTGGGACTCCGGGATGGGGAAGCATTTGATGCTGTGCTGGTAGAAGCCCAGGGCGCTGTCCATCCAGCCGACGACGGCATAGCCGTACCCCGCCTCCCGCATGCCGTCCAGGGCGGCGTAGAGGAGCCTGCGGCCCAAGCCGCCGCCCCCCGCGCCGGGGCGGACGCCGATGGGGCCGAAGTAGCCCCGGGCGGTGGCATCGTAGCAGGCGAAGCCCACCAGCTCCCCGCCCCGCAGGGCCAGGAAGCAGCAGGGCGGCTGTCCGCCGAAGGCGCAGGCGCACTCGCTCTCCCAGCCGGGCCAGTGGGCCCGGACGAAAGCCAGGACCTTGTCCCGGTCGGGACTCAGGGCCCGGCGGACGGAGAGGCTCTCCTCCGCCGGGAGGGGGGCGGCCCCCATATCGTACAGGTTCACCAGCAGGTCCACGGTTCAGCCTCCTGTCAGCTTGTCCTGGAGCCGGTCCGCCAGGGCGGCGGGCAGACCCAGCCAGGCCAGGTAGTCCGCCGGGGCGGGGAAATCCCCGGTCAGGGCGGTGAAAAAGGTGTCCAGATACGCGGCCTTGGACTGCCCTGCGAAGGCGGGCAGGTCGGGCCGGGCCGCCCGCAGGTCCCGGAGGACCGGGCGGAGCAGGACCCCGGAGAGGATGTAGTCCGCGGCGATGTCCTCCGTCCCGGCCCCACAGAGCCACAGCAGGAGGGCGGCCACCACCCCCGTGCGGTCCTTCCCCGCGGTGCAGTGGAAGAGGACGCCCCCCTCCCCGGCCAGGGCCTCCAGCACCGGGGCCATGACGGCCCGGTTGCGGGCGTAGGCCAGATAGCTGTCGGGGATGGCCGGCTCCGCCTGGGGGATCAGCCCGCCCAGGGGGAGGTTCCGCCAGACTACCAGAGGGCAGGCCCGCAGCGGGTCCGGCCTGGCCGTGGCCTCGGCCTCGTCCCGCAGGTCCAGGACGGCGCGGATGTCCTTCTCCCGCAGGAACCCCTCGTCCCGGCGGGTCAGCGCCAGGGGCAGGTCGGAGCGGAAAAACACGTCCTCCGCCGCCATTGCCCCCTCCGGGAGGGGAAAGCCGCCGATGGAGCGCAGGTTGCGGCAGCCGAAACGGTCGTAGCGCCTCACTGCCCGGACCTCTCCGCGGCGGCCAGCCGGGCCCGGTAGCCGTCCATCTCCGGCCGGTTGGCCAGGATGAAGTGGCCGGGCTCCACCTCCTGCCAGGAGGGCGGCTCCGTGCCGTAGCGGTGCTGGCTCTCGTCGTAGACCCGCAGCTTCTTCTCCTTCTCCACATCCGGGTTGGGGGTGGGGATGGCGGAGAGAAGGGAGCGGGTGTAGGGGTGGAGGGGGTGGTCGAAGAGCCGGGCGGTGTCGGCCAGCTCCACGATGCGCCCCTTCTGGATGACGGCGATGCGGTCGCAGATGAACCGCATGACGCTCAGGTCGTGGGCGATGAAGAGGTAGGTGAGTCCCCTGGCCTTTTGCAGGTCGGACAGCAGGTTCAGCACCTGGGCCCGGATGGACACGTCCAGGGCGGAGATGGGCTCGTCGGCAATGATGAAGGAGGGCTCCATGATGAGGGACCGGGCGATGCCGATGCGCTGGCGCTGCCCGCCGGAGAACTCGTGGGGGAAGCGGCTGGCGAATTCCGGCAGCAGGCCCACGTCCAGCAGGGCCTGGTCCACCCGGCGGTCCATCTCCTCTGCCGACAGGTCGTGGCGCAGGTTGCACAGGCCCTCTTTGACGATGTAGTTCACCTTGGCCCGGTCGTTGAGGGAGGACATGGGGTCCTGGAAAATCATCTGGATCTCCTGGATGACCTTTCGGTCCAGGCTGCGGCTGATTTTTCCGCTGATGCGCTCCCCCTGATAGAGGACCTCGCCGCCGCTGACGGGGTTCATGCGGATGATGGCCCGGCCGATGGTGGTTTTGCCGGAGCCGGACTCCCCCACCAGGCCGAAGGTCTCCCCCTTGTAGACGTCGAAGGAGACCCTCTTCACCGCCTCGAAGGCTTTCTTCTTCCGGCCGAAGGTGACGTGCAGGTCCCGGACCTGGAGCAGGGTCTCCCGTTTTTCAGTCGTCGCCAAGCAGGCCACCTCCCAACGCCGTCAGGCTTTTGATGTTTCGGATGGCATCCGGCGGGTCGATTTTGGGCGCCCTGGGGTCCAGAAGCCAGGTTTTTGCCTTGTGGGTGGGGCTGACCTCGAAATAGGGGGGACGGTATTCAAAGTCCACCTTCAGGGCATAGGGGTTCCGGGGGGCGAAGGCGTCCCCCTTCAGGGGCAGGAAGAGGTTGGGGGGCGTGCCGTGGATGGAGCTGAGCTTCTCCCCCCGGACCCCCAACTGGGGCAGGGAGGACAGCAGCGCCCAGGTGTAGGGGTGCCTGGGGTCGAAAAAGACCTCCCGGCTGGTGCCGATCTCCACGATGTCCCCGGCGTACATGACGGCCACCCGGTCGGCCACGTTGGCCACCACCCCCAGGTCGTGGGTGATGTAGATAACGGTGAGGTCGTACTTCTGCTGCAGGTCGTGGATGAGCGCCAGAATCTGGGCCTGGATGGTCACGTCCAGGGCGGTGGTGGGCTCGTCGCAGATGAGGATTTTGGGGTGGCAGGCCACGGCGATGGCGATGGCCACCCGCTGGCGCATGCCGCCGGAGAACTCGTGGGGGTACTGGCCGTAGCGCCGCTCCGGGTCCGGGATGCCCACGTCGTGGAGCATCCGGATGGCCTCGGCTTTGGCGGCCTCCCCGGTGAGGTCCTGGTGGTATTTCAGGGACTCCGCGATTTGCCAGCCCACGGTTTTCAGCGGGTTGAGGCAGGTCATGGGGTCCTGCATCACCATGGCGATCTTCCCGCCCCTGATTTTCTCCCACTGGGGCTCGGTGCGCAGCAGCGTCAGCTCCTGCCCCTCGAACAGGATGGAGCCGGAGGCGATGGTGCCGTTTTTGTCCAGCAGGCCCATGCAGGTCTTGGTGAGGACGCTCTTGCCCGAGCCGGACTCCCCCACGATGGCCAGACACTCCCCCTGCATGAGGTCCAGGGAGACGCCGTGGATGGCGTGGAGGGTCTGGCCCCGGAGGCTGAACGTGACGTTGAGGTCACGGATGGACAGGATGGGTTCCCGTTCCATGGTGCTCCCTCCCTTACAGATGGTTTTTGGGGTCCGCGGCATCCGCGAAGGCGTTGCCGATCATGTAGAAACAGATGGTGATGATGCTCAGCACCACGGCGGGGAAGATGAGCTGGTAGCGCAGGGAGACGGTGGTCATCAGGGGCCGCCCGGCGTTGACCAGATTGCCCAGGGAGGGGAACTCCACGGGCAGGCCCAGGCCGATATAGGTGAGAAAGACCTCGCTGCCGATGGCGCCGGGGATGGCCAGGGCCATCTGGAGCATGACCACCGACACCATGTGGGGCAGCAGGTTCCGGCAGATGACCCGCCACACGGGGGTGCCCAGGCAGCGGGAGGCCAGGTTGAAGTCCCGGTCCCGGATGATGAGGACCTGGTTGCGCACGAACCGGGCCATGCCCAGCCAGCCGGTGACGCACATGGCGATGATGATGGTGCTGATGCTGGGGCGCATGATGTAGGAGGCCAGAATGAGGATGATGGTGGTGGGGATGTTGCTGATGATGTTGTAGAGCTCGGTGAAGAAGAAGTCCGTGGCCCGGACGTAGCCCCAGATGACCCCCATGGAGATGCCCACCAGGGTCTGAATCACGGCCACGGTGAAGCCGATGAACAGGCTGGTGCGGGTGCCCGCCCACAGCCGGGCCCACAGGTCCTGGCCGATGCTGTTGGTGCCGAACCAGAACTGTTCGCCGGGGGGCTCGTTCATGATCTGCATACCCGTCACCGGGTCGTCGTTGATGAAGTTGGGGTCGTACTGGCCGGGGAGCAGGGGCTGGATGAAGGTGAAGGCCAGCAGAAGCAGCACCACGCACAGCATGAACACGGCGGCTTTGTTTTTCAGAAACATGCGCAGGGTGCTGCCCCAGTAGGAGTAGTTGGAGTAGCCGGTGCGCTCGGCCGCCTGCTCGCTGTATGGGCTGGGCTGGAACAGGTCGGGGGAGAGCGCCGCGGCCTCCTCGGGGGTGGTCTCCCGGTGGAAGAGCTGCGCCCGCTCGGCCTCCAGAAGCTTGTCTCCCAGCTTCTGGGTGGCCCTGTGGGTGATGGAGTATTTGCTCATCAGCGGGCATCCCCCTTCTTGGTCAGATTGATCCTGGGGTCCAGCAGGGCCATGCAGATGTCGCCCAGCAGCAGGCCGAAGATGCTCATCACCGCGTAGACGATGACCAGGGCCTGGACCATGGTGTTGTCCTGCCGCTTGATGACCTCCACCAGCAGCCCGCCCATGCCGGGGATGGAGTAGAGGCTCTCCACGTAGATGGAGCCGGAGATGGTCAGCAGCAGGGAACCGGGCATGAGCTGGACCATGGGCACGATGGCGTTGCGGAAGATGTGGTTGACGGCGATGGCCCGGCCGGGCACGCCCTTGGCCTTGGCCATGAGGATGTAGTCCTTGTTGGCCTCGTCCAGCATGTACCGGCGGATCCACATGGCGTAGCTGGCGATGGAGGGCATGGCAAGGGAGAGGACGGGCAGGATCATGCTGCTGGGCTTGTCCGGGTTGTAGAGGATGCTCAATCCGAACAGCTCGGAGCCGTAGAGCTGCATGAACAGATAGTAGATGGCCCCCGGCACGGCCTGGATGATGACCACGTAGGCGGTGCCCAGCTTATCCACCAGCCCGCCCCGTTTTCGGGCCATAAAGACCCCCATCAGCAGCCCCAGCGGGACGCTGATGGCCATGGCCATCAGCCCGAACCGAATGGACACCGGGGCCTTGGTGGCCAATATCTTGGAGATGGGGTAGTCCACCCGGTACTTGTTGGAGCTGCCCAGGTCCCCGTGGGCGAGCTGGACGAAGAACCGCCCCAGCTGGACGGGCACCGGGTCGTTGAGCCCCAGCTTTTCCAGACCGTTGTGGATCTGCAGCTCGCTCATCTGGTCGAAGTTGGAGAAATAGCCCTCGATGGGCATCAGCCGCAGCAGGCAGAACACGATGGCGATGATGATGCACAGGCTGACCAGGGCGCGGGCCAGCCGTTTCAGACAGTATTGGAGCATATCCGCCCTCCTCTCGAATGAGCTGGTATGAAAAAGGGGGTGTGAGCCGTGCGCAAGGCGTCACACCCCCTCCCTTGGGTTTTGTTCCAGTGAATGGGCTGCGCGTTACTGCTGGGCCTTCAGGGACTCCTCGCGGGCGGTCAGCCAGTCGGCGTACAGCAGCTCGAACTGCTCGGTGGTCAGAGGCTCGGCCAGCACGTGCTGCCACTTATAGCGGTGGCCGGAGTCGTTGGCCCCCTCGAAGGGGATGAGGCGGCTGACGGTATAGCCGCCCAGAGTGTCGGTGGAGAAGGGAATGACCAGGGCGTGCTCCAGCAGGAAGGCCTCGGCCCGGGCAAACGCCTCGTAGCGCTCCATGCTCTTGGTGGGGATGGCCTTGGCCTGGGCGATGAGGGAGAGGTACTCGTCCTTCAGGGCAATGACGTTGGGGGTGCTGGCCTGGTCCAGGAAGGTCCAGTTGTTGCCGTCGTCGCCGAAGGGGCGGATGAAGGCGGAGGGGTCGTCGATGGTGGAGCCGGTGTTCAGCTTCATGAAGCCGTACTTGCCGGCCCGGCGAACCTCGGCCAGGAAGCCGGTGGAGGGGCCGGCCTCCAGGGTACACTGGATGTAGTCGGAGCCCAGCAGGCCCTCCAGCTGCTGCTTGACCACCTGGACCTCCTGCTCCCACCCCATGGTGACGGGGTTATAGGGCATCAGCAGCTTGATGGGGAAGGTCACGCCCTGGGCGGTGAGCTCCTCCACGGCGGCCGCCTTGTAGGCCAGGGCCTTCTCGGCGTCGAAGCTCCAGTTTTCCCGGGCGGTGATGTCCGCCATGTCGCCGATCTCGGTGAAGTCCTTGCCGTCCACGCTGCACCAGGTGTTGGGGGTGATGCTGTTGGTCAGGTAGAGTTCCGGGTGGTAGGGGTCGGCGGTCATCTTGGCCTTCACCCGGTCCAGGCCCCAGTACAGGGACTGGCGGAAGTTTTCGTTGTCGATGGCCTTGAGGTAGTTGTCCGGCTCATAGGACGCGTCGAACTGGGGCAGGTAGTTGAAGCCGTAGAAATACATGTAGGTGGTGTCGGGCAGGCTGGGCAGGACGATGTCCTTGGTGGCGGGGTCCTTGAGCCACTCGTCCAGGATGTTGACGCCCAGCTCGGCCTCGTCCACCTCGCCCCGCTTGAACATCTCGGGGGCCAGGGTGCTGCCTTCGGCGTTGTAGGTCATGATGACCTTCTCGATGTACACGTGCTCGGCGTCCCAGTAGCTCTCGTTCTTCTCGTAGATCCGCTTGCTCTGGGGCTCGAACTCGGTGATGCGGTAGGGCCCGATGAAGAGCATGGACTCGGGGTCCTGGCCGTAGGCGGAGCCCAGGCTGGTGTACATCTCGGTGGGCACGGGCAGATAGCTGCCGGTGTAGGAGATGAAGTAGGGCAGGGGGGCGGCCAGGGTGATCTCCAGGGTGGTGTCGTCCAGGGCCTTGAAGCCCACGGTGGAGAAGTCGGTGGTCTCGGAGGAGAGGTAGGCGGTGGCCCCCTCCACCACGTCCTGGAAGTACATGGCCGAGGCGGAGGCGTTGGCCGGGTTGCAGATGTACTCGGCCATGGTGACGAAGTCCTGGGCGGTGAAGTCGGCCTGGGGTTCACCCTTGTAGTCCACCCACTTCAGACCCGGACGGAGGTGGAAGGTGTACACCAGGTTGTCGTCGCTGATGTCGTAGCTCTCCGCCAGACCGGGGCCGTAGTTGCCGTAGGGGTCCTCGCTGAGCAGGCCCTCGATGGTGTTGGAGATGGCCTGCCAGTCGGCGGCGGTGCCGTTGACGCCGGGGTTCAGGGTACTGGCCTCCGAGTCGTAGACCACGCGGAGGGTCTGGTCGGCGGCGTATTTGATGCCGTAGGGACCCTCGGTGACCACGCCGTCGCCGGAGGGCTTCTGGTCCTGGGGCTTGTCGGGACCGCAGCCCACGGCTCCCGCCAGCAGGGCGGCGCTGAGGGCCACGGAGAGCAGCCGGGCACCCCGTCTCATTCCGTTCTTCATACTGTGATCCTCCTTTTCCTCGTTGGTGGGCCGCGCCGCGGGATGCGGCGCCCGCCCGGATGCCGAAAAGGGGCGCTCGACAACGCACTATCCGATCGTCATCGCCCGCCCCTTTGCAGTCATCGCTATTGTCTATTTTATATCAAATTTTTGGTTCACTGTCAATCAGATTTTGTAAAATATTATTTCAACTCTCTTGATACCCACCCCCGCCTCTGCTATAATGCAATCAAATCTCCGGAAGGGGATCCGTAAGGAGGCGCGTGCAGTTGGAAGCCTTTCAACAAGCGGCGGCATATGTGAAGCAGGCGGTGGCGGACGGCCTGACCCCGTCGGCCGCTCTGGCCATCGGCGTGGGGGACCGGGTCTATGTGAAGGAGGCGTGGGGGGTCACCTCCCACACCCCGGAGGGGACGCCGGTGAACGAACACACCCTCTACGACATGGCATCCGTGACCAAGATGCTCTCCACCACCATGGTGACGCTGCGGCTCATCGCCCGGGGCGTGCTGGACCTGGCCGACATGCTGCCCCGGTACTTCGGGGACCTGGTGCCGGAGGATAAGAAGGAAATCACCCTTTTCCACCTGCTGACCCACACCAGCGGCTATCCGGCCCATATCCGGCTGGACCAGGCCGGGGTGGCCCCGGCCGACGCCCTCTCCTTCTTCCTGAACGCCCCCCTGGCCTACCCCACGGGCACGGCGGTGGAGTACAGCTGCGTGGGCTTCATCGTGCTGGGCAAGCTGCTGGAGCGGGTCACGGGCCGGCGGCTGGACGAGCTGGCGGCGGAGGAGGTCTTCCGCCCCCTGGGCATGGACCACACCGGCTACCACCCCCTGGACAGGCCCATCGACCCGGCCAACACGGCCTTCACTGAACGGAGCATCTGGGACGGGACCTGGCTCCAGGGCCGGGTCCACGATGAAAACGCCTATCTGCTGGGCGGCGTGGCGGGGAACGCGGGGGTGTTCAGCGACCTGGACGACTGTATCCGCTTCGCCCGGATGCTGGCGGGCCGCGGCGCCCTGGACGGGCAGGTCTTCCTGCCCCGGTGCATCTTCGACGCCGCCATCCAGAACTACACCCCCGGCATGGACGAGAACCGGGGCCTGGGGTTCCACCTGGCCAACGGCTATTACAGCTATTCCGGCCAGTTTTTTGACCAGGGGGGCTTCGGCCACAACGGCTTCACCGGCCCCCACATCTTCGTGTCCCCGGCCACGGGCCTGTGGGTGGCCCTGCTGACCAACCGGGTCCACCCCACCCGGGAGAACGCCACCCACCTGCGCCTGCGCCGGGTGCTCCACACCCTGATGGCCGTTGACTACGAGACCTTGATGCGAGAGGAGGGGAGAGGATGATAAAGCCCTGTTTCGCCCCCGGCTCTGTGGTCTTGTTCCAGGGGGACAGCACCACGGACTGCGGCCGGGACTACACCGACCCCCGCTCCCTCTCCGCCGGCTACCCCGGACAGGCGGCGGCCATCTATCAGGCCCTGTTCCCCAGCCGGAACGTGACCTTCTACAACCGCGGGGTGTCGGGCAACCGCGTGGCCGACCTGCTGGACCGCTACGAGGCGGACTTCGCCGCCCTGAGGCCGGATTTCGTCTCCATTCTCATCGGCATCAACGACACCTGGCGGCGGTACGACGCGGACGACCCCACCCCCGCCGGGGTTTTCGGCGCCCAATATGAGACCCTTTTGGGGCGACTGAAGGCCGACTTCCCGGCGGTGAAGCTCCTTCTGATGGAGCCCTTCCTCCTCCCCGTGCGGGAGGAACAGCGGCGCTGGCGGGAGGACCTGGACCCGAAAATCCAGGAGGTCCGCCGTCTGGCCGCCCGCTATGCCGACTGGTACCTGCCCTTGGACGGCATCCTCAACGCTTACGCCCTCAGGACCAAGGACCCGGCCGCTCTGGCGGCGGACGGCATCCATCCCACCGAGCTGGGCAACGGCCTGATTGCCAGGACCTTTTTGGGCGCACTGGAGATTTTGGACTGATTTTTTGTCACGTTTCGTCCCTGCCGTTCGTTATCATCACAGGAAAAGACCGGGAAAGGAGCGGACGCAATGGGACGCTATGAGGAATTGAACGGGGAGCTGGCCCGCCTGCGGGAGTCCATCCGGCAGGCCGAGCGGGCGCAGGCCCAGCAAAAGGACCTGTCGGAGCAGCAGTGGGCCTGCCGCCGGAGGAAAGAGGCGCTGGCGGAACAGCTTGCCAAGGAGGAGGCCGACGTGGCCGCCCTGGAGCATATGAGCCTCACCGCTCTGGTCCAGACCGTGCTGGGCCGCCGGGAGGAGCGCCTGGAACAGGAACAGCGGGAGGCCGTGGCCGCCCGGGTGAACTACCAGGCGGCCTGCCGGAGCCTGGAGGACGTGGAGGACCGCCTCCGCCGGGCGGAAGCGGTCCAGGCGGCGGCGGGCGCCGACCGGGCCCGGTACGAGGCCCTGCTGGAGGAAAAGACCCAACTGCTGAAGGCGGAGAATCCCGCCCTGGCCCAGCGCCTGGTCCCTCTGGAGGAGCAGATCGGGCAGGGCCAGGCCATGCTCCGGGAGCTGGACGAGGCCCGGCAGGCTGGCCGGGCGGCGCTGGAGGCCCTGGACCGGGCGGTGGACGAGCTGGACGACGCCGAGGGCTGGGGCACCTGGGACATGCTGGGCGGCGGCCTGCTGTCCACCATGGCCAAGCACGGGCATATCGACGGGGCCAGGGACGCGGCGGCGGAGGCCCAGATGCTGCTCAACCGCTTCCGTACCGAGCTGGCCGATGTGCGCCTCCACGCGGATTTGACCATCGACATCAGCGACACGGCCACCTTCTGCGACTACTTTTTCGACGGCCTGATCGCCGACTGGGTGGTCCAGTCCGGCATCCACGACGCCCAGGAGAACGTGGGGCGGACCAGGGACCAGGCGGCGGAGATCCTGGCTAAACTGGACCAGATGGACCTCCAGACCCGCGCCGCCCTGGCCCAGGCCGAGGGGGAGCGGAAGGAACTGGTGGAGCGGGCGTGACCGGCCCTGCCGGGGGCGCTCCCGCGCGGGGGTTCCTTTCTCGTTTGAGAAAGGAACCGAAAGAAA
>UQGJ01000080.1 GCA_900540545.1 uncultured Eubacteriales bacterium
TCCTCTTTCTCAAATGAGAAAGAGGACCCCCGCCGGAGGCGACGCCCCCGGAGGGACTCCGGCCTTACCACAAATCCGTCAAGCTCCCCAGCCTGACCCCCAGCGCCAGGGCATAATAGAACAGGTCCTCTGTCAGTTGGTACAGCATTGCAAAAATTTCGTCCATGATACTCCCTCCATATCTGCACGATTGTGCATATATTGTACATTGCACAATCGTGCATGTCAAGAGGTGTTGCATATGAACATCCTATCGGAACGGCTTCTCACCTTGCGTCAGGCGGCAGGACTCAACCAGCAGGAGGTGGCAGACGGCGTGCAAATCGCCGTCCGTACTTATGCCTATTATGAAAAGGGCACACGGGAACCCCTGGCTTCCGTGCTGGCCCGGTTCGCGGATTTTTACCACGTCTCCGCCGACTACCTCTTAGGGAGGACCGATAAGCCGTGAACATCTTCGACATCATGGGGCCCATCATGGTGGGGCCGTCGTCCTCGCACACCGCTGGGGCGGCCCGCATCGGGCTTATCACCCGCAACCTGCTGGGGTGCACCCCGGAGCGGGCCGAGCTGCTGCTCCACGGGTCCTTCGCCGCCACGGGCCAGGGCCACGGCACCGACCGCGCTCTGGCGGCGGGGCTGCTGGGCATGGCCCCCGACGACCCGGACCTGCCCCGCTCCTTCGCCCTGGCCCACGACGCGGGCATGGCCCTCACCGTCTCCACCGTGAACCTCCGGGGCGCCCACCCCAACACCGTCCTTCTCCGGGTCTCCGGCGAGGGCCGGGAGTTGGAGGTCAACGCCTCCTCCCTGGGGGGCGGGCGGGTGCGGGTCAACGCCATCGACGGCATGGAGGCCACCTTCACCGGCGACTACCCCACCCTCATCATCCGCAATGAGGACCGGCCCGGCCAGGTGGCCGAGGTCACGGCCCTGCTCAGCGAACACGGGGTCAACATCGCCACCATGCAGCTCTACCGGGACCGCCGGGGCGGGCTGGCGGTGATGGTCATCGAGAGCGACCAGGCCGTCCCCGCCGGGATGGCCGACTATCTGCGCACTCAGCCGGGCATCGTCCGGTGTACCTATCTCAACATGGGGGAGACTGTATAGCGTGATGAATCACGCTATACATTTCATCGCCCAGCCGCTCGCCGCTGCGCGGCAACCGCGGCTGACGGCAAAAACCTCCATGCGGAGGAGGTTACCATGTTTATGGAAGCGCCCATGGGCGCATGGAGGTTAACATGTCTTTTGGTTCTGTGGAAAGCCTTTTGCGCGCCACCGGGCGGCTCCCGCTGTGGGAGGCCGTTCTCTTGGACGACCTCCACGACCGGGGCGGCTCCCGGGAGGAATCCTGGCAGCGGATGTCCGGTCTCTGGGCCGCCATGAAGGAGTCCGTGGCCCGTTACGACCCTCAGAAACGCTCGGCCTGCAACCTCACCGGTGGGGCGGCGGCCCGGGTGGAGCAGGCCCAGGTGGGGCTGGCCGGGGGGCTGGTGACGGAGATCATCGCCACCGCCCTGAAGGTGGGCGAGTGCAACGCCTGCATGGGCCGCATCGTGGCCGCCCCCACGGCGGGGGCCAGCGGGGTCCTGCCGGCGGTGCTGCTGCCCCTGCAGGCGGCCAGGGGCTGGTCCGACGAGGCCGTCATCCAGGCCCTCTACGTCTCCGCCGGGTTCGGACAGGTCATCGCCACCCGGGCCTCCATCGCCGGGGCGGAGGGGGGCTGTCAGGCCGAGGTGGGCTCGGCCTCCGCCATGGCCGCGGCGGCCCTGGTGAGCCTTGGCGGAGGGTCCCCGGACCAGATGGCCCACGCCTGCGCCACGGCCCTGCAAAACCTGATGGGGCTGGTCTGTGACCCGGTGGCGGGGTTGGTGGAGGTCCCCTGCGTCAAGCGGAACGTCATCGGGGCCATGAACGCCCTGTCGGCGGCGGAGCTGGCCCTGGCGGGGGTGGTCAACGTCATCCCCTGCGACGAGGTCATCGACGCCATGCGGGCCGTGGGGGATGTGATGCCCGCCAGCCTGCGGGAGACCGGCGGGGGTGGGTTGGCGGCTACGCCTACGGGGAGAAGGATTGTGGAGGAGATGCGGGCGAGATAGGGGCGCGGGGCCTGGCGGGGGCGGAGTCCCTCCGGGGGGTCCCCTTTCTTCTCGAAGAAAGGGGACGGAAAGAAGGACCGGGGGCGGCACGGGCCACGCTGTGGCCCTATCCGCCGCCCCCTGGACCCTGGGAACGGCCGGGCGGCGGTACGGTTTTCGGGGGATGGCAAGACTTGAAAGTTGTTGCAGCTCGGATTGGTCTGGCGGTCGAACAACTTCGGCTGCCGCCCCTCGGCGAAGAGCCGGGCAAGACTTGATAGTAGTTGCGTTTTTCTTGGTGCAAACGGGCCGCCACAAGGTTTGTGCGGTTTGGAATCGGCTTTGCACCCGTTGGGAGTCGGCACGGGCGGCCGCAAGGGCCGCCCCTACGACCAACTTTCGGCGGCTGCCCGGCCCTCCCGCCTTGCGCTGGCCTGCGGATTCGTGTTATACTGTCAATTACTGCAAAAAAGGAGCGATGTTATGCTGACCTTTGACCATGTGAACTTCAACGTGCTGGACCTGGACAAGTCCATCCAGTTCTATCGGGACGCTCTGGGGCTGGACGTGGTCCGGGAAAAGGAGGCCGGGGACGGTTCCTTCCGGCTGGTCTACCTGGGGGACGGGGTCACGGACTTCACCCTGGAGCTGACCTGGCTCCGGGACCGCACCGCGCCCTACGACCTGGGTGAGGGCGAGTTCCACCTGGCCTTCGTCACCGGCGACTACGACGCCCTCCACGCAAAGCACGCCGCCATGGGCTGTATCTGCTTTGAGAACCCGGCCATGGGCATCTACTTCATCGAGGACCCGGACGGCTACTGGCTGGAAATCGTCCCGGACAAGGAGTAAGGAGCTATGGCGCGAAATTCCGAAGGGCGGCTGGCCTACGCCGACCTGCTGCGGGTGGTGGCCATGCTGGCGGTCATCGTGGTCCACGTCTCCGGCGGATGGCTGGAGTCCCTCCCGGCGGGCACGGCGGACTGGAACGCCCTCAACGCCTGGGACAGTCTCACCCACTGGTGTGTGCCGGTGTTCGTCATGTGCTCGGGCATGTTTTTGCTGGACCCCAAGAAGGGTGTGTCCTGGCTGGACCTTTTTGTCCGCTATATCCTGCGGATGGTCACGGCCCTGCTCTTCTGGGGCATGGCCTACATCCTGGTCTACCAGTGCTTCGCCGGCACCCTCACCCTGGACAGCTTCGTCTACGCCTTCAAGGCGGTGATCCTGGGCAACACGGAGACCCACCTGTGGTATCTCACCATGACCATCGGCCTCTACCTGCTCACCCCCCTGCTCCGGGCCTTTGTCCGGGGGGCCAAGCGGAGCGATTTCCACTGGTTTTTCCTGGTCTACGCCGTCTTTATGCTGATTATCCCCCTCTTTCTGCGGCTCCGGGGCAGCCAGACGGTGGAGCTGTACGCCAACCGGCTCTACCTCAACTTCACCCTGCTCTATCCGCCCCTGGCCTACGTGGGGTATTTCGTGGCGGGGTACTACCTGAAGGAGTACACCCTGGGCCGCATCGCCGAGGGGCTCATCTACGTGGCGGGCATCGCCGGGGCGGCCTTCACCGTGTGGGGCTCGGCCTGGCTGAACCAGGGCCACGCCCCCGGCAATTTCAACGGCCTGATGATGAGCTACCTCACCCCCAACGTGGCGGCCATGTCGGTGGCCATCTTCGTCCTGTTCCGCTACGTGCTGGGGGTCAGCGACGAGCGCTCCCGGAAGCAGCGGGTGGGCCGGGCCGCCCAGTACGGCTTCGGCGTGTACCTCTCCCACGTCATGTTCCTCATCCTGCTGCGCCACTTCGGCCTGTCCAACCCGCCCATCACCCCGGTCATCGCCGTGCCCCTGCTGACTCTGGTGATCTTCATCCCCAGCTTCGCCCTGTCCTGGCTGCTGAATAAAATCCCGGTGGTGGGGCGGTATATCACGTAGGAATTTCGGGCGGCCACAGGCCGCCCCTACATGAGCCTCCCGCGACTTTATCACCCAAAGGAGCCTGTCCATGCTCTTTTCCAGCTCGATTTTTCTCTTTGCCTTTCTCCCCGTGGTGCTGCTGGTGTATTACGCGGTGCTGCGGGGGGACCGGCGGAAACAGAATATCTTTTTGCTGGCGGCTTCCCTCTTCTTTTACGCATGGGGGGAGCCTTGGTTTGTGCTGGTCATGGCGGGCTCCATTCTGGCGAATTACGGGTTCGGCCTCTGGGTCCACACCTGGAAGCGGCAGTGCCGGTACCTCAACGTACCGGTCACCGCCGCCGTGGTGTGCAACCTGGGGCTTCTTTTTGTCTTCAAATACCTGACCTTTACTTTGGGGACCCTGCACTCCCTGCTGGGCGGCTTCGTGGTGCCGGTCATCGGGCTGCCCATCGGCATCTCCTTCTTCACCTTCCAGGCCATGAGCTACGTGTTCGACGTGGCCCTGGGCAAGGCGGAGGTCCAGCGGGACCCGCTGTATCTGGGGCTCTACATCTCCCTCTTCCCCCAGCTCATCGCCGGGCCCATCGTCAAATATTCCACCGTGGCCGCCCAGATCGAGGGGCGGCGGGAGACCTGGGCGGACTTCTCCGCCGGGTGCTGCCGGTTCATGGTGGGCCTGGGAAAAAAGGTGCTGCTGTCCAATCAGCTGGCCGTGGTGGCCGACGCGGCCTGGAACCACGTGGGGCCGGACCTGTCCGCTCCCTTCGCGTGGCTGGGGGCCGTCTGCTACACCCTGCAAATCTACTACGATTTCGGCGGCTACTCCGACATGGCCATCGGCCTGGGGAAGATGTTCGGGTTCCACTTTCTGGAGAACTTCAACTATCCCTACATCTCCAGGTCCATCACCGAGTTCTGGCGCCGGTGGCATATCTCCCTGTCCTCCTGGTTCCGGGACTACGTCTACATCCCTCTGGGGGGCAGCCGGGTGGACCGGCGAAAGACCATCCGCAACCTCTTTGTGGTCTGGCTCCTCACCGGCGTGTGGCACGGGGCCAACTGGACCTTTGTTTGCTGGGGCCTGTTCTACTTCGTCCTGCTCTATCTGGAGAAGTTCCGGGGTCTGGGGGCGGACTGGCCCCAGTGGTGCCGGTGGCTGTTCACCATGCTGATGGTGAATTTCGGCTGGGTCCTCTTCCGGGCCGAATCCCTGGCCGATGCGGGTACCTATCTGTCCGCCATGTTCTGCGCCACGCCGGGGGCCTACGTCCCCTCCCTGGAGGTCTACTACTTCGGGCAGTATTGGCCCATCCTGCTGCTGGCGGTGCTGTTCTCCGCCCCGGTGGGGCAGTGGCTGACCCGGCAGGTGAATCAGTATCTGGACCGCTACGCCCGCCACGTGTTCGTCATGTGGGAGACGGTCTACGCCCTGGGGCTGCTGCTGGTGTTCCTGGCCTCGGCGGCGTTTTTGGTCAAGGGAACTTATAATCCGTTTATTTACTTTAATTTTTAGGCAGGGGCGGCCCTGCCGGGGGCGGAGTCCCTCCGGGGGGTCCCCTTTCTTCTCGAAGAAAGGGGACGGAAAGAAGGACCGGGGGCGGCACGGGCCACGCTGTGGCCCTATCCGCCGCCCCCTGGACCCCGGGGTACGTCCGGGCGGCGGTACGGTTTTCGGGGGCTGGCAAGACTTGAGGGCTGTTGCAGCTCGTATCGGTTTGGCGCTAGAACAACTCCGGCTGCCGCCCCTCGGCATATCACCCGGCAAGACTTGATAGCAGTTGCGTTTTTATTGGTGCAAACAAGCCGCCACAAGTCTCTGTGTGACGCGGGCCGCCCAGTGGGCGGCATTCCTCATTCCTCATTCGAAAGGTGGTCCCCATGGAACGGAAACCTTACCTCTCCGCCCTCCTTTTCCTGGGGGCCTTGGCCGTTGGGGCCTGTCTGCTCTTTGCCGGAGCGGTGGACCGGGGGCCGGAAGCTGACGGGATGCGGCTGCCGTCCCGCAGTGGATTCACCGCCCATGCCCGCATGGGCGGCGGCCGGACGGTGCCGTCCGGGCATCGGGGGGCCGCTGTGGAGCGGCCAGCCGAGCCTCTGCTGGATCGGGCACAGGCCGCCATCTCCGCCGCCGAGCCCGCCGCCAACGCCGCCCTGGACAGCCAGCACTGGTTCATCCAGCTCTACGGCGGGGTCCAGGCCGTCTCCGGCCGCACGGTGGTGGAGGACGCCGACCCCCGCTACTCGGTGGTGAAGCTCTCCGACGGCACCCTGTCCTTCGTCAACGCAGAGGCGCTGGACGTGACCGGCCACGGCAGGAGCGTGGCCCGGCTGCGGGACGTGCTGGAGGGCCGGGACATCCCCCTGCTCTACGTCCAGGCCCCCCAGAAGCTGGAGGCCGGCGACCCCCGGCTGCCCGCCGGCGTTTCCGACTACGGCAACGACTACGCCGACCAGATCTTATCCGTCCTGGAGGACCAGGAGGTGGACTATCTGGACCTGCGCCAGACTCTGGCGGACCGGGACGGGGACTGGGCAAGCTGGTTCTTCCGCACCGACCACCACTGGACCCCGGAGGCCGCCTTCGCCGCCCACCAGGACATCACCGACGTGCTGCGGTCCGACTACGGCTTCGACGTGCCCAGCCGCCACACCGACCCCAAATTCTTCAAAAAGGTGGTCTACGGGGACGCCTTCCTGGGCAGCCAGGGCAAGCGGGTGGGCACCCTCTACGCCGGGGTGGACGACATCACCCTGTGGACGCCCACCTATCCCACCGACTTCACCTACTCCGTCCCCACCTATGACATGGAGCGCACCGGCGCCTTCGACCGCTCCCTCCTCTTCCCCGAGCGGCTGGAGGACCCGGACTATTTCACCTCCAACCCCTACACCCTCTACGCCGGGGGCGACTACTCCATGGCCCGCATCTACAACAACGCCCAGCCAGACGGCCCCCGGGTCCTGCTGCTGCGGGACTCCTACGCCTGCGCCGCCACCCCCTTTCTGGCCCTGGACTGCGGCGAGCTCATCACCATGGACCTGCGCTACTTCCACGACGACCTGCTGGCCTATGTGGACTGGCTGAAGCCGGACATGGTCCTGGTGATGTACACCGCCGGGAGCTGCGGTCTGGACCCCCTCTTTGAGTTCTTCCGCGCCCCCGACCTCACCGGGGATGACTATCTCAATCAGCCGCCCATGGTGACCCTCACCCGGCCCGGCGCGGCAGTCACCGAGTGGACCCCGCACAGAAAAGACTTCCCCTAGGGGGAAGCCTATGTTGAAGTTTCGAGGTGATTCAAATGCCCCATGCCCTCCCCAGCCCCCGGCGGCTGGACTACCACTATATCGCCATGCAGGCCGGGTTCTGGGCCATGTTCGCGGCCATCTGCGCCTATCAGGCCGCCCTGCTGGGCCAGCGGGGCTTCACCAGCGGGCAGACCGGCCTGCTCATCGCCGTGCGCTGTCTGGCGGGCATCTTCCTCCAGCCCGCCCTGGGCGGCTTTGCCGACCGGCACCCCCACATCCCCCTCAAGGCCATCGTCTCCGCCTCCCTGGGCCTGTCCCTGGCGGCCTGCCTGGTCTTTCAGTTCGTCCCCATGGGGCTGGCGGGCACCATGGCCGTCTTTATCGTCATCGGCGGGTTCGAGGTCTCCTCCTACCCCCTCATGGACGCTATGGCCATCCAGTACATCAACGCCGGGGTCCCCATCCGGTACAGCCTGGGCCGGGGGGTGGGCAGTCTGGCCTACGCCGTGTGCTGCGTCCTCCTGGGGTTCCAGGCCGGGCGGCTGGGGGTGGAGTCCACCCTCACCACCCACGGGGTCCTGGTGGTGGTGGAGATGGTCCTGGTCCTGACCTACCCCGCCTTCCACGGCGCCCTCCCCCAGCCCGGCGAGACGGCGGAAAAGCCCCACTCCATCTGGTATCTCCTGCGGCAAAACCCCAGCTTCACCCTCATGCTCCTGGCCCTGCTGTTGGGCATGACCGGGGACCTGCCCATGTCCAACTTCCTGGTGAACATCGTGTCCAGCCACGGCGGCGGCTCCGACGCCCTGGGGGTGTCCCTCTTCTTGATGGGCGCCTTCGAGCTGCCCACCGCCTTTCTCTTTATGCGGCTCTACCGCAGGCTGGGCAGCGCCAAGCTGCTGGTCCTCAGTATGCTGTTCTGCCTGTTGAAGGCGGCGGCCCTGCTGGCGGCCCCCAGCCTCCCCTGGGTCTTTTTGGCCCAGTCCTTGCAGATGCTGGGCTACGGCCTGTTCACCCCCGCCTCGGTCTACTACGTCAACGAGTCTGTCCCCCAGGCCGACCGGGTGAGGGGCCAGACGCTGATGATGGTGGCCTCCAACGGCCTGGGCGGGGTCTTCGGCAGTCTCTTCGCCGGCAAGGCCCTGGACCTGGGGGGTACCCCCGCCATGCTGGTGTTCTGCATCGCCGCCTGCGGCCTGGCGCTGGCCCTGGCCGTCCTGGCGGTCCGGCTGGAACGGCGGCGGGCCGGCCGCCCCGTTTCCTGACGATTTTCTGAACTTCCGCAACTTTCTCTTGCTCTGGATCGTCTTTACGGGTATACTGCTATTCGCTTGTCCACAGGAAAGGGTCTGATTTACCGCATGGCAAGGCGCGTACTAAAGAAAAAAAAGAAGAAGGCCACCGGCCTGCGCAGGGCCGGGAAGCTCCTGTACCGCACCGTGGTCCTCTGCTCGGCCATCATCGTGGCCCTGTTCGTGGGCTTCAAGGTGTGGGTCCGGCCCCCGTCCCAGACGGTCCCGGCCATGGCCACCGTCCCCGTCCGCCCCGCCCCCACCGACGACCCGGACACCGAGGAGGACGAGAGCCTCAACACCCCGGAACCCCTGGTGCGCAAGGAGGGCTTTTACACCTTCCTCCTGGCCGCCAGCGACCAGGGCGGCGGCAACGCCGACACCATCATGGTGGTCTCCTACGACACGGTGAACCAGCAGGTAGGAGTGGTCTCCATCCCCCGGGACACCATCGTCAACGCCTCCGGGCAGAACATCCCGAAAATCAACGCCGCCTACCACGGCGAGAACCCGGCGGAAACCTTGAAGGCCGTGGTCTCCGACCTGGTGGGCTTTCCCATCGACCACTATATCACGGTGAACATCAAAGCCTTCAAGGCCCTGGTGAACGCCGTGGACGGGGTGGACTTCTACGTCCCCTGCGACATGGATTACGACGACCCCTACCAGGACCTGTCCATCCACTACACCGAGGGCATGCACCACCTGAACGGCCAGCAGGCCATGGAGGTGGTCCGCTTCCGCCACAACAACGACGGCAGCGGCTACACCGACGTGGGCCGGACCCAGACCCAGCAGAAGCTGCTGGCCGCCCTGGCCAAGAAGGTCCTGTCCTGGTCCAGCGTCAGCCGGATCAACGAGTTCATCAACATCTTCTCCACCTATGTGAAGAGCGACCTGGACGTGGGCAATCTGGCCTGGTTCGGCACCCAGGCGCTGAAGCTGGACACCGCCAACGGGGTCTCCTTCGCCACCCTGCCAGGGGACGGCACGGTGAAGTACAAGGGCGTCTCCTGGTGCTACGCCCTGGACCCGGAGGAGAGCCTGGACATCTTCAACCGGCTGCTGAATCCCTACACCACGGAGCTGACCATGGAGATGACGGGGATCGTGATACCGTAAATGTTGCAGTCAGGCCCGCGTACAGCGATGTACGCGGGCTTTCCTATATTCCGGAGACCCTCCGGGGGCCGCTGCCGCGGGGGCCAGGATTCTTTTTTCGAAAAGAACCCTGGGAAGAAACGACCAGGGCTGCGGCCCTGGACCTAAGGGCGGCGCCAACGGGGGCGCGAGGTCGAGGCCGGCTTGAGGGGACTAGTCTGCCTTTCCGCTTCTGCCCCGGCCGTTACGGCCTGGCGTACAGCGCATTGATTGTCGGTGCGCTGGCGGGGCGCGCCTGGCATGGTGATGACCGGCATGGTGGGTGCGGGGACGCGGGAGGCCACAAGGGCCGCCCCTACGGGGGCGCAGGGCTGGTGCTTGGCGGGCCGGGGTCGTCCCGCCCCACATTTGGAGGGACGGGGGATGCGGATTGCCGCGCCAGTCTGCGGACTGGCTCGCAATGACAGGGGGGCGCGTAGAAATGCAGGGACTTGTGGCGGCTTGTTTGCACTTAGTAAAACGCAACTACTTGCAGGTTTTGCCCGGTGATATGCCGAGGGGCGGCAGCCGGAGTTATTCTAGCGCGGGCCGATACGGGCTGCAACGGCTTTCTGGTTTTGCCAACCCCCGAGAACCGTACCGCCGCCCGGCCTGAAGGGGCCCCCAGCGGGCCGCCGTTCAGGCCCCCTGGGGAGAGG
>UQGJ01000081.1 GCA_900540545.1 uncultured Eubacteriales bacterium
CAAACGAGAAAGAGGACCCCCGCGCGGGAGCGCCGCCCCCCGGAGGGACTCCGTCCCCGCGGCATCGGAATATTTCACAAAAAGCCCGCGCCTCATGATAGAGGCGCGGGCTTTTTTACGTTCCAATTACAGGTCCGCCAGGGGGATGGTGTAGAAGTACCGGGTATTATTCAGGTTGGCGTACCACATGACCTGGTCGCCCACCACCGTCGGCTGACAGGTGGAGATGTTGTAGCCCGGCAGGGTCCCCGTCACGTCGGAGGGGGAACCGTCCCTGTTCAGCACCACGTACTTCACGTCCAGGGGCTTGTCGCTGTAGACAGATTCGCCGCGGGTGTACCTCTCGTACTCCTGCCACAGCACGATTGCCCGACCGTCGGGGAGGGAGCAGACGGTGGGCATGAAGCCAAACTTCTCGCTGTCGTGCCAGTAGTCGCCCACCACGTATTCCTTGGCCCCGGTGGTGGAGACGTTGTTCATGGGCACCGCGGCGACCACGATGCGGAACATGGATTCGCCCGGCTCGTCGATCCAGTAGTCCGGGTCCCGCTCCCCAGCCGTGGCGACATAGTGGGTGGCGGTGGTGGCGGCGTCGCCGTAGGTGAGGCCGGGGATACCGGTGCCGGGCTGGGGGAACATATAACCGGCCTTGCTCTCGTCGGGGTAGGAGAAAGGGGCGGTGTCCGCCCGGTAGAAGGTGAGGGCCCGGTGCATGTCGGCGTCCGCTATATCGATGGTGACGAAGCTGTCCTTGCCGGCCACGATGTCGGTGCCCAGGGAGTGGCTGGTGCCCCAGCCGCGGGTGCCCTTCTCCTGAGTGTAGTTCTTCATATTGAATCCCAGCGTGGCGCTCCCCTGGTGGCTCTCGCCGCTGTAATCGATATAGTAGGTCTTGGAGTAGTGGAGGATAACGGTGTCCCCCAGCTCCACCATGGCCGCGCCGCCGCCGTAGAAGGGCGTTTGCAGTTGGTTCTCGTTCCTGCCGTCGCCCCGCACGGACACGGCCCCCAGGCGGTTCCAGTCCGCGTCGTACTTGACGATGCGCAGGACCTCCAGGCTGTCGTCCTCGCCCAGGTTCTCCTGGCCGTAGCAGATGTAGTTATAGGTCTCGCCGTGGAGGAAGGCGCCAAACATGGGCAGCTCCTCCGGCAGGGTCTTGGTGCTGATGCGGCTGAAGTCGGAGGTGTCGTAGACCGAGACCTCCACGCTGCCGTAGTTTAGAAAATCGTTGTCATAGCCCGGGCGTGCGCTGGCGTCCACCACCGTGACGGTGCCGTTGCCGCTGTCGTAGAGGGAGCAGGTCTTGGGATACTCATAGTTGGGCGTGCTGACGAGGCGGGCGTTCTGGTACTTTTGATAGTCGTCCTCGGGCCCGCCGTTGACGGAGGCCCGGTAGATGCCCGTCTCCGCCGCGCCGGACCACAGGCCCACGGTGCCGGTCTCCTGGTCCCAACTGACGGTGAAGCCGGCCAGGTCGGCGATGTCCCGCAGGCGCAGGTAGTTGTGGCCCTCGATGGCGTAGGCCGTGACCTGGCGCTCCACGCCGTCCACGAAAATTGGGTTGGACGAGGGCATGGCGGTGGAGTCATAGAGGTCCCGGGAGGCCAGGAAGTTGGGGATGGCCTTCTCGGCGGTGTACTCCACCCCGGAGATGATCTCCACGGAGTTGGTCTCGGCGTTGTACTGCACGTCAAACGGGGTCGTGCTGTAATTCATGGCCAGGGCCACGTGGCGGAGCTGGACATAGTGCTCGTCGTTGATGAGATAGCTGGCGAACATGTTTCTTTCATACTCATAGGGCAGGTTTCTGCTGTACATCTTTCCGTCGAGACGGAAGTACATGGCCGCGCCCTTGGCCATGACCGCATCGTCCGCCGCCAGGGCGGGGACGGCCAGGGAGAGGGTCAGGACCAGGGCCAGAAGCAGGGAGAGGACTCGCTTCATAGGAACAACACCAGCCTTTGTTTGTAATAATATTGTATTATATTCTCTCGCGGAATCAATGTCAAGGCGGACATATGGACCAGGACGGCCCGCCGGACTGCCGGTCCACCCGCCCCCTCTTGCAATCTCTCGGTTTTTCAAGTATAATACCAAAGATTGAACCGCGGTGCGGATTTCTGCCCCGCCAAGGCTATGAGACGAGGAAGTGCAAAGGATGAAGTACGATTTCGGGGCCATCGAGCCCAAGTGGCAAAAGAAGTGGCTGGACGAAAAGACCTACGCCACCCAAATGGGAGGGGACAAGCCCAAGTTTTACGGCCTGGTGGAGTTCCCATACCCCTCCGGACAGGGCCTGCACGTGGGCCACGCCCGCCCCTACACCGCCATGGACGTGGTGGCCCGGAAGAAGCGCATGGACGGCTACAACGTCCTGTTCCCCATGGGCTACGACGCCTTCGGTCTGCCCACGGAGAACTACGCCATCAAAAACCACATCCACCCCGCCAAGGTGACCCACGACAACATTGAGAACTTCCGCAAGCAGCTACAGATGCTGGGCTACTCCTTCGACTGGGACAGGGAGGTCAACACCACCGACCCCGCCTACTACAAGTGGACCCAGTGGATTTTCCTCCAGCTCTTCAAGAAGGGGCTGGCCTACAAGACCACCATGCCCGTGAACTGGTGCACCTCCTGCAAGTGCGTCCTGGCCAACGAGGAGGTGGTGGAGGGGGTCTGCGAGCGCTGCGGCTCCCCTGTCATCCGCAAGGAGAAGAGCCAGTGGATGCTGAAGATCACCGAGTACGCCCAGCGCCTCATCGACGACCTGGACGGCCTGGACTTCATCGAGCGGGTCAAGACCCAGCAGAAGAACTGGATCGGCCGCTCCACCGGCGCGGAGGTCACCTTCAAGGCCACCACCGGGGACGACATCGTGGTATTCACCACCCGGCCCGACACCCTGTTCGGCGCCACCTACATGGTACTCTCCCCGGAGCACGAGTTGGTGAAGAAGTGGATGCCCCTGCTGAAAAACGCGGATGAGGTTCAGGCGTATCAGACGGCGGCCGCAGGGAAGTCCGACCTGGAGCGCACCGAGCTGAACAAGGAAAAGACCGGCGTGTGCCTGGACGGCGTGAAGGGTGTGAACCCGGTCAACGGCAAGGAAATCCCCATCTTCATCTCCGACTACGTCCTGGCCACCTACGGCACCGGTGCCATCATGGCCGTGCCCGCCCACGACGACCGGGACTGGGAGTTCGCCAAGAAGTTCGGCTGCGAGATCATCGAGGTGGTGTCCGGCGGGGAGGACGTGCAGCAGGCCGCCTTCACCGCTAAGGACGAGACCGGCATTTTGGTCAACTCTGACTTCCTCAACGGCCTCACCGTGAAGGACGCCATCCCCGTTATCACCAAATGGCTGGAGGAGCAGGGCATCGGCAGCGCCAAGGTCAACTACAAGCTCCGGGACTGGGTGTTCTCCCGCCAGCGCTACTGGGGCGAGCCCATCCCCATGGTCTACTGCGAGAAGTGCGGCTGGGTGCCTATGGACGAGCACGACCTGCCCCTGCTCCTGCCCGACGTGGAGAGCTACGAGCCCACCGACGACGGCGAGTCGCCGCTGTCCAAGATGACCGACTGGGTGAACACCACCTGCCCCCGCTGCGGCGGTCCCGCCCGGAGGGAGACCGACACCATGCCCCAGTGGGCCGGTTCCTCCTGGTACTTCCTGCGCTATATGGACCCCCACAACCCGGACGCCCTGTGCTCCAAGGAAGCCCTGGACTACTGGTCCCCGGTGGACTGGTACAACGGCGGTATGGAGCATACCACCCTGCACCTGCTGTACTCCCGCTTCTGGCACAAGTTCCTCTATGACATCGGCGTGGTCCCCACCAAGGAGCCCTATCAGAAGCGGACCAGCCACGGGATGATTTTGGGCGAGGGCGGCGAGAAGATGTCCAAGAGCCGGGGCAACGTCATCAACCCCAACGATGTGGTGGCCGCCTACGGCGCGGACACCATGCGCATGTATATCATGTTCATCGGCGACTTCGAGAAGGCCGCCGCCTGGAGCGACAACGCCGTCAAGGGCTGCAAGCGCTTCCTGGACCGGGTGTGGAACCTGTCTGAGAACGTGACGGACAGCCCGGAGTACACCCCCGCCAACGAGAGCGCCGTCCACAAGGCCATCAAGAAGGTGTCCGAGGACATCGAGGCCATGAAGTTCAACACCGCCATCGCCGCCCTGATGGCCCTGGTCAACGACTTCTATGCCAACGGCTGCTCCAGGGGCGACTACAAGGCGCTGCTGCTCATGCTGTCCCCCTTCGCCCCCCACATGGTGGAGGAGCTGTGGGAGACCATGGGCTACGCCCAGGCCGCCGGCGGCATGGCCTGCACCCAGACCTGGCCCGCCTACGACGAGAGCAAGACCATCGATGCCGTGGTGGAGATGGCCGTCCAGGTGGGTGGCAAGCTCAAGGGCACCATCCAGGTCCCCGTGGACAGCGACGACAAGACCTGCGTGGACGCCGCCCTGGCCCTGGACAAGATGGTCAAGCTGCTGGAGACCATGGACGTGGTCAAGACCATCGTGGTCAAGAACAAGCTGGTCAACGTGGTCCTCAAGCCCAAGGCGTGAGCCATGGGAAACCGGCTTCGCGCCCTGCTGGACGGCTCTGCCCTCCGCTTTGTCCTGGTTGGGGTGGTGAACACCCTGGTGGGCAGCGCCGTCATGTTTGGGCTTTACAACCTGGCCCACTGCTCCTACTGGCTGTCCTCGGCGGCCAACTACGTGGTGGGCAGCGTGCTGAGCTACTTTCTCAATAAATATTTTACCTTCCGCAACACCGAGCGCTCCTGGGCCCAGGTGGGGCGGTTCGCGGTCAACATCGTGGTGTGCTACGTCGTGGCCTACGGCCTTGCCAAACCGGCGGTGAACGGGCTGCTGTCCGGGGCGGCGGAGGCTGTGCGGGACAACGTGGCCATGCTCACGGGAATGGTGCTTTTTACCGCTTTGAACTACGTGGGCCAGCGGTTCTTCGCGTTTCGAAGCAAACAAGACGGAAATCAGGCTTGACATAGAAAGCGCCGTAGCATATAATACTACTGTTAAAGCCATAGTTAGGCAAGTTGCCTATGGCCCTTTCGTGATGGAAGACCCGTCACTTCGGAGGGAGGGGAAACAACAATGTCGGAAGTCCATGTGAGAGAAAACGAGTCTCTGGAGAGCGCGCTGAAGCGGTTCAAGCGTACCTGCGCGAAGTCCGGAGTGCTGGCTGAGGTGCGCAAGCGCGAGCACTATGAGAGTCCCAGTGTGAAGCGCCGCAAGAAGTCCGAGGCCGCCCGTAAGAACAAGAAGAAGTTCTATTGATGAACACAAGAAGCCCCGCGCCGTGAGGCGCGGGGCTTTTGTCATCCCGTAGGGGCGGCCTGGGGCCGCCCGCCCCTCATTCTATGATTTCCCCCAACAGGTCGGCCACGTCGGGATAGACCAGCAGGGCGTCCGCAATGTCCAGGCTCCGGGCCACATGGAGCTTTTTGCGGATGGAAGCCGCGTCGTCGAAGAGGATGAAGTGGGCGCCGTTCTGCTTATTCATGTAAGTAAAATAGTGGGCGCACAGCTCCCCGGAGAAGAAGATGGAGGGGGCCAGACTCTCGATGCGCTCCCGCAGCTCCTCCTGGGACAGGGGGATGCCCTGGCCGGTGGGGGAGGGGAGGAAGAAGTCCTCCGCCGACCGCTCCACCGCCAGGGCCACCCGCCCCGCCCCAAACTGCTCCAACGCGTCACTCAGGCGCTGGTGGAGAGACCCGCCGGAGAGGGCGGTGGGGATGAGGACCTTGGCGTGCTTGGTGTGGCGACCGTAAAGCTCGGTGACGTAGAGGGGCCAGCCCTGCTTTTCCAGCAGGGCGTCCAGACCCGCCACGATTTGGCCCAGAAGGGTGAGGGGCCGCTCGAAGTCGCAGACCACGCCGGTGTAGCCTCTGGCGTTGCACTCCCGCATGACCTCCTGGCAGAAGTCCGCCGGGCCGCCCCGGCCGTCGAAGCCCGCGTCGTCGATGAGCATCAGTCCGCCCCGGGCGGGGATGGGCAGGTTGGCCCGGAACAGGTGGGGGCCGCCCCCCACCCGGTAGGCCATATGGGCCATGGGCAGGCCCCAGGACTGGGCCGCCATCATTTCCGCGGGCGATACCGCCAGGATCAGGTTGGATTTTGGCATCATAATTGGGTTGTCCCCCTTGTCCGTTTTCCTATTCACGTGGTATAATCAACTTTATGCGGACAAGATAGAAAACATGAGGTGAACCATGCCCTTTTCTCTGATTCCGGACGGGGTATACCCCTCCATTTTTCAAATCCAGCCGGAAGCCCTGGCTGCCCGCGGCATCAAGCTGCTGCTGGCCGACCTGGACAACACCCTGGCAAAATACGGCCAGGCTGAGCCGGACGAGGCCATCCGGGCCTGGAAGGCCGCCTTGGACGGGGCGAGGGTGCGCCTGTTCCTGCTGTCCAACAGCCGCAAGCCCACCCGGGCCAGGCACTTTGCTGAGGCCCTGGGCATCCCCTACCTGGGCCACGCGGGCAAGCCCAAAAGGTTGGGCTTTCAGACCGCCATGGAGCGGATGGGCTGTACCCCCGCCCAGACCGCCATGGTGGGGGACCAAATCTTTACCGACATCTTGGGGGCCAAGCGCTCCGGCGTCCTGGCCCTGATGGTGGAGCCTATTGAGCTGGCGGGGAACCCCGGCCGCTATCTGCGCTATGGGGTGGAGACCCCCTTTCGCGCCCTTGGAAAAAGGAAGTGATTTTATTAGTGTGAAATTTGGCCCGGCAGGCCAGTCGGAAAACTACCCCGGCAAATCCTCCGTCAAGTACCCCGAATGGCTGGCCGGGCAGGGGCTGGACGCCTTTGAATACCAGTGCGGCAAGGGGGTCAATGTGGGGGAGGAGACCGCCCGGGCGGTGGGCGAGCAGGCCAAGGCCCACGGCATCCAGATGTCCCTCCACGCCCCCTACTTCGTGAATCTGGCCAACCCGGACCCGGACAGCCTGAAAAAGACCACTGGGTATATCGTCGCCGCCTGCCGCGCCGCCGACTGGATGGGGGCCGGGCGGGTCACCGTCCACACCGGGGCCTTGATGAAGAGGACTCGGCGGGAGGCCCTGGACATCGCCATCCCCTCCCTCCGGGAGGTGGTGAAGGCCTGCGACGGCGAGGGCTTCGGACACATCGCCCTGTGCATCGAGACCATGGGAAAGATCAATCAATTGGGGGACCTGGACGAGGTACTGGAGCTGTGCCAGATCGACCAGCGTCTGCTGCCCTGCATCGACTTCGGCCATCTCTATGCCCGCAGCCTGGGGGCCATGGAGGGGGAGGAAGCCACCGCCCATATCCTGGACCGCATCCAGTCCGAGCTGGGGGAGGACCGGGCCGCCCGGTTCCACAGCCACTTCTCCAAAATCGCCTTTACCCCCAACGGCGGCGAGAAGGTCCACCTGACCTTCGGCCAGACCGACTTCGGCCCCGACCCAGAGCCCTTGATGAAAGAATTGGCCCGCCGGGGCTGGTCCCCCACCGTCATCTGCGAGAGTGCGGGGACCCAGACCGACGACGCGCTGACCATGAAGCGCATGTATCTGCAAAGCCTGGAGAAAGGCGGCGGAGCGTGAACCCGGCCATTTGGCTCTGTATCCTCCTGCCGTTGCTTTTGCTGGTGGTGGAGGAGAGCTATGTAGGACGGGTCCGTTTGGACCGTGTCCGAAGAAAACGAAAGGGGAGTGGCAGGATGAACGAGCTGATTCAGCGGTTCCTGGGCAGGCAGTGTATCCTCTATATCGGCGGCGGCTGGGGCGGAAACCTGACCGGCACCATCGAGGCCATCGAGGGCAATTGGATCTCCGTGCGCACCAAGAGCGGCGTGGAGATGGTCAACCTGGACTACATCAACCGCATCGGCGAGGTGCCGGAGAAAAAGAAGAAATAAAGCCCGGTAAAGGGCATAGAAACACTGGAAAGGAAGTTTTTTATATGAACCATCTGACTCAAATCGCCTCCAAATTGAAGGACTATGGCCTGGACGCCATGCTGGTCAACTCCGAGCCCGGCGAATTTTACGCCATCGGCTTCCACGGGGAGGGCGTGGCCCTGGTCACGGAGCAGGGCAGCTTCTACTTCACCGACTCCCGGTACATCGAGGCCTGCCAGAGCCAGGTCACCGGCTGCGCCATCGCCATGCCCGAGGGCCGCAGCTACAAGACCGAGGTGCAGGCGCTGGTGGACCAGTTCGGCCTGAAGCGGTTGGGCTTTGAGGACGCCTACCTCTCCGTGCAGGAGTTCAACGCCTGGAAGGACGCCCTCACCGCCGAGCTGATCCCCGCCTCCAAGCTGCTGGAGGAGCTGCGGGCGGTGAAGGACGCGGAAGAGATCGCCGCTATGAAGGAGGCCCAGCGCATCACCGACGAGGCCTTTAGCGCCATCGTCAAGTTTATCCAGCCCGGCATGACCGAGCAGGAGATCGGCGCCCGGCTCCAGTATGAGATGCTCTCCCGGGGCGCGGAGCGCATGAGCTTCGACCCCATCGTGGCCTCCGGCCCCAACGGGTCCAAGCCCCACGCCATCCCCAGCGAAAAGAAGGTTCAAAAGGGCGAGTTTATCACTATGGACTTCGGCTGCGTCTACGGCGGTTACTGCTCCGACATGACTCGCACCGTGGCCTTGGGCGAGCCCACCGAGGAGATGCGCAAGGTCTACGCCACCGTGCTGGAGGCCCAGCTGGCGGGCATCGCGGTGGCCAAGGGCGGCGTGTCCGGCGCAGCGGTCCACGAGGCCGCCGCCAAGGTCATCGGCGGCGCGGGTTACGGCGACTACTTCGGCCACGGATACGGCCACAGCGTGGGCATTGAGATCCACGAGGACCCCCGGTTCAGCCCCTCCTGGCCCGGCCCCGTCCCCGCCGGCGCCGCCGTGTCCGCCGAGCCGGGCATCTATCTGCCCGGAAAATTCGGCGTGCGCATCGAGGATGTGGTCATTTTGACCGAGGATGGCTGCGTGGACATCACAAATTCTCCCAAGGAATTGATGATTCTATGAAAACCCCTTGCAAAACCGGGTAAAATAAGGTAGAATAGCATAGCTAATTTTAGAGATAATTCTTTTGGAAGGATGAATACCAATGCCTACGATTACTGCCAGCGATTTCCGCAACGGCGTGACCTTTGAGATGGACGGCCAGGTCATGCAGGTGGTCGAGTTCCAGCACGTGAAGCCCGGCAAGGGCGCCGCCTTTGTGCGCACCAAGATGAAGAACGTCATCACCGGCGGCGTCACCGAGACTTCTTTCAACCCCACCGCCAAGTTTGAGTCCGCCTACGTGGACCGCAAGGACATGGAGTACAGCTACAACGACGGCGACCTGTACTACTTCATGGACCCTGAGACCTTCGACCTGGTGCCCATCGGCGCCGACACCCTGGGCGACAACTTCCGCTTCGTCAAGGAGAACATGGTCTGCAAGATCAACTCCTACAAGGGCAAGATTTTCATGGTGGAGCCCCCCACGTTCGTGGAGCTGGAGGTCACCGAGACCGACCCCGGCTTCAAGGGGGACACCGCCACCAACGTGACCAAGCCCGCCACCCTGGAGACCGGCACCGAGATCAAGGTCCCCCTGTTCATCAACCCCGGCGACAAGATCAAAATCGACACCAGAACGGGCGAGTACATGGAGCGCTGCAAGGCGTAACCTGTGCTCCTATCGGCCCTCTGCGGCCAGAAAAGGAGATTTCATCATGACTATCACTGAGAAGGTCGCATACCTGAAGGGTCTGGCCGACGGCCTCGCCATCGATACCGAGAAGTCCAAGGAGGGCAAGCTCATCTCCGTCATCATTGACATCCTGGAGGAGATGGGCATGTCCATCGAGGACCTGGAGGACAACGCCACCGCCCTGGGCGAGGAGCTGGACGCCGTGTCCGACGACCTGGCCGACGTGGAAGAGCTGGTCTTCGGCGACGACGAGGACGAGGATGACGACGACGATTGCTGCTGCGGCTGCGGGGACGACGAGGACGACTTCTTCGAGGTCGAGTGCCCCAACTGCCAGGAGGCCCTGCACATCGACGAGGACGTGCTGGAGGCGGGCGGTGTCAGATTGAATCGCTCCATCGCTTCGGCAATGGTGTAGTATTTAGGTTCTTT
>UQGJ01000082.1 GCA_900540545.1 uncultured Eubacteriales bacterium
CCCCGGCCGTTACGGCCTACCGTGTAGGGCCGGCATACATGCCGGCCGCCCCCCTGCGCTGGCGCGGCGCGCCTACCCGTGTGATTCCCGGTTCGGCTGTTTCTTGATTTGTGGGGCGCGACGACTCGGCGCGCCAACGCACCAGCCCCTTGTAGGGGCGGCCTGTGGCCGCCCGCGCATCCCCCGTCCCCATCCCCCCATGCAAAGCACGTCAATTTCAAACCCCAAATCAAAGAGCGGGTGTGCCGCGCAACGGCGGCACACCCGCTCTTTTGTTATCCCAGCCGGTACAGGATGGCGGGGCAAATTGCCCCCAGGTTAAAGTCCAGCAGCAGGCAGTAGTCCGGCGCGGCCCCGCCACTGTAAATGGGATAGTATTCCAGGTGGCCGTGGGTGATATACCCGCGAATGTAGACGGGCCGTTCCTCCCGGTCGTAGTGGGTGACGGTGTGACTGAACGTGGTGCCGAACAGAAGCCCTTCATGCCAATACTCCTTGCGCTCCAGGGTGCCGTCATATCGGTACTGAAAGTTCACAGAAATCACGTTGACGGTGCCGCGGTCATCTAACACCCCGGTGGAGCGGAACCGCACCGGCCGCCCCGCGTCGTCGTACTCGTAGGCCGCCTGATAGTCCTCGACCATGTCCGAGCCGTCGTCGCCGTCCACGGACAGGACGGAGTCCGGGGGACGCCCCTCCCAAGTGCCCTCCTCCACGCCGTCGAAGGTAAAGCTCTCGTAGGCCGGCGGCCTGCCCCAATCATCGGTCCTAAACTGATAGCGGAACCCCCGCCCCGTCCCGGAAGCGGGGTCGAAATACAGCTCCATCTGGAGGTTGCCGTCCCCGTCCCGGTAGGCGTAATAGGGCTCCTGCCCCTCCAGCCCCCACGCCGCCTTCTGCGCCTGGGCCTGGAGCTGGGCCAACAGGCAGGCGGCGGACTGGCTGCCGACCAGTTCCTGGTAATCACCGGGGATAAGGTAGGTGTCGAACTCCTCCGGCGTGATCTCCTTGTCGCCATAATAGTAAAAGCGTTCATCAGAATAGGGCTCGTCCTCGTCCATCTGGTAGTTGCCGTTCAAATCCCGGAACAGCCACATGGACAGTGGTTCGTCATAGTAAGACTCGACCTCGCGGCTTGTGCCCAGCCTGCCGTACCAGACGTACATGATGGCCCCAGCCAAGTCGGCGTTGTAATTGCGGATGACGTTGCCCCTGGGGAGATACTCATACCCGTGGTTCCCCATGGCACCGTAGCCCCAGTGGTCCATGACGGGATAGAGGGTCCCGCCGTCGTACTGGTAGACGCTGACGGAATACCCCGGATGCCCCACCACCAGCTCCGGCACCCCGTCCTCATCCAGATACACCAGGTCGTACTTCAGCTCGTACCCTTCGGCCTCCGTCTCCACAATCAGCTCGGCGTAGGCCCTGGCGTAGCCGTCAAGGCCATCGGGGACCTGGAGGGGGAGAGGGGCGGAGGTCTCGGCGGGAAGGGCCGGTTCGGGGGTCTCCACGGGCGGCAGAGACGTGGGGGAGGGGGTGGGTTCCGGCGCGGACGGGGCCGCGGGGGCGGCGGCGCAGCCCGCCAGCAGGGTCAGGGCGCACAGCAGCGCGGGGATGGGGCGGGGTCTCATAGGGCAGTCCTCCTGTTCCGGCGGCCCTCTGCCGCCGGGTCGTTTTCTCCAGCCTACCACCTTCCGCGCCCGCAGTCCAGCCGGGGCCGGTTACGATTTGCACTCAATTGGTTACAGACGGCCGCGTACAATATAGCCAAAAATTCAGGCCGAAATTTGACAGACGTTTTCCCGCCCCGCCCTTGACGGGCATATCCAGATACGGTATCATATAACTGCACCCTTTGAAAGAGACATACAAGATATAGTGGTGTCCCGGCAATGACCCCCATGCACATGGCCGGGGCTTTTTTACGCTTACAGAGAGGAAGTTGAACTATGACCATTACCAGCATCCGCAAGCGGGACGGCCGGGTGGCCCCCTTTGACGAGGGCAAGATCGCCGAGGCTATCACCAAATCCTTCAACGCCACCTACAAGCCGGGGTATGGGGACACGGCCAAAAAGCTGGCCGACGAGGTCCTGTCCATCCTGGAGGTGGAGGGGGAGGCCCAGCCGGGGGTGGAGCACATCCAGGACCTGGTGGAGCGGGTGCTGATGGACAACGGCTACGTCCAGACGGCCAAAGCCTACATCCTCTACCGCTCCCAGCGCAGCAAGGTCCGGGAGATGAACTCCCGCCTGATGAAAACTTACGAGGACATCACCTTCACCGCCGCCAAGGAGTCCGACCTAAAGCGGGAGAACGCCAACATCGACGGCGACACCGCCATGGGCGCCATGCTCAAGTTCGGCTCCGAGGGGGCCAAGCAGTTCTACGACATGTTCGTCCTGAACCCCGAGCACGCCCGGGCCCACCGGGAGGGGGACATCCACATCCACGACCTGGACTTCCTCACCCTCACCACCACCTGCTGCCAGATCGACATCCGCCAGCTCTTCCAGGGCGGCTTCTCCACCGGCCACGGCACCCTGCGGGAGCCCAACGACATCTCCTCCTATGCCGCCCTGGCCTGCATCGCCATCCAGTCCAACCAGAACGACCAGCACGGCGGACAGGCCATCGCCGACTTCGACTACGGCATGGCCGACGGCGTGCGCAAGACCTTCGTGAAGCTCTACCGCCAGAACTTGGCCCGCGCCCTCATGCTCCTGTGCGGGGACGAGGACCCGGAGCAGGCCCTCAAGGGCGTCATTGCCCAAATCGAGGCGGATACCGGCCTTGTCCCCACCCTGGAGCAGCGGGAGGACTACTTCGCCGCCGAGTTGGCGGCCCTCTGCCCCGCCTACGGCGCCGAGGAGGAGGTCAAAAAGGCCCAGCAGTTCGCCCACTACCGGGCCGTGAAGGAGACCGACCGGGCCACCTATCAGGCCATGGAGGCCCTCATCCACAACCTGAACACCATGCACTCCCGGGCCGGGGCCCAGACCCCCTTCTCCTCCATCAACTACGGCATGGATACCTCCCCCGAGGGGCGCATGGTGATGAAGAACATCATGCTCTCCACCGAGTCCGGCCTGGGCGGCGGCGAGACCCCCATTTTCCCCATCCAGATTTTCCGGGTCAAGGAGGGGGTCAACTATAACCCCGGCGAACCCAACTACGACCTGTTCCAGCTGGCCATCCGCTGCTCGGCCAAGCGGCTGTTCCCCAACTTCTCCTTTATCGACGCGCCCTTCAACCTGCAATACTACAAGCCCGGCCACCCGGAGACCGAGATCGCCTACATGGGCTGCCGCACCCGGGTCATCGGCAACGTGTACGACCCCAGCCGGGAGATCTGCAACGGCCGGGGCAACCTGAGCTTCACCACCATCAACCTGCCCCGGCTGGCTATCAAGGCCCGGGGGGACGTGAACGAGTTCTTCGACGGCCTGGACCGGATGCTGGACCTGTGCGTGGAGCAGCTTCTGGAGCGCTTCGAGATACAGTGCCGCAAGCACGTCTATAACTACCCCTTCCTCATGGGCCAGGGGGTGTGGCTGGACTCGGACAAGCTGGACTGGAACGACGAGGTCCGGGAGGTCCTGAAGCACGGCACCCTGTCCGTGGGCTTCATCGGTCTGGCCGAGTGCCTGAAGAGCCTTATCGGCGAGCACCACGGCGAGAGCGAGAAGGCCCGGGTCCTGGGCCGGGAGATCATCACCCACATGCGCGCCCGCATGGACGCCGAAGCGGCCGAGCGGGGTCTCAACTTCTCCCTGCTGGCCACCCCGGCGGAGGGCCTGTCCGGCCGCTTCGTGCGCATCGACAAGGAGAAGTACGGCGAGATTCCCGGCGTCACCGACCGGGACTACTACACCAACTCCTTCCACGTGCCGGTCTACTATCCCATCTCCGCCCACGACAAGATTACCATCGAGGCTCCCTACCACGCCCTCACCAACGCGGGCCACATCAGCTACATCGAGATGGACGGGGACCCCACGGAAAACCTGGAAGCCTTCGAGCGGGTCATCCGGGACATGAAGGAGGCGGGCATCGGGTACGGCAGCGTGAACCACCCGGTGGACCGGGACCCGGTGTGCGGCTTCTCCGGCATCATCGGCGACCAGTGCCCCGGTTGCGGCCGCACCGAAGCCGACGGCGTGCCCTTCGAGCGCATCCGCCGCATCACCGGCTATCTGGTGGGCACCCTGGACCGCTTCAACAACGCCAAGCGCGCCGAGGAGCGAGACCGGGTGAAGCACAGCGTATAACAACCAGGACGGGGGAAACGGATTGCCACACCAGGGCCGCGGCCCTGGTTCGCAATGACATGCACGCGGGTACGCCTGTCATTGTGAGCCAGTTCGCAAACTGGCGTGACGATCCGCATCCCCCGTCCTTTTCATGGAGGTATCCCATGCGGATTTCCAATACCATCTCCGACTCCATCGTGGACGGCCCCGGCCTGCGGCTCACGGTGTTCACCCAGGGCTGCCCCCACCACTGCCCTGGCTGCCACAACCCCGGCACCCACGACCCGGCGGGGGGGCGGGAGGCGTCCCTGGCCGAGCTGGCCGCCCTGCTGGAGGGCAACCCCCTGCTCCGGGGCCTGACCCTCTCCGGTGGGGAGCCTTTCCTCCAGGCGGAGCCCTGCGCCGCCCTGGCCCGGTTGGCCCACGAAAAAGGGCTGGATGTTTGGGCCTACACAGGTTATACTTATGAGGAACTATCCGCCGCCGGGCGCCCGGATTGGGACGCCCTGCTGTCCCAGGTGGACGTGTTGGTGGACGGGCCCTTCGTTCTGGCCCGGAAGTCCTACGCCGCCCTCTTCCGGGGCAGCGACAACCAGCGCCTCATCGACGTGCCCGCCACCCGGGCCGCCGGCCGGGTGGTGCTGTGGACCCGGCCGGACCATCTGGCGCATTTTACGGTACCGGAGTCGTAGAACGGCATCCCTGCCGGGGGCGTTCCTTTCTCATTTGAGAAAGGAACCGAAAGAAAACCAAGGGGACAGCACGGGGGATTTCATCCCCCTATCGCTGTCCCCCTGGACCCCGGGAAACGTCCGGGCGGCGGTACGGTTTTTGAAGGCGGGCAAGACTTGTGAGTCGTTGCAGCCCGTATCGGTCCGCGCCCGAACAACTCCGGCTGCCGCCCCTCGGCATATGACCCGGCAAAACCTGATAGTAGTTGCGTTTTCATCGGTGCAAACAAGCCGCCACCAGTCTCTGCGACCCTGCACCCCCTGTCATTGCGAACCAGTTCGCAAACTGGTGCGGCAATCCGCATCCCACGCCCCCATCCCCTCAAACATGTGGGGCGGGACGACCTCGGCCCGCCAACGCACCAGCTCGCCCCGTAGGGGCGGCCCTTCCGGCCGCCCGCGTCCACGCACCCGCCTTGCCGGGCGTCACCAAGCCAGGCGCGCCGCGCCAGCGCACCGACAATCAATGCGCTGTACGCCAGGCCGTAACGGCCGGGGCGGAAGCAGAACGGCAGACTTGTTACTGCTAGCCGGTTTCAAGTGCCAAAGTAACGTTGGCGCCTCTTTTAGGTCCAGGGCCCGCAGGCCCTGGTCGTTTCTTCCCAGGGTTCTTTTCGAAAAAAGAACCCTGGCCCCCGCGGCAGCGGCCCCCGGAGGGACTCCGTCCCTCGTCGCCCCCCCAAAAAACGGTACGCTTCCAACTCCCGATCCAGGAGGTCCGATATGACGATCCAAGACATCGAGCGCCGCCTTCAGCACCACACCCCCGGCCTTCTGGGGGTGACGGACCACTGCGCGGTGCTGGTCCCACTGGTGGAGTGGGCTGGGGACCTGTACCTCCTGTTCGAGGTCCGGGCCAAATCTCTGCACCGCCAGCCGGGGGAGGTCTGCTTCCCCGGCGGAGGCATGGAGCCGGGGGAGAGCGCCACCGAGTGCGCCTTCCGGGAGACCTGGGAGGAGCTGGGCATCCCCGCCTCCGCCATCCGCCCCGTGGCCCGTCTGGACGGCGTGTACCACCAGGGCGGCTTCCTTACGCACCCGGTGCTGGCCCAGGTGGAGGCCGGGGCCGTCCTCAACCTGTCGGCCAACCCGGACGAGGTGGAGGAGACCTTCCTGGTCCCCCTGCGCTTCTTCGAGACCAACCCGCCGGAGGTCTACACCTACCCCCTCAAGCCCCAGGTGGGGGCCGACTTCCCCTACGCCCGCATCGGCTTCCCCGAGGGCTACGACTGGAAGGCGGGCAGGGTGGAGGTCCCCATCTGGACCTACAAGGGCCGCCCCATCTGGGGAATCACCGGGCGCATCGTGCTTGGACTTCTGGAAGCGCTGCGGTGTAGTAATCCACCTGGCGGACGATGTTGAAGCCGCTGGTGGTGTAGAGGCGGAACGCCCGGTCGTTGGTGCTGTCCACCTCCAGCGTGATTTGTTTTCCCGGGGTTCGGGCGGTCAGGTCCTCCAGCAGGGCGGCCAGAATGGCCCGTCCCCAGCCCCGGCCCTGATGGGCGGGGGAGATGGCCACGCCGAAGATGCACAGGCTTTCGCCGCCCAGGTTGGCGCTGGCCGTGCCCAAAAGCTCGCCGTCCTGCCATGCGGTCAGGCAAAGGACGGACGGGTGGGCCAGGGAATCCCGCAGATTGTGTTCCACGTCCGCCGTATCGCCGCCGAAGACGGCGGTGTTGAGCCGGACCAGGGGGCCGATGTCGTCCTCACCGGCGGCGCGCAGCTTCGGCAGCAGGTTGGCGGGAGGACGGTGGCCCCCGTAGGCCATCAGGTATTCGGCGTGGTCCAAGGTCAGTCCCCAGTGTTTCGCCGCGGCCTGACCGGCCTCGCTCCTGGCATCGCAGGGGAAGAGCAGACGCCGATAGCCATAAGGCTCCATAGCGCCCACGGCCTCGGCCAGCAGAGCCTTGAATACCCCCTGGCGGCGGTGGGGCTCGGGTATATAGACGCTGATCTCGCCGGTGTCCGATTCAGGCGAAAAAACGGACAGAGAGCCGATGGGGACCCCGCCGCCAAACGCCTGAAAATAACTGGGCATCTCCTGGTGGACGTTCCAGGCGTGGTCCAGATTGTCCAGATTGGAAAAAGAACTCCTGTCGGTCAATATTGTGGTCGCGCGAATATCCAAATCACTCAGCTCACTTTCCAACCCAGTATAACACGTCAGGGGGCGGTCCGCCATAGAGACAAGGGAACAGTTAGGACGGTACACCCTCCTCCAGTCCCCTGGGGTATTCCCTCTGGGGGCGGATACCCTGGACCTGGCCCGGTTCGCCACGGTGCGGCGGCTCTGGCGGGTCTGCGACCTGGGCTGCGGCTCGGGGGCCCTGGGCCTGCTGCTGTTGGAGCGGGAGGACAGCCTCCGCCTCACTGGCGTGGAGCTGGACGCCCCCGCGGTGGAGCTGGCCCGGCGAAACTATACCGAAAACCGCGTGGACGGCGCGGTCCTCCCCGGCGACCTGCGGGACCCGGCCCTGTTGCCCGCCGGGACCTTCGACCTGTGCGTCTCCAACCCGCCCTGGTTCCCTACGGGGGCCGGGACTTCCGGCGGCCCCGCCCGGTGCGAGGAGGGCTGTACCCTGGCCCAGCTCTGCGCCGCCGCCGGGCGGCTGGTGAAGAACGGGGGCCGCTTCGCCCTGGTCCACCGGCCGGAGCGGCTGGCCGACCTGTGCGCCGCCCTCCGGGGGGCGGGCCTGGAGCCCAAGCGACTCCAGCTGGTCCAGCACCGCCCGGACGCGCCCCCCTCGGCGGTCCTGGTGGAGAGCGTCAGGCAGGGCCGCCCCGGTCTGGACGTGCTGCCCGTGCTGGTCCGGGAACCCATCAAGGAGAAAATGGAGGTCACACCATGCCTGGAACCCTCTACTTAGTGCCCACCCCCATCGGCAATCTGGGGGACATCTCCCGCCGGACGGCGGAGATTTTGGAGTCGGTGGACTTCATCGCCGCCGAGGACACCCGGGTGTCGGTGAAGCTGCTCAACCACCTGGGGCTGAAAAAGCCCATGGTGAGCTACTACCGCCACAATATGGAGACCAGCGGCCCCGCCGTGGTCTCCCGCCTGCTGGGGGGCGAGGACTGCGCCCTGGTCACCGACGCGGGCACCCCCGCCATCTCCGACCCCGGCGAGGACCTGGTTCGCCTGTGCGTGGAGCAGGGGGTGGCGGTGGTCTCCATCCCCGGCCCCTGCGCCCTGGTCACGGCCCTGGCCGCCTCCGGCCTGCCCACCGGCCGCTTCACCTTCGAGGGCTTTTTGGCCATGAACAAGAAGAACCGCAAGGCCCACCTGGACGAGCTGCGGGGGGAGCAGCGGACCATGATCTTCTACGAGGCCCCCCACAAGCTCGCCGCCACCCTGTCTGACCTGCGGGACGCCTTCGGCCCCGACCGGCCCATCGCCCTGTGCCGGGAGCTGACCAAGCTCCACGAGGAGGTCCGCCGCACCACCCTGGGCGAGGCGGTGGACTGGTACGCGAAAACGCCCCCAAAGGGGGAATTTGTATTGGTGGTGGGGGGCGGTTGTCCGCCAGAAACGGACATCAGCACCCCGGAGGACGGCCTGCGCCGGGTGGAGGAGCTGCGGGGATCGGGCCTGTCCCTCCGGGATGCCGCCCGGCAGGCGGCGGCGGAGCTGGGCCTGTCTCGGAAGGAGTTGTACCAGCGCTCCCTGGCGAAAAACGGATAGTTTCCTGTCGGATGAAATCCTAATTTGTAAGTTAATGACAGTTGATAAATACAAATAGTATAGGATTGGAAAAATATAACGAAACAAGAAAAGATAAGAAAAAGCAAGCCGGGTCATGGAATGACCCGGCTTGCTTTTTCATAGAGAGCGAAAAGAGCTTACTTGCTCATCAGCTCCTTGATGCAGTTGGGGCAGATGTTTTTGCCGTGGAAGTTGATGACGTCCTTGGCGTCGTCGCAGAACACGCAGGCGGGCTGGTACTTCTTCAGGACAATGGACGCGCCGTCCACATAGATCTCCAAAGAGTCCTTCTCCGCGATGTCCAGGGTGCGGCGCAGCTCGATGGGGAGCACGATGCGCCCCAGTTCGTCAACCTTCCGTACAATTCCAGTGGATTTCATATATTTGAGTTCCCCTTTCAAAATATTGCCAACAATTTTCTAACGGTTAGACCAATATCTGACAGTATTATAACATGCCGTATAGAATTGTCAATCAAAAAATGGAAATCGACAGCAAATTTTATTTGGAAGCCAAACATAGGTGGGACCAGTCATGTCCGGGGCCGCCTCGGCGTATATATGGGGAGAGAAAAAGGGGGCTTGGACGGCTATGGCCATGTCGATCATCTGGACGGGAATGGTAGTGGTATCCATCGTGTGTGGACTGATGACGGGCCGCGGCCCGGCGGTGGCCGCCGCGGCCATGGAGGGCGCGGCCGCCGGGGTGGAGCTGTGCCTGGGCATGGCCGGGGTCCTGTGCCTGTGGATGGGGGTCATGGAGATCATGCGCCGCTCCGGCCTGTCCGACAAGCTCTCCCGCCTGCTGCGGCCATTGCTGAAGCGGCTCTATCCCGCCTTCGCCAGGGACAGGGACGTGATGGACACCATCTCGGCCAACGTGTCGGCCAACCTCCTGGGCCTGGGCAACGCGGCCACCCCCCTGGGCCTGGAGGCGGCCCGGAAGATGAGCCGCAAAACCCCCGGCGTGGCCTCGGACGCCCTGTGTATGCTGGTGGTGTGCAACACCGCCTCCATCCAGCTCATCCCCACCACCGTGGCGGCCGTCCGCGCCGGAGCGGGCTGCGCCTCCCCCTTCGACATCCTCCCCGCCACCTGGCTGGCCTCCACGGTATCAGTGGCCGTGGGCATCTGCGCAGCGAAGCTGTTTGCAAGGGTCTGGAAATGATCATGCAGAATGCGGCACGTGCAGACCTGCAACGGGCAGAAAGCCAATTCAAAAACGCACAACCCAATGGCGGCCCGTTTGCACCAAGCAAAACGCAACTACTTCCAAGTTTTGCCCGGCTCTTACACGAGGGGCGATAGCCGGAGTTGTTCCAGCGCCAGACCAATACGAGCTGCAACGGCTC
>UQGJ01000083.1 GCA_900540545.1 uncultured Eubacteriales bacterium
GTTTTCTTTCCGTCCCCTTTCTCAAACGAGAAAGGGGACCCCCGCCGGAGGCGCCTCCTCTTGACAGACCCCGCGTCTTAGCATAAAATCATACGGAAATGACGAAAAGGAGCACGGGTCTGTGATCGAGCTGAAACACCTCTGCAAGACCTTCCCCACGGCGGACGGGACCTTCACGGCCCTGGACGACGTGAACCTCACCATCTCCGATGGCGACGTGTTCGGCGTGGTGGGCATGTCCGGGGCGGGCAAGTCCACCCTGGTGCGGTGCATCAATCTGCTGGAAAAGCCCACCTCCGGCCAGGTGGTTATCGACGGGGAGGACATGACCGCCCTGTCCCCCAAGGCGCTGCTGCAGAAGCGGCGCTCCATCAGCATGATTTTTCAGCAGTTCAACCTGCTCATGCAGCGCACCTGCCTGAAAAACATCTGCTTCCCCATGGAGATCGCCGGAGTGCCCAAGGACCAGGCCCGCAAGCGGGCGCTGGAGCTGCTGGACCTGGTGGGCCTGCCCGACAAGGCCGACGCCTACCCCGCCCAGCTCTCCGGCGGGCAGAAGCAGCGCGTCGCCATCGCCCGGGCCCTGGCCTCGGACCCCAAGGTCCTGCTGTGCGACGAGGCCACCTCCGCCCTGGACCCCACCACCACCCGGGCCATCCTGCGCCTCATCCAGGACATCAACAGGCGGCTGAATATCACCGTCATCGTCATCACCCACGAGATGACGGTGGTGGAGGAGATATGCTCCCACGTGGCCATCCTGGACCACGGCCATATGGTGGAGACGGGGACGGTGGAGGAGGTCTTTTCCAGCCCAAAGACCGACGCGGGCCGCCGGCTGGTCTACCCCGACGGGGTGGTGCTGGACCAGCTCCCCGCCGCCAACGTGGTGCGCCTGGCCTTCAACGGCGGTTCCTCCTACGAGCCCCTCATCGCCTCCCTGGCCATCGACTGCGGCGTGAAGGTGAACATCCTGGGGGCCGACACCCGGAACATCGACGGGAAGGCCTTCGGCACCATGCTGCTGGGCCTGCCCGAGGACAAGGCCGAGGCGGCCAAGGCCCTGGCCTATCTCAAGGGCCAGAAGGATTTGACGGTGGAGGAGGTGCGGGATTACCATGGATAAATTTATGGCGGATTTTGCCGCTATCTTTGCCAACTCCAAGTATTTTGCGGAATTTGGGGGCGGGATCGTGGAGACGCTGTACTCCACCGTCATCGCCACCGTGGTGGCCTTCGCCCTGGGGCTGATTTTGGCGGTCCTGCTGGTGGTGGGCGAGGAGGGCGGCGTGCGCCCCCTGCCCCGGTGGGTGATGCGGCCTCTGAATATCCTCATCAACATCCTGCGCTCAGTCCCCTTTCTCATCCTCATGCTCTTTGTCCTGCCGCTGAGCAAGGTTTTGGTGGGCACCACCATCGGCACCCCCGCCTCCATCCCGCCCCTCATCATCGCCGCCGCCCCCTTCGTGGCCCGGCTGGTGGAGACCTCCCTGCGGGAGATGGACCGGGGCATCCTGGAGGCCGCCCAGTCCATGGGCTGTTCCCCCCTGCAAATCATCTGGAAGGTCATTCTGCCCGAGTGCCTGCCCTCCCTGATTTCCAGCTTTACCACCGCGTTCATCACCATCCTGGGCTACGGAGCCATGGCGGGCGCCATCGGCGGCGGCGGCCTGGGCAAGATCGCCATCAACTACGGCTATTACAAGTACAATATGGCCGTCATGCTGGTGGCTACGGTGCTCATCGTCATTCTGGTGCAGATCGCCCAGTCCATCGGCACCCGTCTGGCCGTGGGTCTGGACCGGCGGAGCCGGAACGTGGGCAAGCGGGGGAAAAAGCGGGCCCCTGTGGAAGAATAACGCAGTTTAGGCGGGCAGAGACCTCTGCCCGCCTAAATTTTTCGATTTTGGGCCTTGACAGGACCGCGGCGCTGCGGTATACTACGTCCAACCCAAGCGCAACTGAATACGCCCAGCAAAGGCAATGAAGAGAAGAGTACGCGCGGAGATAGGTCGCAGAGAGCCCCGGCAGGTGAGAAGGGGTACCGAGGGCCGCGCCGAACATGGTCTCAGAGCCGCGTGACCGAGCGCACATGCGTTAGGCCGCGACGGGAGCGCCCGTGACAGCGCAGGAGTATGCTTGTACTCCGTAAGGTTTTTCCCGCGAGGGAAGAGCGAAGCAAGGTGGTACCACGAAGCCGGAAGGCTCTCGTCCTTGAATTTGATTCAAGGGCGTTTTTTGTTGCCCTGAAGGGGAAAAATACGTGGAAAGAAGGAACCAAACATGAAAAAGCTCGTCTCTCTGCTCCTGACGGCCGCCCTGGCCGCCGCCCTCCTGACCGGCTGCTCCGCCAAGGAAAAGACCGTCCTCAAGGTGGGCGCGTCCCCCGCCCCCCACGCCGAGATTTTGGAGTCCGTGAAGGAAGCCCTGGCCAAGGAGAACATCGACCTGCAGGTGGTGGAGTTCACCGACTACATCGTGCCCAACCAGGCCGTGGAGTCCGGCGAGATCGACGCCAACTACTTCCAGCACATCACCTACATGAATAACTTCAACGCCGAGCAGGGCACCCATCTGGTCAGCGTGGCCGAGATCCACTACGAGCCCTTCGGCATCTACGCCGGTAAGACCACCAGCCTGGCCGACCTGGCCGACGGCGCCCAGATCGGCATCCCCAGCGACCCCACCAACGGCGGCCGGGCGCTGCTCCTCCTCCAGGAGCAGGGGCTCATTACCCTCCCCGAGGACGCCGGGCTGGAGCCCACCGTCCTGGACATCGCGGAGAACCCCCACAACTTTGACATCGTGGAGATGGAGGCCGCCCAGCTCCCCCGCTCCCTGGACAGCCTGGACGTGGCCGTCATCAACGGCAACTACGCCATTCAGGCCGGGCTGAAGATGGCCGACGCCCTGGCCATCGAGTCCGCCGAGGGCACCGCCGGCACCGCCTATGTCAATGTGCTCACCGTCAAGGAGGGCAACGAGGACAACGAGGCCATCAAGGCCCTGGTGAAGGCCCTCCAGTCCGACGCGGTCAAGTCCTTCATGGAGGAGACCTACGGCGGCGCCGTGGTCCCCGTGTTTTAACCATTGACAATGGCCGCCATTGCGGCTAAACTGAAGCAAAGAGAAAGCCCCGGCATGGCCGGGGTTTTCTCTCAGACACAATTCATAGCATTTTAGGAGGAATTAGAATGAAAATCGCCCACGTCCTCACCGATCTGGTTGGAAACACCCCCCTGCTGGCCCTGGAGCGCTTCGCCCCCGGCGCCAGGGTCCTGGCCAAGCTGGAGTGCTTCAACCCCCTGTCCTCCGCCAAGGACCGGGCGGCCCTCTATATGATCAACGACGCCGAGGAGCGGGGTCTGCTCGCCCCCGGTGGCGCCATCGTGGAGCCCACCAGCGGCAACACCGGCGTGGGGCTGGCCTACATCGGGGCCATCCGGGGGTACCGGGTGGTCCTCACCATGCCGGAGACCATGTCCGCCGAGCGGCGGAACCTGCTGTCCGCCCTGGGGGCGGAGCTGGTGCTGACCCCCGGCCCCCAGGGGATGAACGGGGCCATCGCCAGGGCCAAGGAGCTGCTGGCGGCCACACCGGGGGCCTGGATGCCCGACCAGTTCAACAACCCGGCCAACGCCAGGGCCCACTACGAGACCACCGGCCCGGAGCTGTGGCGGGACACCGACGGAACCGTGGACGTGCTGGTGGCCGGGGTGGGCTCCGGCGGCACCCTCACCGGGGCGGGGCGGTACCTCAAAGAGCGGAACCCCGGCGTGCGGGTGGTGGCGGTGGAGCCCGCCGGGTCCCCGGTCCTGTCCGGGGGGCAGGCGGGGCCCCACAAGCTCCAGGGCATCGGGGCGGGCTTCGTCCCCGGCGTGCTGGACCGGGCTGTGGTGGACGAGGTCGTCACCGTCACCGACGCGGACGCCTTCGCCGCCGCCCGGCGGCTGGTGGACACCGAGGGGGTGCTCACCGGCATCTCCTCCGGGGCCGCCGCCCACGCCGCCGCCGCCCTGGCCCGGCGGCCGGAGTACGCCGGAAAGACCATCGTGGCCGTCCTCCCGGACACCGGCGAGCGGTACCTGTCCACCGAGCTGTTCCAGAAATGAGTGCAGAAGAGCGCCGGACCCCGTAAGGGGTCCGGCGCTCTTTCGGTTAATGCCTCTTACTTCAGCCAGCCGATGGAGACACACTGGCTGTCGCCGTACCAGGTCACGTTGCGGCCCAGGCCCTCGAAGAGGGCCCGCACGCCCACGTAGTCCACGCCGCCCACGGTCTTGACGGGCAGGTCCACGGACTTCTCGTCCAGGGTGATCTTCACGTTGGAGCCGGTGATTTCCTTGGCGGCGCTTAGGCCGTTTACGGTGTCGTCCAGGGGGACGTAGATGGTGCCGGGCTCGATGACGATCTCGCTGTTATAGGTCAGGGGCAGGCCGTTCCACATGATAGTGGGCACGGAGGTGTCTTTGGTGTAAACCACTTCGCCGCCGGAGACGGTCATCAGGGCCTGGATGTCCTTGATGTCCTCGGCGGGGCAGGTCATGTAGTCCCGGTCCAGGACCACGAAGTCAGCCAGCTTGCCCACTTCCAGGGAGCCCTTGATGTCCTCGTTGAACTCGGCATAGGAGGACCAGTTGGTGAAGGAGCGCAGGGCCTCCTCCCGGGTCATGGCCTCGTTGATGTACCAGCCGCCCTTGGGGTCGCCCAGGCGGTTGGTGCGGGTGACGGCGGCGTACAGGCCGTGGTAGGGGTTGACCAGCTCCACGGGGGCGTCGGAGCCGTTGGGGATGATGCCGCCCTTGTCCAGGATGGTGCGCCAGGCATAGGCGCCCTTGATGCGCTCGGAGCCCACCCGGTCCTCGGCCACCAGCATGTCGGAGGTGGCGTGGGTGGTCTGCATGGAGGGCAGGATGCCCAGCTCCAGGGCCCGGTCGATGTCCTCCAGGGCCACGATCTGGAAGTGCTCGATGCGCAGGCGGTGGTCGTCTCTGGGATTGGCTTTGATGGCCGCCTCATAGGCGTTGATCATCTGGTGGTTGGCGCCGTCGCCGATGGCGTGGGTGGCCACCTGATAGCCGGCGTCATAGGCCACCTTGACAATGGGGTCCACCTGCTCCTGGGTGTAGCGGTAATCGCCGATGTGGCCCTCACGGTCGGAGTAGTCCTCCAGCATGGCGGCGGAACGGGCGCCCAGGGAGCCGTCGGCGAACATCTTCACGCAGCGCAGGCTGAGGTGGTTGTCATACAGAGGCTGGTAGGTCTCGGCGTCGATGGGGTTGGCCTTCAGGTATTCGGCGGTCTCCCCGTCGGCGGAGGTGAGGGAGATCATGCCGTACACCCGCAGCTTCAGTTGGCCGGACTCGTACAGGGGGCCGAACACGTCCTCATAGACCGCGATGCTGTTGCCCGCGTCCATGGCGGAGGTGAGGCCGTAGGAGAACAGCTGGTCCTGGGCTTTCAGCAGGCCCTCCTTCTGCTGCTCCAGGGTCAGCTCAGGGATGAGGCCCCGGATGGGATTCATAGCCGTGTCGGTCATGCAGCCCAGCAGCTCGCCCTTGTCATTCTTCAGGTACTCGCCGCCCTGGGGGTTGGGGGTGTCCTTGGTGATTTTGGCCAGCTCCAGGGCCTTGCTGTTGGCCCATCCCATGTGGCCGCAGGCGCGGGTCAGGAACACGGGGTTCTCGGGGGCCACGGCATCCAGCTCCTCCTTGGTGGGATAGCTGGTGTCGTCCCAGACGGTGTTCATCCAGCCCCGGCCCTGGATCCACTGGCCGGGCTCCGCCTTCTCGGCGGCGGCCTTGACCTGGTCCAGGATGGTCTGCTTGGGCATCCAGAAGCAGTCCAGATTCATCAGGCTGCTGCCCAGGCCGGTGACATGCATATGGCCCTCCACCAGGCCGGGTACGACGGTCCGGCCGGCCAGGTCCACCACCTTGGTGCCGCTGCCGATGTAGGCGTCCACACCGGCCTCGTCGCCCACATAGATCAGCCTGTCGCCCTTGACGGCCAGGGCCGTTGCGGTGGAAAACGCCTCGTCCACGGTATAGATATTGCCGTTGCGGTATACGCTGTCGGCCGTCTCGGCGGCGGCCATGGCGGGGGCGAGTCCGAGGAGCATGCTCAGGGTAAGGGTCAATGCAAGTGCCTTGGCGATTACTCGTGTCATAGCTGTGTTCCTCCTTTTTTTAGGGCGGTTTGCCGGATGCGCTTTCCGCCCCTCGTCACCATCCATTATATCTAATGTTGACAAAGGAGGCAAGGAATTTATAAAACAATTTGGTACATTTTTCCCTATGGTGGCGTAGGAACGCTCAGTCCCCCATGCTCTTCATCAGGGAGATGCGGAAGACCCAGTCGCCGTCCAGGGTCTGGTAGCCGTAGGACAGGTCGGTCCGCACCGAGACCAGACCTCCGGTGATGGTGGGATAGGAGGTGGTGGTAAGCAGGGGATGGCCGTCCAGGTCGTAGAGGTCGTACCGGCTGTGCATGGAGGTGTAGAGGTACCGCTGGCCGGTCTCCTGGTCGGACTCAAAGCCCATGTAGTCATACACGCTGGGGGGCAGGATGGTCCTCCCGTCCATATCGTAGGCCGCCCACTCCAAGCCGCCGGGGTCCCTGGGGCGGAGGACGATGCGGCCGTCCCTGATCTCGCTGACGGCGCCGGGGAAGGGGAGGGTCACGGTTTTCAAGGGGGAGTAGAGGGTGAGGGAGGCGTCGTCCCACTGGCAGACCCAGCCGCCGTCCGCCCAGCGGACCTCCTTGCCGGTCATGCCGAAGTCGATTTCCCGGAAGTCCTCGTCATAGCAGGCCAGGACGCGGTCCACGTTCCCGTCCTCCGTCCCCTCGTAGTGGAAGAAGTAGGAGAAACCGTCCCCGATTTTGTGGGCGATGCCGCCGTAATCGCTCTCCCACAGGACCTTGCCTGTGGCGTCGATGACCTGGTTCGTGCCGTCGAAGCGCTCCACGATGGCTCTGCCGTTTTGGAATTTGCCGGCCTCATAGTAAGCGGCGGGGACCGCCCATTCGCCCTTGGTATTGAGATAGCCCCAGGAATTGGAGGAGTCCCGGGCGGCGGCCAGACCCTCAGAGAAGCCCTGGACATCCTGGAAGCGGCCCATATCAGCCAGGACCGCGCCATCCAGGGTGACATAGCCCATCGTGCCCGGCGCGGAGTAGGTTCCCACCCCGTTGTACCACCACATACCTCCGTCGGTGCCGCCCTGGTAGGTCCAGACCTCCTGCCCCTCGGGCAGGGGCAGCCGCCACAGCTCCTTCCGGTCGGCGTCCAGCATGACCCCGTCGCCGTTTTCCTCCACCACCCAGAGGTGGTCCTGGTCCACCGCCGTCACAAAGCGGTAGTTGAAGCCGGTGATCCAGCTCCCGTCCAGGGCGCACAGGGCATACCGCCGCTCATAGGCCCCGTCCGGGCCCACGGGGAGGGTCTGGCACAGGTTGTAGATGGGCAGGGCCTGGGAATAGGTCCCGTCTTCGTCCGGACAGGTAAGCCGCCACGCGCTGTCGTAGACCGGGTCCACCACGATCTTGCCCTGGCGAGTGACCAGGCCCCATTGCTCATAGTCCCAAATCTCGCCGGGGAGGACCGCGCCGATGTAGGGCAGCAGGGGACCGTAATCGGGGGAGGGGGCCAGGGCGGTGAGGGGTTCGGGGGACAGGCGGGTGTAGACCTCCCGGATGGGCGCGGTCTCCCCCAGGTCCCACTCCACCGGGGCGGGGTCGTCCAGAATGGAGACGTACCCCTCGTGGGCCACCAGGGACTGGCCCACCGGCCCCTGGAGCCAGTCAAAGACCTGCCGGGCGGGGCTGTCCGCCGGGGCATCGGCGGCGACGGCGGCGTAGTAGGGGTTGGTGAAGGGGTAGCCGCCGGAGCGGATGGTATCGGCAACCGGGGCGGTCCCGTCGATGGAGACCACCTTCAGCCCCTCGGCCATGTTCATGTCGTTGGCGTAGTAGTAGACGGTGTAGCCGATGGCGCCGGGGGAGCCGTCGAAGGAGCGGATGGCCTCGACGAGCCCCTCCATGCTGGCCACAGTGTAGTCCTTGGGGGGCTCCATCAGGGGGATCTCCCCCATGACCAGCTTCTGCATCAGGGTCTGGCTGCCCGCCTCGGCGTTGCGCTGGAAGGGGAGGATGGGCCGGTCCTCGCCGCCCACCTCCTTCCAGTTGGTGATCTCGCCGGTGTAGATTTTCTGGACCTGTTCTGTGGTGAGGGAATCCACCGGGTTGTTGGCGTTCACCAGAAAGACCAGGGCGTCGGTGGCGATGGGGGCGCTCTCCCACTGGAACCCCGCGTCCCGCATCTCCGCCACCACGGTGGGGGCGGGCTCGGCGGCGATGAGCAGGTCGGCCCCGCCAAACATCAGGTTGCGGTAAGACGCGGTGGTCTTGGAGAAGTTCACCAGGTCGGCCGCCGCGTCCCTGTCCTCCCCCAGCAGGACGGCGCACACCGCCCGGGCCAGGGGGGCGGTGGAGGTGGAGCCGTCCAGGGTGGGGAACGCGTCCCGGGTCATATGGGGGGTGTCCGGGACCTCCGGGGCGGGGGTGGCCGTCACGACCGGGGTGGGCGTGGGCTCGGGTGCGGGCTTTCCGCAGGCCGCCAGCAGGGCCAGGGACAGGCCTGCGGCGAGCAGGGCGGTGGTGCGTCTCATGGCGGGGCCTCCTTTAGTCAAAGTAGTTTTCCATCATGATTTTTGTAAGAACATCGCCTTCGTCGAAGGTAAAGTGGATATATAAGTCCGCTAGGGCACCGGGGTTGGACTGGTAGGCCAGATGATTGCCCCACTCGGAGCCCCATGGCTCCTCCGGGTCGATTTCCGGGTAGAGGTCCAAAATCTCCGCCTTGGTCATGCCCACCCTCGCGCCCCGGTAGGTCCACAGGTCGTCCCGGGTGGTCTCGATTTTGAAGATGCCACTGTTGTCCCGGTCTGCATTGTAATAGCACAGTAGGGTCAGCCCGTCATAGCGGGTCTCGTACCAATAGTCGTCGGGCCACCAAACGTCGTAGTCCTCCATGCGGACGGTCTCCGCGTCGTCCGCGTCCAGCCAGGTGGGGTCATAGCCCACAAAGTCGCCGCTGCCCAGGCCGAAATAGCCGAAGAAATTGACCCGAGGGAAGCTGAACTCCAAATTGGAGATTTGGTACAGCGCCTCTGTGGCGGCCCGCTCCAAGCCCACCCGCTCCACACGCTCGCCAGCGGCGGCATAGCCGGTGTACCAGGGCTCACCCTGCCCGTCCGCGCCCACGTCATAAAGGAGGTAGGCCGTGTCTTCTTCAGCCCCTTCATATGGCACATAGGTCAGCTTGTAAACGTCCACCTGGAACTCCGCGATGCCCAGGGACTGCTCAAAGACCAACTTCCCCGGCTGGGCAGTCTCCAGACCATCCAGAAAGCGGTCCACCCCCTCCTGGAGCGGGTCAACGGCGGCGGGAGTGGCGGTGACCGGCGGCGGGGAAGGCTCCGGCGTGGGCTCGGCTGTGGGCCTTCCACAGCCCGCCAGCAGGGCCAGGGACAGGGCCGCGGCGATGATGGGCAGACGCATAAAGACACTTCCTTTCCGTGTGGAACCATCCTATCCTATTGAGAGAACGATTGTCGCGGCTTTTTTGTTACAGTTGGGAGACAAATGATAACAGGGCGGCCCCTGCCGGGGGCGTTCCTTTCTCCTTTGAGAAAGGAACCGAAAGAAAAC
>UQGJ01000084.1 GCA_900540545.1 uncultured Eubacteriales bacterium
GTCCAGGGCCGCGGCCCTGGTTTTCTTTCCGTTCTCTTTCTCAAATGAGAAAGAGGACCCCCACCGGAGGCGACGCCCCCCGGAGGGGAACACGCCTACACTGGTTCCACCTGACACACAGTCAGCACGCTGTCCCGCACGGTGAAGCGCACATTTACCCCCGCGAAACTCAGGCCGTAGACCCGGTCGGGGTCGGACTGGTAGGAGGGGCGGGGGTCGTGGGCCAGGACGCCGGTCAGAGCCGCCCGCTTGTCCTCCGGCACCAGGGCCAGCCAGCGGTCCGGGAACTCCACAGAAAGGGTGGTCCCGCCGTCGGGACCGGCAAAGCCCCCCGTGGCCTCGGGGTGGCAGTCGGCGTAGGGGAGGTAGGGCTTGATGTCGAAGATGGGGGTGCCGTCCATCAGGTCGGCCCCCCTGACCCGGAGGACGGGGCCGAACTCAGGGTGGACCTCCACCCCGGCCAGGGCCACCGAGGACAGGCCGATGGCGTTAGGGCGGAAGGGGGAGCGGGTGGCAAAGACCCCCATGCGGGCGTTGCCCCCCAGCCGGGGCGGGCGGACGGTGGGGGACCAGGTGTCCCGGACGGCCTGGGAGAACTGCCAGATCAGCCAGATGTGGCTGAAGTCCTCCAGGCCCCGGAGGGCGTCTGGGTTGCGGTACTCCGGCTCAAAGACCACCAGGGCTTCCAGCGCGTCCACCAGGCCGCTCTGGCGGGGGATGCCGAATTTGGTGGGGAAGTCGCTGCGGATATGGGCGATGACGTGAAGGGGCGGGACGGACATGGGCGGACACCTCGTTTCAGTGGGGATATTTTACCCCGGCGGCGGCAAAAAAGCAAATCCTTGACGACGGGCGGGGAAGTGGAGTACCATGGAGAAAATGACGCGGGAAAGGCGGCGCAAACCATGACGACTCTGTTTTTCAGCCCCAAAAGCACCACCAAGCGGGTGGCCCAGACCATCAACCGGGACTGGCCGGACCGGCAGGACCGGGACCTGCTGTTCAGCCCCCTTCGGGAGGATTTGACCGTTCCGGCGGGGGAGCCGGTGCTGGTGTGCCTGCCGGTCTACGCCGGGCGCATCCCCACGGTGTGCCGGGACATGCTGCGGGACCACCTGAAGGGGTCCGGCGGACCGGCTATCGCCGTGGTGGTCTACGGCAACCGGGCCTTTGACGACGCCCTGCTGGAGCTGAAGGACCTGCTGACCGGGTGCGGGTTCCGCGTGGTGGGGGCGGGGGCCTTCGTAGCCCGGCACTCCATCTATCCCAACGTGGCCGCCGGCCGGCCCGACGACCATGACCGGGCCGTGATGGCGGACTTTGCCGCCCGGTGCCGGGAGCGGGTGGCAGGTTTCGACCCGGACCACTGCCTGGATGTAGAGGTGCCGGGGAATCCGGCCTACAAGGAGAGCGAGATGCGGCGGGTCCCCATGGCCCCCGACTGCAACAGCTACTGCATGAAGTGCTACGCCTGCTTCCGGGCCTGCCCCACGGGGGCCATCCCGGAGGACGCCCCCTGGACCACCGACCCGGACAAGTGCATGGCTTGCGGGGCCTGCATCTTCCTGTGCCCCACCAACGCCCGAGCCCACCGGGGGGAGGCCTACGAGGCGTCGGCCCGGGCCTTCGAGGCCAAGTGCGCCCAGCGCCGGGAGCCGGAGGTGTTTTTCTGAGCCCTGGGTTGAAGAAAGAGAGGAGATTGAAGCCGTGGATTTGATGGAACAGTGCCAGCGCTGGAACGAAAACGACCAATTTCAGAACATCATCGACGCCATCGAGGCCCTGCCAGAGGAGGCGCGGACGCCGGAGCTGGACAGCGAACTGGCGCGGGCGTACAACAACCTCGCCAAGCCGGGGGACCGGGCGCTCTTTGAAAAGGCCGCGGCCCTGCTGGAGCCACACGAGGCGTATTTCCAGGGGAATCACAGCTGGAATTTCCGGCTGGCCTACGCTTACTATTACCTGGACTGGGAGGGAGAGGCCCTGCGCTATTTCGAGCGGGCCCTGGAGGCCCGCCCCGGCGACCCGGATACCCTGGAGTACATCGAAGACTGCCGGAAGCGGCTGGCCCTGCCCCGATTCGAGACCCCCTTCCGGGCGCGGGTGGCCGAGAGCTGGGCGCTGTTCCGCCGGGAGGAGGGGGAGCTGCGCCGCCTGCTGGACCAAAAGGACCGGGAGGGGGCCAGCCGGGAGCTGCTGGACCGGTGTCAGGCCGCCTTGGCCCCGGCCCTGGGGGACGCGAACTTTGAGTTGGGCTTCAACGGCCAGAAGTACGAGCTTATCCTCACCCCGGACGGCGCGCGGGACAGGCTGTTCCCGCTGGTCTACTTCCGGCGCTACGCGCCCCAGGGCGTGCTGGAGCGGTGGAACATCCTGGTGGGCCGCCAGCGGTCCGGGGGCTTCGCCCTGCGCCACGCGAGCTGCGAACAGGACATATCCGCGGAGGATGTGCAGGCGTGGGTGGAGACGAGGGGGGACGCGCCGGGGCACGGCAGCGTGTCGCTGACCCTCTACTGTGAAAAGCTGCTGCCCCTGCTGCGGGAGCAGGAGGGCATGGCCTGGTGGCTGCTGGCCACCCTCACCGACCAGGTCCTGGGAGAGGTGCCGTCCATTGCCTATCTGAACGGCATGGAGGTGGTGGATGCGCCAAAGGGGGAAAACGGCATGGCCCTCAGCGCGCTGCCCCAGGCCCTGGAGGCCATGGGTATGGACCTGGCCCTGGGCGCGGAGGGGTATCTGGAAAACGGATACGTGGCCTACCAGATGGAGCCGAGCCAGGACCCCGAAGCCGACTGGCGGCTGGATGTGTTCGCCGGGTCCATCCGCTGCCCGGCGCTGCTCAACGAATATCTCCGGGGCGAGAGCCGCACCATGGACGAGTTCCACCGGCTGGGCGCGGTGCCGGGCTTTATCGTCTACCCCCTGGACTGCTTCGCCGGGGAGGCGGAGCGGGGCAAGGCCGCGCTGGAGTTCCGGGAAGCCCTGGAGGCGGCCCTGACCCGGGAGGCCGGGGCCGATGCCGTGACCTTCCTGGGCGGAGCCACGGGCATCTCCTGCGGCTATTTGGATTTCATCGCCTGGGACCTGGAGCCGGTGCTAAAGGCGGCGGCGGTATTTTTCCAGAACAGCCCCATGGCCTGGGCAGCCTTCCATACCTTCCGGCGCGGCGTGGGTACCGTGAGGCTGAAGCGGGAGGAGTAAAGCCGCTTCGGAGCGCCCGGCCGGACGTTTTGAACGGAAAAACCGTCCCCGTCGAAGAGATGGGGGCGGTTTTTGCTGTATCCTGTTGAATTTATCACTTTATCATGGTAAAATACATATCATCTTTTCAGGAGAGGAGCCGCGATATGAGTCAAGAGGGCGAAAAGCGCATCCAGGCGTATATGGAGGGGCTGCATCTGGACGAACCGGTGAGCGCCGAGGAGTTCCACCAGTCCATCAAGAGCGCCTACAAGGACCGCAGCACCCAAATCTACTTTATCTGGAAGAAGCTCAAGGAGCTCTACCCCGAGGTGGACGCCAACCGGGTCATCCGGGAGGGGTCCTGGGAGTTCGGCCTGTGGCAGGGGCAGAAAATCGCCGACAAGCTGGGGGCCGAGAACATCGGGCCGGTGGAGGCGGTGCTGGGCCAGTCCTCCAAGGGGGGCTTCCTCACCTTCGAGCAGGAGTTGCTGGAGCTGGAGGACGACCGGGCGGTGAAGATGTTCCACTGCTGCCCCCACGCCGAGGCTCTGGCCGAGCTGGGAGAGAGCCCGGAGACCATCAAGATGTTCTGCCGGGACATGCTGGGCCACTGCGACTACGCCATCTGCGCCCCCTTCCCCAACGTGGAGATCGACTTCCCCACCACCGTGGCCGACGGCCAGGGAGAGGGCTGCGCCATGACCATCACCCGCAAGAAATAGGCAACGAGAGAGGCCAATTTGAGAGAGGAGCGAATCCAAATGAGCGAGGAAAAGAAGAAGCGCGTGCCCAAGAAGCCCACCATGCTTCAGGCCGTCATCCCCTTGCTGGGGCTGCTGGTGTGCCTGGGCGGCGGTTACGCCATCCTGGGCCTGCCCACCCAGGTCTGTCTGCTGGGGGCCGCTGTGGTGGCCGGGGCCGTGGGCCTGTGGATCGGCATCGACTGGAAGGACATGGTGGAGGGCATGACCGAGAAGGTGACGGCCTCCTTCGGGTCCATCATGGTCATGATCTGCGTGGGGGCCATGATCTCCAGCTGGATTTTCTCCGGCACCATCCCCATGCTGATCTACTACGGCATCAAGCTCATCGACCCCCGGTTCCTGTTCGTCACCGGCTTCATCGTCTGCGCCATCATCTCCACCTTCACCGGCACTTCCTTCGGCTCCGCCGGGACGGCGGGCGTGGCGGTGATGGGCGTGGCTATCGCCACCGGGGCACCCCTGCCCATCGCGGCGGGGGCTGTGATTTCCGGCGCGGTGTTCGGGGATAAGCTCTCCCCCTTCTCCGACACCACTATGCTGGCCCCTGTGGCCGCCGGGTGCGACCTGTACGACCACATCAAGCACATGGTCTACACCACCGGCTGTGCCACCATCCTGTCCCTGGTGGTCTACTTCATTGCCGGCATGACCCTGCCCAAGACCAGCATGGCCAGCCCGGAGCTGGTGGACCAGATGCTGGGGACCCTGGAGACCATGTTCCACTTCAACCCCCTGCTCCTGCTGCCCCCGGTCATCGTTCTGGTAGGGGCCTACTTCCGCAAGCCCACCGTGCCCTGCATGCTGCTGGCCTCTATTCTGGCCATCTTTATGGGCATGGGCTTCCAGGGCTTTGGCTTCAAGACGGGCATGACCGCCTTTTACAGCGGCTTCAACGTCTCCATGACCGGCTTTACCGGCGAGGTCATCCCCCAGATCAACACCCTGCTGAACCGGGGCGGCCTTATGGGCATGATGGGGACCATCCTGCTCATTTTCTGCGCCTTCGCTTTCGGCGGAATCTACTCCAAGTCGGGGTGCATCACCGTCATTCTGGAAAAGCTGATGAAGGGCATCAAGAGCGTGGGCAGCCTCATCACCTCCACGGTGGTCTCCACCATCTTCATGAGCCTGGTCACCGGCAGTTCCTATCTGGCGATTCTGGTCCCCGGCGAGATGTTCTCTCCCGCCTTCGACCAGTTCGGGCTGCACCGGAAGAACCTGTCCCGGACCCTGGAGGACGCGGGGACCTGCGTGGTGCCACTGGTGCCCTGGGCCGTGGCCGGTACGTATATGGCCACTACTCTGGGCGTCCCCACGGTGCAGTACCTGCCCTGGGCGGTGCTGTGCTACTCCAGCTTCGTCTTCGCCATCATCTTCGGCTTCACCGGCCTGACCATCAAGAAGGCCGACGGGACCCCCCTGCGGGGGAAAAAGGCCGTGGCGGCGGGGAAATAAGTCTATAAACGGGAAAAGAGACGGCCATTGGCCGTCTCTTTTCTATCTTATGCCACAGTCAGGGTCACGTCGCCGTTGTCCAAAACTTCGATGTTCAGGGTCTGGGTGAGGGTGCGGCCGTCGTCGAAGGTGGCGGTCATGGTGATGGCGTCGTGGCGCAGGCGGTCGGGGAGGCCGGCGACGGTGACGTTCTCGTTCCGAAGCAGCTCTCCGGCGTCAAAGGGGTCCCAATAGTAGACCATCTGGTCCGCGGGGGCGTCGGGGCCGTAGGGGACGGTGAAGTCCTGGGAGCGCCAGATCTGCTCCTGCTGGTCCGACCAGTCCTTGAAGGTGAGGTACTGGTTTTCCGTGGTGAAGCGGATGGAGGCCACGCCCTCGCCCCCCAGGTAGAAGAGGACCCCGTCGCCGGAGCCGTCGTCATTCAGGTGGCCCCCCTGGAGCCAGGAATCGCCGCTGGTGAGCTCCTGGCCGCTGCCGAAGGCGTAGACCTGGAGGGTGAGGGGGGAGGCGCCGAAGAGCTGGAAACAGGCCGCGCAGACCAGGCACAGGGCCAGGCAGGCGGCGCACACCCGCAGGAGATAGGGGGGACGGCGGGTGGAGGTGGTGGATGCAGGTTTCATATGGGTTCGCTCGTTCCTTTCGTGCAGCAGATTGCGGAGCATCCGCTCCCGCTGGAGTTCAGAGGGAGCGGCGGCGTCAAAGAGATCGTACAGTTTGCGGTCGGTCATTTTGGTCGCCCTCCAATTTTGATTTCAGTTTTTTCCGCCCGGTCCGCAGGCGGGTCCGGATGGTGTTGTCGTTTTCGCCCAGGAGTTGGGCGATCTCGGCGGATGCGTAGCCCTCGTAGTAGAAGAGGTAGAGGGGCAGCTTGTATTTGGGCGGCAGGGACAGGACCTGTTCCCAGAGTCCGTCGTCCTCGGCCCGGTCCGGGCCGGCCGGCTCGGGCAGGGCCTCCAGGTCCACCCGCTTGCGTCTCCACCAGTGTTTCAAGAGGTCCAGGCAGTGGTTTTTCGCCGTGGTGATGAGCCACGCCCGCTCGTGGGCGGGGTTCTCAAACGAGAGATCGGTTTCCATGAGCTTGACAAAGACCGATTGGGCCGCGTCCTCCGCATCCGGCGCGCTGCGCAGCAGGGTATAGCAGATGCGGTAGACGGTATCGATATGCCGTTCATAGAGGTCCGTGAGCTCTCTGTCCGTACGCAACAAAGAACATGCGGCCAATGGGATCGCCCTCCTTTCACCCTGTACACGATTATGGGGGGTGAAATGTTTTTCTGCTTGAAAAAATTTGATTGGAGCGGGGCGCTCCGGTTATTTCGTACCAACAAGCCGCCATTGATTGAAGCGTCTAACGCCCTTTTCTCAACGGAGAATGGGGACGCCCAACGGCAGCGTTTGTCATATATCCATGATAGCACCGCGTGCAAGTGTGCCGGCTGCGGCGCACGCAAAAAACTCCAAAAAAACATAGACAGTTCACGGAAAGTTTTGTTGCATTTTTCCCTTGAAATGATATAATGTTGCCTGTTGAAACAGGATTTACCTATGAAAGTCTAAAGGAGGACCTCTACATGGCAAAATTCGTGTACGATTTTTCCGAAGGCAAGGGCTCCATGCGGGAGCTGCTGGGCGGCAAGGGCGCCAATCTGGCCGAGATGAGCAACCTGGGTATGCCTGTGCCCCAGGGCTTCACCGTCACCACCGAAGCCTGCACCCAGTACTATAACGACGGCCGGACCATCAACCCCGCCATCGAAGCCGAGATCATGGAGCACCTGGGCAAGCTGGAGCAGATCACCGGCAAGAAGTTCGGCGACAACTCCAACCCCCTGCTGGTCTCCGTCCGTTCCGGCGCCCGCGCGTCCATGCCCGGCATGATGGACACCATCCTGAACCTGGGCCTCAACGACGTGGCCGTGGAGGGCTTCGCCGCCAAGACCGGCAACCCCCGCTTCGCCTACGACTCCTACCGCCGGTTCATCCAGATGTTCTCCGACGTGGTCATGGAGCTGTCCAAGAAGCGCTTCGAGGAGATCATCGACGCCATGAAGGCCGAGAAGGGCGTGAAGCTGGACACTGAGCTGGACGCCGACGACCTCAAGGCCCTGGTGGTCCGCTTCAAGGCGTTCTACAAGGAAGAGAAGGGCGTGGACTTTCCCCAGGACCCCAAGGAGCAGCTCATGGAGGCCGTCAAGGCCGTGTTCCGCTCCTGGGACAACCCCCGGGCCAACGTCTACCGCCGCATGAACGAGATTCCCTACGACTGGGGCACCGCCGTCAACGTCCAGAGCATGGTCTTCGGTAACTCCGGCGACAACTCCGGCACCGGCGTGGCCTTCACCCGCAACCCCGCCACCGGCGAGAAGGCCCTCTTCGGCGAGTACCTCATCAACGCCCAGGGCGAGGACGTGGTGGCCGGCGTGCGCACCCCCTCCCCCATCTCCAAGCTCCACGAGGAGATGCCCGCGGTCTATGAGCAGTTCGCCAAGATCGCCAACGACCTGGAGGCCCACTACAAGGACATGCAGGACATGGAGTTCACCATCGAGGACGGCAAGCTTTACATGCTCCAGACCCGCAACGGCAAGCGCACCGCCGCCGCCGCCCTGAAGGTGGCCGTGGATTTGGTGGACGAGGGCATGATCTCCGAGAAGGAGGCCGTGCTGCGCGTGGAGCCCAAGCAGCTGGACTCCCTGCTTCACCCCCAGTTTGACGCCGAGGCCCTGAAGAAGGCCGAGGTCATCGGCAAGGGTCTGGCCGCCTCCCCCGGCGCCGCCTGCGGCAAGGTGGTCTTTACCGCCGAGGACGCCAAGGAGTGGCACGAGCGGGGCGAGAAGGTGGTCCTGGTCCGCCTGGAGACCTCCCCCGAGGACATCGAGGGTATGCAGGTGGCCCAGGGCGTGCTGACCGTCCGCGGCGGCATGACCAGCCACGCCGCCGTGGTGGCCCGCGGCATGGGCACCTGCTGCGTGTCCGGCTGCGGCGACATCGTGGTGGACTACGCCGGGAAGAAGTTCTCCCTGGCCGGGAAGGACTACCACGAGGGCGATTGGATCAGCATCGACGGCTCCACCGGCAACATCTACGGCGAGGCCATCGGCACCGTGCCCGCCGACGTGTCCTCCGGCGACTTTGGCCGCTTTATGGCCTGGGCCGACAAGTACCGCCAGCTGAAGGTCTACACCAACGCCGACACCCCCAAGGACGCCGCCCAGGCCGTGGCCTTCGGCGCCGAGGGCATCGGCCTGGTCCGCACTGAGCACATGTTCTTCGAGGGGGCCCGCATCAAGGCCATCCGCGAGATGATCGTCTCCGACACCACCGAGGAGCGGGAGAAGGCCCTGGCCAAGCTGCTGCCCTACCAGCAGGGCGACTTCGAGGGCATCTACGAGGCCATGGAGGGCCGCCCGGTGGTCATCCGCTACCTGGATCCCCCCCTGCACGAGTTCCTGCCCACCAAGGAGGAGGACATCAAGGAGATTGCCGGTGAGCTGAACATCACCGTGGAGAAGCTCAAGAACGTCATCGCCTCCCTCCACGAGTTCAACCCCATGATGGGCCACCGCGGCTGCCGTCTGGCCGTCTCCTACCCGGAGATCGCCCGGATGCAGACCACCGCCGTCATCAACGCCGCCATCGCCGTCCAGAAGAAGCACCCCGACTGGACCATGGTGCCCGAGATCATGATCCCCCTGGTGGGCGAGGTCAAGGAGCTGAAGTTCGTCAAGGACGTGGTGGTCGCCACCGCCGACGCCATCATCGCCGCCTCCGGCCTGAAGATGAAGTACGAGGTCGGCACCATGATCGAGATCCCCCGCGCCGCCCTGCTGGCCGACGAGATCGCCAAGGAGGCTGAGTTCTTCTCCTTCGGCACCAACGACCTGACCCAGATGACCTTCGGCTTCTCCCGCGACGACGCGGGCAAGTTCCTGAGCTACTACTACGACAACAAGATCTACGAGTCCGACCCCTTCGCCCACCTGGACCAGAACGGCGTGGGCAAGCTGGTGGCCATGGCCGCCAAGATGGGCCGGGAGACCCGCCCCGACATCCACATGGGCATCTGCGGCGAGCACGGCGGCGACCCCACCAGCGTGGAGTTCTGCCACAAGGTGGGCCTGACCTACGTGTCCTGCTCTCCCTTCCGTGTGCCCATCGCCCGTCTGGCGGCGGCGCAGGCGGCTATTAAGAACCCGCGGTAAGCTAATACGTTGATAAAAAAGGCCCGCGTCTCG
>UQGJ01000085.1 GCA_900540545.1 uncultured Eubacteriales bacterium
TGGTTTTCTTTCCGTCCTCTTTCTCAAACGAGAAAGAGGACCCCCGCCGGAGGCGACGCCCCCTCCAAAAAGATTGTCAAACGCCACAAAAAGGGGTATGATATTCCACATGTGAGCCCATTACGTAAAAGGAGCGGAACACCTATGGATTTCAACACCTGCAAGGACTTTTTGATGGACACGGCCAAAGCCCTGCTCACCACCGACTCCCCCAGCGGCTTCACCCGCAACGCCGTGGCGGTGGCCGAGAATATCGCCAACGGTCTGGGCTATGCCACCCGCCGGACCAACAAGGGCGGCCTGATTATCGACGTGCCCGGCCGGGAGCATACCAAAAAAATCGGCCTGTGCGCCCACGTGGACACCCTGGGCCTCATGTGCCGGGCCATCACGGACAAGGGCGAGCTGATGATCACCCGCATTGGCGGCCCCATCCTCCCCACTCTGGACGGGGAATACTGCAACATCTACACCCGGGACGGGCGGGTCTACACCGGGACCATCCTCTCCCTCTCCCCCGCCGCCCACGTCTTTGACGACGTGCTGTCCCGGCCCAGGGACGAGCAGAACATGGCGGTGCGCATCGACGAAAAGGTCCAGAGCGCCGACGACGTGCGGGCCCTGGGCATCGAGGTGGGGGATTACGTCTGCTTCGACCCCAAGACCACCGTGACCCCCAGCGGGTTTTTGAAGTCCCGGTTCATCGACGACAAGGGCTCCGCCGCCTGCCTGCTGACCCTTCTGAAGCTGATGAAGGACGCGGGGACCCGGCCCCGGTACGACGCGGAGATCCACTTCACCGTCTACGAGGAGGTGGGCCACGGCGGGGCCACCATCCCCACCGACCTGGACGAGCTGCTGGCGGTGGACATGGGCTGTATTGGCCTGGATTTGACCTGCACCGAGTATCAGGTGTCCATCTGCGCCAAGGACTCCGCGGGGCCTTACGACTACGAGATGGTCTGCCGGCTGGTGGAGCTGGCCAAGAAAAACGGCCTGGATTACGCCGTGGACGTGTATCCCCACTACTCCTCCGACGTGGCCGTGTCCTGGCAGGCGGGCAGCGACGCCAAGGCCGCCCTGGTCGGCCCCGGCGTCCACGCCTCCCACGGCATGGAGCGGACCCACTTTGACGGCATGAGAAACACCATCGCCCTGGTGGCGGCTTATCTGGAGTGCGAATAGAGCCGATGTCCGCTCCATGTCCGGCGCGATAAGCGCCGTGCAAGCGTTTTGCGCAGCAAAACCTTGGCGCAGGGCGAATTCAGTTCGCCCGAGCATGTGAAGTCGCGCCCGGGGGTCCCCGCGAAAGGCGAAGCCTTTTGCGGGGCGTGCGGACCCACTTGGGACGGCATGAGAAACACCATCGCCCTGGTGGCGGCTTATCTGGAGTGCGAATAAGGGCGGGGATGCGGATTGCCGCGCCAGTTTGAGAACTGGCTCGCAATGACAGGAGGGGTCAAGGCATGTCATTGCGAACCAGGGCCGCAGCCCTGGTGTGGCAATCCGCATCTCATCTTCTGACTCCTTCCCACACTTACGATGGACACCAAACGGTGTTCATTAAACAAAATATAACACCATATGGTGTATGCTGTCAATAGAAATTTGATTGACAGGGGGAAATCATATGCCATATCCGAGAATCAGAGACTTGCGGGAGGATGAAAATCTTAGCCAAAAGGGGATTAGTGAAATCCTGCATATGCACAAAACAACATATGCCAGGTATGAAACAGGCGAAAGAGAAATACCGCTAAACATAGCCATTTTGCTTGCAAAGCACTATAAAGTGAGTCTGGATTATCTTGCAGGATTGTCGAAAGACAAGGAAATGAAGCCGTGATAAACGATAGGAAACGGTCGTCAATCCCCTGCTTGTAAGTCTCCCGCGACTTTGATATAATAAAGGGTGATTTTCAGAGATTTTGAGGGCATGCCGATGAAATATAAAAAATGGAATCTGGCCGCCCCGGACAGGGGGGCCATTCAGGCGCTGGCCCGGACCGGCCTGCCGCCGCTGGCCTGCACGGTGCTGTGCGCCCGTGGGCTGGACACGCCGGAGAAGGCCAGGGCCTTCCTGGCCGCGGGCAGCGCCCCCCTCCACGACCCCTTTTTGATGAAGGACATGGACCGGGCGGTGGAACGGCTGGAACAGGCCCTGCTGAAAAGTGAATCCATCGCCGTCTACGGCGACTACGACGTGGACGGCATCACCTCCACCTGCCTGCTCACCCGGTTCCTCCGGTCCCGGGGCGGGCGGGTGACCCCCTACATCCCCGACCGCCTGGAGGAGGGCTACGGCCTGAACCGGGAGGCGGTGGACACCCTGAAGGCCCAGGGCGTGGCGGTCATCGTCACCGTGGACTGCGGCATCACCGCCGTCCACGAGGCGGAGTACGCCGCGGGGCAGGGCATCGACGTCATCATCACCGACCACCACGAGTGCAAGGACGCCCTGCCCAGGGCCGTGGCCGTGGTGGACCCCCACCGCCGGGACTGCGGCTACCCCTTCCACTGTCTGGCGGGGGTGGGCGTGGCCCTGAAGCTGGCCCTGGCACTGACCCCCGAGGAGGAACGGGACCGGGTCTTTGGGGAGTACGCCGACCTGGCCGCCGTGGGCACCGTGGCCGACGTGATGCAGCTCTCCGGCGAGAACCGCACCATCGTCCGCCGGGGGCTGGCCGCCCTGGCCCACACCAAACGGCCCGGTCTCAAGGCCCTCATCAAGGAGGCCGGGGCCGAGTCCAAGGGGCTGACCGCGTCGTGCATCGGCTTCACACTGGCCCCCCGGATCAACGCCGCCGGGCGGATGGGCTGCGCCCCCGTGGCGGCGGAGCTGCTGCTGACCGAGGACCCCCAGCGGGCGGAGGAGCTGGCCCACACCCTGTGCGAGCTGAACCGGGAGCGGCAGGCCATCGAGGCCGACATCTACGCCCAGTGCCTGGACCGGCTGGTCCGGGAGGGGGACGGCCCCCGGCGCTCCATCGTCCTGGCCGGCGAGGGCTGGCACCAGGGGGTGGTGGGCATCGTGGCCTCCCGGCTGGCGGAGAAGTTCTCCTGCCCCACCTTTATGATTTGTCTCCAGGACGGCCGGGGCAAGGGCTCCTGCCGCAGCTTCGGGGGCTTCAACCTCTTCAAAGCCCTGGAGTCCTGCGCCGACCTGCTGGAGGGCTTCGGCGGCCACGCCCTGGCCGCCGGGTTCACCATTCTGGAGGAGCATATCCCAGCCTTCGCCGCCCGGATGGACCGCTGTGTGGAGTCCTGGACCGGCGGGGCGGAGCTGGAATCCACCCTGGAGGTGGACGCCGAGCTGCCCGACGGGGCCTATCTGACCCTGGAGGGGGTGGAGGGGCTGGACGCCCTGGAGCCCTACGGGGCCGGGAATCCAAAGCCCGTGTTCTCCCTCTCCGGCTGCTGCGTCCACGGCCTCAGCGAGGTGGGCGGCGGGCGGCATCTGAAGCTGCGGCTGGTCTGCGGCGGGCAGACGCTGGACGCCATCTTCTTTTCCGCCACGGCCCAGTCCGCCCAGGTGGCCCCCGGCGACCGGGTGGACGTGGCCTTCACCCCACAAATCAACGAGTTCCGGGGGAACCGGACGGTACAGCTTCAAATCTCCGACCTGCGCCCCGCCCCCACCCGGATGGAGGCGGAACAGGCCCTGTACGAGCGGCTCCGCCGGGGCGACAGGCTGACCCCCGGTGAGGCGGAGGCCCTCATCCCCAGCCGCACGGAGTTCGCCGCCGTCTGGCGGTATCTCAGCGGCCACGCCCGGCTGGGCCGGGTGGAGGACACCGCCCGCCGCCTGGCCCGCAGCGTGGCCAGGACCTACGGAATCAAGGAGACCGTCATGCGCACCATGGTGTGCCTGGAGGTCCTGGACGAGCACGGCCTCATCCGCGTGGAGCAGACCACCGACCACCTGCGTATCGACGTGCAGACCGTGGAGGGAAAGGTGGACCTGGAGAACTCCGATTTGATGCGAAGGCTGAGGAGCCTGGCGGGGAATTAAATAATGCAGAATTAAGAATGCAGAATGCAGAATGACGCCCGCGGGCGGGACGGGGGAGTACGGGGCGTCGGGGACGCCGCCCCCTACGTAGGGCCCGGCGTCCTCGACGGGCCGCAACGCACCAGCCTTGCCGGGAATCACCATGCTAGGCGTTCCGCGCCAGCGCATGGGGCGGCCGGCATGTATGCTGGCCCTGCAACTCGGTAGGCCGTAACGGCCGGGGCGGGTGCGGAAGGGCAGACTTGTTACCACAAGCCGGTTTCGACTGCCCAGCCCCGTTGGCGCCGCCCAGGGTCCAGGGCCGCAGCCCCGGCGGGGCGCCCCTCCAAATGCTATCATTTTGAAAGAAGGTGACGAGATGGACCCTGTGTTGGAGAGCTACCACGCGCTGGAAGAAAAAGTGAAGCAGTATAACCACAACCTGGACACCAAGCGGCTGCTGGCCGCCTTCCAGTATGCCGACTCCGCCCACTCCGGGCAGCTGCGGAAGGACGGGTCCCCCTTTGTCACCCATCCCCTGGCGGTGGCCGAGATCGTGGCCGAGCTGGAGCTGGACACCGACTCCATCATCGCCGCCCTCCTCCACGACTGCATCGAGGACACCGGCGCCACCCACGAGGACATCGCCAAGCTCTTCGGCGCCCCCGTGGCCGACCTGGTGGAGGGCGTCACCAAGCTGACCCGGGTGCAGTACACCTCCAAGGAAGAGGAGCAGATGGAGAACCTGCGGAAGATGCTCATGGCTATGGCCAAGGACATCCGGGTCATCCTCATCAAAATCTGCGACCGGCTCCACAACATGCGCACCATGAACTACCAGTCCCCTCGCAAGCAGCGGGAAAAGGCCCTGGAGACCATGGAGATTTACGCCCCCATCGCCCACCGCTTGGGTATGCAGAAGATCAAGTGGGAGCTGGAGGACCTGTCCCTGCAGTACCTGGACCCCATCGGCTACCAGGAGATCGCCGACGAGCTCATCCGCCGGTCCTCCGCCCACGAGGAGTTCATGGCCTCCATCCAGAAGCGCATCCAGGACCGGCTGGAGGAGGAGGGCATCTCCGCCACCGTCTACGGCCGGGTGAAGCATATCTACTCCATCTACCGGAAGATGTACGCCCAGAACAAGACCATGGACGAGATTTTCGACCTCTACGCCTTCCGGGTCATCGTGGACGACATCCCCGGCTGCTATAATGTGCTGGGTTGCATCCACGACCTGTTCAAGCCCGTGCTGGGCCGGTTCAAGGACTATATCGGCACCCCCAAGCCCAATATGTACCAGTCCCTGCACACCACCGTCATCGGCCGGGAGGGCATCCCCTTCGAGGTCCAGATCCGCACCTGGGAGATGCACCACACGGCGGAATACGGCGTGGCCGCCCACTGGAAGTACAAGCAGGGCATGGCCAACGCCAAGCTGGGCACCGAGGAGAACTTCGAGTGGGTCCGCAAGCTGCTGGAGAGCCAGCAGGACACCGACGCCGAGGACTACGTCCGCAACCTGAAGGTGGACCTCTTCTCCGACGAGGTGTTCGTGTTCACCCCCCGGGGCGACGTCATCAACCTGCCCGCTGGCAGCACCCCCATCGACTTCGCCTACAACATCCACTCCGCCGTGGGCAACGCCATGACGGGGTGCAAGGTCAACGGCCGCATCGTCACCTTCGACTACACCCTCCAGTCCGGCGACATCGTGGAGGTCATCACCTCCAAGGCCGCCCACGGCCCCAGCCGGGACTGGATGAAGATCGCCCGGAGCAACGAGGCAAAGAACAAGATCAAGCAGTGGTTCAAGAAGGAGCGCCGGGAGGAAAACATCGTCACCGGCCGGGGCATGTTCGAGTCCGAACTGAAGCGCACCGGCATCCCTCTGGCCTCTATCACCGCCGAGGACATGCTGCCCCACCTGCTGAAAAAGGTGGGGGCGGGGACCCTGGACGACCTGTACGCCGCCGTGGGCTACGGCGGCATGACCGCCCAGAAGGCGGTGAACCGCATCCGCGAGGAGCTGGCCCGGCTCAACAAGGACAGGAACGAGAAGGCCATGGCGGAGAAGCTGGCCGCCGAGGGGACCGCCTCCATCCAGCCCTCTATCGTCAAGCCCTCCCCCAGCCGCAGCGAGAGCGGCATCATCGTGGAGGGGCTGGACAACTGCCTGGTGAAGTTCGCCAAGTGCTGTACCCCCGTGCCGGGGGACCCGGTGGTGGGCTTCATCACCCGTGGCTTCGGCGTGTCCGTCCACCGGGCCGACTGCCCCAACGCCGACCCCGCCCGTCGCAAGCCAGAGGAGGCGGGCCGCTGGGTGAAGGTGGCTTGGGTGGACAGCGAGCAGGCCAGCTACCAGACCAGCCTGGAGATTTCCGCCAAGGACCGGGACGCCCTGGCCCTGGACGTGACCATGGCCCTCACCGCCGCCAAGGTGAAGGTCCAGTCCTTCGCCGCCCGCAGCCTGCCCGACGGGTACGCCATGGTGTCCATCGTCCTGGAGGTCCGGGACCGGAACGAGCTGGCTGCCGTCATCAACAAGCTGGGCACCATCCAGGGCGTGTTCCAGGTGAAGCGGACCACAGGGTAGGGGCGGCCCTTGCTGCCGCCCGCCTTCCCCGCGATTGTCATTGCGAACCAGCCCACAGTCGGAATGTCCAGTGGACATTCCGATCATTTCGGGCGAAGCCTCCTTAGTTCGCCTGGTGTGGCAATCCGCATCCACCGTCCCCGTCAAAGAAACAGATTAGGGAGAATCGGAAATGCCTACAATAGAGATAGAAGCCATGCTTTCCGCCGCCTTTAGCGGCGGGGACCTCCGGGCCAGGGAGCTGCGGCTCACCGACGACGAGGCCGACTATATCCGCACCCACACCGCGGCCACCGTGGTCCCCATGGGGTCCAGCGGCGGCAAGGGCTGGTACGAGATCACCTTCCGGGGAGCTGAACACTGATGGAGACATCCTTCCTTCCCCTGCTCTTTGGCGGGGACATCAACGTATACAGCATGGGCCGGGCCTTCCACGAGGCATACGGCATCACCGCCACCGCCTACGGCAAATTCCCCACCGGGCCGTGCTACCAGTCCGGCATCCTGGACTACCGCCCCTGCCGGGACATCGAGTCCGACGCGGTGTTCGTGGACAAGGTGACGGCCTTCGCCGGGGAACACGCCGATAAGACGGTGCTGGTCATCGGCTGCGGCGACTCCTACGTGAAGCTGGCATCCCGCCACAAGGGCGAGTTCCCCGCCAACGTCATCGCCCCTTACATCGACATCGGCCTGATGGACGAGCTGACCCACAAGGAGCGGTTTTACGCCCTGTGCGACCAGTTCGGCATCGACCACCCCGGCACCTTCGTCTACCGCCGGGAGATGGGCCGCGACTTCGAGCTGCCCTTCCCGCCCCCCTACATCTGCAAGCCTGCCAACGGCGTGGCCTACTGGGAGCACCCCTTCGAGGGCAACGAGAAGGTGTTCTGCCTCCCGGACCGGGCGGCCCTGGAAGCCACCCTGGACAAGGTCTACGCCGCCGGGTACCCCGACACCATGATCATTCAGGAGTTCATCCCCGGCGACGACAGCTTCATGCGGGTCCTCACCTGCTACTCCGGCGAGGACTGCAAGGTGAAGCTCATGTGCCTGGGCCACGTCCTGCTGGAGGAGCACACCCCCCACGGCATCGGCAACCACGCCGTCATCATCACCGAGCCCAACGACGAGCTGTGCCTCAAGTTCAAGGAGTTTCTGGAGGCCATGCGCTTCACCGGCTTCTCCAACTTCGACATCAAGTTCGACCAGCGGGACGGCAAGTACAAGGCCTTTGAGATCAACACCCGCCAGGGCCGCAGCAACTACTACGTCACCGGGGCCGGGTACAATCTGGCTAAAATTTTGGTGGACGACCGCATCCTGCACAAGCCCCAGGCGCTGGTTTTGACCCAGAACCGCTCCCTGTGGCGGGTGGTCCCCCAAAAGGTGGCCTACGACTACACCCCCAGGAAGTATCACGGCGAGATAAAAGCCCTCATCCAGGCCGGAGCGGTGAAGAACCCGCTGTTTTACGGCCCGGACAAGAGCTTTGTCCGCCGCCTGCGCATGACCAAGAACGCCCTGGGGCATTTCGTCAAGTTCAAGCAGTATTACAAAAAGCCGGAGTGAGGAGCAGCCCCCGTAGGGCCGCCCCTTGTGGGCGGCCGCGAAAGGAATGTCTATGGAACGCAAAGCCCGTCTCGGGGTCCTCGGCGGCATGGGGCCCCAGGCCACCCAGGTGTTTTATCAGCGCATCCTGGACAAGACCGACGCCGCCAGGGACCAGGACCACCTCCCCACCCTGATTTGGAGCGACACCGGCATGCCCGACCGCACCGCCGCCATTTTGGGCGGCGGGACCGAGGGGGTCTACGCCCGGCTCCTGGCCGGGGCAAAGCTCCTGGAGCGGGAGGGCTGTACCGTGTTGGCCGTGCCCTGTAATACCTCCCACTATTTTGCCGACCGGCTCCAGGGGGAGCTGTCCATCCCGCTGCTGAACATGGTGCGCCTGTCCGCCGCGGCCATGGGGGCGCTGGGGTGTGGACGGGTGGGGATTCTGGCCACCGACGGCACCATTCAGACGGGGCTCTATCAGGCCGAGTGCGCCGCCCTGGGCCTGGAGGCGGTGGCCCCCGGGCCGGAGGCCCAGAAGCTGGTCATGAGCATCATCTACGACGAGATCAAGCGGGGGGAGACCGGCTCCCGGGAGAAGTTCGCCATGGTTGACAAGGACCTGCGTTCCAAGGGCTGCGACGGGGCGGTGCTGGCCTGCACCGAACTGTCGGTATATAAGGACTACCACGGGGTACCAGACTTCTACCTGGACGCCATGGACGTGCTGGCCGAAGCCTGCATCACAGGATGCGGGTATCCGCTACGGAACGTGTAGCAGGAAACGGAACAGGGCCTTGCGCTCGGTCTCTTCCCGGTGGAACTCCATTTCCTGGTAGGCTTCAAAGAGCTTGATTTGCTCCCTGGACATGGTGGTTCGCAAAAGACGCTCTAAACCGTTGTCATAGGGGGCCTCCGGGATTTGGTCAGAGACGAGATAGTATAGCTCTTTTATAAAATCTGTCATTGAAATCCCTCCGTTCGGATGGTATTATTATAATCCACCCAAACGGGAGAGTCAAGGGGTGCGGAATGGAAATTTTAGCGGAACGGCTTCGGCTGCTGCGGAAGGAAAAGGGCTTGCGCCAGGAGGATATGCAGGAACATTTGGGCATTTCTTATAACTCCTACTGCCGCTATGAAAAAGGCGAGCGGGACCCCAACGCCCCCACCATTGTGATTATGGCCGACTTTTTCGGCGTCTCGGCGGATTATTTGCTGGGGCGGACGGACAAGAGGACGTAAGGACGAGGGCCACGGCCCTCCGGGGGGTCCTCTTTCTTCTCGAAGAAAGAGGACGGAAAGAAGGACCA
>UQGJ01000086.1 GCA_900540545.1 uncultured Eubacteriales bacterium
TCGGGGGCGGCTCCTTCGGCGGTTCCCGTGGCGGCTTCGGAGGCGGCGGCGGTTTCCGGGGCGGCGGTGGCGGCTTCGGAGGCGGCGGTGCCCGCGGGGGCGGCGCCGGACGCTGACGGTCCTCCTGCCCACCAACGCCCGGAGAGGGACTCCCTCTCCGGGCGTTTCTGTTGCTATTTGCACCGGCCCATGGTAAACTGAGTGCAGGAAGGAAGTGATGGTCATGGGATGCGACCGCGTCCGCATCAAGAATGCCGCCAGGGCAATCATCCGCGAAGCCCGGCCCCGCCCCTGGCTGGTGACCCTGGTATACTCACTGCTGGCCTCCGCCCTGCCCGGGGTCGTGATGACCGCCATTTTCTGGCCGTTCATCACCCTGTCGGCGGCCTCGTCCGCCACCGGCGTGTTCGGCGCGGCCGACCCCTGGAGTAGTCCCCGGCTCGGGGGGCTTTCCATCGCCCTGATGGTCTTTCTCTACCTGCTTGTCCTGCTGTTTATGTCCCTCATGCAGGTGGGCTACCAGCACTACTCCATGAAGCTCTGGCGGGGACAACAGACCGACTTCAAGGACGTCTTCCACGGCTTCTCCATCGCCCCCCGGGCCCTGGCCCTCTTCGGGCTGATTCTCCTGTTCACCTTCCTGTGGAGCCTGCCCGGAATCTTCGTCATGGTGCTGGTGGCCGCGACCACCTCGGCATTTACCCCTTCCGCCTCGGTGGTCTTTGTGTTCCTCATGGAAATCGGCCTGATGGCCTATCTTTACAACCGCACCCTGCGCTATGCCCTGGCCTATTACGTCCTGCTGGACCACCCGGACTACACCGCCCTGGAGGCCCTCAACGAGAGCAAGGCGCTGATGACAGGCCGCCGGTGGGAGCTGTTTGTGTTCTGCCTCTCCTTTGTCGGCTGGGCCCTGCTGATCGTGCTGATCGTCTATATCGTCTTGCTTATCGGCATCTTTGCGATGGTCTTTCTGTTCGCGTTCGGATACCAGAACAACAATCTATTCCTGGGCGTTGCGGGTATCCTTGTCCCCATCCTCCTCATGGCCCTGGGGTACTTGGCCTCCGCCCCGCTGTCCCTGTGGCTCCAGGCCTACCAGGGCGCGTCCCTGGCCGGGTACTACGACTGCGTGGCCTATCCCGCCCCGCCGCCGGAGCCAGAATGGCAGCCTCAGCCCCCAGCCCCTTCCACCGGCTTTTATACCAGCCCCGCCGGCGAAGCCCCGCCCCCGCCGCCGCCCCCCGTGAACGACGGCCCCGCGGGGACCTTCTACCGGGGCTTCATCACCCCGGCGGCCCCGCCGGACGAAGCCCCTCAGCCGGAAGGGCCTCCCCCTGACCCGGAGGTCCCCGCCCCGGAGGAGCCGCCCGCCCCGCCGAAAGCGCCGGAGCCATAAGCGAACAAAAAATGCGCCCCGTCTATACCAGACGGGGCGCGTTTTCTTACAGCCGTTCCACTACCAGCGGCAGCACCAGCTCCGCCAGCTTCCGCTGGGCCTGGGCCGACAGGTGGCGCTTTGGGGTCTCCCGCTCGTTGAACCAGCGGTTCGGGTCGTCCCGGAAGGCCCCATAGGTGTCCACGAAGGGGACGCCCAACTGCCCGCACAGGCTGGACAGCGATTCGTTCCACAGGGGCAGTCTGGCCTGGGCCTCCGGCCCCGCCAGGGCCGCGTCGAACCAGGGGATGCCCAGCGCCACCACCGGCCTCCCGGCCTGGTCGGCCTGCTCCAGCAGGTCGGCGTACTCGGCCAGGAATTCGTCCAGGGAGACCTCCATCTTTTTGGCGTCGTTGGTGCCGAACCCCAGGACCGCCAGGTCCGCCCCCGCCGTCTTGTCGGCGAAGTTGGCCATGGCAAAGTCCATCTGCTCGCCGGGATACCCCTCGTTGCGGACGGACACGTCCAGCCCCCGCTCCCGCAGCAGCCCTTCCAGCACCGCGGGCCACGCCTGCTCCGCCGGACCGGGCTGGCCGGAATCCCCGTACCAGAACCGGGTATTCGAGTCGCCAAAGGCGACGATTTTTTTGCTCATTCGCTCCCCTCCTCCGTCCGCTCCGCCACCTCAATGATGATTTTTCCGCAGTCAGGGCAGTACCACGCCTGTCCCTTGCCCAAATAACCGTCGGACAGCGTGATGGCCTCGTTATAGTGCCGGGCCATCCAGTCCCGCAAGCCCTTGGTCCTGGGCCGCCAGTAGGCCCCGTCCCGGTTGTTCAGCCCGCCGCACACGTAGCCCTCAGCCATGTCTTTCCCGCAGTAGGGACACTTCATCTGCTCCCCCTCCAATCACATTCCGGGCAGAAGCCGTAGATGGGGGCGCAATGGCGCTCCCTGGCCCACATGCGCTCGCCGTAGGCGTAGTGCCACCACTCGCAGTCGTAGCTGACAAAGCCCGCCTCCGTCATCACGTGGTACAGCAGCCGCCGGTGGTCCCGCTCCGCCCCGGCCGTCTCCTCAAACCAGCGGGTGTGGGCCTGGGCGGTGAGGTCGTCGAAGCCGGTGCCCATGTCCAGGGGCTTCCCGTCCAGGCAGAGGGTCAGGTCCACCGCCCCGCCGGTGCTGTGGGGGGCGGGGCGCTCCGGCCGCTTCACCGGCTTGGCCACGAAGTCGTCCAGCACCAGCTCCAGTTCGGCCCCGCCGATGCCCGGCCGCTCCTGGCGGATCACCGCCGCAAACTGGTCATAGATGGCCTGCTGTACGTCCAGGGGGCGCAGGCCGTCGAAAATCAGCAGGGAGTACGCCTCCGGCAGCAGGTCCAGGGCCCCCTGCAGCCGCTCCCATACCCCCTGCCGGACCCAGCAGCGGTCCAGCGCGCCGGGCAGCCCCTGGGACAGATAGGACGCGCCGTAGCGGACCCTGGGGGACAAATCGGTGATGTCCACCAGCGGTTCGCCGCACTCGGCGGGGGGCGGCACCAGGTCCCAGCCCCCGTCCGGGTAGGGCGGGATAGGCTTCAAAAACCGGCTGACCTCATCCATGGGGGACCACCTCGAACCAGCGGCACAGCAGCTCGTCCTCCCCGAAGCCCACGCTGCGGTAGAGGGTGTGGGCCGGGGTGTTGGTAGTGGCCACCTGGAGCCAGCAGCGCCGGTGCCCCAGCTCCGCCAGGTAGTCCATGACGGTGAGCAGTAGCTCCCGGCCCAGCCCCTGGCCCCGGAAGCCCTCCTCCAGGCCGATGGACCCGATTTCCGGCTGGGCCTTCTTGAACCCGCACTCGTAGACCCCCACCCGCGCCCCGTCCAGCAGGGCGAAGCCGCAGCGGTACTGGTCCGTCAAAATCTCCCGGATGGCCTCGGCCTCGTAGGTGGCCGAGCTGGGGACAAAGTGGAAGCTGCGGTTCAGGATGTCCGCCCAGGCCGCCCCGGTCTCCTCCGTCAGCGGCTCCAGCGTCAGCCGCCCCTGGGGCCGGGGCCGGGCCTCGTCCAAATCCCGGTAGAGGCCCAGCATGTCGTAGACATGGCGGAATGACGCCCCCTCTGCCAGTTGGGCGTCCGGGTCCTTGGACGCCGCAAAGACCTGCTTGGCCCCGGCGGCGAACAGGCGGTCTGCCTCTTGATGTACCAAAGCGTCCAACTCCGCCGGGTCGCACCGGCGCACCACGAGATAGCCCTTTCCCTTGGGCGCGATCTCCCGGGTAATCGTCTCATATTCCGCGTTCATATCCTTACCTCCACAGGGGCGTTGATTTCCAGGCTGTCCGGGGTGACGGCGCAGTCGTAGGCCATAATCCGCACCCCGGCCTCCGCCGCCCGGCGGACAGCGTCGCCAAAGGCGGGGTGGGTCTCGTCGTTGGGGGACCAGAAGGCCACCCCCTCCATCTGGATGACCAGGAAGAGGGCGGCCTCGTACCCGGCCCGCCGGGCGGCCATCAGCTCTTCCACGTGCTTGACCCCCCGCTCGGTGGGGGCGTCGGGGAAATAGGCCGCCCCGTCCCGCTCCAGCGTGCAGCCCTTCACCTCCACAAAGCCCCGGCGCTCCCCCACCTCCCAGTAGAAATCGAAGCGGGACTTGCCGAAGGTGGTCTCAGGCCGCAGGAGGGTCAGGCCGGGGACGAACCGCCCCGCCGCCGCCCACTCGCCAAAGACCTTGTTGGGGGCCTGGGCGTCCATATTGATTAGAACAATTGTTTCACGTGAAACATTTTTCTCCACCGCGATCAAGTCGTACAGGGTCTTGCGGGCGGGGTTGTCGGATCGCTCCAGGTAGACCGTGGCCCCGGGGACCAGCAGCTCCTTGCAGCGCCCCGTGTTCTTCACATGGGCCACCACAGTCTCGCCGCCCAGGGACACGTGGGCGATAAAGCGGTTGGGCCGGTCCAGAAAGACGGCCGGGTGGATATTGGGGTAGCGCATCAGGGGTTAGCCTCCTTCACGGCCAGGTCAACGGCGGCGCAGACCGCCGGGAATTGCGTCTTGAGCTCCGTATTGGCGAAGCGGAGCACCGTCAGCCCCAAGCCCTCCAAATAGCGGGTCCTGTCCGCGTCGCGGGCCAGCCCCTCCGCCTCATAGTGCTGGGAGCCGTCCAGCTCGATGACCAGCTTGGCCTTGGGGCAGTAAAAGTCGGCGATGTAGGGGCCAATGGGCCGCTGGCGCCTGAATGGGACCGGGTAAGAAGAGAGGAAATCATACCACAGGTGGCGTTCTTCCCGGGTCGCGGCTGCTCTCAGCGCCCGCGCTCTGCCCAGCAGATTCGGATTTCGTGAAACCCCCATTGATTCCGCCTCCTCTCCCCATCCCCCCGGCCCTGCCTCCCCTATTCCGAAAGAATGGGGGAGGTGGCCGCCGCAGCGGCCGGAAGGGGCACTCCCCCGCGCCGCCCCCTCAGTCGCCTCCGGCGACAGCTCCCCCATTTCTCCGAAATAGGGGAGCCACCCCGCAGGGGAGGGGGGACGGGATTGGCATTGCTCTGCTATCATAGCACAAAAGAGAGCGCCGGGCAATTGCCCGGCGCTCTGAGCCATATGCAAATTTATTCCGTAGGAGGAGTATAGGCGGAAATAGCAACCTCAGTGCTCATGACAGTCGTCAGTCCACCATTATCTGCAATGGTGAGCGTCACTGTATAGGTCCCTGCTGCCAAGCCCGCATTATTCTCAGCGTTTACAGTAATGTAAGCCTTTTCAATATCTCCCTTGTTGTTCAGCGTCGCGGTGACAGACACGGAAGGCTCATCACAGGCCGCCTTCAGCGTTACAGTCGCATTTGTGGCCTTGCGTGTGTAGGTCACTGCAACCCAAGGCAAAGTCGGAGCCGTACCGTCATCCCAATTCTCATCCTGCTCCCCAGTCCAACTATTGATTTTTGCGTGAGATTCTTTGCTGTTTACGCAGAAGAATTCTGCGGCAGTAATAGCCGTACCAACGTGCGTCTTGTCGGCGGCCAACTTTACGGTGCCAGTGCCGGCCAGGGTGCCGTTGTTGGTGAGCGTACCCTCCACAGTCAGGGTCATATTCGCCGGAATGGTCAAAGTCTTGTTCATTGCAATATTCAGGGTTTCATTTTCAGGAATTGTAATGTTTGCACCAAGAATTACCTCATTCCTGACATTCAATGCAGATTTCAATTCTGCTTCCGTAGTAGGATTGGCTTGGGTCACGGAAACACTGGTCGTTGCAGTGCTGGTTTTATCGTTGGCGGAAGCAGTGACCTGAATGGTCGCCGTTCCGGCAGCAGTAACCTTCAACTGATTGCTATTCACAATCTCAGCACCAGTTTCCCCGGCGGCAGTAACCTCATAGGTATATGTGACTGTACCAGAAGTGTTTCCATGGACCGGGCAGCCTGCGCTTGTCAACGTGGCCGTGGCGTTGAGTTCAACGGTTTTGTCCGCCTCTGCCGCACCAATTTCGATAGCCTCTATACTAAACGCAGGATCACCCAAAGTACAGGTACAGGTCGCAGGAGGTTCGGCGGTATACTCCGGAACCTCAACCCTAGTGTTAGGGCTGGCCTCGTGGTTGGCGTCAGCCTTCATCCGCACATAATAGATGCCATGAGACAGGTCGGTGGTCTCACCCTCACCGCAAGCAGTCCCGGCGTGGGCCTCAAAGGCGCTGTCCGTGCTGTACTCCATTGCCGTAGTAGTACCCGTAATCTTACCGTCACTGCCTGAATCGCTGGTGGGCGCGACACCTTCCAACCCACTGGGGGCGTCCTGAGTAGCTTTTTCAATGATGAGACCACCAGTGATTGTCTGATTAAACGCCTTATAGGTCCCATCTTCGTCACGGGTGATTACTACATCATAAGTACCGGCATTGATGGGGTCCTTCACCTGACCGCTCTGCTGATAGACAAGCGTAAATCCAGTAGTAATCTGCGAACTTTTAAGTTCAAATGCCAATTTCTCGCCGGTGTAGGTTACGGTCTGCGTTGCCGCATTAATGGTAATAACAGCCTTCTCGACCTCCCAGCGGGCATACAGCGTTTTGTTGCCGGTAGAACCCGTTTCAATCGCCGTTACCTCACTCCCACCTGTCTTAGCATCAAACCAGCCCAAGAACGTATACCCGGATTTCGTCGGAGTCTCCAGAGTAATCTTTGCGGTCTCAATTGTATAGTTCTCGGGTGCCTGCTCATAGTTGGTGCCGCCATCCAGGTCATATGTGATGGTGTAGGTAACCGGGGTCCAACTTGCGTAAATCGTAGTATTTCCAGTGATCTGGTCATTATCAAAACTCCAGGCATCGCCAGTGGAGCTTGTCTTATGCCATCCGCCAAAGGTATAGCCATTCCTGATGGGATCAGCAGGCTTGACGACCTTTCCATTTTCTTCAACTTTTTGTTGAGGAATAGCGGACCCGCCACCTACATTAAAGGTAACATCAAAATAGGTTTTACTCGGATCAGTACTTGTTACCACGGCGCTGTACTCTACGCCCATGTAGGTCAAAGAGACCGAGACAACGCCATAATAACTCTCTGCATTCAGAGCATCAGCTTCTTTGGCGTAGGGCTTTACGCCAATATAGGCCGTCCTCCATGCACCGAGTTCCGTACCAATGAAGGACGGATCGAGAGTGGTACCATCCAGCTTAAATGTAATACCACTCAACTGAATAGTTCCATCAATACCCTTCTCTGTGTTAATGGCCAGCCAAGGATGGACAGCAATATCACCATAGGGCGTATCACTCCCGGAAACCTCAACGGGCACCTTGTTATAGGACGTTTGATCGTTAACCACGAACACGTCAAACTTAGTCAACGGGTTTGCAAACTCCGCCGTCACAGTGACATCCTTAGCGGGCATAATAAAAGTAAAGGTATTCGCTCCAGTCCGATTCGTCTCGGCCACATCCGAAACAGTGATACTCTTCAGAGCATAGCCTGCCTCCGGCTCACCAGTTATGGTTACCGTAGCGCCAGCCGCCGCACTTGCAGAGCTGGTCTTAATCGTGCCGTTGGCAATGCCGCTACTCAAAGTGACTCCATAAGTAACAGGTGCGGGTGTATTGCTGCCGCCGCTAGAACCACCGCCACCGCCGCCGGTGCTGGGCTCCTTGACCTCCTCGCCCTTACTGTTGGTGGGCTTCTCCACGTCCTTGGGGACTTCCATCTCCTTGGGGGCGTTGCCGTCGATGACCACGTCGCTGGTGTTGACCTCGGCCTTCTTCACGGTGCCCTGGTTATCCACCTTGATGGCGGCGTCGGTTTTCAAGGTATCCACGGTGACGCCCTTGGCGATCTCCACGGAACCCTCGGCGGCGTTCTCACCGGCCTCGATGCTCTTCACGGGGGCGTTGACGGCCACAGAGCCCTTGGGGGCGTCGGTGACCACGGTATCCACCTTGGCGCCCTTTTCCACAGTGAGGCTGGACGCCTCGGCGGCGGCGGTGGACTTCACTTCGCTCACCGTACCGGCCACGGAGACCTCGGCCTTGGGGGCGTCGGCCACCACGGAGGCGGCCTTGGCATCCTCGCCCACCTTCACGGCGGCGCCGGAGCCGGAGACGATGACGTCCTTCGCCACGGTCTTGCCGGTCAGCTCCACGGTGGCGTCGGCGGCCTTGGGGGCAACGATGAGGTTCTCGGCCAGGGTGGCGTCCTTGATGGTCACGTCGGCGGCGGCGGCCACGATGACCACACCCTTGATGTCGCCGGTGATCTCCTGGGCGTCGTCCACCACATAGACGGCCACCATGTTATCGACCATCTTGGCCACGCTGGCGCGGGTGATGTCCAGAGTGGGGGCAAACTGATTATCGCCCATACCCTGAATCATGCCGCGCTCCACGAGCGCGGCAACCGCGTCCTGGGCCCAGGACGCCACGGAGCCGGCGTCGGCGAAATCGACGGAGGCGGTGGAGCTGGGGGTGATATTCATCGCCCGGCACAGCAGCACGGCGGTCTCCTCACGGCTGATGGTGGCGTTGGGGTTGGCGTTGACGCCGTCACCCTGCATCACGCCCGCCGCAGCGAGCTTCAGAATCGCGTCGGCATACCAGGCATCCGCGGGCACGTCCGCGAAGGTGTTCTCGGCCTGCTCGGTGTAGCCCATCAGGTTCACCAGCATGGTGGCGAACTCAGCGCGGGTCATGGATTTGTCCGGGTTGAACGCGCCGGTCTCGTCGCCCTTCAGGACGCCGTACCCGGCCCAGCGCTCCACGGAGCCCTTACCCCAGTGTTCCTGGACATCCTCAAAGGTCTTGCCATCCTCAGCCTCCGCCGCGGACGCAGGCACAATAGCCAGCGAAAGCAGCATAGCCAGGCTCAGGACCAGAGAAATGATTTTACGGCCTTTCATGTTTTCCCCTCCAGATACATATTTTGCACATCGAGTGGTCATTAAAGCAATCATATCACCTCTCTCCAAAAAAGTAAATATAACCTGTCCTCTTTTATGTAATCTTTTCAGGAACCTGAAACGTGACACAAATCCCAATATTTATTATGGCAGAATTTCTGCCATATGTCAACGGCAGAAATTCTGCCACATATACTAAAGAGGCAAAGGAGGGATGCCTCATGGTATTTCCCAGAATACGGGCCCTGCGCGAGGACCGGGACTGGACGCAGCAGGAAGTGGCCAATCGGCTGTTCATCAACCGGCGCACCTACTCCGCCTATGAAAACGGCGTCAACGCCATCACCCCGGAGCTGCTGATCCAAATCGCGGCGCTCTACGGCACCAGCGTGGACTACCTTCTGGGGCTGACGGATCGGGATGCCCCCTATCCGCCCGCCAAGCGGCCGCTGCTGTAAAACAGGACGCAAAAAAGACGGACAAAATTTCTTCTGTCCGTCTTTTTTGTGTCGGCGTTACCTATTTTCCCGGCTCGTCTCCAAGCAAGTATTTTCAGCGCAAGTGAGCTTAACTGCCGTGTTCGGGATGGGAACGGGTGGACCCTCACTGC
>UQGJ01000087.1 GCA_900540545.1 uncultured Eubacteriales bacterium
CCCCCCCCGTCCCGCCCGTGGGCGAAATTATCAATTGTCAATTATCCATTCTCAATTCATTCTTCACTTCCCCAAGTATTCCACCAGCACGGCGCCGGCGCTTCGGGCGAACATTCTCGCGCCGGCCAGGGCCTCTTGGAGGGTATTGCCGTGGCTGCCCACCTCCACCAGGAGGCTGCCGGTGGTGAGCTGCTGGTTATACCGGTTCTCCCGCAGGCCGATGGGCCGGGCCAGGGTGGGCCAGAGGGTGTTCATCCCCTGCTGTATCTTCACTGCCAGGGACAGGTTCTTCTGCCAGTTGGGATGGGGGAACTTGAAGTCCGAGCCCATGACCATCATCACCTGGGCGCACTGCTCCCCGCCGATGGTGGTCACCGGCTTATAGATGGTGCCGTCCTCCCCGATAAGGGCGTCCCGGTGGACGTCCATCACCACCTTGATGGTGGGGTACTGCTCCAGGTATTGCTGGACCGCCTCCAGGGAGCGGTCGTAGGAGCCGTTGTAGTTGGGGTAGTCGTACAGCTCCGTGTCGTGGAGGACCTCCAGGCCCATCTCCCGCAGGACCGAGGCGATCTCCTCTCCCACCCGAATCATGTTCTGGTCGTTGTTGGTGGTGCGGCAGGTGTCGGTGGCGGTGTAGGTATCGGCGCCGTCGGGGGTATAGGCTTCGCTGCCGTGGGTGTGCATGATGAGGACCTGGGGGCCCTCCGCGGGCAGGCTCAAATCCAAGGGGGCGGCTGCCAGGGCGGCCACGTCCAGGTCCAGGCCGGGGCGGTTTTCGATGTAGACCCCGCCGGCGGAGGCGTATCCGTCGCCGGACACGGGGATCATGGTCTTGCCGATGATGTCCCCCGGCGCGGTGGTGACCTGGGGGAGCTGGTGGGGGTCCTCCGGGTCGTCGTTGGGGGAGAGGGAGGGGGTAGGCTCCGGGGTCTCCTGGGGCGGCTGGCCGCCCTCCTTCACCCCCGCCGACAGGGCGGGGGACTGGCCCAGAATCAGCCTCTGCCAGGGGGAGAGCCCGTCCAGGGGGTCCCCCTCCACGGGCAGGTTCCCCAGCTCGGCCCGGAGGGCGGCGGCCACGAAGGCGGGGCTTTCGGCCAGGCCCCGGAAGGCCGCCGAGGCGGCGCTCACGTCGGTGGTGAGGGAGAGGACCCACACCGTCACCGTGGCTAAAAACAGGGCGGCGCCCCGGCGGAAGAGCTTGGACCACTGTGGTTGTCCCTTTTTCATCGGTCGTCCCCATCCTTTCTGTCACACAGGAAAACATATGCGCGGGGGCGGCCGGGTATGAATCCCATTTGATGTTTCCGGCGGTTTGTGCTATACTGAACGAACTCATCTGGAAAAGAAAGGCAGGTGCCGCTATGCGCCGCGTGTGGGAATCGGCCCCGGTCCGCTTCATCTGGGACATCGTGGACGTGTACTTTGACCGGCGGGTGAGCCGCTCCGCCGCCGAGCTGGCCTATTTTTTGATCCTCAGCTTCTTCCCCATCCTCATCTGCGTCAACGTCTTTGTGGGCCTGCTCCACCTGGACGTGAACGCCATGCTGGGCGCCCTGACCGACATCATCCCCCGGCAGGGCCTGTCCGTCCTCACCGACTACATCACCTATATCTCCGACCCGGCCAACCAGTCCGGCGGCATGCTCCTGGCGGGGCTGACCATGACCCTGTTCTCCGCCTCCGCCGCCTTCCGGGCGCTGATGAACATCATGTCGGACATATACGGCCGCAAGGGGTACACCGGGGTGGGGCAGGTGGTGGCCAGCGTGGCCTTCTCCCTTCTCTTCCTCATCACCATCTACCTGTCCATCATCGTCCTGCTCACCGGCAACTGGTTTTTCCATCTGGTGGAGCGGTGGCTGCCCTGGGTGGCCCATCTGGTGGGGGACTGGCAGTGGATGCGATTTTTGATTTTGTTCTGTCTGGTGCTGCTGTTCGTCCTGCTGGCCTACCGCATGTCCGCCCCCCGGGGGAAGCCCCGCCCCCCCGTCCTCACCGGCGGCGTTTTGGCCACCGCCGCCCTGGTGGCGGCCTCCATCCTCTTCTCCTGGTTCATCGGCGTGTCCTCCCGGTATTCCCTGGTCTACGGCTCCCTGGCCAGCGTCATCATCCTGCTGGTGTGGCTGTACCTGTGCGGGAATATCCTGATTTTGGGGAACGTGTTCAATTACGTGTGGTACAAGCGAAAGCAGGAGAAGTATCAGAGGGAGCAACAGGAGGGGTGATGCCTCAGGGGGGATGCCTCCGGCGGGTCCCCTTTCTGGTTTCAGAAAGGGGACGGAAAGAAAACCAGGGGCAAGCCCCTGGACCCCGGGGGACGGCCGGGCGGCAGTACGGTTCTCGGGGGCTGGTAAGACTTGTGAGCCGTTGCAGCTCGTATTGGTCTGGCGCTGGAACAACTCCGGCTATGCCCCTCGGCATATGACCCGGCAAAACTTGATAGTAGTTGCGTTTTGACTGGTGCAAACGGGCCGCCACAGGGTCTGTGCGCCTTTTACTTGGCCTTCTGCCCATTGCCAGTTGGCACGGGCGGCCACAGGCCGCCCCTACAAGGGTGGGCTGGTGCATGGCGCGCCGAGTCGCACTCCAGAGTGGCCTCTCTTGCCCCTTCGGGGCAATTCACCTTCTCGCGCCCCACACGATGAGAGACCAGCCTTGCCGGGAATCGCCATGCTAGGCGCGCTGCGCCAGCGCATGGGGGTGAGCAGTTGCGGGGTAGGCCGTAACGGCCGGGGCGGAAGCAGAACGGTAGACTTGTTACTGCTAGCCGGTTTCGACCTCACGCCCCCGTTGGCGCCGCCCCACGGGTCCAGGGCCGAAGCCCTGGCGTCTTTCCCACCCCTTTCCACGTGGAAAGGGGTGCCCCCGGAGGGACTCCGCCCCTCCGTAGACAAAACCAGGCCCGGCATCCGAGTGGATGCCGGGCCTGGTTTGTTGTCTTTTGTTGCCGGGGGCTTATCCGGCCACGGCGTCGGTGACGCCCAGGGTGGCCAGGAACTCGGCGGAGACGTAGTAGTTGCCGTTGATGAGCACGGCGCTGGTGGTGGCGGCGGCGCCGTCCACGGTCAGGGCCAGGGTCTCAGCGGCGCCGGTGGCGGCGGCGGCGGGGGCCAGAGCCGCGGCGGTGTAGGCGGCCTTGGTGGTGATGACCACGCCGTTGTTCCACTCCACGTTGAACTGCTGGGCGGTGCCCTTCACGGAGAAGGCCACGTCGCGCAGACGGTAGAAGGTGGCGCCGGAGGAGTCGGTGGCGGTGGCGACGGTGTTGTAGGTCAGACCGAAGCCGGAGCCGTAGTAGTTGCCCTCGGAGTCCTTATAGGTGTAGCTGTTGCCGGAGGTGGTGGCCAGCACGTCGGCGGCGATGTACTGGTCCTTGTCGTAGCCGGGCACGTCGTTGGGGGAGGCGCAGATGGCGTACTCCACTTCCTCGCCGGCGAAGTTCTTCATCTTCTGGTTCTCCAGCTTGAGGACCTCGGCGTTGGCGGGCACGGAGACGGGCAGCTTGCCCACGGGGGCGACCTTGCCGGAGACCACGTCCAGCAGGGCGGCGGGCAGGGTGTCGAAGTGGGCGATGACGGCGTCGCAGTTGGGCTCCAGGTTGTCCAGGATCCAGGGCTGGTTCATGTTCACCAGGGCCACGGCCTTGCCGCCGTTGGCGTGGACGGCGTCGGCGGCGGTCTTGACGCCGTTAAAGCCGGCCACGGTGGTGAACTTCATGGTCTTGCCGTCCAGATAGCCGGTGGTCTCGCTGTTGACGGTGGGGGTGTCCAGGTCCTCGCCCAGGCGCAGGTCGGGCAGGTAGCCGTTCAGGCCCCAGCCGCTGTACCGGACGGGATTGATGTAGAAGAAGGCGTAGTCGGCCTTGGCGGGGTCCTCGGTGACGGTGTAGCCGGCGTCGGCGTACAGCTTGGCCATCTCGGCCTGGAGGGCGGCGGTGCTCTCGTCGCCCTTGTCGTCCAGGTAGGAGACGTAGACGGTCTTGCCGGCGGCGGCAGGCAGGGCGGAGCCGGCGTTCTTCAGCAGGACGGCGGACTTCTGCTGCACGTCGTAGTCGTGGCCGGTGGCCTTGATGGCGGAGACCACGGACTCGGCCTCGTCGGGATCGGCATAGGCGTTCTCGAACAGGCCCAAGTCAAAAGCCTCACCCAGCAGGCGGGAGGCGGCCTCGTCCAGGCGGTCCATGCTCAGGACGGCCTTGTCGGCGAAGAGGGCCTCCTTCTTCTCGGCGGGGATGTCGTTCTCCTTGCAGTAGGCGTCGATGGCGGACTGGCCCTTGGCCTTCACCTCGGCGCGCTCCACGGCGGTCAGCACGGAGGCCAGGTCGGTGGTGCCGGAGATCATGTCGGTGCCGGCGTTGATGGCCATGGCGATGCGGGCGGGCATATCATAGAGGGCCTTGTCGATGCCCCAGGCCATGCCCTCGTTGATGCCGGTGTCGGAGTTCACGTAGCCCTTGAAGCCCATGGTGTCCCGCAGCAGGGTCTGGAGGATCTCGGGGCTGTAAGCCATGCCCACCTGGTCGGTGAACTTCATGGTGTAGCCGTTGTCCAGCTGCTGGGTGGCGGTGCGGTCGTCACCGGCGGCCACGGCGTAGTAGGGCATGATGGAGGACACGCCGGCGTCCACCGCGGCCTGGAAGGAGGGCAGGTGGTACTTGGCCAGGGTGTTCTCCTCGGCGTAGATGTTCCAGCGGCCGCTCTCGGAGTGGGGGTCGTTGCCGTTTTCACGGGCACCGCCGCCGGGGAAGTGCTTGACGGTCATGGCCACGCTGCCCTCGTTGACGCCGTCGGAGCCGTTCTGGAAGCCGGTGACCAGACGGGAGATGATCTCAGTCACCACGTCGGTGCGCTCGCCCCAGGTCTCGAAGGTACGGGTCCAACGGGGGTCGCTGGTCACGTCGGCCATGTAGATATAGCCCTTACGGATGCCGGAGGCGGCCCACTCCTGGCGGGACTCGTCGGCAAAGGTGGAGATCATCTCGTAGCCGGAGCCGGGCTCGATGGCCTCCATGCCCATGGCGGCGGCGGTCAGGCCCAGGGTGCCGGGGTAAGTGGCGAATATGCCGCTGGCCTCGGAGAAACCCACGGCGGTGGCGCCGCTGTGGTTGCGCTGGTTGGAGGCCTGGATGACCGGCAGGTAGACCATGTCCTCGCCGGTGACGGCCAGGTACTCACTGGTCTGCTGCAGGGCGTTGATGTACAGGGCCAGCTCGGCGGGGCTGGGGTTGTTGCGGATGATGGTGTGGCGCATCTGGTTGTTCACCAGGATGTTCAGGCCCGCGGAGGTCTCGTCGTCGCCGGTGGGGATGATGCCGCTGACGAAGGCGTCCTTGGTGTCGGCGGGCAGGCCGCCGATGAGGGCGCCGGCGCCGCCGTCGGGGGACTTGCCGGATGCCACGGCGGGGCTCAGGGAGTTGATCATGACCTGTCCGGCCTTCTGCTCCAGGCTGAGCTTGCTCACCAGGTCGGCCACGCGCTCAGCGGTGGGCAGGCGCCAGTCCTCAAAGGGGTCCAGCTCCTGGTTGTTGTTGGAGTCCTTGAAGTACAGGCCGTCCACCTTGAGCACGCCCACGGTGGTGACGCCGATGGAGGGCTGGCCCTCCCCGTTTTCATAGATGACGGGCTCCAGGTACTTCTGGTCGGTGACGGTCTTGAAGTCGGAGGCCTTGTAAGGGGCCTCGATGTACTCCGCCGCGGCGGCGGATGCGGGGGCGGCCACCGCTGCCAACAGGCTCACGGTCAGGCCCAGACTGAGGGTGCGCTTCCAGGTTTTGTGCTTCATGCGATTCATCCTTTCTTTCCTTTTTCCCGCCGGATATAGTGCCAGCCGTGGACGCAGGCGGGAACGCGGCCAGCGGCTTGTACCATCCTAGTATACCAGAATAGTTTGGACATGCAACGATTTTATTGCACTCTGCTCAAAGATTGTAGGCCGGCACAAGTATCCCTCGGCATTTTTGTTGAAATTATCCATGGGCTTCCAGTACCGGATACAAAAAGCGCCGCCCACCGAGCCGGTGGGCGGCGCTTTATATCTGATGTCACTGTTAGCTGAGGTAGGGACGGGGGTTCACCGACGTGCCGTTGATCTTGATCTCGAAGTGGCAGTGGCTGCCGGTGGAGCGGCCGGTGGAGCCGGCGGCGGCGATGGTCTGGCCTTGATAAATTTTGTCGCCCACGGAGACATAGAGCTGGGAGTTGTGGCCGTAATAGGTCTGCTCCCCGTTGCCGTGGTCGATGATGACCAGATTGCCCAGGCTGCCCTTGTAGCCGGACCACACCACGGTGCCGCCGTCGGCGGCCTTCACGGCGGTGCCGTAGGGCACGGCGATGTCGATGCCGGAGTGGTAGCTGTAAGAGCCGAAGATGGAGCGGTAGCCGAAGGGACTGGTGACCCGGCCGTAGACGGGCCAGACGTAGTTGCCGGTGGGGAACCAGGAGGGGCGGGGCATGGTGCCCACGGCGACGACCTTCTCGGTGGCCGCCCGGACCACGGTGGTGTTGGTGACGTTGCGCTCCTTCTCCACGCCGTTGACGTAGGTCACGTCGGCGTTGACCAGGGCCTCGCCGGGGATGCCGAGGTCCAACACCTTGGAGTCGCCCTGGTACATGGTGTCGTCCTGGACCTGGCGGACCTCACATTCGATGGGCTCGGTATAGGTCACGGCGTCCACGGTCTTGATGCCCAGGAAGGGGATTTCTTCCTTCACGTTCAAAATCTGGCCGATATAGAGGCGGTCGATGTCCACGTCGGGGTTCAGGGCCTCCATCTCGTCCATGGTCATGCCGTTGGCGTAGGCCAGGGCCATGAAGGTGTCGCCCTTCTGGACCTCGTAGGTGGTCTGGCCGTTGGTGTTTTCGGTCAGCATGGCGGTCATGGAGGTGATGTCCTGCTCCACGTCGGAGGGGGTGTACTCCCGGGTGATATACAGGTTCTTGGTGTAGCTCACCGAGACGGTGTTCTCGTTCACATAGGGGGCGGCCAGGGTGGCCAGCATGTCGTCCAGGGCGGCCCGGTCCACCGCGGCGCCCACGAATTGGCCGTCCACGGTGAGGACGTAGCTCTTCATCACCTCGCCCACCTGGTCGAAGAGGTAGGTCTCGAAGTCGGCCACAGGGGAGATGTTCTCCCGCTGGGTCAGGGCGAAGGAGTACTGGACGTCGTGGTCCAGGCTGTAGTCGTAGCCCAAAATCTCTGAGGCGCGGCTCTCCACCCGGGCGGCGGCCTGCTCAAAGACCGCCTGGTCCCGGACCAGTCCCACCTCCACGCCGTCCACGCTCACCACGTAAGCGGGGGTGTACATCACGGAGGTGACCACCGCCACGCCGATGACGGCGGCCAGGGCCAGGAAGGGCAGGGGGGCCATCTTGGGCTTGCCCGCCGTGGCGGACACGGTCCGGTGGTAGACCCGGACGCCCTGGCGGCGCCACACACGCCCCTGGGCGGCGGCGGCATCGGCGAAGGTGACAAAACGCTCCCGCATCGCCCGGGCCGCGCCCTCCAACCGGGAATCGGAGGCGTGGGACTTCCGGGGCGCGCGCTGTGCGTGTTCCAGCTCTGGCGCTCTGAGGATCTCGTCCATGCAGAGGAACCCTCCCTTTACTCGGGTGTGCATCCAAATATCCGACCGGTTCGGCCGGTAAAAATGACAGTCCGTTAATAAAAGATTACAAATGGTTACAATCGTTACTATACACGTCCCCGGCCGGTTCGTCAAGTCTTTTTTGGTTGGAAATGGTCGCGGACCCCTTGGGGCGTTTGATGTTCCGGGCACAACGACATATTGTGCCAAAGCCCCTGCCCCAGCCCGAAAAGCACCAGCGGCAGGGGGAACAGGGGGCTTTTATTACCGGAATGTTACAGAAAATTTCGTCATTTTGTCAAATCAGGGCTCCGGCCAGGGGCGAGAGTACGACCATCACCAGACTGAAGCACATGGAGGAGACAGAGATCAGGGTGGCCCGCTGTTCCGAGGGCACAGCGGCATTGAGCCGGGCGTCGGTGAGGACCTGGAGGCCGTCGTCGCAGGCAACCGCCAGAATGCCCCCCGCGGCCAGGGCGGGGAGCCAGCCCGTGGCGGTCAGGAGCAGGGCCAGCCCCTGGCCCAGGGCGCACAGGGCCCCCGCCGCCCGGTAGGGCAGCCGCCCCAGCAGGGGAGCCAGCCAGCTGCCCAGCACGCCCCCCAGCTCGATGCACAGCAGCAGCGGCCCCAGCAGGGCGGGGGAGGCCCCGGCCTGGGTCAGACCGTCCTGCAAAAAGAAGCGCATGAGGGTGGCCACCGCGCCGACGGCGGCGTTAAAGAGCATCAGCAGGCAGACCTTGGGCCGCGCCCGGAGGAAGCGCCAGCTCTCCCCGGCGCACTGGCCCAGCAGCCGGGACAGGTCCCTTGGGCGCACCTGCCCCCGGGGCGTTTCCGTGACCGCCGGCTCCGCCAGGCTCCCGGCCAGACCCACGCAGGCCAGGGAGAGGACCAAATCCAGGCCGTAGCCCTTCCGGTAGCCCAGCAGGACCACGCCCCCGGCGCAGAGGGTGGCCGCCGCCCCCGCCAGCCGCCAGCAGATGTTCTGCCGGGAGGAGAGGTGTAAGTATTCCGCTTCCCGCCCCGACTGAAGCAAAGATTCGTAGGTGATAGCCTCCCGGGTGCCGGAGGCCAGGTTGTAGGCCATGGCGTTGAGGGCCATGGCGGCGCAGACCCCGGCCATATCCCGGGAGACCATCATCAGCCCCGCCGACAGGGCAAAGGCCCCGTGGCTGGCCCTCAGGGTCCGGCGGCGGCCCAGGGTATCGGCAATCATGCCGGAGGGCACCTCGCAGCAAAAGCTGACCAGGTGGAAGAAGGCTTCGGCCAGCCCCACCTGGGCCAGGGAGAAGCCCCGGCCCACCAGGAGCAGGACCCACACCGCCCCGGCGGGCTTGAAGTTGCCGACGAACTCCAGCGCCAGCAGGCGCCGGACTTGTTTTTTCAGATTCATAGACTGATTCCCCTTTCTTGTTCGGTCAAAAAGGGGATAAGGCGCAAAAAAGCCGCGGCGACAGCCGCGGCCTGGAAGTGGTGACACTACCGCCGTGGGTCCCGCAAAAAGGGCGCACTTATCCCGTCGGCGGCAAAATCGTTGCCTTTTGTGCTGTAAATCAGGCCAAAACTCCAGGACATGATGCGCCCTCCTTTCTGGGGGATGTTCCTTATTATAAGGGATGGGCGGGGAAAAAGCAAGGGGCGGAGTCCCTCCGGGGGTGCCTCCGGCGGGTCCCCTTTCTTCTCGAAGAAAGGGGACGGAAAGAA
>UQGJ01000088.1 GCA_900540545.1 uncultured Eubacteriales bacterium
TTTTCAAGCCCCTATTGTCGGCCCCCTGGACCCCGGGATACGTCCGGGCGGCGGTACGGTTTATGGTGGCTGGCAAGACTTGAAAGCCGTTGCAGCCCGTATCGGTCTGGTATTAGAACAACTCCGGCTGCCGCCCCTCGGCATATGACCGGGCAAGACTTGGGAGTAGTTGCGTTTTGATGGGTGCAAACGGGCCGCCACCAGTCTCTGCGTCCCCCTGTCCCGCCCCGTGGGCGGCATTATCCATTCTCAATTATCCATTCTTCATTCCCCAGAACTCCCTGATTTCCTCCGCCTTGGCGGCGGCAGAATCGTAGCCGTCCTGCCAGAGGGCCTTGATTTTGTCCACGTCCTTCTCGATGCGGGAAAATCCCTGGGTGCTCTTGGGGGCAAGGAGAATCACTTTTCCCTCCCGCTCCAAATCAAAGAGCTTTTGGCGGGAGGCGTTATAGGTCTCGGCCCGGCGGCGCATGGTCTCGCAGAAGTTGGGGTACTTGTGGTAGCGCACGTCGAGGGCGGGCTGGAGCTTTTCCGGCTGGCGGAGATACTCCCGCTCCCGGGTCAGGACCACCACCACCCGGTCGCAGCCCATGGCAAAGGCCCGCTCATAGGGGATGGCGTCGGCCGCGCCGCCGTCCAGGCAGGCGATGCCGTTCAGGTGGTAGATGGGAAACAGCAGGGGCATGGCGCAGGTGGCCTGGAGGACCAGGAACTTGTCGTCCCGCCGGGGCACGGGGAGGTATTCGGCCCTGCCGGTCTCCAGGTTCGTCACCACCGCCTCCACCTGGCCCGGAAAGGCGGCGAAGGTGTCATAGTCAAAAGGGACCAGGCGGTTGGGGATGTCGTCATAGGTGAATCTCAGGCCGAAATAACAGCGGTTGGAGGGCCTCAGCAGGTTGCGCTTGCCCATGTACCGCTTGTCGTTGGCGTACTTGGTCAAAATCTCCAGGTTGCGGCCGAACTGGCGGGAGACGTAGCTCACGCCGTAGGCGATGCCCGCCGAAACGCCGATGACGTAGTCGGGCAGCAGGTCCCGCTCCAGCAGGGCGTCGCAGGCACCGCTGGAATAGATGGTGCGGAGGGCCCCGCCCTCCAGGACGATCCCGGTTTTCATGGTGTACCACTTCCTTTTATGTGGTTTCCATTATACACGGGTCTGTCCCAGATTGCAAAGGGGTCAGGACTTGGACTGCCGCTCCTCCAAAAGGCTGGTGTAGCGGCGGCCCGTGATGCGGTATATAACTTCAAAAACGGCGGTAAGCACGAGCAGGAGCGCGACGAAAACAGCCAGGAAAATAAGCCAGGAAAGGGGTTCTCCCACGGGGAACCAGCCGCAGAGGACCGCGAAGGGAGCCAGGACCGCCAAAAGGCACAGGCCAAAGAGCAGAACGCGGCGCACGTAGGGCATTTTTTTCAGCACCCGTTCACTGAAAAAGACGTATTGCAGCGCGCCGCAGATGACGGAAAAAACCAGGAGCTGGAGGGCCCGCCAGCCGGAGAGCAGCGGGTAGCCGGAGATGATCTCCGCCAGCGCGTAGAATATGGTAAACGCGGTAAAGCAAAGACAGGCATTGAGCTTCATGGAAAATACGACCGAGACGAACTTTTTCATGGTTTTGACCTCCTTTTACAGGCCCAATTTTGTTTTTAGGACGGGGACGTACTGCCGGGAGACCAGGCACTTCTCCCCGTTTTTCATGGTGAGCAGGAAGCGGCCGCCGAACTCCGGCCGCAGGGACTGTATCTGATTGAAATTGACGATCAGAGACTTGGAGGCCCGGAAGAACTCGCCGGAGCCCAGGCGGTCCTCCAGCTCATAGAGCCGGAGCGGAGTCTCATACACCCCGGCGGAGGTATAGAGGAAGGTGTGGCGGTCGGTGCTGTCGGCGTAGAGGATGTCGGCGGCGTCCAGAACATAGGTCTGGCCGTTCTGCGCTCCGGTGAGCTTGCGGTCGAAGGCCCGGAGGGTGGCCAGCAGGTTCAGGACCTCTCCGTCCGCCGCCGCGCAGCGGATGGTGACTTCGGTTTCGGAACAGGAGGGGTCCTCCTGCAGATGGAGTTTCATGGGCTCTCTCCCCTTTCTCGTAGCTACGGTGTCAGTATAGCCGCCCCCGCTGGGGTTGGCAAGGGCTGGGGACGCAGGCTGCGCTTTTGGGCGCGTAAGCTGCGAAAAGGGGGCCGCCGGAGACGCCTAGCGGAATTCTTTACAATCCTTTTCCCGCTTTTTTACCCCCGGCTTGTATAAGCCTACGAAATTGAGTTTCGGCCTTGCATTCGTCGAAAAAGTCCGATATAGTGTGGGTATTGATTGGACAAGGGGGTGCGGTGATGTGTGTTTCATCCAGAGGCCGAATCTGCCACCGCGGCCCCAATGCGTCCATTCGAAACAGGTAATACCAATCAGGCCATCCGCACACCGGATGGCCTGATTCCTTTTTTGACAACCTAAAAATTTTTGTATCAGGAGGTCCGCTATGAGCAAGAAAGTCGCCGTGGTCATGGGTTCCGACAGCGATCTGGAGACCATGAAGCCCTGCATCGCCCGCCTCAAAAGCTTTGACATCCCCGTGGAGGTCCGGGTCATCTCCGCCCACCGCACTCCCGCCGCCGCGGAACAGTTCGCCTCTGCCGCCAGGGACGAGGGCTTCGGTGCCATCATCGCCGCCGCGGGCAAGGCCGCCCACCTGGCCGGGGTGCTGGCCGCGTACACCACCCTGCCGGTCATCGGGGTGCCCATCAAGACCTCGATGATGGGCGGGCTGGACAGCCTGCTGTCCATGGTCCAGATGCCCAAGGGCATCCCCGTGGCCTGCGTGGCCGTGGACGGGGCGGACAACGCCGCCATCCTGGCCGCCCAGATGCTGGCCCTCTCCGACGCCGCCCTGGCGGACAGGCTCACCCGGTTCAAGGCCGACATGGCCGCCGAGGTGGCCGAGAAGGACAAAACCATCGCCCAGCGGCTGTAAAACTCAGACTGACTCAAATTTTTAGATATGATTATGGAGGTCACTCACATGGAAAAGAAACTTGTTTACACCGGCAAGACCAAGGACGTCTACGCGCTGGACAACGGCCACTACCTGCTCAAGTTCAAGGACGACTGCACCGGCAAGGACGGCGTGTTCGACCCCGGCGAGAACTCCGTGGGCCTGACCATCGACGGCGTGGGCGACGTGAACCTGCGCATGTCCATCTACTTCTTCGAGAAAATCAACGCCGCCGGCATCAAGACCCACTTCGTCAGCGCCGACCTGGCCGACACCACCATGGAAGTCCTCCCCGCCAAGGTCTTTGGCCAGGGCCTGGAGGTCATCTGCCGGGACCGGGCCGTGGGCAGCTTCCGCCGCCGCTACGGTGAGTACATCGCCGAGGGCGCGCCCCTGCCCTCCTACGTGGAGATGACCTTCAAGAACGACGAGAAGGGCGACCCCCTGGTCACCAAGGACGGCCTGGTGGTCCTGGGCGTCATGACCGAGAAGCAGTACGACGACACCAAGGAGATGACCCAGAAAATTACCAAGATCGTCTCCGACGAGCTGGCGAAAAAGGGCCTGGTCCTCTACGACATCAAGTTCGAGTTCGGCTACGACGCCAATGGCGACGTGATGCTCATCGACGAGGTGGCCTCCGGCAACATGCGCGTCTACAAGGACGGCCAGTACGTGGACCCCATGACCCTCTCCAAGCTCTTCTTCGCCTAAGGGACAGGACATGGGCGGATTTTTTGGCGCGATCTCCAGGCGCGACATCGTATTGGACCTGTTTTTCGGCACGGACTACCACTCCCACCTGGGCACCAAGCGGGGGGGCATGGCGGTCTATGACGCCGACGACGGGTTCCAGCGGCAGATCCACAACATCGAGAACACCCCCTTCCGGACCAAGTTCGACAAGGACATCAGCCGGTTCCACGGCTGCGCGGGCATCGGCTGTATCAGCGACACTGACCCCCAGCCCCTGCTGGTGCGCTCCCACCTGGGCCTGTACGCCATCACCACCGTGGGCATCATCAACAACGCCGACGCCCTGGCCGAGGGCTTTTACGCCGACGGCGGGGTGCAGTTCCTGGCCATGAGCTCCGGCAAAATCAACTCCACCGAGCTGGTGGCCGCCCTCATCAACCGCAAGGACTCCCTGGTGGAGGGCATCCGCTACGCCCAGGAGGTCATCGACGGCTCCTGCACCATGCTGGTCCTCACGGAGGACAGCATCCTCTGTGCCCGGGACAAGCTGGGCCGCCTGCCGGTCCTCATCGGCAGGGACGACGAGGGTTGCTGCGTCTCCTTCGAATCCTTTGCCTACCACAAGCTGGGCTATCAGGACGCTTACGAGCTTGGCCCCCGGGAAATCGTGCGGATCACCCCCGACGGCTGGGAGACCCTCTCCCCCGCCGGGGAAAAAATGAAGATCTGCGCCTTCCTGTGGACCTACTACGGCTACCCCAACTCCAATTACGAGGGGGTCAACGTGGAGGTCATGCGCTACCGCAACGGCGAGATCATGGCCCGGGACGAGGTCCACGCCGGGCGGCTGCCCAAGGTGGACTTTGTGGCGGGGGTGCCGGACTCCGGCGTGCCCCACGCCATCGGCTTCGCCAACCGCAGCGGCAAGCCCTTTGCCCGGCCCTTCGTCAAGTACACCCCCACCTGGCCCCGGTCCTTCATGCCCGCCAACCAGGACGCCCGCAGCCAGGTGGCCAAGATGAAGCAGATCCCCGTGCCCGAGCTGATCGAGGGCAAGAAGCTGCTCTTTGTGGACGACTCCATCGTCCGGGGGACTCAGCTACGGGAGACGGTGGAATTCCTCTACGACTCCGGGGCCGCCGAGGTCCATATGCGCTCGGCCTGCCCCCCCATCATGTACAGCTGCAAGTACCTCAACTTCTCCCGCAACAACTCCGACATGGACCTGCTGGCCCGCAAGGTCATCCAGGACCTGGAGGGGGACGAGGGGCAGGAACACGTGGCGGAGTACGCCGACGCCTCCACGGAGCGGGGCGGGTGCATGCTCCAGGCCATCTGTAAGGAGATGGGCTTCGACTCCCTGGGCTACCAGTCTCTGGACGGGCTTTTGGAGGCCATCGGCATCGACAAGGAGCGCATCTGCACCTACTGCTGGACGGGCAAAGAATAAGATTAGGATGGTGTCACCATGAAAAACTCTCACTCCGACTCCTACGCCGCGGCGGGCGTGGACGTGACCGCCGGGTATGAGGCGGTCGACCGCATCAAGCCCCTGGTGGAGTCCACCTATATCCCCGGCGTCATGGGCACCCTGGGCGGCTTCGGCGGCCTCTTTGCCCCCGACTTCAGCGGCATGAAGAAGCCCGTGCTGGTCTCCGGCACCGACGGCGTGGGCACCAAGCTGAAAATCGCCTTTCTGATGGACAAGCACGACACCGTGGGCATCGACTGCGTTGCCATGTGCGTCAACGACATCGTCTGCGCCGGGGCCAAGCCCCTGTTCTTCCTGGACTATCTGGCCGTGGGCAAGAACGTGCCCAGCCGCATCGAGGCCATCGTCTCCGGCGTGGTGGAGGGCTGCCGTCAGGCGGGCTGCGCCCTCATCGGCGGCGAGACCGCCGAGATGCCCGGCTTCTACCCCGTGGACGAATACGACCTGGCCGGGTTCTCCGTGGGCATCGCCGACCAGGCCAACATGCTGGACGGCTCCGCCATGCAGGAGGGCGACATCCTCATGGGCCTGGGCTCCTCCGGCGTCCACTCCAACGGCTTCTCCCTGGTACGCAAGGTGCTGGGGGTCAACGAGACTCGGCTGGCCGAGACCATCCCCGAGCTGGGCTGCACCCTGGGCGAGGAGCTGCTGAAGCCCACCCGCATCTACGTCAAGGCGGTGCAGTGCCTGCTGGAGAACGGGGTCCACGTCCGGGCCATCAGCCACATCACCGGCGGAGGCCTCTACGAGAACGTGCCCCGCATGATGAAGAGCGGCCTCACCGCCCGCATCGAGACCGAGTCCTTCCCCGTCCCCCCGATTTTCAGCCTCATCGCCAAGGAGGGCAAGATCGCCGAGCGGGACATGTATAACACCTTCAACATGGGCCTGGGCCTCATCTTCGCCATCCCCAAGGAGGAGGTGGGCCTGGCCAAGGACCTGCTGTGCCGGGCCAACGAGCGGGCCTATATCGTCGGCTCCGTGGTCAAGGGGGACGACGGGGTGACCCTGGTATGAAGCGCATCGCGGTGCTAGTCTCCGGCGGGGGGACCAACCTCCAGGCGCTCATTGATTCCCCCATTGAAAACGGGGAGATCGTGGCCGTTCTCTCCTCCAAGGCCGGGGCCTACGCCCTGGAGCGGGCGGCCAGGGCCGGCATCCCCGGCTACGTGGTGGCCAGGCGGGACTTCCCCGACAACCGGGCCATGACCCTGGCCATCGTGGACAAGCTCCAGAGCCTGCAAATCGATTTGGTAGTGCTGGCGGGCTTCCTCCACATCCTCACCGAGGAGATGGTGGCGGCCTACCCCAACCGCATCCTCAACGTCCACCCGGCCCTCATCCCCTCCTTCTGCGGGGCGGGGTACTACGGGCTGAAGGTCCATCAGGCCGCACTGGACTACGGGGTCAAGGTCACGGGGGCCACGGTCCACTTCGTCACCGCCGAGCCGGATGGCGGGCCCATCGTCCTGCAAAAGGCGGTGGACGTCCGGGAGGGCGACACCCCGGAGATGCTCCAGCGCCGGGTCATGGAGGAGGCCGAGTGGGTCATCCTCCCCCGGGCGGTTTCCCTGTTCTGCCAGGACCGGCTCACCGTAACCGGCCGCACGGTACATAGTAAGGAGGATTGACATGAACGATATTTTCGAGCTGCTCCGCGCCAATCCCTACCCCGGACGGGGCATCCTGCTGGGCCGCAGCGCCGACGGCCGGAAGGCCGTCATCGCCTACTTCATCATGGGCCGCAGCGAGAACAGCCGCAACCGCCTCTTTGAGGCCACCGAGGACGGCATCCGCACCAAGGCCTACGACGAGACCAAGATGGTGGACCCCTCCCTCATCATCTACCACCCCGTGCGGGTGGTGGAGGGCACCACCATCGTCACCAACGGCGACCAGACCGACACCGTGGCCGACGCCTTCCGCAGCGGCACCGGCTGGGTCCGGGCCCTGCGCACCCGGGAATTTGAGCCGGACGGCTCCAACTACACCCCCCGCATCTCCGGCATGGTGAAGCCCGACGGCTCCTACCGCCTGTCCATCCTCAAGTCGGCGGCGGGGGACCCGGCCTGCTGCCAGCGGTTCTTCTTCGAGTACGACGCCCCCATCGCCGGACAGGGCCACTTCATCAGCACCTACGACGGCGACGGCTCCCCCCTGCCCTCCTTCTCCGGCGAGCCCCGGCTGGTGGCGGTCCCGGACGTGGACATGGAGGTCTTCGGCGACACCCTTTGGGCCAGTCTCAACGGGGAGAACAAGGTCTCCCTCTTCGTGCGGTACATCGACCTGGCGGACGGCGAGGCCCGGACATTGATCTATAACAAGTACGTGTAACCAGGAGACGGGCCGCCGGGGTCGGCGGCCCCTACCAAACGCTGTTTGATTTTTGTAGGGGCCGCCGACCCCGGCGGCCCGCATCTTGGAGGTTTGAACATGACCGAATTAGAGCTGAAATACGGCTGCAACCCCAACCAGAAGCCCGCCCGCATCTTTATGAAGGAAGGGGAGCTTCCTTTACAGGTACTGAACGGCAAGCCCGGATACATCAACTTCATGGACGCCCTCAACTCCTGGCAGCTGGTGAAGGAGCTGAAGGCCGCCACCGGCCTGCCCGCCGCCGCTTCCTTTAAGCACGTCTCCCCCGCCGGCGCGGCCGTGGGAGGCGAGCTCACCGAGCTGGAGCGGAAGATGTACTTTGCCGAGGGCCTGGACCTCTCCCCCATCGCCTCCGCCTACGTGCGGGCCCGGGGGGCCGACCGGCTGTCCTCCTACGGGGACTGGGCGGCCCTGTCCGACGTGTGCGACGAGCAGACCGCCGCCTATCTGGCCATGGAGGTCTCCGACGGCGTTATTGCCCCCGGCTACACCGACAAGGCCCTGGAGATTCTCAAGACCAAGCGCAAGGGCGGCTACAACGTGGTCCAGATCGACCCGGACTACGTGCCCGCCCCCATCGAGCGCCGGGACATCTGCGGCATCACCTTTGAGCAGGGCCACAACGACCTGGTCATCGACGGCGCCATGCTGGATAAGCTGGTGACGGCCAACCAGACCCTGCCCGACGAGGCCAGGCGGGACCTCATCGTGGCCCTCATCACCCTGAAATACACCCAGTCCAACTCCGTGTGCTACACCAAGGGCGGACAGGCCATCGGCATCGGCGCCGGGCAGCAGAGCCGCATCCACTGCACCCGTCTGGCGGGCAACAAGGCGGACAACTGGTATCTGCGCCAGCACCCGAAGGTCCTGGGTCTCCAGTTCATCCCCGGCATCCGCCGCCCGGACCGGGACAACGCCATCGACGTCTACATCTCCGACGAGTGCGAGGACGTGCTGGCCGAGGGCGTGTGGCAGCAGACCTTTACTGTCAAGCCGGAACCCTTGACCCCCGCTGAAAAGAAAGCCTGGATCGCCGCCCAGACCGGGGTGAGCGTGGGGTCCGACGCCTTCTTCCCCTTCGGGGACAACGTGGAGCGGGCGCGGAAGAGCGGGGTGCAGTATATCGCCCAGCCCGGCGGGTCCATCCGGGACGACCACGTCATCGCCACCTGCGACAAGTACGGCATCGTCATGGCGTTTACGGGGATGCGGCTGTTTCACCATTAAGAAGATGCCTCCGGCGGGTCCCCTTTCTTCTCAAAGAAAGGGGACGGAAAGAAGGACC
>UQGJ01000089.1 GCA_900540545.1 uncultured Eubacteriales bacterium
GGGTGGACGTTCACGTCCACGGCGTTGGCGCGGGTGGTGACGTGGAGGACGCAGCCGGGAAATTTGCCCACCATATGCTGGTTTTTATACGCCTCCTCCAGGGCGGCCATCATGGTGCGGGACTTGATGAACCGGCCGTTGACGAAGAAGAACTGGAGGTTCCGGGACCCCCGGCAGCAGGCGGGGAGGGAGGCGAAGCCCTCCACGGTGATGTGCTCCTCGCCGGAGCCGCGGACCGGGGTGAGGCCCAGGGCCAAATCCCGGCCCAGCACGGCGTAGACGGCGCTTTTCAGGGCGCCGTCGCCGGGGGTGAGCAGCTCCTGCTTGCCGTCCCGGAGGAAGTTCACCGACACCTCCGGGTGGGCCAGGGCCTCCCGCTGAACGTTGGCAAAGACGGCGGCGCCTTCATAGGCGTCTTTTTTCATGTATTTCAGCCGGGCGGGGGTGTTGTAGAAGAGGTCCCGGACGATCATGGTGGTGCCGGCGGGGCCGCCCGCCTCCTCCTTCCCGGTGACCACGCCCCCCTCCACGGTGAGGGAGACGCCCAGGTCCCGGTCGGGCTGGCGGGTGAGGACCTCCACCCGGGACACGGCGGCGATGGCGGCCAGGGCCTCGCCCCGGAAGCCCAGGGTGCCGATGGCCTCCAGGTCGTATTCGGTGCGTATCTTGCTGGTGGCGTGGCGGAGGAAGGCGGTCTCCACGTCGAGAGGGTCGATGCCGCAGCCGTCGTCGGTGACACGGAGGTAGCTCATGCCGCCGTTCTGTATCTCCACCGTGACGGCCCTGGCTCCGGCGTCGATGGCGTTTTCCATCAGCTCCTTGACCACGGAGGCGGGGCGCTCCACCACCTCGCCGGCGGCAATCAGGTCGGCCACGTGGGTGTCTAAGACTTGGATATGGGGCACAGGGCCACCACCTTTCCTGTTGTTGGATGCGGGCGGCCAAAGGCCGCCCCTACAAGGGGCTGTTGGGTGCGGGCGGCCAAAGGCCGCCCCTACAAGGGGCTGCTGCGTAGGGGCGGCCTGTGGCCGCCCGTTCGCATCACACCGCTCCTATAAGCTGGATGGCGCTGAGGGCCATGTGCAGGACCACGGGGGACCAGACCGAGCCGCCGTTGTCGTAGCTCCAGGTGAGGGCCAGGGACATGGGCAGGTACTGGATGGTCAGCAGCAGGTAGCGCAGGTCGATGGCCCCGGGGGTGAAGGCGTACTCCTGGGCCCGGAAGAGGGCGTAGAGCAGGACCGTGACCACGTAGCCCAGGGGGCGGCTGTACTTGCGCAGGGACCCGAACATGAGGCCCCGGAACAGGACCTCCTCGGCGATGGGCATGAGGACCACCAGAATCAGGACGGTGGCCTGGGGGGCGTAGGCGAACTGGTCGGCGTAAATCTCGTTGAAGGGGTCGGCGACGGGCAGGGGAATCAGCATGACCAGCAGGTGCAGGACCCCCGCCCCGATGAGGCCGGTGCCGAAGGCGAAGAGGTTTTCCGGCAGATAGTCCAGCAGGAGGTAGAAGGCGTTCTTGAGGAAGCTCCAGAACACCAGAAAGACCAGCGTGACCACCAGGAGGTAGTAGAGCAGGCCCGCCTCGGCGGGGAGGAAGGGCCAGCTCTCCCCGGCGGCCATCTGGACCATGCCCATGAGCCGGGGGAACACCATGACGTAGAGGGCGAAAAAGACCCACCCCCGGCCGAACTCGGCCCGGGTGAGCTGGGGCCGCCACTGGCGGCGGTGACGGGTGGGGGTCATGGCGGGACCTCCTTTGAATGCAGAATGCAGAATGCAGAATGACGCTGCGGCGGGACGGGGGGATGCGGGACGGTACGGTGGCGCGCCGGGGTCGTCGCGCCCCACATACGGACGGGGGACGGATTACAGCTTCTTTTTCAGCTCGTATAGGAGATTCATGGCTTCTATGGGGGTCAGGGTGTCCACGTCCACCTGGCGCAGGCGGTTGGCGACCTCCTGGGCGCCCATGTCCAGGAAGGAGACCTGGTCGTCGGCGGGGGGCGCGTAAGCGGTGGGCGGGGGGGCCGTGCCCTCCTCCTCCAGCTCCTTGAGGATGGCCTTGGCCCGCTCGATGACCCGGCCAGGGACCCCGGCCAGGCCCGCCACCTCGATGCCGTAGCTCTGGTCGGCGGGGCCGCGGACGATCTTGCGGAGGAAAATCACGTCGTCCTTCCGCTTTTTGGCGGCCACGTTATAGTTCTTCACGCCGGGGAGGAGGCCCTCCAGGCAGGTGAGCTCGTGGTAGTGGGTGGCGAAGAGGGTCTTGCAGCCCAGGCGGCGCTTGTCGGCGCAGTATTCCAGCACGGCACGGGCGATGGACATGCCGTCGTAGGTGCTGGTGCCCCGGCCGATCTCGTCCAGAATCAGCAGGCTCTTGGCGGTGGCGTTTTTCAGCAGCTCGGCCACCTCGGTCATCTCCACCATGAAGGTGGACTGGCCGGCGGAGAGGTCGTCGGAGGCCCCCACCCGGGTGAACACCCGGTCCACGATGCCCACGTGGGCGCTCTTGGCGGGGACGAAGGAGCCGATTTGGGCCATGAGGACCACCAGGGCGGTCTGGCGCATGAAGGTGGATTTACCGGCCATGTTGGGGCCGGTGACGATGTGGACCATATTCTCGCCCCCGTCCATGTGCACGTCGTTGGGGACGAAGAGGGCGTCCTTGAGGACCTTTTCCACCACGGGGTGGCGGCCCTCCACCACGTCCAGCCGGTCGGACAGGTCCACGGTGGGCTTGCAGTAGTGGTTGGCGGCGGCCACGGCGGCCAGGGCCGTGAGGCAGTCCACCTGGGCCACGGCGGCGGCGGTGGCCTGGATCTGGGTCACCTGGGCGGCCACGGATTCCCGGAGCTGGACGAAGAGCTCGTATTCCAGGGCGGTGATGCGGTCCTGGGCGGAGAGGATGGTATGCTCCATGTCCTTGAGCTCCTGGGTGATGAAGCGCTCACAGTTCACCAGGGTCTGCTTGCGGATGTAGTCGTCGGGGACCAGGTCGTAATTGGCCTTGGAGACCTCGATGTAGTAGCCGAAGACCTTGTTGAAGCCCACCTTCAGGTTCTTGATGCCGGTCTTTTCCCGCTCCCGGGCCTCCACGGCGGCCACCATGGACTTGCCGTTGGTCATGATGTCCCGGAGGTAGTCCACGTCGGGGTGGTAGCCCGCCCGGATGAAGCCGCCCTCCCGGACGGAGAAGGGGGGCTCGTCCACCAGGGCGCGGCCGATGAGGTCCCGGAGGTCGGCCAAATCGTCGATGGCCTCCCGCAGGACGCAGAGCAGGGAGGAGGGGAAGGGGGACAGCAGCTCCCGCAGGCGGGGCAGGCGGCCCAGGCCGGACGCCAGGGAGACCAGGTCCCGGCCCCCGGCGGTGCCGTAGACGATGCGGCCGATGAGCCGCTCCAGGTCGGTGACCTGGCGGAGGCAGTCTGAAATCTCCTGGCGGGCGATGGCGTCCCTGGTCAGGTCCTCCACCGCGTCCAGGCGCTTGTTGATCTGGATGGGGGAGAGCAGGGGCCGCTCCAGCCAGGAGCGGAGGAGGCGGGAGCCCATGGCGGTCCGGGTCTTGTCCAGCACCCACAGCAGTGAGCCCTTTTTCTCCTTGGAGCGCATGGTCTCGGTGAGCTCCAGGTTCCGCCGGGCGGTGAGGTCCAGCTCCATGAACTCGCCCCGGGTGACGTAGTGGAAGGTGTTGAGGTGGCCCAGGTCGGTCTTTTGGGTGTCGTAGAGGAAGCCCAGCAGGGCCCCGCAGGCGCGCATGGCGCTCTCGGCCTCCTGGGGCAGCTCGTCCAGGCCCGCCCGGAACTGCTTGCGGGCCAGGGTCCAGGCGCTGTCGTAGTCGAAGCGCTCCTCGCCGAGCTGCTCGGCCCGGCAGTCCAGCCGGTCCTTCAGGAAGGCGCGCAGGTCCGGGTCGGCGGCCGCGGCGGCGTTGAGAACGGCCTCCCGGGGGGAGTAGCGGCCCAGCTCGTTGAAAAAGTGTTCGGTCCAGTCCCGGGAGGAGAAGGCGCAGGCCGAGACCTCGCCGGTGGAGATGTCGCAGAAGCAGGCCCCCGCGCCGTGGTCGGTGTAGCAGATGGCGGCCAGAAAGTTGTTGCGCTCGTCCTCCAGCATGGCCGCGTCGATGACGGTGCCGGGGGTGATGATGCGGGTGACCTCCCGCTCCACGATGCCCTTGGCCAGGGCCGGGTCCTCCATCTGCTCGCAGATGGCCACCTTGTACCCCTTGGCGATGAGGCGGGCGATGTAGGCGTCCACGGAGTGGTAGGGCACGCCGCACATGGGGGTGCGCTCGTCCTCGGGCTTGCCCCGGTCCCGGGTGGTCAGGGTCAGGTCCAGCTCCTTGGACGCCAAAAGCGCGTCGTCGTTGAACATCTCGTAGAAGTCGCCCAGGCGGAACATCAGGATGCAGTCCGGGTTCTCTTCTTTTTTGCGCAGGTACTGCTGCATCATGGGGGTGGTGTCGGCGGGCATAGGGATCAGTCCTTTTTTCTTTGTTTGGGGACGGGGGATGCGGATTGCCACACCAGTCTGCGGACTGGTTCGCAATGACAGGTCCTCCCAGCCGGGGTTTTTCCGCTCAACCAGGGCGTTCTTTTTCGCCCTGGACCAGGATTTGATTTGCTTTTCACGGGCAATCGCGTCGGATACAGAGTTCGTCTCTTCAAAATAGACCAGCTTATGGACATGGTATCGGGCGGTAAACCCATCCGGGTCAAGCCCCGCCCGATGTTCGGCCAGCCGCCGTTCTAAATCGTTGGTAACGCCGGTATACAGGACCACATTGGTGGCGTTTGTCAAGAGATAGACGAAATAGGCCATACCCCCGCCTCCGTCCTGTCATTGCGAGCCAGTCCGCCCCCACGTCCTTACGCCAGCTCTCCGAAGAGGGCCCAGGTGGAGGCGCTGGTGATTTTTAGGTTGACATAACTTCCAATCAGGGTGGGGTCGCCGGTGAAGTGGACCAGGCGGCCGCCGGAGGTGCGGGCGTTCAGGTTATGGCGGGGGTCGTCGCTCTCCACGTCCACCAGGCAGCGCAGGGTTTTGCCCACGTAGGCGGCCTGCTTCTCGGCGGAAATCTGGTTCTGCACGTCCACCAGCCGCTGGAAGTTGGCGGCCTTCTCCTCCTTGGAGATGGGGTCGGGCATCTTGGCCGCCGGGGTGCCCTCCCGGGGGGAGTAGATGAAGGTGAAGAGGGCGTCGAAGCGGACCTCCTCAATGAGGGAGAGGGTGTCCTCGAACTCCGGGGTGGTCTCGCCGGGGAAGCCCACGATCACGTCGCTGGTGAGGACGATGTCCGGGATGCGGGCCCGGAGCTGGCGGACCTTTTCCAGGTAGCCCGCCCGGGTATAGACCCGGTTCATGGCGGAGAGCACCCGGTCATTGCCCGCCTGGAAGGGCAGGTGGATGACGGGGGCCACCTTTTCGCAGGCGGCCATGGCGTCGAAGAGGCGCTCGGTGGCGTCCTTGGGGTGGCTGGTCATGAAGCGGATGAGGAAGTCGCCGGGGACGGCGTTGACCTGTTCCAGCAGCCAGGCGAAGTCCACGTCCTCGTCCAGGTCCTTGCCGTAGGAGTTCACGTTCTGGCCCAGGAGGGTGATGTCCTTGCAGCCCGCCTCCGCCAGGGACCGGACCTCGGCCAGGATGTCCTCCGGGCGGCGGGAGCGCTCCCGGCCCCGGACGTAGGGGACGATGCAGTAGGAGCAGAAGTTGTTGCAGCCGTACATGATGGAGACCCACGCCTTCACCGTGCCCTCCCGGCGGACGGGGACGCCCTCGGCGATGGAGCCGGGCTCGTCGGGGGTGTCGAAGATGCGGCCCCTTCTCGTCTGGATGCGCCAGAGCAGCTCCGGGAAGCGCCACAGGGCGTGGGGGCCGAAGACCAGGTCCACGTGGCGGAAGGACTGCTTGATTTTCTCCACCATGTGGGGCTCCTGCATCATGCAGCCGCACAGGCAGATGATCTGGTTGGGGTTGGCCCGCTTGGTGTGGGTCAGGGCGCCCACGTTGCCCAGCACCCGCATCTCGGCGTGCTCCCGGACGGCGCAGGTATTGATGACGATGACGGCGGCGGCCCGCTCGTCATCGGTAAAGGCATAGCCCATCTCGGCCAGGTAGCCCCGGATGCGCTCGGAGTCGGCCTCGTTCTGCTGGCAGCCGTAGGTGTCCACGTAGGCCAGGGGCGGGGCGGGCAGGGCGGCGTTCATGGCCGCGATTTGGGCGCAGAAGCCGCGCTGTTTGTCGATTTCCCCGGCGGGGATGCGGGTGGTGTTTCGGTTCAATTCGGATTCCTCCACTGGCGGTAGTCGTTGATAGATTATCATATCAGTTTTTTGGCGAAAAAACAAGCGGGGACCGGGCGGCACTTTCGTTGACGCTCTTCCCAATATAGTGGTATAATACCAGTAATTGACCCCACGCATAAAGAAAGGTGGTGCCTGGGAATGAAGGCGCTGGTCATAGAGAGAGAGACCGTCCGGCACAACGCGCAGGTCATCAAGGAACGGGCGGGGAGCGCCGCCATCTACGCCGTCCTCACCGGCGACGCCCACGGGGCGGGGCTGGTGGACATGGCCAAGCTGCTGCGGGACGAGGGCATCGGGCGCTTTGCCGTCAGCGAGCCGGCCGACGCCAGGGCCCTGCGGAAGGCCGGGTTCGTGGACGAGGAAATTTTGATGCTCCGCTCCACCACCGACCGGGAGGAGCTGGAGCAGCTCATCGACCTGAACGCGGTGTGCACCATCGGCTCCCACGACACCGGCGTGGCCCTCAACGGGCTGGCCGAGGCCCGCTCCACCGTGGTGGAGGCCCATATCCAGGTGGACACCGGCATGGGCTACGGCGGCTTTTTGGCCTCGGAGCCGGACAAAATTTTGTCCATGTACCGCTATCTGCCCAATGTGGCCCTCTCCGGCATCTACACCCAGATGCACACCGGCTATGGCGGGGAGAGGGGCGCGGAGGAGCAGGTGGAGCAGTTCCAGCAGGTGGTGGAGGCCGTCCACGCCGCCGGGTTCGAGACCGGGTGCGTCCACGCCGCCGGGTCCGACGCGCTGATGCACTACGAGTTCGCCAAGCTGGACGCGGTGCGGGTGGGCACGGCCCTGCTGGGCCGGTGCCGCAGGACCCGGGGGGACGGACTGGAGCTGGTGGGCTACGGCGAGGCCACGCTGGACGAGGTGCGGTGGCTCCCCAAGGGGCACACCGTGGGCAACGCCAAGCTGGTGACGCTGAAAAAACCCACCCGGGTGGCGGTGCTGCCCGTGGGCTACCAGAACGGCTTCGGCGCAAGGCGGCCCCGGCAGACGGGGCTGGGGGCCCTGCTGCGCTACTGGTGGAAGAGCCGCAAGACCACCGTGCGCATCGGGGAGCAGAGGGCCAGGGTCATCGGCCAGATCGGGGCCATGGAGACCCTGCTGGACGTGACCGAGCTGAAATGCGCCCCCGGCGATCTGGCCACCTTTGATTTGGACCCGCTGTATGCCAGGGGGATGAAGCGGGAATACCGGTAATACAGGAACGGGGATGGCGCGGCGGCGTCCCCCGGGAAGGGTTGTTTGTCTATGAGAGCAGTTGTCACCCGGGTCACCTCCGCCTCTGTGACCATTGGCGGGGAGGTCTCCGGGAAAATCGGGCGGGGCTTTCTGGTCCTGCTGGGGGTCGGCCCCAACGACACCGAGGCCCAGGCGGTGAAAATGGCCGACAAAATCACCGGCCTGCGGGTCTTTGAGGACGAAAACGAGAAGATGAACCTGAATCTGGCGGCGGTGGGGGGCGAGCTGCTGGTGGTGAGCCAGTTCACCCTGTACGCCGACTGCAAGTCCCGCCGCCCCGGCTTCACCGGGGCCGCCAAGCCGGACGTGGCCATCCCGCTCTATGAGCGGTTCCTGGCCGAGTGCACCAAGCTGGGCTTCCCGCCGGAACACGGCCAGTTCGGCGCGGATATGGCCGTGGAGTCCGTCAACGACGGGCCGGTGACGATACTATTGGATACTGACAACATGTAAGGAGAATTGCGTTATGATCGTGAAATACTGCACCGTGGGCGGGTACGCCACCAACTGCTATCTGCTGGGGGACGAGGAGGCCAAGGTCTGCGCCCTCATCGACCCCGGCGACGACGCTCCCCAGGTGGAGGCCATGCTGGCCCAGTCCGGGCTGGAGCTGAAAGCCATCTTTTTGACCCACGGCCACTCCGACCACACCGGGGCGGTGGAGGCCCTTGTGAAGGACCACCCCGGCACGCCGGTGTACCTCCACAAGGCCGACGACGTGGACGACCCCGCCAACTTCGGGCGGCTGCCCGCCGGCATCCTGCGCTTTTACGACGACGGGGACACCCTGGCGGTGGGCGGCCTGGAGGTGGCGGTGCTGCACACCCCCGGCCACTCCAAGGGGTCGGTGACGCTGCAGGTGGGGGACGTGCTGTTCACCGGGGACACCCTGTTCGCCGGGTCCATGGGCCGCACCGACTTCACCGGGGGGAGCTATCCTGAGATCATGGCATCTCTGGCCCGGCTGGGGGCGCTGGAGGGGGACTTCCACGTCTGCCCCGGACACATGGGGCTGTCCACGCTGGAGAAGGAGCGGGGGAGCAACTACTATTTGAGAGAGGCCATGGGGAGGGCGTAAGCCCTCCCAGGGGGCGCTCCCGCGCGGGGCAGGGTTCTTTTCTTGAAAAGAACCCTGGGAAGAAACAACCAGGGCCGCGGCCCTGGACCCTGGGGCGGCGCCGACGGGGCGGGTGCGGGGACGCGGGCGGCCACAGGCCGCCC
>UQGJ01000090.1 GCA_900540545.1 uncultured Eubacteriales bacterium
CAACGGCTTTCTGGTTTTGCCAACAAACATAAACCGTACCGCCGCCCGGACGTTCCCCTTGCCTTCTTTCCGTCCCCTTTCTTCGAGAAGAAAGGGGACCCCCCGGAGGGCGGGCGCCCTCCACACTCCACATCCGGAGGTTTCCATGAAGCTCTACCTCAAAGGTCACGACTACAAATACGCCACGGAGCAGATGTTGCTGACGTTATTCCCCGGGGAAAAGCCGGAATACCCGTCCGGGAAGCCGCGGGAGGGGGAGGACGGGCTGCGGCTCTCCCTCTCCCTGGGCAAGGCGTGGGCCACGGCCCACGCCCAGCTCACCTATGGCGGCAAGGTCTACGACCACTACGCCAAGGTCCCCGCACCGGCCCCCCACACCCCCAAGCTGGAACGGGACCGGGTGCTTCAGCGGGCGCTGAAAAACGCCTTTTACCGGGCGGGGACGGAGGCCCTGGGCAGAGAGCCGCCCTGGGGCGCCCTCACCGGGGTGCGGCCCGTGAAAATCCCCACCAAGGCGCTGGAGCAGGGCTTCACCCCCCAGCAGGCTGACGGGATGCTCCGGGACCTGTACCGGGTGTCGGAGGACCGGCGGCGGCTGGCGCTGGACTGCGCCCGGGCCTGCCTGACGGTGAAGGGGACTCTGGGGTCCGAGGAGGTCTCCCTCTACGTGGGCATCCCCTTCTGCCCCACCCGCTGCGCCTACTGCTCCTTCATCTCCGCCGACGTGGGCAAGGCCCTGTCCATGGTGGAGCCCTACCTGGACGCCCTGCTCCGGGAGGTGGAGGCGGCGGGCCGGGCGCTGAAGGCGGCGGGGCGGCGGGTCCGCTCGGTGTACATGGGCGGCGGGACCCCCACCACCCTCACCGCCCCCCAGCTGGACCGGCTCATGGGGGCCATAGAGACCCACATCGACCTGGGGGGCTGCACGGAGTACACTGTGGAGGCCGGGCGGCCCGACACCATCACGGCGGAAAAGCTGGCGGTGCTGCGGCGCCACGGCTGCGACCGGGTGTCGGTGAACCCCCAGACCATGTCGGACGACGTGCTGCGGGCCATCGGGCGGTCCCACACCGCCGGGGACATCCTCTCCGCCTGGGATTTGGTGGAGGGGGCCGGGTTCCCCTACGTGAACATGGACCTCATCGCCGGGCTGCCCGCCGACAGTGTGGCCGGGTTCCGGGGATCGGTGGACCAGCTCATCGCCCTGGAGCCGGAGAACATCACCGTCCACACCCTGGCCCTGAAAAAGGGGTCCCGGCTGACCGCGGAGGGGGCCGAGCTGCCCACGGCGGAGGATGTGGCGGCCATGCTGGACTACGCCTGGGCGGCCCTCCGGGCGGCGGGCTACACCCCCTATTACCTCTACCGCCAGAAGTACATGTCCGGCGGGTTCGAGAACGTGGGCTGGTGCCGGCCGGGGTGCGAGAGCATCTACAACATCTGCATGATGGAGGAGCTGCACACCATCCTCTCCCTGGGCTCCGGGGGCGTGACCAAGCTCATCGACCCGCTGGCCGGCAGTCTGGTGCGGGTCTCCAACCCCAAGTACCCCAAGGAGTATATGGACCAAATCGAGCGCATCTGCGCCCAGAAGGAGGATTTGTCATGGCCTATTCTTTAGAGGAGATCAACCGCCAGCTCCAGGCCGACCCCGCCGGGTTCGTGGCCGAGTGCGACGCCAACTACCAGACCCGGCTGGAGGCCGCCGCCGACCGCATCGTGGAGCGCATGAGCCAGAGTCCCATCGTCCTGCTGTCCGGCCCCTCCGGCTCCGGCAAGACCACCACGGCCCTGAAGCTGGAGCAGGTGCTGGAAAAGCGGGGCATCCGCACCCACACCATCTCCATGGACAACTACTTCAAGACCCTGGACAAGAAGAAGGCCCCCCGGACCCCGGAGGGGGACATCGACTATGAATCCCCCCTGCTGCTGGACATGGACCTGCTGGACGACACCTTCACCAAGCTCACCAAGGGGGAGTGGGTGGTGGTGCCCAAGTTCGAGTTCGCCCGGCAGATGCGCAACGACAGCCGGGGCAGCCTGCTGACCCTGGAGAAGGACGAGATCGCCATCTTCGAGGGCATCCACGCCCTCAACGACGACATCGCGGGGCGGCACCCGGAGGCCACCACCCTGTATATCTCCGCCCGGTCGGACATCGTGGACCAGGGGGCCGTGCGGTTCAAGGGGACCTGGATGCGCATCTCCCGCCGGGCCGTCCGGGACTACAACTTCCGGGGGACGGACCTGGTGGAGACCCTGTCCATGTGGCAGAACGTCCGCCGGGGGGAGAAGCGGTATATCTCCCCCTTCAAGGGCCGGGCCGACGTGGTCATCGACTCCTCCCTGCGCTACGAGGTGCCGGTGTTCGCGGGCTACGCCGACCCGCTGCGGGCGGCCATGGAGCAGGTCTCCCCGGAAAACCCCCGGTACCAGGAGCTCCACGACCTGGTGGACGCCTTCCGCTATTTCACCCCCCTGGACCCCAAGTTCGTCCCCGAGGAATCCCTCATCCGGGAGTTTATTGGCGGGGGGAGCTACAAGTACTAATTAAGAATTAAGAATGAAAAATGAAGAATTATTGTGTCCGGCGGGGCCGGACCAATTCAAATTGCCGCCAAAGGCGGCACCTTCATTCTTCATTCTTAATTCTTCATTCTTAATTTTTCGGAGGTTTTTACTATGTCTGAATGCACCCACGACTGTTCTTCCTGCGGCGAGAGCTGCGGGGAGAGGACCGCGCCCATGGACCTCCATGAGCCTATGAACGCCCTGTCCGATGTGAAGAAGGTCATCGCCGTGGTCAGCGGCAAGGGGGGCGTGGGCAAGTCCACCGTCACCTGTTCCCTTGCCTCCGCCATGCGCCGGCGGGGGAAGAAGGTGGCCGTGCTGGACGCCGACATCACCGGCCCCAGCGTGCCCACCGCCTTTGGCATCCACGGCCGGGCCATGGGCAGCGAGCTGGGCATCGAGCCCGCCGTCAGCGCCGGCGGCGTGGAGCTGATGAGCCTGAACCTGCTGATGGAGCACGAGACCGACCCGGTGGTGTGGCGGGGCCCCGTCATCGCCGGGACGGTGAAGCAGTTCTGGAGCGAGGTGGTCTGGGGGGACGTGGACTACATGTTCGTGGATATGCCCCCCGGCACCGGCGACGTGCCCCTGACCGTGTTCCAGTCCCTGCCCATCGACGGGGTCATCGTGGTCACCTCCCCCCAGGACCTGGTGAGCATGATCGTCACCAAGGCGGTGAAGATGGCCGAACTGATGGACATCCCCATTCTGGGCGTGGTGGAGAATTACAGCTATTTCGAGTGCCCCGACTGTGGGAAGCGGCACGCCATCTTCGGCGAGAGCAAGATCGACGCGGTGGCGAAGAACCTGGGGCTGAAGGTCCTGGCCAAGCTGCCCATGGACCCCGCCCTGGCCGCCGCCTGCGACGAGGGCCGGGTGGAGGAATACCAGCCCAACCCCATGGACGGTGTGGCCCAGGCGCTGGAGTCCATGTGAGCTCCAGGCCCCGGCTTCCTTCTGAATCACAACAACAGGGCCGCCCGGTTTCCGGGCGGCCCTGTTGTTGATTCTGTGAGCGGCGATTCCTGATGGGCTTCCTCCCGCTCAGCGCATCGCCTTTATGAAGTGCAGGTATTTGATGATCCAGTCGGATTTCCACCAGTTTTTGCTGATGCTCCACTCCTCCGCATAGTCCTCCCAGGTCCAGGTGATGGCCCAGGTGCCGTCCGGCTCCTGGGTGCGCTCGATGAACGCGCACTCATACGCACAGAGTTCCCGGTTCTCCTCGTAGAAATCGCTGGACTTGGAGCTGATAAAGAACGACGGCTTGCACGCATACTCGGTGGTCCACTTGGCGGTGTCGTAGGTCATGACATGTTTGATCTGCCGCTGCAGCAGGTCCCGGAATTCTGTCAGGTCGATGGGGGAATCTGCGGCGTTTTCCTTCAGATAGTCATACAGCTTCACAAAGCAGGAGACGTTGCCCACGGATTCCAGCGGAAAATGCGCCTTAAAATAGCCATAGGCCTCTGCCGCAAGGGTGCGGGCCAAGGCAAGGAGGTCGCTCCCCGGCTCCGCGAATTTCAAAAGAAACGTGACCAGGCACGCGGTCGGGTTATAGGACGTCTCCCCGTCGGGAACATAGTCCCACCACGGGGCGTGGGGGGCGCTGTTGTTGGATGCAATGGTGTTGGCCCAGGTATGGCCGTCAAAATCCTTGCCGGAGGCTAAATAACGGAGGATACCCTGCACAATGGGGTGTTCTCTGTCCGCAAGCCCCACTTCTCCGATGATTTGTGTGGCGACCCAGGTCTGGATGGGGGAAGAGTCCGGGTTCCAACAATCCGGCTCCAGGGCGTGGCCAAAGCCGCCATCCTCATTTTGATAGGCCGCCAACGCGGTCAGTACGTCTTCTCTGCCGCCGCCTTCAAACAGGTACTTCCAGCGGGCAATATCCAGCGGCCTGGCGTTCCGGTAGACAAAGTTCCGGGCTTGGTGAACATTCATATGGTTAGATTCCTGCATGATGCGCCTCCTTTTTTTCTGATGATACCACATATAATATGACAACTGTTCGTCAACTTTTGGGGGCAGGGGATACGAACGGCAAAAAGTTTATTCGCAAAAATACTTATTCCTGTGAAATCAAATTTTTATAAATACTCTTGTTGGGCGGCGAGTCCTCTATCATCATCGCATGCACCTGTTTTTGATAAAATTCAATGGCGCTGCTCGCAACCCACCCTATCACCGCATATGCGTATCCGCTCTCTTTCATCGACTGCAGTGATTTTATCAAAAGCTCCGCGCCGATTCCCTTTTTGCGAAGCTCTTCTTTCACTCCCATGGGTCCGAAAAAGCCTTTTGCCGTGGCGTCATAACACGCAAACCCAATCATCTGTTTCTCTTTTACCGCAATCCAACAGGACACAGGGTCGTGAAACAGCGCATATTCGCACTCATTCGCCCACGCCTTTTCCTCTGGAAAGTGTTCTCTCACAAACTCAAGAATTGCATTTTTGTCCACGATACTAGCCTTCTTGATCCGTATTCCGGCGGAAAGCAATTCTTTTTCCCGGCTTTCATATTCCATTCCATACAGCTTCACCAGCATATCGGCCATTTTTATCAACTTCCTATTTAATCCATATCACCGTGGCTCGGGTTCCGGGGTGGGTTCCAGGGTTGCCACCTGCCCTGCATGAAAACGAGGCCGCGTACCAGTTTGGTACGCGGCCCTGCTTTGTGCTCAATATCTTCCGTCCAAAATCTCCACGATCTGGGCGATGCAGTGGTCGTCGCAGGAGCGGAGGACCGTGGCGCCCCAGTCCTTCACCGCCTGGGCGCAGTTGGCGGGGGCAAAGGGGACGGCGGAGACGGCCAGCATGGGGATGTCGTTCTGGTTGTCCCCGGCGCAGTAGACGTCCTTCCGCGCCACGCCCAGCAGGTCCGCCAGGCGCAGGACCATACCGCCCTTGGTGGCCCCCTTGGCGGTACACTCCAGGAGGGCGGGGTTGGAGAAGATGACCTCGTAGCGGTCCCCGAAGCGGGATTTCAGCCACGCCTGGGCCTCCAGCAGACGGGGATACTCGTCCTGGATCACCGCCTTGCTCCAGGGGGTGGGCATGGAGTCCAGGTCCATGGGGGTCCAGGTGGTGTTGACCCGGACCACGTGGCGGTGGGTAAACTCGTTGGGGTTGTGGATATACACGTCGTCGCCGTGGTAGCACTCCACGCCCAGGGTGGGCATGGCCCGGCAGAGGGCGCGGATGTCGGCGGGGGCGCTGTCGTCCAGCAGAATCTCCAGCACGGCGCGGTCCTGGGCGAAGTCGTAGAGAAGGGCGCCGTTGGAGAGGATGACGGGGACGTTGACGGGGGCCAGGTGGACGTGGGGGGCAAAGGTGCGGTGGGCGCGGCCGGTGGCCACGGTGAAGAAGCCGCCCTCCCGGACGAAGTAGTCCAGGGCCGCCCGGTTCTCGGCGGAGACCTCCTGCCGGGAGTTATACAGCGTATCGTCGAAGTCTGTCGCCAGCAGCACGCCCGCGAATTTGCCCAATCAAATCAGTCCTCAATTCTGTTTTGCCAGCACCCGCGTCCGCAGCTCGGGAACCGCCTGCATGACGCCCAGCACCACCAGGTCCACCGCCATGACGGCCACCACCAGCACGCCGTTGAGTAGCATGGAATACACCCAGGGATTGACCATGGGCAGGCCCAGGAAGGTCTCCGGCATGTACATGTACCACAGCAGTCCGCCGGACAGGGTCAGGGAGACCCAGCGGCCGAAGGAGCCCAGCACGGTGCCCCACACCCAGCCCAGCTTCTTGCCGGCGGCGAAGCCGCACAGGAACACCAGTGTGTAGGCCACCACGTAGTCCAGCAGCATGGACTGCCAGGAGATGGCGATGCCGCCGCCCAGGAAGTATTGCAGCACGCCGTTGACCAGGCAGCAGCCCAGGGACCAGCCGGGACCCCAGCGCAGGCAGTAAATCAGGATGGGGACCAGGGCCAGGTCGATGGACCCGCCGAAGGGGAAGCGGAAGAGGCGGATGTAGCCCAGGATGGTGGCCAGGGCGATCATGACGGCCCCCTCCACCAGGGCGCGGACGTAGGTGTGCGATTTGGTATTTGCCATTGGTTCGTTCCTCCTAAAAAATCGTACCGCAGCGCAAACCTGGATACTCTGCGCAATGCGGTACGGTTGGGAGAAACGACGACAAAGTCGAATCCACTTCCTACGCCGGCATTACCCGGATCAGGTTCAAGGGACCGAAAGCGGCAATACGCTTTTACATCTCAGCCGGGATTGCACCCAGCGCCCCTGTATTCGATTTGTTCTGCGGCCGGGTTCTATTTTATATCAGCCGCCCGAGCTTTGTCAAGACGGCGGTGAAATAGTCCGGCAGGGGGGACTCCACCGTCAGGCGCTGGCCGGTGCGGGGGTGGACGAAGGAGAGGCGGCGGGCGTGGAGGCACTGGCCCGCCAGGCCGGGGTAGGGCTTTTTGCTGCCGTAGACCGTGTCGCCCAGGACCGGGTGGCCGATGGAGGCCAGGTGGACCCTGATTTGGTGGGTGCGGCCGGTCTCCAGGCGGCACTGGACGTGGGTATAGCCGGGGTAGCGGGCCAGGACGGTCCAGTGGGTCACGGCCTCCCGGCCGTTCCGCCGGTCCACGCACATCTTTTTGCGGTCCGTGGGGTGGCGGCCGATGGGGGCGTCCACGGTGCCCGCGTCCTCCTTCAGGTTGCCCACGCACACCGCCTCGTATTCCCGGTACAGGCTGTGGTCCTGGAGCTGGGCGGCCAGGGCCAGGTGGGCGGCGTCGTTTTTGGCGGCGATGAGGAGGCCGGAGGTGTCCCGGTCGATGCGGTGGACGATGCCGGGGCGCAGTTCCCCGTTGATTCCAGAGAGGCTATTCCCACAGTGATATAACAGAGCGTTGACCAGCGTGCCGTCCGGGTGGCCCGGCGCGGGGTGGACCACCATGCCCACGGGCTTGTTGACCACGATGACGTCGGCGTCCTCGTAGACCACGTCCAGTGGGATGTCCTGCGGTATGATGTCTACCGCCTCCGGGTCAGGGAGGGAGACCGCCAGGGTCTGGCCGGGGGCGGTGCGGGCGTTCTTTTTCACGGGGACGCCGGCCAGGGTGACCCGGCCCTCCTCCAGCAGCTTTTGGGCGGCGGAGCGGGTGAGGCCGTCGATGGACCGGGCCAGGAACTGGTCCAGCCGCTGGCCGGCTTGGTCAGGATTCAGGTGGAAGGTCGTCATGGGCGGGCTCCTTTCCCTCCAGCTTGTCGTAGAAGAAGAGGAAGTAGATGCAGAAGGCGATGCCGCCCAGGACCACGCAGACGTCGGCCACGTTGAACACGGCGAAGTTCATGAAGGTGGTCTGGAACATGTCGGTGACGAAGCCGAAGCAGACCCGGTCGATGAGGTTGCCCACGGCCCCGGCCAGGACCACGGACAGGGTGGTCACGCCGAAGGGGTGGCGAATCAGCTTCTTCACCAGGATCACCGCGATGAAGGCGGCCACCACGGCGGAGACGATGGTGAGGACCCAGGTGTGGTCCCGGAGCATGGAAAAGGCCGCGCCGGTGTTCTGGACGTAGGTCAGGTCCAGGACATGGGGGATAAAGGGGGTGGAGCCGTACAGGGGGATATTGGCGCGGACCAGGAATTTGACCAGCTGGTCCAGGGCCACCAGGGCGGCGATGAGGATGAAATAAAGCATGGGTGGTTACTCCTTGGGCACGGCGATGGGGCCGTGGTCTTTTTCATGGGCGGCAAGGTATTGCTTGAGGGAAAACTCAATTTGCTTGTTGATGGAGCGTCCATTTTCTTTGGCGAGGACGCGGATTTTGTCCATGACTTCCTTTTCAATGCGCAAGGGATAGGGATTCTCTTGCTGACCCATACATATCACCTCTTGAACAGATATCAAAAGTATATCAGATTGATATCATATCAGCAACGATACAAATAGATATCATTTAGATATTGACAATATGATATCTAAATGATATCTTGTTGGCAAGGAGGTGCCGTTATGGACGAAAATGAAATCCTACTGGATGTCCCCGCTGACCTGATGGAGCGTATTGAGGTCGTGCTGAAGCGGGACGGAATCAGTATCCAACAGTTCATTGACGATGCCATTGCTGAAGCCATTCAAAAGTGGGATGCGGAGGGATAGGCGGAGTCCCTCCGGGGGGTCCTCTTTCTTCTCGAAGAAAGAGGACGGAAAGAA
>UQGJ01000091.1 GCA_900540545.1 uncultured Eubacteriales bacterium
TGTGGCCGCCCGCCGTCCCCCTCAAATCGCCGCCAGGGCGGCGCGGCAGGCGAGGCAGACGGTTTTACCCTGGAAGGAGACGAGGTCCTGGGCCTCGCCGCAGAACACGCAGGCGGGCTGGTATTTTTCCAAGCGAATTGCGTCGCCGTCCAGGTAGAGTTCCAGGGTATCGTCTTCAACGATATGCAGGGTCCGCCGCAGTTCTTTGGGGAGGACGAAACGCCCCTTGTCGCCGACCTTCCGCGCAATGCCGATTTTCTTCATGGTAACACACTCCTTTATATCCTATTATCTCCTGGAAATTGATTCCATATTACACCATATGACAAATTTTGTCAAATAGAAAAAGGAAAAAATTGTAAATCGAGTGGAAAAATAAAAACGCGCCGCGGACAATCTCGTCCGCGGCGCGTTTGTGGTTTCGGTTGTTCCGCTTATTCCACCGGCTTGAACATGGCCTTGTCCATTCCGCACAGGGGGCAGGTCCACAGCTTGGGCACGTCCTCGAAGGAGGTGCCGGGGGCCACGCCCCGGTCCGGGTCGCCGGTGGCGGGGTCGTAGATATAGCCGCACAGCTTGCAGACGTACTTCTGGGCCGTCTTGGGCTTGTCCTCTACGGCGGGGGCGGCGGCCAGGGCGGCCACCTGGAGGGCGTAGGCGGCCATGGCGTCCAAATCGGCCTGGGTGGGGGTGAAATTCACCTTGAAGGGGGTGTCAGGGGTCTTGAATTTCAGCAGCTTGAGCTGGGCGTGGAGCATATCGGGGGCCTCGCCGGACCAGCCGTAGGAGCCGAAGGCCCCGGCGGCGCGGCCCTGGGTGTTGATGGCGCAGACGGCGTGGACGGCGTTCCAGATGGCCTCGGGGGCGGCGCGGTTGATGGTGGGCGCGCCGAAGAGGACCACGTTGGCGTCGTTGACCACCTGGGCGGCGGCGTCGGCGGGGAGATAGGTCAGGTCCATGGTGGTGACGGCGTAGCCCTTGCCCTCCAGGGCCTTGGCGGCGGCGTCGGCCAGGGCGCCGGTGCAGCCGTAGGCGGAGCAGTAGAGGACGGCGGCGGTGGGGCCGCCGGGGGCGGCGGGGCTGGCCCACTGACGGTACAGGTCCTTGACGCGGCCGATGGTGTCGGTGAGGCAGGGGCCGTGGCAGGTACAGACCAGCTCGGTCTCGGCGGGCATCTTGTCCAGGCCCTTGAGGACGGAGGGCTTGAAGGGGCCGAAGATGCAGTCGAAGTAGTGGCGCAGCTCGGCCTCGTAGTGGGGGGCGTAGGCCGGGTGGATGCCGGTGTCCAGCATGGTGGGCTGGCAGAAGTGGCAGCCCAGGAAGTCGCAGGTGAAGAGGGTCTTGTTGGCCGGGTCCCAGGTGAACATGGAGTCGGGCCAGTGGAGCAGGGGGGCGGAGAGGAAGTGGAGGGTGCGGTCCCCCAGGTCCAGGGTGTCGCCGTCCTTGACCACGGTGCAGGGGAAGGTGCGGTTGGCGATGGCCTCCAGGTACTTTTTGGCTGGGGCGGAGCACAGCACCGTCAGGTTGGGGCACACTTCCAGCAGGGCGGCCACGCTGCCGGAGTGGTCCGGCTCGGTGTGGTCCATGATGAGGTAGTCGATGGACTCCAGGGGGACCACCGAGCGGATATTGGCCAGGTATTCGTCAAAAAAGTCCTTGTGGACCGTCTCAATGAGGACGTTTTTCTCCCCGGTCAGTAAGTAGGCGTTGTAGGAGGTGCCGTATTTGGACTCCATCACGATGTCGAACACCCGCAGGGAAGGGTTCAGCACGCCCACGGACCAGATGGATTCCCGCAGTTGGATCGCGCTCATCAATCGCTCATCCTTTCTCAAATCAGCTTCTATTTCGTAACCAGTATAGCTTTCCAACAAAGCCGTGTCAACCCTAAAATACACTATTATAGTAGGATTATAGGGGCGGTCCGCCTTGACATTCCACGTCCCCGGCTTTAGAATGGAGAAACACGAGATTTGAGGGATGAATGGGATGAAAACGATCTATTTTGACCACGCGGCCACCACGGCGGTACGGCCTTGCGCAGCCCAGGCGGCGCTGGATGTGATGACCCAGGGGTACGGGAACCCCTCCTCGGCCTACGGGCTGGGCAAGGCGGCCCGGGAGCGGCTGGAGGCTGACCGGGCGGTGGTCGCGGAGGCTTTGGGCTGCAAGGGGTCCGAGCTGTACTTCACCTCCTGCGGCACCGAGGGGGACAACTGGGCCATCCGGGCGGCAGTGGAGGCGGGGAAGCGCAAGGGGAAGCACATCGTCACCACCTCCATCGAGCACGCCGCGGTGCTGGAGACCATGCGGGACTTGCAGGCCCAGGGGTTCGAGGTGACGTATCTGCGCCCGGACAAGGCCGGGCGCATCGACCCCGCCGCCCTGGCCCACGCCCTGCGGCCGGACACGGTGCTGGTGTCCATGATGCTGGTGAACAACGAGCTGGGGACAGTGCTGCCGGTGCGGGAGGCCGCCCAGGCCATCCGGCGGACGGGCTGTCCCGCCCTGCTGCACACCGACGCGGTCCAGGGATTTTTGAAGTTGGACATTTCCACCCAGGATTTGGGTGTGGATTTTTTGACCGTTTCGGGCCATAAGGTGGGCGCGCCCAAGGGCATCGGGGCCGTTTATGTCAAGAGCGGGGTCAAGGTGAAGCCCTTGCTCTTCGGGGGCGGGCAGGAGCGGGGACTCCGCTCCGGCACGGAACCCACAGCCCAAATCGCCGCCTTCGCCGCCGCCTGCCGGGAGTGGATGGACCACCGGAAGGCATATACGGAGCGTATCCTGGCGGTGAAAAACCACTTTTTGGATTCGATTTTGGCGGCGCTGCCCGACGCGGTAGTGGTGAGCCGGGGGGACGCGCCCCACATCTGCGCGGTGTCCCTGCCGGGGTACCCTAGCGAGATGCTGCTGCGGGAGCTGGACAGCCGGGGGGTCTGCGCGTCGGCGGGGTCGGCCTGCCACCGGGGGAAGCCCAGCCACGTGTTTGCCGCCACAGGGCGGCCCAAGCGGGAGCTGCTGGGGACCCTGCGGTTCTCCTTCGGGCCGGAGAACACGGAAGAAGAGGCGGACGCCGCCGTGGCGGCATTGAAGGAGATCGCGGGCAGCCGGGTCTCGGCGAGGTGAAATAGTGTTTTCCTATCTGAAGCGGGGTCGGGGCTTTTATTCGGACATGGTCCGGCTGGCCATCCCCATTATCATGCAGAATTTGATTACCAACTCCCTGGGTCTCATCGACACGGTGATGATCGGGATGCTGGGGGAGACCCCCCTGGCGGGGGTGACGCTGGCGAATATCCCCATCTTTGTGGTGCTGCTGCTGGTGTTCGGCATCCAGAGCGGGTCGTCGGTCCTCATCAGCCAGCACTGGGGCAAGGGGGACACGGAGACCATCAACCGGGTGGTGGGCATCGGGTTTTATATCTCCGGGGGCATCGCCCTGGTGTTCGCCCTGGGGATGTTCTTTTTCGCCGAGCCGTTCATGGGCCTGTTCGGCAACGACGCCGAGGTGGTGGCTGTGGCGGCCCGGTACGCCCGCATCGTGGGCTTCTCCTACGTGTTCGACGGCATCACCCAGGTCTACGTGGCCGCCCACCGGAGCATGGAGAACCCCAAGCTGGGCATGTACCTGCTGAGCGTGGCCATGGTGAGCAACACCTTCCTCAACTGGGTGCTGATTTTCGGCAACCTGGGGGCCCCGGCCCTGGGGGTGGAGGGGGGCGCCATCGCCACCCTGACGGCCCGTATCATCGGCTTCTGCGTCATGGTGGTCTACGCCGTCACCAACAAGCGGTTCCGGCTGCAGCCGGCCCTGTTCCTGCGGCCGGGGCGGGAATTGCTGGGCAGATTCGCCCGGTACGCCACCCCGGTGGTCCTCAATGAGACCCTGTGGGGGCTGGGGACCAGCCTGTACCCCACGGTGATGGGGCACATGGAGGGGTCCAAGGAGATTTTGGCGGCCTTCGCCATCTCGGGGAACATCGAGAAGATATGCACCGTGGCCGTCTTTGCCGTGGCGGGGACGGCGGCCATCATCGTGGGCCGGGAGATCGGCGCGGGGCGGCGGGAGAGCATCTATGAGGTGGGGGCGGCGCTGAACACGGTGGCCTTCCTGGCCGGACTGGCCGTGGGGGGCGTCATGCTGCTGCTCATCCCCACGGTGATGGTGCCCTTCGTGTACCCGGTGTTCGGGCTGTCGGAGTCGGCGGCGGGCATCTCCAGCATGATGCTGACCATGACCTGCACGTTTTTGGCGGTGCGGTCCTTCAACACCACCAACATCGTGGGGGTGCTGCGGGGCGGCGGGGACGTGCGTGCGGCCGCCCTGCTGGACCTGGGGCCGCTGTGGTGCTGTTCCCTGCCCCTGGTGGCCCTGACGGGGCTGGTGTGGCAGGTGGGCATCTTCTGGGTGTACCTGTCCACCTTCGCGGAGAATGTGGTGAAGTTCTTCTTCGGAATGAAGCGGTTCCGGTCGGGGGAGTGGATCCATGATGTGACGGTGGAAATGAAGAATTAAGAAGAATTGATAATTGAGAATGGATAATTGAAAATGTCGCCTGCGGGCGGGACTTCCCACGTCCCCCGCGGGGAGGCTTCTCCACTTGTGGGGAAGCTGTCGCGCCGTAGGCGTGACTGATGGGGCGTCACGCTGAGGGCTTGGTGGTTATCGCCCCATCCGTCACGGGCTACACCCGTGCCACCTTCCCCACAAGTGGAGAAGGCTCCGCTGCGGCGGGCCGGGGAGAGTGCACCCGCCTTGCCGGGAATCGCCGTGCTAGGCGCGCTGCGCCAGCGCAATGGGGCGACCAACCGCGTGTTAGGCCGTAACGGCCGGGGCGAGGGCGGAAGGGCAGACTTGTTTCCACAAGCCGGTTTCGGCTGCCATGCTGCCGTTGGCGCCGCCCCTGGGTCCAGGGCCGAAGCCCTGGCGTCTTTCCCACCCCTTTCCACGTGGAAAGGGGTGCCCCCGGAGGGACTCCGTCTCACAAAAAGAGGGCCGCGTACCACCAGGTACGCGGTCCTCTTTTTATTGGCTTCGTTTTTGGTACTCGGAAGGGGACATGCCCACGCTCTTTTTGAAGGTGGAGCTAAAGTAGGTGATGTCCCGGTAGCCCACCTGCTCGGCCACCTCGTAGACCTTGCTGCGGCAGTCCTTGAGCAGCTCCATGGCCTTGTGCATCCGGTAGCTGGTGAGGTAGCCGGACAGGGTGTAGGAGGTCTCCTTTTTGAACACGTGGCTCAGGTGGCTCTCGCTGAGGCCCAGGCTGCGGGCGATGGTGGTGACGCTGATGTCCGGGTCGTTATAGTGGCCGGAGATGTAGTTGAGGGCCTCCATGACGTATTTGCTCTTTTCCTGCACATAGTCCTGGATATTGAGGACGCAGACCTTGGGGTCGTACTGGGCGGCGTTTTCCCGCACCCGGCGCTGGACGCGCTCCACCACCGCCTCCAGCTCACCGTCGTGGAAGGGCTTGAGGAGGTAGTCCACAGCCCCCAGCTTCACGGCGGACTGGGCGTAGGAGAAGTCGCTGTACGCGGTGAGGATGACCACGAAGGCGTCGTTGCCCTCGGCCCGGAGGGTGCGGACCATTTCCAGTCCGTCCATGCGGGGCATCTTGATGTCGGTGACGATGAGGTCGGGCTTGTAGCGGCGGATGACCTCCAAGCCCTCCTGGCCGTCGGCGGCCTCGCCCACCACGGCGCAGCCCACGCCGGCCCAATCCACGGCCAGGACGATGCCCTTGCGGACCAGGGCCTCGTCCTCCACGACGACCACTTTCAGCATGGTTCTTCACCTCCGCTTTTTGTGATGGGGAGGGTGATGCGGATGCAGGTACCGGGGCCCTGGACGGGAATGAAGCGCAGTCCGTGGCCTGGGCCGTAGTGGAGGCGCAGGATGGCGTCCACGTTGTGCAGGCCCAGATGGCGGCCGGGGCCGGGCAAAATCTCGCTCTGGAAGTTGCGCAGGCTCTCCTCCGACATGCCGCAGCCGTCGTCTCGGACGGTGAGGACCAGCTCGCCGCCGTGGGCCTTGGCGGTGATGGTGATGGTGCCGCCGGAGGCGTCGAAGCCGTGGACAATGGCGTTTTCCACCAGGGGCTGGAGCATGAGCTTGGGGACCAGAGCGTCCAGGACGGATACGTCGGCCTGGATGTTCAGCTCGAAGGCCCCGGAGAAGCGTATCTTCTGGATCTCCACGTAGCGGTCCAGCAGATGCAGCTCCTGGGACAGGGGGACGAACTCGTCGGCGGAGATGCTGCTGCGGAGGATGTCGGCCAGGTCGGCGGAGATGGTGGCCACCTCGGGGACCTGGTTGATCTTGCCCAGCCACTTCACCGTGTCCAAGGTGTTATAGAGGAAGTGGGGGTTGAGCTGGGCCTGCATCATCCTGATCTGGGCGTCGCCCAGCTCCTTCTGCTGGCGGAGGGAGTCGGCCAGGTTGGTCTTGAGGCGCTGGGTCATGCGGTTGAAGCGGCCCGCCAATTGGCTCATCTCGTCGGTGCCGGAGACGGGGAGGCGGACGTCCAGGTCCCCCTCCTCCACCGAGGCCATGGCGCTGTTGAGGGCGCGGATGGGGGCGAAGAGCTGCCGGGTGAAGCCCATGGAGACGGCCACGCACAGGCCCAGGCACAGCAGGATGGAGAAGGCGGCGGCCAGGTAGAGCAGGCGGGTGATCCAGTCGGCCAGGGGCTTGGGCTGCTGGAGGACCAGGCAGAAGCCGGTGGCGCCGTGCTCCAGGACGTGATAGGTATAGGCCCCCGCCGGGTCGGACAGGCCCTGCCCGGCCAGGAGCTGGGCCCGGAGGCGGGGGGCCAGGGCGTCGTCCCGGAGGGAGGGGGAGGCGTAGACCGGGGACCAGAAGGGGTCCAGGAGCAGCACATCGCTGGTGGCCCCGTACTTGCCGTCGAAAAGGCGGCGGAAATGGGCCTCGGTGAGGTCGGCCACCACATAGCCCAGGACCCGGCCCCGGTCCCGGACGGCCAGGGCGGCGCGCATACAGGCCGCCGGCGCCGCGCCGCCGTAGGCGGCCACGTCCCGGTAGACGATGCCCTCGGCCTCCCGGGCGGCGGCCAGGACCCCCCAGTTGGCGGGCAGGGCGGGGACGGCCGAGCGGGCGGTGGAGTAGAGCCGCTTCCCGGCGGCGTCGTAGAGGGAGAAGTCGGCGTCCCGCAGGAGGGCGGCGGCGGAGGTGTAGAGGGTGTTATAGACGTTCTGGGCGTCGGCGGGGGCGGGGTCGGACAGGGCCCGGAGGACCATAGGGTGGACCTGGAGGTCCTCCATGACCCCCTGGCAGCCGGAGAGCAGCTCGCCCAGGTCGCCGGAGAGGGTGGCCAGCTGGGTGCGGGCGGTCTCCTCGGCGTTGTTGGTCAGGGAGACCTGGAAGATATTCAGCATGAGCAGGGCGCAGACCACCAGGGGCACGATGCCGATGACCAGGAAGGACAGCAGCAGCTTGCCCCGGAAGGAGGAGCGGAGGGGGCGGCTCATGGCGTTCCCTCCCCGGTCAACTCGGCCCAGCGGCGGAGGAACTCCTCCTTGATGTCGGAGGCCCATTGGACGTCGTAGGGGATGAGGTTCAGCTCGGATTCCGGGGGAAGGTCGTCCTGGTCGGCCACGTCCGAGCGGACGGAGCGGCGGGAGAAGTCGCTGACCACCAGAGCCTGGACGTCCTCGCTCTGGACGAACTCCAGGAAGGCCCTGGCGTTGTCCGGGTGGGGGGCGCGGTTGATGAGGGCGGTGCCGTCGGGGACCGCGCTGGTACCCTCGGCGGGGTAGACGATGGAAATCTCGGCCCCCTGGGCCTGGCGCTTCAGGGCGGTCTCCTCCAGGGTGACGCCCACGGTGCACTTGCCGTCGGCTACGGCGGCCACCACGTCCCCGGAGTCGGCCAGGACCTGGCCGTCCAGGTTGGCGGCGAAGCGGGAGAGCTCCTCCCAGTCGTCGCCGGGGAGGCAGGACAGGAGGGTGAGGGCGGCGGTGTAGCTGGAGCCGGAGACGGCGGGGTCGGCGAAGGCAATCTTGCCCTTCCAGCGGGGGTCCAGCAGGTCGGACCAGCCGGTGAGATCCCACTGGCTGGCCAGCTTGGGGTTGTAGATGAGGACCACAGGGAGGGAGGAGAAGGGGGTCCAGGGGTCGCCCTGGGGGCGGAGGCCGGGCTTGAGGGACCCGGCCCCGGAGCAGGCGTAGGGCTGGAAGTAGTCCACGTAGGCCAGCAGGCTCTCCACGCCGCCGCCGAACATCACGTCGCAGGCGGGGGCGTCGGATTCGGCGGCGATGCGCTCCAACAGCTCGTTGGTGCCGCCGGTGACCACCTCCACCCACAGGCCGGTGCGCTCCTGGAACTCCTTGACGATGGGGCCGTAGACCTCCTCCTTGTGGGAGGTGTAGACCACCAGGCGCTGGTCCTCGCCGGGGGCCAGGGAGGCCGCCACGGGGTCCGGGGCGGCGGGGGCGCAGGCGGAGAGAAGCAGGAGGGCGGCGAGGAGGAAAATGACGGGTTTTCTCATAATTGGCCCTCCTTTTTTCTATTTTACCACAACCGCGAAGCGGTTTGTGGTAAATTGGCATCGTTCGCGGTTC
>UQGJ01000092.1 GCA_900540545.1 uncultured Eubacteriales bacterium
TTTCCGTCCTCTTTCTCAAACGAGAAAGAGGACCCCCGCCGGAGGCGACGCCCCCCGGAGGGGGCCCCTCCAAACCAATCGTCCCCGCCGCAGCGGCCAAAAACCCCCGTCCGAACCGCAGTCCGAACGGGGGTCCCCTCAATTCTCCAATTCCTCCGGCGTGAACAGCTCCGCCGGGAGCACGTCGGACAGCTCCACCAGCAGGGGCGAAAACCCGCCCGGCTCGGGCCGGGGCGTCCGCAGGGTCAGCTCCCCCGCCTGAGGTTCCCGGATGGGCAGGGCCACCGCCGCCCGCAGGCCCTCGCCGGGCTTGCTCTCCACCATGACGGCCCCGCCGTGGAGGGCCGCAATGCGCCGCACCGCGTCCAGGCCCAGGCCCAGCCCGGACTTGGGGTCCAGCACCGGCTCGCCCGCGCCCCCCTCGAAGAGCCGGGGGAAGTCCTCCGTCTCCAGCCCCGCCCCGGCGTCCCAGACGGTGAGGATGGCCCGCCGCCCCCGCAGGGAGAGCTTCATGCCCAGGCTCCCCCCCTGCCCCGCCGCCTTCATGGCGTTGGAGACCAGGGACAGGACCAGCCGCCGCAGCAGGTCCGGGTCGGCCATGGTGATGACCCCCATGGTGTCCGACTCGTAGCGGAAGGTCCAGCCCCCCGCGCGGCACACGCCCTCCACCTGGGCGCACAGCTCCCGCAGGAACCCGGCCAGGTCCATGGGCCGGGGCCGGAAGGTCTCCCGGTCCAAAAATTCCAGGTGGTCGCACAGGCGCAGGAGCCGGTGGATGCCCTGGTTGGCCACCGCCAGATACTGTTTCGCCCGGTCCGGGTCCAGCTCGGACCGGGTGGGGTCCAGGCGCTGGAGGGCCGCCGCCAGCCCCGCCGCCTCCTGCCGGAGCTGCCCCGTCACCCGGTCCATCCGCGGCCCCGCCGGGGCCTCGGCCTCCGGCCGCAGGATGACCAGCGTCCCCGCTCCGGTCTCCTGGAGGCTCACCCGCCACGCCTGCCCGGCCAGCCGCATCGCGGCCACCGCCGGGGCCTGGGCATCCGAAAGCGCCGCTTCCAGGGCCGCGGGCAGGGCCTGCCCCTCCCCCAGGCCGGGGAAGAGCCGGGACGATGCCGGGTTCACGTACCGGAGGACGCCGCCGTCCAACAGCAGCACCGGCTCCGGAAAGCCGTCGAACAGCGAGGCACCGGAAAATTGGATGGGAGCCAAGGCGCCGCCTCCTTCAAAATGAATCGCAACAGCACTAGCATGTCCAGAAACCGGACCGGCTGTCATAGAATCAGTGTAGCAAATATTGGAGTCCTCCACAAGAGAAATTGTCGTTTTTTGTCGAAAATGGCGAACAGCTTTTCACTTACCAACGAAAGTAAAAGAAATTTCATTAAAAATACTCTTGATAAAATAAAGAAGCTGCATTATAATAGGGGCCGTAAAAGAGGCCCATCTTAACGATTCAAAAGGAGAGAATGCTGCTATGAGTATCAAAATCGGTATCAATGGCTTTGGCCGTATCGGCCGTCTGGTGTTCCGCGCCGGTCTGTCCCGCCCCGACGTGGAGTTTGTCGGCATCAACGATCCCGGCATGACCCCCGACTACATGGCCTATATGCTCCGTTACGACACCATCCACGGCCGCTTCGACGGCGAGATCAGCTATGACGACGAGAGCATCACCGTCAACGGCCACAAGGTCATGGTCTACGCCAAGATGAACCCCTCCGAGATTCCCTGGGGCCAGATCGGCGCTGAGTACGTGGTGGAGTCCACCGGCCTGTTCCTGACCAAGGAGAAGGCCCAGGGCCACCTGGACGCCGGCGCCAAGAAGGTCGTCATGAGCGCCCCCTCCAAGGACGACACCCCCATGTTCGTCATGGGCGTCAACAACACAACCTATGATTCCAGCATGAACTTTGTGTCCAACGCCTCCTGCACCACCAACTGCCTGGCCCCCATCGCCAAGGTGCTGCACGACGCTTTCGGCATCAAGGACGGCCTGATGACCACCGTCCACTCCGTCACCGCCACCCAGAAGACCGTGGACGGCCCCTCCAAGAAGGATTGGCGCGGCGGCCGCGCGGCCACCTACAACATCATCCCCTCCTCCACCGGCGCCGCCAAGGCCGTGGGCAAGGTCATTCCCGACCTGAACGGCAAGCTGACCGGCATGTCCATGCGCGTGCCCACCCTGGACGTGTCCGTGGTGGACCTGACCGTGAACCTGGCCAAGCCCGCCAAGTACGACGAGATCTGCGCCGCCATGAAGAAGGCTTCCGAGGGTGAGCTGGCCGGCGTGCTGGGCTACACCGACGAGGACGTGGTCTCCAGCGACTTCATCAGCGACCCCCGCACCTCCATCTTCGACGCCAAGGCCGGCATCGCCCTGACCGACACCTTCGTGAAGGTCGTGAGCTGGTACGACAACGAGTGGGGCTATTCCAACAAGGTCGTGGACCTCATCCAGTACATGAGCTCCGTGGACCACAAGTAAGAAACTCAATGAGAAAGGCGATGCCGAACGGCAGCGCCTTTTTCTATCATGGTGAGCAGGGCGGGCCCCTGCCGGGGGCGTTCCTTTCTCGTTTGAGAAAGGAACCGAAAGAAAACCAGGGGGACAGCACGGGGGATTTCATCCCCCTATCGCTGTCCCCCCGGACCCCAGGATACGTCCGGGCGGCGGTGCGGTTTTCGGGGGTTAGCAAAACCAGAAAGCCGTTGCAGCCCGTATCGGTCTGGCGCTTGAAGGACTCCGGCTGCCGCCCCTCGGCATATCACCCGGCAATACTTGATGGTAGTTGCGTTTTATTTGGTGCAAACAAGCCGCCACGAGTCTGGTGCGTAATGCGGGCCGCCCAGTTACAAGGGACCTTCGATTTCCGCCGTAGGGGCGGCCCTTGCGGCCGCCCGTCGCCCGTCCCCTGTCATTGCGCACCAGTCCGCAGACTGGTGCGGCAATCCGCCTCCCCCGTCCCTACACTGTGGGGCGGGACGACCTCGGCCCGCCACGTACCAGCCCGCCCCCACCCCGCACGCCTTTGTAGGGGCGGCTATCAGCCGCCCGCCGTCGTGCACCCGCTTTGCCGGGCAGCGCCATGCCAGGCGCGCTGTGCCAACGCACGGGGGCGGCCGGCATGTATGCCGGCCCTACAACACGGTAGGCCGTAACGGCCGGGGCAGGTGCGGAAAGGCAGACTTGTCACCTCTAGCCGGTCTCAACCACCAAGCTCCCGTTGGCGCCGCCCCAAGGTCCAGGGCCCGCAGGCCCTGGTCGTTTCTTCCCAGGGTTCTTTTCGAGAAAAGAATCCTGGCCCCCGCGGCAGCGGCCCCCGGAGGGGCTCCGTAAAAATCAAGGACCGTGTACCGGGTGGTACACGGTCCTCTTCATTTCCTTATCTCGTTTTAGAAATCGACTCCACCGGCCCGATGTCCTGGAAGGGCATGATGATGAACTTGACGCCCCCCAGCACGCTGCGGGTATCCACGATGCCGATTTCGGGGTAGCGGCTGTCCCTGGAATTGTTGCGGTTGTCGCCCAGGACGAAGATACAGCCCTCCGGGACCACGGCCTCGTTCAGGCTCAGCTCGTCGCGGTGCTGCAGGTCCTGCTGGTTGATATAGGGTTCGTTCAGCACCTTGCCGTCCACGGTGACGGTGTCGTTTTCATAGTCGATCTTCACGGACTGGCCCGCCACGGCGATGACCCGCTTGACGATGGGCTGGCCGTTCTCAAAGGACTTTTTCGCCAGGACCACCACGTCGCCCTGCTTGGGCTCGTAGCCCAGGCTCTGCAACAGCAGCAGGTCCGCGTTGTGGAGGGTGGGGAGCATGGAGGGGCCGTCCACCTGGATGATGCGGCCCACGAAGGTAAAGACCAGAATCAGGCTCACCAGGGCCATGACCAGGGCCTGGAGCCAGAAATACATATCGACTTTCAGCGCGTCGCCGTCGGAGAGTTTCTCCTCCTCGGGCTGCTTGGTTTCCTCGGACATGGGTATCAACTCCAAAAATCAGGTATTGACCATTATACCCGCTTTTCGGGCAGAATGCAAGCCGGACAGTGGGCCCCCTCCCGGCTGTGGCAGGTGAAGAGCAGGACCTGCCGGGGCAGGGCGTTCAGGTAGTCCAGGGCCAGGGCCATCCGGGCGTCGTCGAAGTCGGCCAGGGCGTCGTCCAGGACCAGGGGGGCGGGGTCCTCCGCCGGGAGGGCCAGGTCGCACACGGCCAGCCGGACGGCCAGATAGAGCTGGTCCACCGCACCCCGGGACAGGGACAAGGCCCGCCGGGGCAGGACGCCGCCGGTCTCCCGGACGGCCGCCTCGAACTCCCGGGTGAGGGTCAGGCCTTCGTATTTACCCCCGGTGAGGGCGGCGAAAATCTCCCCCGCCCGGCGGTTCAGGTCCGGGGAGAACCGGGCCTGGAGGTCGCCGTTGGCCTCGCCCAGGGTCTCCAGGGCCAGGGCCAGGGCGTCGTACTCCCCCTGGCGGCGGAGGCGCTCCTCCTCCATCTGGTCCCGGCGGGCCTCCAGCTCGGCGGGGTCCCCCAGGGCGGAGCGGCGGCCCCGGAGGGCGGCCAGCTCCTGGTCCGCCCGGGACAGCTCGCCGGTGACGGCGGCCAGGAGGGCGGCGGTCTCGGTGGCGGTGCGGGAGACGGGGGGCGGGGGGGCGGCAGGGGACGTGGGGCCAGGCTCGGCGGCGGGGGTGTAGGGGATGGAGGCCACCAGCCGCTGGGCGGCCTCCAGCCGGACCTGGGCGGTGGCCCGGCGCTCATCCAGGCTCAAGGCCCTGGACAGGGCGGCGGACACCCCGAAGGCGTCGGTGGCGGCGGGGGCGAAGCCGTGGGTGAAGGCCAGCAGCCGGTCCCACAGCCCGTCCCGCTGTTCGGTGAGGCCCCGGAGGGATTCCTCCAAATGTTCCGCCCGCCTGCCCGCGTCCTCCGCCGCCGTCCACCGCTCCCGGTAGGCGTCGGCCAGGGGTCGGATATGGTCCAGGCTCTGGACGCCGTAGCGCGCCACGGTCTCCCGCCAGAGGGCGTCGTGTTCCCGGCTCCGCCTGCGGCTCACCACCAACGTGCTGATGCCCGCAATCAGAGCGGCCCCCGCGGCGGCCCAGAGCAAAACATTCCTGCCTCCCAACGCACCCAAGGCAAAGCAGACCGCCGCCACTAAGGACAAGATTCCACCGACTGTATGTCGGCGGGTGTTAGGGAATTTGGCGGCCCGGGCCACGTCCTCGTCAGCCTTCCGGCACGCCTCGTCGGGGGTCATCCCCTCAAACGCGGGGTCAAAGGCGGCCTCCTTTGCCGCACGGGCGGCCTCTTGGGCGGAGGCCAGCTCCTGCTCCGCCAGCTTGATATTGGCGTTCAATGTATTGAAATAGGCCAAATCCCCCTGGGCCTGGCGGAGCTCCTCCTTGGGCGGCAGGGGGCCCGCCTCCTGCTCCAGCCCGGCCCGCTCGGCCCGGGCGGCCTGGAGGTCGGCCACGGCCTTGTCGTACTGCTCCCGGAGGGCCCAGTCCCGGCGGGCCTTCTGGGCGGCGGACTCCCGCTCCAGCTCCCCCCGGCGGCGGTCCAGCTCGTCCCGGCGGCTCTCCAGCTCGGTGATCTGGCGAGTAAAGTGTTTCATTTGGAACACTTTCTCCCCAATTTCCGCCAGCTCGGCCTCCAGTTTTGGTAGGATGCCCGTCTTGTTGTGCTTGCGGCGGTTGAGCCAGCCCTTCAGGGTCTTTTCCGTCTCGGAGAAGGACACGTCCTCCTCCCCGGAAGAGACCAGGGCGGCGATGCGCTTTTCCAGCTCCGGGTCGCCGTCGATGGGGACCCCGGACTGGCCCACGAAGGCGCTGCGCTGGTAGGTCTCCCGGCCCACCCCCAGCAGGGTCTCGCCGCAGTTGTCGGCGGTGAGGCCGTCGATGGGGGCGCCGGTGTGGGTGTCCACGGCCTCGAAGCCGCCGAAGGGGCTGGCCCCCTTGGCGAAGCGGCGGAGGGTGATGTCCCGGCCCTTCCATGTAATATCAATCTCGCCCGCCATGGGGACGCCGGACCAGGGGGCGTAGCGGTTTTTCTCGGCGATGGTGGTCCTGGTGTCCCGCTCCCGGGTGGGGATGCCGTAGAGCATGGCCCGGAGGAAGGCGCACCAGGTGGATTTGCCCCCCTCGTTGGGGGCGGTGATGATATTCAGCCCCGGCTTCAGGGTGAGGGGCTCCCCCTCCAGCTTGCCGAAGGTGGCGGTCATGCGGTTTATATTCATACCATCGGTTCCTCCCGGTGTTCCAGCGCGGCCAGGCCGAAGCGGACGGCCTGCTCCAGCAGGGCCCTGTCCTCATCGGTCCCGGCGGCGGCCAGCTTGTCTTGCATCCGGCGGAGGAAGAGGCCGGTGAGGGTATCCTCCCCGGCCCGGTCCCACAGGTCCCGGCGGACGGCGGTGCGGTCCCGGAGGGACAGGCTGTAACAGCGGGGCGCGCCCAGGGCCTCCAGGGCGGCCAAATCCAGCCCCTCCACCCCGCTCTCCCCGGTGAGGACCACCCGGCACACGTCCTCCGCCAGACTGGGCGGCAGGGCGTTCAGCAGGGCCTGGGCGGGGTCGCCCTGGATGGGGGCCTCTATGATATGGTAGCGCCGCTTTGCCAGGGGGACGAACTCGTCCTCCACCCGGCCATCGTCGTGGACGGTGAGCCACAGGCAGCCCTTGTCCCCCAGCTCGTCGAAGCCCCGGCCCTCGGGGCAGCCGGGGTAGGCCCAGACGGTGTTTCCGGCCTTATGTAAACCAGTTCGCCCGTGGACGTGGCCCAGGGCCAGATAGGCCAGCCCCGACGCGGCCACGTCGGTCTCCGGGATGGGGGCGTAGCGGCTCTTGCCGTCCAAGTCGCCGTGGAGGACGCCGACGTGGACCCGCCCGTCCGCCGGGGCGGTGAAGCCCGCCAGAGGGGAGTCCTCCCGGCTCTGGGCGGTGAAGGCCGCCCCCCACACGGCGCAGTTCAGGGCCGGGAAGTCCACCGCGGTCAGGGCGCTCTCCCGGAAGATGTGGACGTTCTCCGGCCAGGACAGGAGGGCGTAGGGGGAGCGGGGGTGGTAGAAGTCGTGGTTGCCGGGGGCGATGAGGACGGGGCAGCCCGTCTGCCCCAGGGCGCGGGCCAGGGCCTGGGTGGTCTCGGCGTAGGTATCGCCGCTGTCGAAGAGGTCGCCGGAGAGCAGGACCAGATCGGCCCGGCGGGCGCGGGCCAGCTCGGCCAGCCGGGAGAGCAGGTCCCGCTGTTCCCCCCGGCGCTGGGCCGCCTTCTCCGCGGGCAGGGAGGCAAAGGGGGCGTCCAGATGGAAGTCGGCGGCGTGGAGGATTTGCAGCATGGTGGAACTCCTTTCTTGAGGTGGGGGGCGCGTGGGGTGAGGGCGGGTGCATGGCGAGCCGGGGTCGTCCCGCCCCACATGTTTGGGACAGGGGAGCCGGATTGCCGCACCAGTTTGCGAACTGGTTCGCAATGACAGGGGACGAGGGACGGGCGGCCGCAAGGGCCGCCCCTACATGGGCACAGCCACGCAAGGAGTGCCGAAGAAACCAACAGGCCGGTGTAAGGGCGGGCTGGTACATGTCGGGGCGGGGGCGGGCCTATTCGTCGGAAATATCCACCCGCTGCACTGAGGTGCAGGTCTTCAAATTGGTGTCGATGGTAAATACCGCGCTCTCCAGCTTGCAGGGGCCCGGGGCGGGCTCGAAGCGGGCGGGCAGGCCGCCCAGGAAGCGGTTCACCGCCTGCTCCGGGCGGATGCCCAGGACGGACACCGCCGGCCCGGTCATGCCCACGTCGGTGAGGAAGCCGGCGCCCCTGGGCAAAATCTGCCCGTCGGCGGTGGGCACGTGGGTGTGGGTGCCCCAGACGGCCTGGACCCGGCCGTCCAGATAGAAGCCCATGGCCCCCTTCTCGCTGGTGGCCTCGGCGTGGAAGTCCACCAGGCACAGGTCGGCGTCCAAGCCGTCCAGCAGCTTGTCCGCCGTGGTGAAGGGGTTTTCAAAGTTGGAGTCCATCTCGCACCGGCCGATGAGGTTCATCACGGCGATGCGCAGGCCCCGGGGGCCGTCGTAGACCCCCAGGCCCCGGCCGGGGACCCGGCTGGTGTAGTTGGCCGGGCGGAGGAGCCAGGGCACGTCGTCCAGCAGGTCCTTGATCTGGATGCGGTTCCAGGTGTGGTTGCCCAGGGTGACCACGTCGGCCCCCGCGTCGTAGATGTCCTTGGCCTGGCGGGGCAGGATGCCCACGCCGGAGGCGTTTTCGCCGTTGACCACGGTGAAGTGGACGTCGTGGAGGCGCTGGAGGGTGCGCAGGTGTTTGGTCAGGAAGTCCAGACCGGCGTCCCCCACCACGTCGCCCACGGCCAGTACATTCAGCAGCATGTTCTCTCTCCTCTCTCGGAGCTTTTATTATATGCGATTTTTCCTTAAAAAGCGAGGGGAAATTGCAGGGGGGAGTCCCTCCGGGGGGTCCCCTTTCTTCTCGAAGAAAGGGGACGGAAAGAAGGA
>UQGJ01000093.1 GCA_900540545.1 uncultured Eubacteriales bacterium
TTCTCAAATGAGAAAGAGGACCCCCGCGCGGGAGCGCCGCCCCCGGAGGGACTCCGCACTCACGTGACCCCGTGCCTCTCCCAGGTCTCCTCCACGATGCGCTCCATGGCGTTGAGGATGTTCTCGTAGCCGGTGCAGCGGCAGAGGTGGCCGGAGATGAGCTTTTTCAGCTCCTCCCGGTCGTAGCGCTTGCCGGTGCCCACGATCTCCACGGCGGTCATGATGAGGCCGGGGGTGCAGAAGCCGCACTGGACGGCGGCCTCCTCCACGAAGGCCTGCTGGATGGGGGACAGCTCCCCGTTGGGGCCCTTGATGCCCTCCACGGTGAGGACGCTCCGCCCCGACGCCCAGGCGGTGAGGTAGACGCAGGAGTTCACGGCCTTGCCGTCCACCAGGACGGTGCAGGCCCCGCACTCCCCGGCCTCGCAGCCCTTTTTCACGCTGGTGAGGCCCAGACGGTTGCGCAGGGTGTCCGCCAGGGACTCCCGGAGGTCGTAGGCCACCTCCTGGGTCTTGCCGTTGACGGTCATGGTGATGATGTCAAGCATGGAGTTCCCCTCCCGCATATGTAATGGCCTGGCTCAGGGCCCGGCGGCTCATTTCGGAGACCAGCTGGAGCCGGAAGGCCTTGGAGGCCCGCCAGCTGTCCCGGGGGCGCACCTCGGACAGGGCGCCCTGGCTCACGGCGTCCAGCAGGGCCCCGTCCAGAGCCATGCCCCGGACCTTCTCCTCGGTCTCCCGGCAGCGCATGGGGATGGGGGCGGCCACGCCGAAGGCCATGCGCAGGTCGGCCACGTGCTGTTTGTCCCCGGTGAGCTTGACGCAGACGGCGCAGCCCAGGGTGGCGATCTCCATGGCTTCCCGCTTGCCGTACTTCAGGTAGTGGCCGCCGTAGCCCTCGTAGTCCTCCTTGGCGATGCGGATGGCGGTCAAAATCTCGCTGTGGCCCCGGACGGTCTTGCCGGGCCCGGCGTAGTAGTCGGCAATGGGCAGACGGCGGACGCCCTCCGGGCCGGTGAGTTCCACCACGGCGTTCAGGGCAAAGAGGCTGGAGGCCGAGTCGGCGGAGGTGACGCCGTTGGAGACGTTGCCGCCGATGGTGCCCATGTTCCGGATCTGGGGGGAGCCCACCTGGTCCACCGCCCAGCAGAGGATGGGGATGCGGGCCTGCAATTCCTTGTTGTTGGTGATTTCCGAGAAGGTGGTGGCGCCGCCGATGACGATGGTGCCGTCGGGCTCGATGCGGACCCCCACCAGCTCCGGGAGCTGGTTGATGCTGACCAGGCTGCACCCCGCCAGCTTGCCCTCCCGGGTCTGAATGAGCACGTCGGTGCCGCCGGAGACCAGGATGGCGTCCGGGTCGTGGTCCAGGGCGCGGACGGCGTCGGAGACGTCCTTGGCCCGGTAGAATCGCTCGATGTCGTACATGGGCTCACACCCTCCTTTCCAAAAGTCCGGCCTCGGTGAAGGCCTCCACCAGCTTCTGCGGTCCCAGGGGCAGGGAGTCCACGGCCACGCCGGTGGCGTGGAGGACGGCGTTGCGGATGGCCGGGGCCACGGGGATGGCGGGGGGCTCGCCCAGGGCCTTGTTGCCGAAGGGGCCGGTGGGGTCGGGGACCTCCACGAAGAGGGCCCGGAGCCTGGGGGTGTCCATGACGGTGGGGAGCTTGTAGTCCAGCAGGTTGGGGTTCAGGACCCTGCCGTGCTTGTCGTAGAGCAGCTCCTCGCTGAGGGCGTAGCCCAGGCCCATGCTCATGCCGCCGTGGACCTGGGCCTCGGCCAGCTTGGGGTTGATGAGGGTGCCGGAGTCGTGGACGTTGACGATGTTCAGCACCTTCACCTTGCCCATGGGGATGTCCACCTCCACCTCGGCGAAGCACACGCCGCTGGCGAAGGTGTTGTCCTTGCAGTGGCTGGTCTCCTCGGCGGTGATGTGGACCGACTTGTCCAGGGAGTAGAAGGCGGTCTCGGCCACCCCCCCCAGGTCCAGAACGGCTTCGCCGGTGGCGGCGTCCACGATTTGACCGCCCCGCAGGTCCAGCTCCTCGGCCGGGCGGGAGAGCATATAGGCGGCGTAGTCCAGGATATTGCGCTTCATGGACGCGCCGGTCTTTTTCACCGCCATGCCGGACACGTAGGTCTGGCGGGAGGCGTAGGCCCCGGTGTCGAAGGGGGCCACGTCGGTGTCCTGGACGGTGACGATGTGGACCATCTCTGCGGGGAGGCCCACGGCCTCGGCGGCCATCTGGCAGAACACGGTGTCGGCCCCCTGGCCGATTTCCGTGGCCCCCATCTGGACCTGGACGGAGCCGTCCTGGTTCAGGACCATGCGGCAGGAGGCGGTCTCCAGGCTGATGGGATACACGCCGGTCTTGTAGCAGAAGATGGCCATGCCCACGCCCCGGCGGATGGGGCCGGTCTGGTTTTGGTACTGCCGGCGCAGCTCCTTCCAGCGGATGGCCTCGGCCCCCTTCAGGATGCACTCCCGGAGGCCGTAGCTGTGGAACTTGATGTGGGTGTGGGGGTCCTCATAGCCGGGGCCCATGCAGTTCTGGAGCCGGAAGTCCAGGGGGTCCATGCCCACCAGGGCGGCCAGGTCGTCGGCCATGCACTCGGCGGCGAAGTCGGCCTGGGGGATGCCGTAGCCCCGCATGGCCCCGCCGGTGGCGATGTTGGTGTACACCGTGCGGCACTCCGCGTCCAGGACCTGGCCGGGATAGAGCTGCTTGAAGGCGTTGGCTGCGTTGGCCACGATGGCGTGGCCGTGGGAGGCATAGCCCCCCTGGTTGGAATCGGCGTGGAGGCGGCGGGCCACCAGGGTGCCGTCGGGCCGGACGGCGGCCTCCACCTCAAAGCGGATGGCGTGGCGGACCCGGGTGTTGGCCAGGGTCTCCTCTCTAGAAATCTCCAGCTTGACGCACCGGCCCCCCACCTGACGGCACAGCCAGGCGTTCAACGGCTCGTACAGCACGTCCTGCTTGTTGCCGAAGCCGCCGCCGATGTAGGGCTTGATGACCCGCACGTCCCCCCAGGGGATGCCCAGGGCCTGCCCGATGACCCGGCGGACGATGTGGGGGATCTGGGTGGAGGTGACCACCACCAGCTTCCCGCCCTCCTCGTAAGCGTGGGACACCGGCGGCTCGATGTGGCAGTGCTGGACCGACTGGGTCTGGTAGGTCTTGTGGAGGCGCAGCAGGTCCGGCTGGGCGGCCAGGGCCTCGTCGTAGGTCTGGTCCCCCACGTGGAGGGTGGAGCGGACCAGGATATTGTCCGGGTGCTCGGCGTGGATGGGCTGGGCGCCCGGGGCCAGGGCGTCGTCCACGGTGACGCAGGCGGGGTACTCCTCGTACTCCACCTGGATGGCCTTCACGGCCCGGGCGGCGGCCACGTCGTCCTCGGCCACCACGGCGGCGATGTCGTCGCCGTAGACCCGCACCCGCCGGTTCAGCAGCTTGCGGTCGGACACGTCCTGGTGGGCGGCCTCCACGCTCCAGGGGTGGCCGGGGGTGGGGAACTGGATGTCGGGCACGTCGAAGCAGGTCAGGACCTTCACCACGCCGGGGATGGCCTCAGCCCCGCTGGTGTCGATGGACTTGACCCAGCCGTTGGCGATGGTGCTGTGGACCACCCGGGCCACCAGGCAGTCCCGTGGCTCCAGGTCGCCGGTGTATCTGGCTGCGCCGCAGACCTTGTCGTGGGCGTCCACGCGGGTTTTGGAGATTCCGATTTCCATGGGGGAACAACTCCTTTTGTGGGATAGAAGAAGGGCGCATTGGCCCGGCCCCTGGGGGGACCGGGCCAACGCAGAGAGGTGGGAAGTGGGGATCAGAGGAAGATGTACTTGAGGATGAAGAGGATGGCGAGGATGTACATGACCACGCTGATGGTCTTGCGGCGCTCCTGGCCGCCGAACAGGTTGATGACCACGTAGGAGATGACGCCCATGGCGATGCCTTCGCTGATGGAGTACATGAAGGGCATGGCGATGAGGCAGATAAAGGCGGGGATGGCCTCAAAGGCGTTGTTGAAGTCCACCTTGAGGACGGCGCTGACCATCAGGAAGCCCACCACGATGAGGGCGGGGGCGGTGGCGAAGGAGGGGATGGCCAGGAAGATGGGGGACAGGAACAGGGCGATGCCGAAGAAGATGGCGGAGACGATGCCGGTCAGGCCGGTGCGGCCGCCCTCGGCCACGCCGGAGGCGCTCTCCACGAAGGTGGTGATGGTGGAGGTGCCCAGCACGGCACCGGCGGAGGTGCCCACGGCGTCGGCCAGCAGGGCGCCCCGGATCTTGGGCAGCTTGCCGTCCTTATCCAGCATGTCGGCCTTGGAGGCCACGCCGATGAGGGTGCCCAGAGTGTCGAACATGTCCACGAAGAGGAAGGCGAACACCACCACCAGGAAGTCCAGCCACTTGCCGCTCAGCAGGGCGGAGAAGTCCAGCTTGCCCAGGGTGGGCATGATGCTGGGGATGCCGAAGCCCGCGGAGAAGTCGGGCAGGACGCTGAAGAAGCCCATGGAGGCGTCGGGCACGTACAGGCCCGTCAGCTCGCAGATGATGCCCAGGGCCCAGGTGGCTAGGATGCCCCAGAGGATGTTGCCCTTCACCTTTTTGACGATGAGGATGGCGGTGATGAGCACGCCGATGACGGCCAGCAGGACCGTGATGCCCTCGGTGCGGAAGGTGGCGGCGTTGTTGTGCCAGTTATACACGCTGACCAGCGTGGCGGAGTCCACCACCAGCTTGCAGTTCTGCAGGCCGATGAAGGCGATGAACAGGCCGATACCGGCGCTGACGGCGTGCTTGAGGGGCATGGGGATGGCGTTGAAGATGGCCTCGCGCACGTTGGTCAGGCTGAGCAGGATGAAGATGAGGCCCTCCACAAAGACGGCGGCCAGGGCCATCTCCCAGGAGTAACCCATGTTGCCCACCACGGTGTAGGCGAAGTAGGCGTTCAGGCCCATGCCGGCCGAGAGGACGAAGGGGTAGTTGGAGAAGAGCGCCATGAGGATGGTGGCCAGGATGGAGGCCAGACAGGTGGCGGTGAAGACCGCCCCCCGGTCCATGCCGGACACACTCAAAATGTTGGGGTTGACCGCCAGGATGTAGGCCATGGTCATGAAGGTGGTGATGCCGGCGATGACCTCGGTTTTCACGTCGGTCTTCCGCTCGGTGAGGTGGAACATCCTGTCCAGGGTGCCGCCGGGGGCTTTTGTCGGTGTACTCATTGCTGGACCCTCCCTTTCTAACATTCAGGTTTTGAGCATCGGGACCTCTCTCGTGTCCCTTACCAGACTTTGCTGCCGTTGACGAACTTTGCTATCACATCCCTCTCTTCCGCCAGATAGACCGTCCGCTCCAGGCGGTCCTGTACGCTGAGCGCCAGCGGTGTTTTATGATGACTGTCGTCCAGGACCACGGCGTCCAGCGCGTAGCCCGGGTCGAAGGAACCCACCTTGCCGAAGAAGGAGCCGCCGCCCACGGTGCCCAGCCAGAAGGCCTCGGGGACCGTCAGGGGGGCCAGGCTCTGGTCCAGCAGCCGCCAGCGCAGCTTGGAGGCCTGGACGGCGTCGGCCATGGCCCGGAGGATGGAAAGACTGCTGCCGCCGGCCACGTCGCTGCCCAGGCCCACGTTCAGGCCCTGGTCCAGGTAGCGCCGGACGGGGGCCACGCCGGAGGAGAGGTTGGTGTTGGACTGGGGACAGTGGGCCACGTAGACCCCCCGCTCCTTCATCAGGGCGATCTCCCGGTCCGAGGAGAGGACGCAGTGGGCCATGACGGTGGGGACCTCCCCGCCGAAGAGGCCGAAGCGGTCGTAGGCGTCGCCGTAGAACCGGGTCTGGGGGCACAGCTCCTGGACCCAGGCCCCCTCGTCCTCGTTTTCCGACAGGTGGGACTGCACGGGCAGGTGGTACTGCTTCTGGAGGTCCGCCAGGCGCTCCATCAGCCCGTCGGTGCAGGAGGGGATGAACCGAGGGGTGAGGATGGGCCGGGTGCGCCGGTATTTCCCCGCCGTGTCCTCCAGCCAGCGCAGCGTCTCGGCGGCGGACGCCGCGGCGGACGGCTCCCGGAGGCTGCTGGGGGAGTTGCGGTCCATGTTCACCCGGCCCACCATGGTCTCCAGGCCGGTGTCCTCCAGCAGGTCCATCAAAATCTCCGTGGCCTGGGTGTGGGCGGTGGCGAAGATACAGGCCCGGGTGGTGGCGCTGCGCTTCAAATCCTCCGCGAAAATGGCGTAGGCCGAGCGGGCGTAGTCTGGGTCCCGGTATTTGGCCTCCTCCGGGAAGGTGTGGGTGACCAGCCAGTCCAGCAGCTCCAGGTCCATGCCCAGGCCCCGGAAGGAGTACTGGGGGGCGTGGACGTGGAGGTCCGTGAGGCCGGGGATGACCAGCCTGCCGGTGAAATCCGCCACGGGCAGGTCCCTGTACTGCTCCGGCAGGTCCTGGAACACGCCGGCGGAAACGCCGTCCAGGCAGACCAGCCAGCCGTTGGGCACGGTCTCCAGGGTGCGGGGGTCTTTGCTGTAACAGATGTCGCCCTTGAGGACGAACCGGTTTTGGCTCATAGGGCCGCTTCCTCCTTTTCTCGGTGACGGCCGCAAAAAGGGCGCAAAAAGGCTGCCGACAGAAACGCTATCACGTCCCCGGCCGTCCACCGGGAACTTATAGCGCAGCTGTTACGGCAGCTGGTAGATACGCCCGACCAATTTCGAGCCTATATAAGTTCGCCTGATATTGATTTTTGATCGGGCGTTCCGCAGAGCGGAGCATGAAAAAAGCTGCCGCTTTTGTCTATGCCTATCTCCAAGGGTATCACCGCCCTTCGAGACTTATAGCACAGCCATTTACGGTAGCTGGTAGAGACGCCCAACCAAATCTTGGGCTTATATAAGTCAAATCGGATATTCAATTTTTCTTCACATGTTTAGTATAATCACAAGAGAAGCCGTTGTCAAGGGGTGGTTTCTTATCTATTTTGACAATAACGGGCGCAAAACGGCGCAACCGCCTGCCGCCCAAGGGATAGGAGAAAAACAAAAAGTTTTTGACAAAGAAATTTTGTTTGGCTACCAATCCACCTGGGCGTCGGGCAGCAGGTCCAGCGTGCGGAAAAGGACCTCCACCTGGTGGGTGTAGTCCAGGGGGTCCTTGGCCTTGCGCAGGGCCTTGAGGCAGTCGCCGCCGCCGCTGAACAGGTGGATGAGGTAGAACCACAGCTCCTTCATCCGCATCATGGCGTTCCGGCGGCTGCCGAAGGCGGCGGAGTAGGACTCGAACAGCTCGTCGTGGAAGGCCCGCAGGGTGGTCTTGTCCGCAGCCGGGCCGCCGGTGAGCTTGGTGCACAGGGCGGGGTCGGCGATAAGGCCCCGGCCCAGCATGACCCGTTCCACAGTGGGGAACCGCCGGGACAGGGCGGCGCAGCCGGACACGGTGGTCAGGTCGCCGTTGTAGCAGATGGGCCCGTCCCAGTGGTCCAACGCCCAGGCGAACACGTCTGTCTGGACCTGGTTGCGGTAGAAGTCGGTGCGGACCCTGGGGTGGATGATGAGCTCGGAGACGGGGTAGCGGCTGAAAATCTCCAGCAGGTCCGGGAACTCGTCGCTGCTCAGGGACCCCAGGCGCGTCTTGATGGAGAGGTCCATATCCAGGGCGGAGTAGATGTCGTCCAGGAAGCGGTCCAGCTCGTCGGGGTGGGCCAGGAACCCGGACCCCTTGCCCTTGGCCGTCACGGTGCCGGAGGGGCAGCCCAGGTTCAGGTTGATCTCCCGGTAGCCCCGGTCCGCCAGCTCCCGGGCCATCCAGATGAAGTCCTCGGACCGCCGGGTCAGGATTTGTGGGACCACACGGAAGCTCCGGTTGTTCTCCGGGGCGATCTCCTGGAGGATTTTCTTGGGAAAGACGTGCTCCTGGGTGGGGGTGAGGAAGGGCGTGAAATACTTGTCCACCCCCGGAAAATAGCGGTGGTGGACGGTCCGAAACATGTGCCCGGTGATGCCCTCCAGTGGGGCGCAGTAGTATTGCATAGCGGTTGCTCCTTTTTGTGGACCCCCGACCGGGGTGCTCCTCTATTCTGTGGGGGCCGCCACGTACCTGTCATTGCGAACCAGTCCGCAGACTGGTGTGGCAATCCGCCTCCCGCCTCCCTCAAAAAACGGTGGGGCGGGACGACCCCGGCCCGCCACGCACCAGCCTGCCCTTACCTTTACGCCCCATGTAGGGGCGGCCCTTGCGGCCGCCCGCCGCCCCCAGCCCCCACGGTACCTCCCC
>UQGJ01000094.1 GCA_900540545.1 uncultured Eubacteriales bacterium
ACCGGCCGCTCGCTGGCCGGACGCCGCCGCCCCGGCCTGCGCGGCCGCTCCGGACGCTGGGCCGGTCCGCCCTGGGCCTGTCTGAGTCCGGCGTGGGGAAGTATATCCTCAGCTTATTGGCCTCGCTGCTGATTTTGCTGGGCTGCTGTGTGCTGATCCTCATGGGCTGGAGCTATATGACGGCCCTGGTGAAGGCCGCCGTCATCGCGCTGGGGGGCGCCCTATTTGTAGGGGCCGGACTGCTCCTGTCCAAGCGGCTGCCCAGGCCCTTTTCCGACAGTCTGGTGGCCTGCGGCCTGGGCATTCTGTATGCCGATGTGGTGGCCCTCTACCAGGCGTGGGCCCTGGTGCCCCTGTGGGCGGTGCTGTTGCTGATCCTGGCCTGGGACGCGGCCTGCATCCTGCTGGGGAAGCGGGGCCGGACCCGGCTCTTCTTCTATGTGCTCTGCCTGGGCAACTTCGTCACGGCGGCCCTGGCCTGCCAGCTCATTTCCGACAGCCCGCTGTCCGTCATTTCCCTGCTTTTTGTGGGGGCGACCCAGGCCGGGGCTGTGTTGGCCTTTCGGCGGCTCTACGGGAAGTTTGACCCGGTGCTGGCGCTGACGGCGGGCGCCACGGCGATATATCTGAATTTGACCCACTTCGCCTACGTCCACCACTTTTTCAGTGGCTACGCCTTTGCACCCGGCGGCTGGATCATTCTGTGCCTAATTTTGTGCGCCGCCTTGAGCGGGCTGGTGCTGTGGACGGCGGGCTGGACGCTGGAACTCAAGTCGGCGGCGGGGGGCCGGGCGGCCTACCTGTGCCTGACCATCCCGGTCCTGCTGACGATGGCCCTGCCCGCCGACGCCCTGGGGCACTATGCCGCGGCCTGGGCCGGACTGCCGGCACTGGAGCGCCACCTGCCCCTGTTGCTGGTGACGGCGGGGGCGGCGGGACTGCTGGGGAAGACCCGGTTCCGCCGGGAGGGATACTGTATCTTCGCCCCGGTGCTGCTCTTCGCGGCGGAGGGAGTGGGGAGTTATTATGGCTTTGACGCCCTGGGGGCGGGCTTGGCGGCCCTGGGGACCGTGGCGGTCTACGCCAGGAAAAAGACCAGGGTGACGGAGACTGTCTGTGCCGCCGCCTACGGGGTGTGCCTGTGCCTCCTCTGGTCCCTGTGGCGGCCCGCCGCCTATTTCCCCGCCGCCGCTGCGGCGCTGGTCGTCCCGCTGGCGCTGCTGTACCAGTGGCGGCGCTGCGAGAGCAAGCGGCAGAGCTGGGGCATCCTGCTGTGCGGTTATGCCGGGGCGCTGGTACTCCTGCGGGGCGCGGCCATGCGGGGGATGGACCGGATGTTCTCCCTGATGCTTCTGGCCCTGCTGGGGGTCCTGCTGGCCGCCCTTCCCATTTGGCTGAAAGCGCCCTACCGGCGGTACGGCGCGCTGGCCCTCCATGAGCGCATCCAGGGCTTCGCCTTTGACGGGGTCCTGCTGGCGTACACCTGGACCCTGGCATGGGCCGGGCCGGCAGAACGGGCGGTGGCGGTGGCCCTGCTCTTCCTCCAGGGGCTGAACCTCCTCCACGCCGCCTACTTCCGCTGGGAGACCGGCGGGCAGTTCGGCTGGGGTCTGGCGGCGGCCGGGGCGCTGACCCTGGATTTGATCCAGTCCGCCCGGCTGACGCCCGCGGGGGCGTGGCCCATCTTCCTGAGCCTGCTGTGCATCGCCCTGGCGGCGTGTTACATCATCCTGGGCTTTTTCCGAAAGTCCAAACCCCTGCGCATCTTCGGCCTGGTGCTGGCCATCGGCAGCGTACTGAAAATGGTCACCATCGACGTGGTGGGCTCCCCCTCCTTTTTCCGGGTGGCGGCCCTGATGGCGGGGGGCCTGCTCTGCTTTGGCATCAGCTTCGTGTATAACTGGGTGGAGCAGAGGCAAAACAAGAAAGAATAAAAGGAGCCAATATCATGTCCAGAATCGACGGACGGGCCAACGACCAACTGCGGCCCATAGAGATCATCCCCAACTTCATCAAATTTGCCGAGGGTTCCTGCCTCATCAAGTGCGGCAACACCCAGGTCCTGTGCTGCGCCAGCGTGGAGGAGCACACCCCGCCCCACGTCCCCGAGGGGGAGGGCTGGGTCACCGCCGAGTACTCCATGCTGCCCCGGGCCAACCGGGAGCGGAGCAAGCGGGACATCGCCAAGCTGAAGCTGTCCCCCCGCTCTGCGGAGATACAGCGGCTGGTGGGCCGCGCCCTCCGGGCGGCGGTGGACATGAAAAAGCTGGGGGAGCGGACCATCACCATCGACTGCGACGTGCTCCAGGGCGACGGCGGCACCCGCACCGCCAGCGTCACCGGCGGCTTCGTGGCCCTGTCCTACGCCCTCCACAAGCTGGTGGAGGAGGGCGTGCTGGAGGAGATGCCCCTGAAAACCTGCGTCAGCGCCATCTCGGCGGGCATCGTCAACGACGAGCTGCTGCTGGATCTGTGCTATGAGGAGGACTCCGCCGCCCAGGTGGACCTGAACTGCGTCATGACCGGCGAAGGGGAAATCATTGAGTTACAGGGCACCGGCGAGGGCCGGGGCTTCACCATCGACGAGCAGCGGAAGCTGGTGGACCTGTGCGCCAAGGGCATCCGGGAGGTCCAGGCCATCCAGAGATCCGCCTTGGGAGGTTGAATCCATGAAAGCGGTATTAGCCAGTAAGAACGCCCACAAGCTGGAGGAGATGAAGACCATCCTGTCCGCCCAGGGGGTGGAGGTGGTCCTGGAGTCCGACGTGGGCGTGGACATCGACGTGGAGGAGACGGGGACCACCTTTGAGGAGAACGCCCTGCTCAAGGCCAGGGCGGTGATGGAGGCCACGGGCCTGCCCGCCATCGCCGACGACTCCGGCCTGTGCGTGGAGGCGCTGAACGGCGCCCCCGGCGTATACTCCGCCCGTTACGGCGGGGAGGGGCTGGACGACGTGGGCCGGTATCGGCTCCTACTGGAGAACATGCGGGGCCAGCTCAACCGGCGGGCCAAATTCGTCTCCGTGGTGTGCCTCGCCATGCCCAATGGCGACGTGATCTCCGCCCGGGGGGAGTGCCCCGGCACCCTGGCCTACGCCCCCCAGGGGGACCACGGCTTCGGCTACGACCCCATCTTCTTCGTGCCGGAGCAGAAAAAGACCTTCGCCCAGCTTACCCCGGAGGAGAAAAACGCCATCTCCCACCGGGCCAACTCCCTGCGGGAATTTCAAATCAAATTGGAGAGTTATCTAAATGGACTTAACAAGTAAGCAGCGCGCCCAGCTTCGCGGGCTGGCCAACGCCATCGACACCATCGTCCACGTGGGCAAGGACGGCCTGGGGGACAATCTGGTCAAGCAGGCCGACGACGCCCTGGAGGCCCGGGAACTCATCAAGGGCAAGGTGCTGGAAAACTCCATGCTCACCCCCCGGGAGGCCGCCGACGCCCTGTCCAAGGCCACCCGCAGCGAGGTGGTCCAGGTCATTGGAACAAAATTCGTCCTGTATCGTCCAAGCCATAATAAGGATAAAAAGGACAAGATCGTGCTGGTCAAGGACAGAAAGCCCCAGTCATAAGCAAAAACGACATGGGAGGGACCCGTATGAAAATCGGCGTCTACGGCGGCACCTTTGACCCGCCCCACCTGGGGCACCTGGAGGCGGCACGGGCCGCGCTGGCCCTGCTGGAGCTGGACCAGGTCCTCTTTATCCCCGCCCACCAGCCGCCTCACAAGAACCTCACCGAGGCGTCGGCCCCCGGCCGGGCGCGGCTGGACATGGCCGCCCTCATGGCCGACGGGGTGGGGCTGCTCTCGGGCCGCCCCGGCTGCGCCCAGGCCGACCCAATCGAGCTGGAGCGGGAGGGAAAGAGCTATACGGCGGATACCCTGGCGGCCCTCCGGGCACGCTATCCCGGGGACGAGCTGTGGCTCCTGGTGGGGACCGACATGTTCCTCACCCTGCAAAACTGGTACAGGCCGGAGGACATCCTCTCCCTGGCCCATGTGGCGGCCTTCGCCCGCACCGAAGCCGACAGCGGGGAGATGATGGAGGTCCAGGTGGCCTATCTCCGGGACACCTTCGGGGCCAAGGTCACGCTGGTCCAGCTGCCCAAAATCACCGACGTGTCCTCCACCCGGCTGCGGACCCTCCTGCGGACGGACCGGGCCGGGGCCAGGGACCTGCTGTGGTGCCAGGTCTACGGCCACATCCTGCTCCACGGCCTCTACGGCGTGGAGGCCGACCTGAAGGCACTGGACGACGAGGACCTGCGGTGCGCGTCCTACGCCATGGTACGGGCCAAGCGCATCCCCCACATCCGGGGCTGTGAGGAGGAGGCCGTCCGGCTGGCCCGTCACTGGGGCGCCGACCCGGACCTGGCGAGACGGGCGGGCATCCTCCACGACTGCACCAAGTACCTGGATCTGGAGGAACAGTTGAATTTGTGCGAAAAATATGGTATCGTGCTGGATGACCTGGAGCGCAGGACCGTCAAGCTGCTCCACGCCAAGACCGGCGCGGCCATTGCCAAATACGAGTTCGGCCAGCCGGACGAGGTCTTTCAGGCCATCTACTGGCACACCACCGGGAAGGCGGACATGGACCTGCTGTCCAAGCTGCTGTACCTGGCCGACTACATCGAGCCGAACCGCGCCCCCTTCGACGGCCTGGAGGAGATGCGGCGACTGGCCTATACGGACCTGGATGCGGCCCTGCTTATGGGCTGTGAGCTGACCATCCAGGACATGGAGGAGCGGGGCGTGCAGGTGCACACCAACACCCTCCAGGCGAGAGAATACCTGAAAGGACGGACCCAATGACCCCAGACAGACACAAAAAAGGCGGAGAACGCCTGAAAAAGGGGACGGGCGACAAAAAGCCGGTCCGGCCCAAGCCCCAGCGCACCCGGAAGGAGGTCATCCTCCGCCGGTGCTATATCGCCCTCACGGTGATCTCCGCCCTGGTGGTGGTCCTGTTCGCCGCCTACAAGCTGATGGTGGTGAAGCCCAAGCTGAACGTGGACACCCAGAAGCCCCCCAAGGGTCCGGTCCAGACCCTGGCCCCCGGCGAGACCGAGGACCCCAAGACCACCCGGAACCCGGACCGGAAAAGCGAGGACTTCTACACCATTCTGGTGGCCGGGCGGGACACGGGCGGCGGCGGCAACACCGACGTGGTCATGGTGGTGTCCTACGACGTGACCAACCAGAAGCTGAGCGTGATGAACATCCCCCGGGACACCATGGTAAACAAGTCCTGGGACATCAAGAAGATCAACTCCGTCTACAACTATGGCGGCGGCAAGAAGGGCGACGGCCTGGAGGCCCTGAAAAGCACGGTGGCGGACACCATCGGCTTTGAGCCGGACTTCCACGTCATCGTGGAGTGGGAGGCGGTGGGCCGTCTGGCCAAGGCCATCGGAGGCGTGGACTTCGACGTGCCACTCAACATGAGCTACGACGACCCCTACCAGGACCTGCACATCCACATCAACAAGGGGCAGCAGCACCTGGACGGGGATCAGGTGATGAAGGTCCTCCGCTTCCGCAAGAACAACAACGGCACCGGCTACGCCTCCGGCGACATCGGCCGCATCGAGACCCAGCAGAAGCTGCTGAAGGCCATCGCCGCCAAGCTCCTGTCCCCGGCCACCCTGACCAAGCTGCCGGAGCTGGTGGACATCTTCGCCGAGAACGTGGAGACCGACCTGTCCATCCAGAACCTGCTCTGGTTCGGCGAAGCCGCTCTCAAGGGCGGCCTGAGCATGGACAACGTGAGCTTCGTCACCATGCCGGGCAACTACAACGGCTACTTCTGGAGCTATACCATTGGCGCCAACGAGTCCTATGTGTTCCCGTATATCGACGAGCTGATCGAGCTGGTGAACGCCGACTTCAACCCCTATAAGACCGACGTGACCAGGGCCGACCTGGACATCATGTACAAGAACAAGGACGGCACCATCGCCTCCACCAGCGGCGTGGTGAAGGACTCCAAGGCCAATTCGGCCTGGCTGGCCGCCAAGAACGCCCCCAAGGCCACACCCACGCCGGAGCCCACGGACACGCCGGACCCGGACGCAAGTCCGGCGGTCTCCGGCAGTCCGGCGCCCGGAACCAGCCCAAGCCCCCGGCCCTCCGGGGCGGGGGGGACCGGCCTGCCCGACCGGGGCACGCCCCCGCCGGATACCAGCCCGGACGGCGGCATGGACGGCCCCACGGAGGACGACCCCGTGGACACGCCGCCCCCGGAGGCTGTGCCCACCCCCGACCCGGAGCCCACGCCGGACCCCAACGCGCCCCCGGCGGGCATCCCCATCTTTTAACTGCTGACTGCGAAGGAGAATAGCCTATGACACCGAAGGAAATGGCCCTTGCCCTGGCCAAGACGCTGGACAGCAAGAAGGCCCAAGACCTCAAGGTCCTGGAGACCGCCGAGCTGACCACCCTGGCCGATTATTTCGTCATCTGCACCGCCACCTCCACCACCCAGATCAAGGCCCTCAGCGACGTCTGCGAGAAGGCCATGAAGGAGGCGGGGGAGCCGCCCCACCACATCGAGGGGCACCGGGGCGGCACCTGGGTGCTGCTGGACTTCTCCGCCGTGGTGGTCCATATCTTCAACGACGAGGCCAGGGAGTTCTACGACCTGGAACGCCTGTGGAAGGACGCCGGCGAGGTGGATTTGAGCGGTATTTTACAGGCGGACTGAGAGACCGCCGAGAGAGAGGGGAGACGGGCTTCCGCAGGGATGCGGGGGTCTGTTTCCCCTGTCGTTTTATAGGGGGCGGTGTTGTGCGTTATCATGCGCCCCGCCGCCCGGATAGGAAAGGATGAAGTCCCATGGACCAGCCGAAAAAGAGACAGGCCAAGCCAAAAAAGACCCGGACCCGGAAGGAAAAGGTCCTCCGGGGGGTCTACATAGGCGTCACCGCCGTGGCCGCCCTGGTGGTGGTGCTCTTCGTGGCCTACCGCATCTTCGCCCAAAAGCCCAAGGTGGAGGCCCTGCGGCCCGGACAGACCCAGCAGGAGGGGGAAGCGCCGGGGTCGGCCCACTCCAACGACCGGAAAAAGGACTTCTACACCTTCCTGGTGGTGGGCCGTGACACCGCCGGCGGCGGCAATACCGACACCATGCTGCTGGCTGCCTACGACATCCCCAACCAGAAGCTCAACGTGATGAGCATCCCCCGGGACACCCTGGTGAACATCAACGCCGACATCAAGAAGATCAACGCCGTCTACAACTACGGCGGCGGGGGAGACAAGGGCATCGCCGCCCTCAATGACGAGATCAGTGAGCTGATGGGCTTTGTGCCCGACTTCCAGGTAGTGGTGGAGTGGAAGGCCGTGGGCGAGCTGGTGGACGCCCTGGGGGGCGTGTGGTACGATGTGCCCCGGAACATGGACTACGAGGACCCCTACCAGGACCTGAGCATCCACGTGCCCGCCGGGTATCAGAAGCTGGACGGCGGCCAGGCCATGGGTGTGGTCCGCTACCGCAGCGGCTACAACACCGGCGACCTGGGCCGAATCGAGACCCAGCAGGGCTTCCTGAAGGCCGTGGTGGAGCAGTGCCTGAAGATCCAGAACGTGACCCGCATCGGGGAGCTGGCCAAGGTGTTCAACGACAACGTGACCACCAACCTCACCGTGGGCAACCTGGCCTGGTTCGCCGAACAGGCCATCTTCGGCGGGCTGAAAATGGAGAACGTCAATTTCGTCACCATGCCCTGGGTCAACGCCAGCGGCGTGTGGAGCCGGACCTACCACAACCACCCCTCTTACGTGGCCCCTGACGTGGACGCCCTGGTGGCGCTGGTCAACGAGAGCTTCAACCCCTTTGCGGAGGATGTGGACAAGACCCAACTGGACATCATGTATGTCAACGACGACGGCACTTTGGGCTGTACCGGCGGCAAGCTGGCCGACGGCGGGGCGTACAACGAGTGGCTCCGCTCCGGCGGACCCAGCGCCTGGAGCAAGCCCGCCCAGCCCCAGGAGTCCCAGCCGGTGGAGACCCCGCCCGCCGCCGAAGCCCCGGAGGAGACCCCGGCCCAGTCCGGGGAGCCCACCGAACCCCCGGCGGAGCCCCCCGCACCCCC
>UQGJ01000095.1 GCA_900540545.1 uncultured Eubacteriales bacterium
GCCGGGGGCCCCTTTGGCCGGGCGGCGGTACGGGTTATGGGGGTAGGCAAGACTTGAGAGCCGTTGCAGCTCGTATTGGTCTGGCGCTGGAACGGCTTCGGCTATCGCCCCTCGGCATATGACCGGGCAAGACTTGATAGTAGTTGCGTTCTAATTGGTGCAAACGGGCCGCCATTGGTCTATGCATTTTTGAATTGGCGTTGCGCCCGTCTCCTGTCCCGGCCGTGGGCGAAACTATCAATTATCAATTGTCCATTCACTCGCAATATGACACAAAAAACAGGCCCGTGGGGGGCCTGTTTTTTGTTGGTTCCATTCTGGTCATGGCCGGGGCGGCGGGTGTAGAATGGTACTCTGGAAAAGGAGAGAGATAGCATGGGTTCTTATCAATTTTTGCTGGACGTGGCGATCATCCTGGTCAGCACCAAGCTGCTGGGCATCGTCACCCGCCGCTTCGCCATGCCCCAGGTGGTGGGGGCGCTGCTGGCCGGGCTGATTTTGGGGCCGGCCTGCCTGGGGGTCCTCAGCGAGACCGCCTTCATGGACCAGGTGGCCGAGATCGGCGTCATCGTCCTCATGTTCACCGCCGGTCTGGAGACCGACATCCACGAGCTGAAAAAGTCCGGGGGGCCGGCCTTCCTCATCGCCCTGTGCGGCGTGGCCGTGCCGCTGGCGGGGGGCTTTCTGGCGGCCTGGGCCTTTAACAAGGGGCCGGAGCATGTACTGGAAAACGTGTTTATCGGCGTGATTTTGACAGCCACCTCGGTGAGCATCACGGTGGAGACCCTGCGGGAGATGGGCAAGCTGTCCACCAAGTCGGGCAACGCCATCCTGGGCGCCGCCCTCATCGACGACATCCTGGGCATCGTGGCCCTGACCCTCATCACCAGTCTGGCCGACAAGAGCGTCAACGTGATGACGGTGCTGGTCAAAATCATCGCCTTTTTCGTGGTGGCCCTGGTGGTGGGGGTGGTGCTCCACAAGGTCATCAAGCGCATCACCAGCGGCGACGGCAACGACAAGCGGCGCTACGCGGTACTCTCCTTCGCCATGTGCCTGCTGTTCGCCTTCGGGGCGGAGGCCTTCTTCGGCGTGGCCGACATCACGGGGGCCTACATTGCCGGCCTGGTGCTGGCCAACACCACCCGCTGTACCTACGTGGCGACCAAGTGCGAGACCATCTCCTACATGTTTTTCTCCCCCATCTTCTTCGCCAGCATCGGGACCAAGGTGGTGCTGCCGGACATGACCCTGGCCCTGGCGGGCTTCACCCTGCTGCTGGTGGCGGTGGCTATGGGCACCAAGGTAGTGGGCTGCGGTCTGGGGGCCAAGCTGTGCCGGTACAGCAACCAGGAGTGTATCCAAATCGGCGTGGGCATGATCTGCCGGGGCGAGGTGGCCCTTATCGTAGCCACCAAGGGAATGAATATGGGGCTGATGAATCCCGCGTTCACCGGGCCGGTCATCATCATGGTGGTGTGCTGCGCCGTGTTCACCCCCATCCTGCTCAAGATGGTCTACCGGGGCGAGAAGCGGTACGGCGACCTGGTCCAGAGCGACCTGGTGGACCAGTACGAGGCCGTCCGGGACCTGGACATCGTCACCCAGACCGTGCTGGATGCCCACGAGCAGATGGTGGAGGAGGGCAAGAAGCGGCAGCGGGAGGGCTGAATGCCCGCCGCCCCCTTGCCGTTTTTGCCTGTTTCGGATAGAATAGGGGCAAATGGAGGAAGGTGGGCTGTCATATGAGACGGAGACTCATCAGTTTGTCGGCGGCGCTGTGCCTGCTGCTGGGGCTGCTGCCCGGTCCGGCCCTGGCGGCGGAGGACCATCAGGCCAGCGCCTGGGCCAGGGAGGAGGTCAGCGACGCGGTGATGGGGGGCCTGTCCCCCTTCCCGCCCTACCCGGCGCCCCTGGACTACCAGGGGGACGTGACCCGGCGGGAGTTTGCCGGGGTGGCGGTCCACCTCTACGCCGCCCTCACCCTGCAATTCGCCCCCAACCTGCAGGCCGGGGCGGCGGCCTCCCCCTTCGCCGACGCGGTGGGGGACCGCTATGTGGACGCCGCCTGCGCCCTGGGGCTGATGAACGGTACCGGCGCGGGCTTCGAGCCGGAGCGCTCCATCACCCGGCAGGAGATCTGCGTCCTGCTGGACCGGGTGGTGGACAAGGCGGGGGCCGCCCTGCCCCAGGCCGAGTCCGCCGCCGCCGACGCCCTGGCGGCGGGGAGCGAGGGGCCGGTGCCCGACTGGGCTGTGGCCGGGGTGCGGAAGCTGGTGGCCTCCGGGCTGATGAAGGGGACCGGCGGCGGCTACGACCTTCTGGGGCACACCAGCCGGGAGATGGCCCTGGTCCTCTCCCTCAGGACCCTGCGGGCCGTCCAGGCTCAACCGCCCCTGCTGGGGCAGCGGTCGGCCAATGGCTGGGCCTTCGCCGTGGAGGATGCGGCGGAGCTGATGAAGGTCCTGAAGGAGACCATGCCCAAGGCCCCGGACTGCCTGACCTTTTACACCCGCCAGCCGGTGACCCAGGCCCAGCTCTCCGCCCTGGGCCTGCCCGTGGACGGCAATTACACGGAATATCCCGAGCTGGCCCTGGACTACGGCCTCTTTGCCGGGGGCTGGTTCATGGCCTGTGCAATTTCGGACGGCCCGGAGGGCTATGCCAGCGTCTGCACCCTCAAGCCCGCCTACGACTCCTGGGCCTACCTGGACCAGTACCGCCGGGGGCTGCGGGACTTCCTGCCCGCGGGCATCTACGCCTGGTCGGACCCCGAGTCGGTGGAGCGCACCCCGGCGGACTACGGCCCGCTGACGGCGGCGGTGGCGGCGCTGGACGGGACCGTGGTCACCTCCGGCATGTCCGACTACGAAAAGGCCAAGGCCCTCCACGACTACGTGGCGGAGCTGATTGAGTACGACTACGCCCAGCTCCGCGCCGACAGCGTGGTGGACTACCTGTCCGGCTACGGCTACCCCGCCAACCTGAACCGGGCCCTGCTGGACGGAAAGGGCGTCTGCGCCGCCTACGCCGGGACGTACACCGCCCTGTGCAACCTCTTCGGCCTGCGGTGCGTGGACGCGGTGGGGACGGCGGGGGGCGACTCCCACGCCTGGAACGTGGTGGAGGTGGACGGCCAGTGGTACCAGGTGGACGTGACCTGGGACGACAAGGGCTCCTCCATCTCCTACAAATACTTCCTCGTCAGCGACGCTTCTCTGGCCAAGGACCACCACTGGACCCTCCCCTACCCCGTCTGCCCGGAGGACTACGCCGCCGCCCCCTCCGGCCAGACCGCCCAGAGCGGCGGGAGCCAGGCCGACCGGACGGAAGCGCCGGAGGACCCCAAGTCTGTCTGCTCGGTCAACCCGGACTTTCCGGGGACCTATCTGGGGGAGACGGCGGACGGGCTGTGGGAGTTTGAAGTCACCATCCCCGCCGACCGGAAAAACCTGCCCTACCCCTTCAACGGGGGGCGGTACTCCCAGATGGAAATCAGCGACACCGGCGTGGTGGGCCAGCGGGCCCAGTATTTTTACGGGCGGGCGCCGGGGAAGGCCGACGTGACCTATTCCGTCAGCGAAACCTCAAGCGGCCCGTACACGCCCCTGTGCATTGTCCACGTCACCGTGGTGGAACAGCCGTAAAACGAAGGCCGCCCGTCTATTCAGACGGGCGGCCTTTTTGGGTTCCGGGTCAAACGCGGGTCAGCGGCAGTGGTCGCAGCCGCCCAGCTCGAAGGAAGCGCACTCGGTGTCGGTGCAGTTGGTGACCTTGGGGTCACAGCAGCCGACCTTGATCTCGTTCAGGGTGCAGTAGTTCTGGTCCTTGCAGTGGTAAGCGCAGCTGGCCACGGAGCAGGCGATGCTGGGGTTGGCGTGTCTCTCGTTCATCATCAATTACCTCCTTTGTGTGGTACGGAGGTAGTATGCGCCGGGGGGCGGCGGTTTATTCCACGGGGGCCTCCTCTTTCGTTTCCTCCTCCGGCAGGACCTGGGGGATGAAGCGGCGGGCGAACTTGCCCTTGCCTCTGGATTTGACGTAGAAAAAGCCGATGACGGAAAAGACCACCGCGCCGATGAAGTTGACGAAGAGGTCCTTCATGGTGTCGATGATGCCGACGTCCAGATAGCCGCCCAGGCCCAGGGCGTGCTGGGCCCCGTCGGCGGTGACCACGATGACGTCGGTGATGTCCTTGATGGCGGTGGGGTTATTGCGCCCGGCGGGGTCCAGCATCACGGAGGAGATGGCGTGGACCACGGCGTCCTTCTGCATGTCCAGCAGGAAGAGCTGGTCCATGGTAAACTCGAAAAACTCCCACAGGACCCCGATGGTCATGGAGAAGCAGAAGGCGGTGATGGCCAGGAAGATGGGGGACAGGGTGATGGAAAACTTTTCGCTGCGGTTCAGGATGTCCACCAGGGCGAAGCCGATGGCGGCGCAGAGGAAGCCGTTCAGGGTGTGGAGCATGGTGTCCCAATAGGGGTAATCAATATAGTATGACTGTATCTCGCCCAAAATCTCCGCGGCGAAGATAAAGAGCATGATGATGACTTCCAACGTGTCCGGCAGGTCGATGTGGATGGCCCGCTCAATGAAGGTGGGGGCCAAGAACAGGACCAGTGTGAGGACGCAGAGGAAGACGTTTTCAAAATTCCCGTTCAAAAACTGGGCGATCATCACCAAAATCACGGCGGCCCGGAGGACCAGGTAGAGGGTGGCGATGCCCTTCTTCTCCTTGATCTCCTGGCGCAGGGTCTTTTGGCCCGCGGGTTTTTCCTTTTTGGCACGCATGGCGGGGCCTCCTTTCGGGTAAGGCTGATTTTAACACGGAACGCCTTGGGATGCAAGGGACGGGCCGGAGGCGCATACCATGGGAGCAAAGAGGTGATAGATATGGATTTGAGGAACAATCAGATTCTGGTGGGGGAGCTGCTGGACAATCCGGCGTCCAGGGCCGTGTTCCAAAAGCGGTTCGGCAAATTTCTGAACCACCCCATGGTGGGTACGGCGCGGACCCTGACCCTCCAGCAGCTGGTGGGCTTCGCCCAGGTGTACTTACCCAGGATGGTCATCAACGACACCATCAATGAGCTGAAAAAATTGTGACAGACAGGCGGGCCGCGGTGAAAAAACTGCGGTCCGCCTTGCATTTATGCCATAATCTGATATAATTTTATTATATTGGCATATGAGAAGGAAGAAGGGAGGCGGTTTGCCGTGGAGGATGTGAATGTCTGGTTTACCGCGCTTTACGAGCAAAACGCCGCCAAAATGCTCCGCTACGCCACCTATCAGCTGCGGAACCAGTCCATCGCGGAGGAGCTGGTGGAGGAGGCCTTCGTCCGGCTGCTCCAGCGCAGGGACGAGCTGGCCGGCCACCCCAACGTGCCCGGCTGGCTGTGGAAGACTCTCCAGCACCTGATTTTGACCGAGGTCAAGCTGGCCAAGTACCACCGGGAGGTGCCGCTGGATCCCGCTTTCCAGGCCGCCGCCCCGGAGGAAAACCGGGAGACTCTGGCCGACGCCCTGCCCGAGGGGTTGAGCGAGGGCGAGCGGGTGATCCTGACCCTCTACTACGAGGAGGAGCTCTCCCACGCCGAGGTGGCCCAGCGGCTGGGCATTTCGGAGATGAACTCCCGGACCCGGCTGTTCCGGGCCAAAAATCACTGCAAAAAACTTTTGGAAAATTCTCGCCAGGCTGTCACAAACGGACCGCCTGGGGCGATATAGGGTTGAAAGGAGGTGCGGGGATGGAAGAAAAAGGGCTGGAGCGCCTGACAGAGGACGAGCTGCTGGAGGCCATGTCGGACCGGCTGGACCAAATCAGCGAGGCGGAATTTGACCCGGCGGAGATGGACGCCTATCTGGACGCTCTGAACAAGCTGGACCCCGTGGCCTCCGACTTTGACCCGGAGGCGTCCCAGCGGGCTTTCCGGGAAAAGCACGGAGCGCTGTTTCAAGAACCGAAGTTGAGGGTGGTGCCAACGCGCGAAGAGGGCCGGCCCCGGGGCCGGCGCATCCCCTTCCGCGCCGCCGCCCTGGCGGCGGCGATGGTCGCTGTCTGCGCGGTGGCGGCCGGGGCCGTGGGGCTCACGTTTTTGGGCAAGTGGGGCCGGGGGGAGTTCTGGTTTCCCGGGACCAACCAGGCCCAGGGCATCGACCAGGCCGAGCGGCCCGCCCTGGTGACGGGGGAGTTCGACACCATGCAGGCCGCCCTGGACGCCAACGGCGTCACCCTGCCCCTGGCGCCTGCCCGCCTGCCCGACGGGTTCCGGGCGGACAAGGCCCAGGTCTCCCAGGAGGCCCAGTCCGCCCTCTTTGAGGCGGAGTACCGGGACGGAGCAGGGCACAGCTATACCCTGAGCCTGACCCGCGCCGACCACCGCAGCGCCACAGGCCGGGCCAAGAGCTTCGGCATCAAAGGGATGACCGCCTATGTGGCGGACGGCGTGAGCTACTATCTGTCCCGGAACCCGGACGGGACGGTGTGGTGCACCTGGTTCCGGGAGGACTGGAGCTGCGAGCTGTCCGGGGACCTGGACCGGGAGACGGCCATGGCCCTGTGCCGGTCCATCGGTGAGGGGAAGGGCTATACCGCCCCCAGCGCGGGCTATGAGCCGCTGGGCAACGAATTGGCCAACATGCTGGAAGTGAGCAATCTGGACCCGAACCTGGCCCCCACCTGGCTGCCGGAGGGCTTTGTCAAGTCCGACATCAACAGCATGTACGGCGGCATCGACGATCAGCTTTATGGGGTCCACGCTGTCTACGACGATGTGGAGGCCCAGCGGAAGCTGGTCTACCACGTGGAGTGGTGGGAGGACCCGGCGGAGCCTGTCCCCCCGGTGTTTGCGTGGGACGTGGACGGCTTTGAGACTTACAGCCACAACGGCGTGACCTTCCGCATCGGCGTCGGGGCGGACAAAGCCCTGGTGACCTGGCTGGATGGACATGTGTCGGGCTACCTCTGGGGGGACCTGTCTGTGGCGGAGGCCCGGGCCGTGGTGGACTCCATCCCGGAGTGGTCCAACGTGAAGCCGGAGCCGGACCACAGCGGTCATACGGCGGTGGAGGTGGAGCGGAAGAAGTACGACTCCCTGGCCGAGGCCGTTGCCGACAGCGGCCTGGACGCCGGGCTGGTCCCCGGCTGGCTGCCGGAGGGCTACGCGCTGGAAAACTGCGAGACCGCCGACCTGCTGTCCTGGTTCGACCTCTCCGCCGCCTATACCAACGGGGCGGAGCAGTATCTCATGTTCCATGTCACCCGGTATGAAGACGGCGACGCGGCCAGCCAGTCCGCCACCTATATCAAGGACGACAAGCCGGTGGTGGAGTATGAGCACAACGGGGTCACTTACGCCATCCTGACCAACGGGGAGTTTCGGAACATCGTCTGGAAGGACGGGGACCTGGAGGGCAGCATCGGCGGGCCCATCAGCCTGGAGGAGGCCAAGCAGATCGTGGACTCGCTGGGGTATTCCGCGGCGGAATAATTGATAGGGAAGGGCGCGCTGCAAGGTGGCTTGCGGCGCGCCCTTTTGCGGTATCCCTCGGGGGAGGAGCTCCCGCGCGGAGGCGCGCCTCCGGCGGGGGTCCCCTTTCTGGTTTCAGAAAGGGAGCGGAAAGAAAACCAGGGCTGCGGCCCTGGACTCAGGGGCGGCGCCAACGGGGCAAGGAGGTCGAGACCGGCCTAGAGGGGACAAGTCTGCCCTTCCGCGCCTGCCCCGGCCGTTACGGCCTAATCTGCAGTCGGTCACCCCCGTGCGCTGGCGGGGTGCGCCTAGCATGGCGATTCCCGGCAAGGCGGGTGCATAACGGCGGGCGGCTGATAGCCGCCCCTACATGGGCGTGTGGGGTGGGGGTGGCTGCAGCATGGCGGGCCGAGGTCGTCCCGCCCCACATTTGTTGGGGTGCGGGGTAGGGGACGGGGGG
>UQGJ01000096.1 GCA_900540545.1 uncultured Eubacteriales bacterium
TCTTTCTCAAACGAGAAAGAGGACCCCCGCGCGGGAGCGCCGCCCCCGGAGGGGGACGCTCTTCATTCACGATGGGAGAAAATTTATGGCGAATGGAATCATTATCATCGACAAGCCCGCCGGGTGGACCAGCATGGATGTGTGCGCCAAGCTGCGGGGGATGCTCCGGGAGAGGCGCATTGGGCACGCCGGGACGCTGGACCCGATGGCCACGGGGGTGCTGCCCGTGTTTGTGGGGCGGGCCACCCGGGCGGTGGAGTTTGCCGACGGGGCCGGGAAGGAGTACGTGGCCGGGCTGCGGCTGGGGCTGGTGACGGACACCCAGGACACCACGGGGACGGTACTGGAGGAGCATCCCGCCGCGGTGACGCGGGGGGAGCTGGAGGCGGTTTTGGAGGGGTTCCGGGGGGACATCCTGCAAATCCCGCCCATGTACTCGGCCCTGAAGGTCAACGGCAAGAAGCTCTACGAGCTGGCCCGGAAGGGGCGGGAGGTGGAGCGGAAGCCCCGGCCCGTGACCATCTACGGGCTGGAGGTGCTGGGAGAGGAACCGGGGGGGTTCACCCTGCGGGTGAAGTGCTCCAAGGGGACGTACGTCCGGACCCTGTGCCACGACATCGGGGCGGCCCTGGGCTGCGGGGGGTGCATGAGCGCCCTGCGGCGGACCGAGGCGGCCGGGTTCACCCTGGACGACGCCGTGACCCTGGACGAGGTCCAGGCGGCGGCGGACCGAGGGGAGGGAGAAGCCATGCTCCTGCCGGTGGACGCCTATTTCCGGGACCACCCCGCGCTGACGGTGCGGGGGGCGGCCGAGCGGAAGGTCCGCAACGGCAACGCCGTGGACTGGGCGGGGCCGGACGGGGTCTGCCGGGTCTACGGGGAGGGCGGGGACTTCCTCATGCTGGGGGAGGTCCGGGACGGCGTCCTCAGGACGGTGAAAAGTTTTTTTGAGGTGTAATGCTTTGAGTGATACCAGACGGGCGATTGCCCTGGGGTTTTTTGACGGGGTGCACAGGGGGCACGGGGCGCTGCTGCGCCGGGTGGGCCAGGTGGCGGAGGAGCGGGGGCTGGTCCCGGCGGCCTTCACCTTCGACCCCCACCCGGAGAGCGTCATCATGGGGGCGCCCATGCCCCTGCTCACCAGTCCCGCGGAGCGGGCCGACCTCATGCGGCGGCTGTACGGCATCCGGGACGTCATCGTGGCCCGGTTCGACCAGCGGATGATGCGGATGCCCTGGCGGGAGTTCGTCACGGACTACCTGGTGGGGGAGAACGGGGCGGCCTACGTGGTGGCGGGGCACGACTTCCACTTCGGCTACAAGGGGGAGGGCAACCCGGACCGGCTGAAGGCGCTGTGCGGCGAGCTGGGCGTGGGCTGCGACATCATCCCCAAGGTGGAGCGGGAGGGCATCACCATCTCCTCCACCTACATCCGGACCCTGGTGGCCCAGGGGGAGATGGAGCGGGCCAACGAGTTTTTGGGCCACCCCCACACCCTCACCGACCGGGTGAGCCACGGGAAGAAGCTGGGCTCCACCCTGGGGTTCCCCACGGTGAACCTCCACTTCCCGGAGGGGGTGCTGGTGCCCGCCTACGGGGTGTACGCCACCCGGGTATGGCTGGAGGACGGGAGCAGCTACGCGGCTGTGACCAACGTGGGGGTCCGCCCCACGGTGGACGACGGAGACCGGGTCAGCGTGGAGGGGTATCTGCTGGACTTTTCCGGGGACCTCTACGGCCAGACCATCCGCATGGAGTTCTTCAAGCGTCTGCGGGGGGAGCGGAAGTTCCCCAGCCTGGAGGCGCTGCGGGAGGAGGTCATGCGGAACGCGGAGGAGACGAGGGAATACTTTCAGAATTAAGAATGAAGAATTGAGATGGACGGCCCCTTCCGGCCGCTGCGGCGGCCACCTCCCCCATTCCTTCGGAATAGGGGAGGCAGGGACGGGGGACGGGGGGATTCCTTGGATGAGACGCAGGGGGGATTTTATGCGATACAAATTCATGTACCGGCTGATCGCCATCTACTGCGCCGCTTTGGTGGCGGCCGCCGTCGTCTTTGACGACCCGCTCAACGTCTGGGACGGGCTGGTGAAAATCGTCACCATGCAGGACGTGCTCATCACCGACTATATCCAAATCGCCGGGCCGGGGGCGGCCTTCCTCAACGCGGCGCTGGTGACGTTGGCCAGCCTGGGGCTGCTGTACGTGTCCAAGGACCCCCTCAACGGCTTTACCATCGTGGAGATCGGGCTGATGTCGGGCTTCGCCCTGTTCGGGAAGAACATCTACAACATCTGGCCCATCTTTCTGGGGACCTGGCTCTACGCCAAGGTGCAGAAGGAGCCCTTTTCCAAGTACGCTTCGGTGGCCCTGCTGGCGACGGCTTTGAGCCCCATGGTGAGCTACATGGGGCTGGGCAGCCAGTACGCCCACCTCATCAGCGGGGTGCTGGTGGGGACCTTCATCGGGTTCATCCTGCCGCCCTTGTCGGCCTACACCTACAAGGTGCAGAACGGCATGAACCTCTACAACATGGGCTTTGCCTGCGGGCTGTTGGCCATGATGATGGTGCCCATCCTCACCGCCGTGGGGGACGCGCCCACCACGGCCCTCTACTGGGCCAAGGGGTACAACACCCAGTTCGGCATCGCCATGGCGGTGCTGTGCGCGGTGCTCATCGTGGGGGGACTGTTCTTCACGGAGAAGCCGGCCTGGGCGGCCTGGGCGGGCTACCGGCGGCTGCTGGAGACCTCCGGCCGGGCGCCCAGCGACTATCTGCGCATGTTCGGGGCGGCCCCGGTGCTCATCAACATGGGGGTCAACGGCCTCATCGCCACGGGGTACATACTCCTCACCGGGGGGGACCTGAACGGGCCGACCCTGGGCGGCATCCTCACCATCGTGGGCTTTTCCGCCTACGGCAAGCACGCCCGGAACATCGTGCCCGTCATGGGCGGGGTGCTGCTGGGGAGTATCTTCCTCCACTTCAACGTCAACGACCCGGCGGTGCAGCTGGCCGCCCTGTTCGGCACCACGCTGGCCCCCTTCGCCGGGGTGTTCCGCTGGCCCGCCGGAGTGCTGGCCGGGTTCCTGCACTCGGCGGTGGTCCTCCAGGCCGGTAGCGTGCTGGCGGGGGTGAACCTCTACAACAACGGGTTTTCCGGGGGGCTTATCGCTATTGTTCTGTTCCCCACCATCACCGCAATCGTGCGGCGGCGGAAGCCGGAGCTGCTGCCCCGGGACCTGTTTCAGATTTTCCAGGAGGATACGCCGGTGCCCACCGAGCGGGACGTGGCCAAGCGGCCCGAGGACCAGTTGGGCGAGCCGTTTCCTGGGGGGGAGAAGAAGGAATAGAACCTTGGAGGGGGCCGGTCGAGAGACCGGCCCCCTTTTTTGTGAGGACGGGAGGGCGGCCCCTTCCGGCCCTGCGGGGCCACCTCCCCCATTCCGGTGGAATAGGGGAGGCAGGGACGGATGGGTTACATAAAAAGTGGATGACAGATGAGAGAAAAACGATTATAATAGGGGAAAAGCGTGACGAAACAGCGCAAATCGATGGGAGGAACGGACCAATGAGGCTGCGGAGATGGATGGCGGCGGTACTGGCGGCGGCCATGGTACTGGCGGTGCCGGTATGGGCGGCGGAAAACGAGCCGAAAGTGGAGGGAAATCAGGAGAGTGGGTACACCGTGACCTGCGCCGGGGAGGCGGGGATGCGGTATACGCTGATGATATTGAAGGAAGGGGCGGACCCGTTGGCGCTGAAGAGCGGGGACATCCTTTACAGCGCGGTGGCGACGGCGGATGATAACGCGACTGTCACCTTTTCCGACGTGCGGCTGCGGGTGAACCGCGGGGCGGACGTGTACGTCAGCGGCCTGGAGGGGGTGGCGGCGAAGGGGAGCATTCCGGTGCCCGGAAGCCCTGTGACCGTCCAAGTGACCGCCGAGGGGCGGGCCAAGCCCACGGGGGCGGTGGCGACGCTCTATGACATGGATGGAAGGGAGCTCCAGACCCTGACGGTGCCGCCCTCCGGGCTGTGCGAATTCGACGCGGTGGAGGGGCCTTCATGCCACCTGGAGGTCAAGCTGGCCGGCTATTTAGCCGGGCAGAAGAATTTAGCCCTGCCCGCGGATAAGCCGCTGTTTTCTACTTCGGTGACGCTCTTCCCCGGCGACGTGAACGGGGACGGGCAGGTGACGCCGTTGGATTTGACACTGGTGCTGAAAAATCTGGAGAATGTGGGCCCGGCCATTCAGCCTGCCGCCGCCGATCTGGACGGAGACGGCGCGGGGACCGGGGAGGACGTGAACCTACTGACCAAGCATTTCCTGGAGACGAGCGGGGGGGCCATACAGCAGTGCAACATCACGGAAGAGACTGTTGAGCCAAAAGCGGGGACAGGGCTGAACGGACCGGAGGCAGCGGTGACGTACAGCGGGGACGGGGGCTACAAGCTGACGGTAGCGGCGGGCGCGCCCGATGGGCTGGCCCAGTTGGACCTGGCGCTGTCCTATGACAACGTGCTGGTTCAAGTGACCGGGGTAAAGAGCCTGCTGAAGGACGCAAAGGGCGCGGCTTACCATGGGCTGCGCATGGCGGCGGGGTCCGGTGAGCGGACGGTGGAGCTATATACCCTCTACTCCCTGCATCCGCTGACAGAGATGACCACCTTGCAGGATGTACTGGAAATCCAGTTTGCGTTTACCGCCGGGTACGGTCCGGCCGACCTCAGCCGGGACACCTTCCGGGTGGAGACTGAAAAGAGCCCCGTGAATGCGCTGAGCTGGCTTTTTAAGGGTGAAGCCCTGGAAAACGAGGCCGGGGTGCGGGTGACGGATGGGACGTATACCGCCTACGAGCCCACGGCGGTGCTGACCTACAAGCTGACCGGGAACCTGGCCATCTCCGGCACCGCCGGGGTGGGGCAGACCCTGACGGCCGGCCTGCCGGGGCTGGTGCTGGGGACGGATTACAACCTGGAATGGCTGCGGGGAAGCAATGTGATCCCGGGGGAACTGGGGCAAACCTACACCGTGACCAGCGCCGACCAGGGCAAGTCCGTGATGGCGCGGGCCACGGGGGCGGGCCTCTATGAAGGCACACTGATCTCCAACAGCATCGCGATCCCCGCCGCGTCCACGGGAGACGGCGGTGGTGGCGGTGGCGGCGGAGGTGGGGGCGGAGGAGCGCCCGCGCCTGTTACGCCGGAGAAGCCCCTGGAGACGCCCGGTGTGGAGTCCGGGGACGGCACCGCCACGGTGAAGCCGGAGGCGGTCAAGGATAAGGACGGCGGCTATACCGCCAGCGTGGACGCCGAGACCGCCAAGGGGCTGGCCCAGGCGGAGGTGGCGGTCATCGCCCCCGTGGTGGGGGCGGACGCCGAGGCGGTGTCCGTGGAGCTGTCCCTGGAGGCGGCCCAGGCGCTGGCGAAGGCAGGGACGGTGCGGGTGGAGACCCCCGCCGCCCGCCTGGACCTCAGCGGCGCGGCGTTGGCGGGGCTGACGGGGCCGGTGTCCCTGGGGACCGCGCTGCGGCCCGACGGGACCGTGGCCGTGACGGTGACGGCGGACGGCAAGGCCGTGGAGTCCATTCCCGGCGGGCTGACCGCCACATTGGCGGCCCCGGAGGCCGGGGCGGGGACGGTGTGCGTCCTGGTCCGGCCCGACGGCACCGAGGAGGTGGTCCGCAAGTCCGCCCTCACCGGGGACGGGATGGCCGCCCTGCTGGACGGCTCCGCCGTGCTGAAACTGGAGGACAGGGCAAAGACCTTTACAGATACTGGGGACCATTGGGCCGCCGACAGCGTGGCCTTCGTGTCGGCCCGGGACCTGTTCCAGGGGACCGGGGAGGACGTGTTCTCCCCCGGCCTGGAGATGGACCGGGGGATGCTGGCCACGGTGCTGTACCGGCTGGAGGGGGAGCCCCAGGCGGGGACCCCCGTCTTTGCCGACGTGGCGGAGACGGACTATTTCGCTCCGGCGGTGGCCTGGGCCGGGGCGGCGGGTATCGTCACCGGCAGCGGGGAGGGCTTTGCCCCCCGGGACCCGGTGAGCCGGGAACAGCTGGCCGCCATGCTCCAGCGGTACGCCGTCCACGCGGGGCTGGAGACCCCGGCGGCGGGGAAGCTGGACGGCTTCGCGGACGGGGAACAGGTCTCCGGCTGGGCCGGGGACGCCGTGGCCTGGGCCGTGGGGGCGGGCATCATCGCGGGGAAGGACGGGGACCGTCTGGACCCGGCGGGGACCGCCACCCGGGCCGAGGTGGCGGTCATGCTCCAGCGCTTTACCACCTATCTGGTGACGGGAGGGAAGACGGTATGAGACGGAATTTGATACGGTTCGGGCACTATGCCGCCGCCCTCCTGCTGCTGTGCTGCCTACTGCCGGTGACGGCGGGGGCGGAGGAGGCCATGCCGGAGTACGACGGGTACATCTTCAAGCTGCGGGAGGACCTGGCCCCCGTGAGCCTGATGGCCGACGAGGCCGGGGACCTGCCGGAGGGCATCTCGGCGCTGGAATTCGGGTACTTCAAGGCCGACGACATGGACACCCTGGCCGCCCTCACCGAGGCGGACTGGCTGGAGGTGGTGGAGCCGGATTATGTGATGGAACTGATGGGGGAAGTGCCGGCGGCCTACCCGAACGATACCTATTATAAAAATGGAAGTCAGTGGGGGCTGGAAGCCATTGATATGAGCTACGCCTGGGAGAACGGGTACGATGGGACAGGCGTGGTTGTGGGGATGGTGGACAGCGGCTTGAAGCCGGACCATGAGGATATGGTCTATGACGGCCATGTTCTGCCGGGGTATAATTTTGTGACAAACACTACGGATACCACCGACGAGCGGGGGCACGGCAGTATGGTGGCCGGAATCATCGGGGCCGCCACCAATAACGGGAAAGGCATCGCCGGCATCGCGCCGGGGGCCAAGCTGATGCCGCTGAAGATGTTCGGGGCGACCGGCGTGGGAGGCTTCGCAAGCCAGGCGTGCGCGGCCATCAAATACGGCGTGGACAACGGCTGCGATATTTTGAACATGAGCATTGGATTGTTCAAAAAGTCGGATTTTTTGGAATCTGCTGTGGACTATGCCCTGGACCGGGGGGTGATTTTGATTGCCGCGGCGGGGAACGGAGACGACAAAGACTCCGGCCCGAATCAATATACCAAGCCGTGTTATCCGGCGGCTTATGACGGCGTGATCGCGGTCAGCCGGCTGGACCAGTCGGGGGAGGACATCATTTTTTCGCCCGAGTCCCAGCATAACGCCAGCGTGGATATTGCCGCGCCGGGGGGAAGGATCGGGAGCTTCAATAGTGCCGGGGGGTATAGCTACTGGAACGGCACCTCCTGTTCCGCCCCCATGGTGACCGCCGCTGTCGCCCTGTGCAAGGAGGCGGAGCCCAATTTGACGGGGGAGCGGTTTTTGGAGCTGCTCAAGGACACCAGCATGGACGGCTGGGACGAGTACTACGGGTACGGGATGCTGAATGTGACCAATCTGCTGAAGGCCATTGAAGAGGAGGTCCAGGCCTGGGGCCAGGCCAACCGGCGCTATGACGGCGTGGTGGTGAGCACGGGAAAACTGACGCTGGATGTGAACGGATATACCGAGGTCCGCGCCCTGGTGGCGGGGTATGACGGGCAGGGCCGGATGGTGGGCTATGCCACCCAGGAGGCCGCCGTGGGTGCGGGGAATGAAGTGCGTCTGGACGAGTTGGTGCTGGACCTGGCCGCATTGCCGGACCGGGTGGAGCTGCTGCTGCTGGACCCGGAGACCTGGGCGGCGCTGGCGGAACCGGTGGTATGTGAATTGGGAACGCAATGAGAGAAGCGGCCCGCGTCCATGGACGCGGGCCGCTTTTTGAGAGAGGGCGGGGGGAGACGGGGCGTCGGGGACGCCGCCCCCTACGGTGG
>UQGJ01000097.1 GCA_900540545.1 uncultured Eubacteriales bacterium
GACGCGGGCGGCCAAAGGCCGCCCCTACGGGGGGAGCGTGGGGGGTGGCTGGTGCTTGGCGGGCCGGGGTCGTCCCGCCCCACATTTTGGGGGGTTAGGACCGCCGAGGGCGGCGGTCCCCACAGAGTAGAGGGATGGTCCAAGGCCCTTGTAGGGGCGGCTATCAGCCGCCCGTGCAGACTACCAATGACCACAAAGCCGATTCAAAACGCAGAGACTGGTGGCGGCTTGTTTGCACCGGTTAAAACGCAACTGTTTTCAAGTCTTGCCGGGTGATATGCCGAGGGGCGATAGCCGGAGTTGTTCGGGCGCAGACTGATACGAGCTGCAACTGTTCACAAGTTTTGCCCGCCCCCGAAAACCGTACCGCCGCCCGGACGTTCTCCGGGGTCCAGGGGGACGACGATAGGGGAATGAAATTCCCCGTGTCGTCCCCCTGGTTTTCTTTCGGTTCCTTTCTCAAACGAGAAAGGAACCCCCGCTGGAGGCGTTTAGGCGAAGACCACGACGCGGTACATCATGAAGAAGTGGGCGATGGAGCCCAGGAGGATGAAAACGTGGAAAATCTCGTGGCAGCCGAAGCGGGGGTTATTGCGGCCCGGCCATTTGACGGCGTAGAGGACGCCGCCCACGGTGTAGAGGATGCCGCCGAAGAGGAGCCAGAACATCCCGGCGACGGGCATGGAGCGGACCAGGGCGGGGAGCATGAAAATGGCCATCCAGCCCATGAAGAGGTAGATGCCGGAGGTCACCCACCGGGGGGCGTTGATCCAGACCAGGGCCATGACGGTGCCGCCCAGGGCCAGGGCCCAGATGATGCACAGCATGGGGATGCCCCAGTTGGGCGGGAGGATCAGCAGGCAGATGGGGGTATAGGACCCGGCAATCAGGTAGTAGATGGAGATATGGTCGTATTTCCGCAGGGCGATGCGGCCGTGGAGGCCGGTGTTCAGGCAGTGGTAGAGGGTGCTGGCGGTATACAGGCCCACCATGCTGACGCCGTAAATGAGGAAGGCGGCCAGGGCCTTGGTCCCGCCGCCCAGGGCGTGGGAGCGCAGCAGGAGGAGGACGGTGCCCAAAATGCCCAGGACGATGCCAATGCCGTGGGTGATGGCAGACCAGGGGCGCAGGCCGTCGTAGGGGTTGCGGCCCTTCTCCTCCCGGACCTTCCGCTTGGGGGGGGAGCCGGGGGTTTGGAAGCTGAAATTGTTGAATTCTAGACGTTCATCCATATTTATCACCTGGGACTAGTATAGCACAACTGAAGGGTGAATATCAATACCTTTATGATGAAATATAATGTTGAAAATTAGATTGAACAGGACGGGGGATGCGGATTCCGAACCGGTGTGCGCACCGGTTCGGAATGACAGGGGGGGCGCGTTGTTCTGAATCCATGGTATGGGACGGGCGGGGGGACGCATAGCCTCTTAGCAAAAGGGAGGGATGCCCATGGAGGGGTACGTGAATTTGAGCTTCGAGGCCCAGGAGGCCTATCCGCCGGTGCGGGCGGAGGGGCGGAATCAGAAAATCGGGGCGGCTATCCTGGACAACGTGGGCGGGGGGAACTCCGAAATCAGCGCGGTGGCGATGTACGTATACGACCATCTGGTGACCCACGGCCTGGACGAGGTGGCGGAGGCCTTCCACAAAATCAGCATCGTGGAGATGCACCATCTGGAGATTTTCGGGACCCTGGCCCTCCAGTTGGGGGAGGACCCCCGGCTGTGGGGGGTGAACCAGGGGCGGAAGAGCTGGTGGTCGCCGGGGTATCTGAGCTATCCCAGGCAGTTGGGGCCGCTGCTGCGGTATGCGGTCCGGGAGGAGAAGGCGTCCATTCGGAAGTACCGGGCCCAGGCCCGGTGGATCCCGGACCAGAACGTGACGGCCAATGTGCGGCGCATCGTGGCCGACGAGGAGCGGCACCTGGAGGTGCTGACGGAACTCTACGACACCTACGTGGGCGGCGGGTTCAGCGGCCCTCCGCCCAGCCTTTGAACTGCTCCCACAGCTCGATGGCCTTGAATTTGAGGACGTATTCCCCGCTGTCGCCGGTGATGAGGGCCACGTCGTCCCCGTCCAGCTCCCCCAGGGCGGAGGCGTCGGCCACGGTCTCGGTGACGGAGCCCAGGCACAGGGGCGGGAAGACCACGCACCACCAGTTCCGGCCCGCCCCGTCGCCGATGACCACCCGGAGGGCGGTATAGCTGCCCTGGGGGAGGGCGAAGCCGGGGTAGGTCTTGGTGGGGAACCAGACGTTGTCCTCCAGGGAGGCGGTGACGGGGTAGGAGTAGCCCTCCCGGGCCACCACCTCCCGGCCCGCCTGGGCCAGGTCGGGGAGCTGGGCGGTGAGGGCGGCGGCGGCCTGGTCCACGGTGCAGCCGGACTGGAAGAGGTCTGCGGCCTCGGCCAGGATGCGGTCCCGGACCTCCAGCTTCAGGGCCTGGTCGGCGGCGGAGTCGGAGTTGGCGATGACGTGGAGGCGGATGACCTTGTCGGCCAGGGCGTGTTGCTGGCCGTCCAGCCAGACCCCCAGGAGGAGGGAGAGGGCCAGGCCCGCCATGAGGGCGGCCTCCCAGCGGCGGAGCGTTTGGTTGGGGGTGGGATGAAGATTCATAAAAAACACCGTCCATCTATGTAGTTGGCATAGGGTGGACGGGGGATGTGGATTGCCGCGCCAGTTTGCGAACTGGCTCGCAATGACAAAGGGAAAAACACCGTCCATCTATGTAGTGCACATAGTATGGACGGTGTTTTCGGTTTCTAAACGGTCTCGGTGAGAAAGACGTCCCGGTAGAGGGCGGAGAGCTCGGCGTGGGCGCTTTGGGCCTGGGCGGGGTCGGCGTACAGGCCGAAGACGGTGGGGCCGGTGCCGCTCATGCAGGCCCCCAGGGCGCCGTGCTGGACCAGGACGTTTTTGATGCGGTGGACCTCGGCGGCCTGGCGGGCGGGGAGGACGTCCTCAAAGACGTTATACATCCGCCGGGCCACCCCGGCCAGGTCTCCGGCGTGCAGGGCGGCCAGGACGCCGTCGGTATCCGGGTGGTGGCGCAGGCGCACGCCGTCCAGGCGGCTGAACAGCTCCGGGGTGGAGACGGAGAAGGAGGGCTTGCACAGGACGGCGGCGCATTTGGGCAGGGGGGGCAGGGGGGTGAGGACCTCGCCCCGGCCCTGGGCCAGGGCGGTGCCGCCCAGGACGCAGTAGGGCACGTCGGAGCCCACCCCGGCCCCCACCCGGGCCAGGGCCTCCGGGGACAAGCCGGCGCGGAGGAGGTCGTTCATGCCGCGGAGGACGGCGGCGGCGTCGGAGGAGCCGCCCCCCATGCCGGCGCAGACGGGGATGCGCTTGGCGATGGACAGCTCCAGGCCGCCACAGTCCAGGCCGGTGTGCTCCTGGAGCCGGAGGGCGGCGGCGGCGGCCAGATTCTTTTCGTTGTTGGGCAGAAAGCTCAGGTTGGTGCGGACCTTCAGGGGCTGGCCGGTGCCAGTGGTGATGGTCACCTCGTCATGGAGGGCCACCGACTGCATGACCATGCTGAGGTCGTGGTAGCCGTCCAGGCGGCGGCCCAGCACGTCCAGGGTCAGATTCAGTTTGGCGGGGGCGCGGACGGTGAGGGTGGGCATGAGGGCACCTCCTGGGAATGAAGAATGAAGAATGAAGAATTGACGGATTTAGCGGATTTTGCGGGCTTCCAGGTAGAAGCGCTTGTCTTGGGCTTCGCCCATGGAGAAGGTCTTGCGGGGGAGGACGCCGTCGTGGATGACGGTGGGGAAGAGGCGGTCCTTGCCCATGGGGGGCAGGAGGAAGCCCAGGTTCCCCGGCTGGGAGGCCAGGTCCCGGACCACCTCGGAGCCGTGTATGTAGTCGATGCGGCCCCGGTGGGACTCCAGCCACGTGTCCAGGAAGGACTGGAGGGTGGCCACCTCCAACTGGTGGGTGGGATGGGGGATGGTGATGGCGCCGGTGCCGTCGGCGTGGAGGTAGCGCAGGACGTGGCCCTGGCCCAGGCCCTCAAAGGCGCCGGGGAAGGCGGCGAGGAGGGCGGACAGCAGGGCCTTGGGGTCCACGCCGAAGAGGACCCGGTGGATGGGCTCGAAGTCCAGGGAGTCGTCGTGGAGGTTCACCAGCTCCACCAGGGCGTACCGGGCGGGCAGGTCGGCCCACTGGTCCGGGGGCGTGAGGGTCTTTTGCCGCTCGTAGCAGGCCTTGGCCGTGGCCAGGGAGTGGTTGCCGTCCCCCACGGCGAAGAGGAGGACGGGGGCATCGGGGGCCTGGTAGCGGGCCTGGAAGCCGGCGGGGTCGGCCAGGGCGCGGAGGGCCTGGGCCACCCGGTCCGTCTGGCCCTCCGTGAGCCGCCAGCCCCGGAGGTGGCCGGACAGCTCCATGAGCTCGAAGTCGTAGAGCAACTCCATGCGGCTGGTCTCGGCCCGGAGGGGCTCGATGACGGTCTTGCCGGGGTCGTCGGCCAGGAGCATGGCGTGGGGCAGCTCCAGGGGGGCGTTCTTCCGCACCGCCACCCGGGGCGGGATGCGGGAGAGGACGGTGCCCTCGGTGGCCCGGATGAGGGAGGAGGCACCCGGCTCGTAGTCGTACTGGTCCAGGTCCACCATGCCCACCAGGCCCCGGCGGACCCGGCCGCTGTCCAGGGTGCGCTCCACGTAGATGAGGCTGTCCGGGCAGGCGGCGAAGACCCCGTCCCGAAGGTAGCGGGACATGGTGTTGGTCACGTCCATGATGTCGGTCTCCACGCTGGGGCCGTCCAGGGAGGACTCGGGCAGGATGAGGTGGAGGGACGAGGGGGCGCTCCCCACGAAATACTCCACCCGCTGCCAATACTCCGGCTGGGAGGTATACTGGTCGCAGGCCACCACGGCCCATTTGGTGAGGTCGCAGTTCTGGGGCAGCAGGATGTCGGCGGGGCCGAAGCCCAGGGCGGTGAAATCGGCGGACATGGAAGGACCTCCCTTGGGAATGAAGAGTTAAGAATGAAGAATGAAGAATGAAGAATGAAGAATGAAGAATTACGCCTGCGGGCGGGACGGGGGACGGGGTGCGGGCGGCTGATAGCCGCCCCTACAAGGGGTGGTGGGATTGGCGCGCCGAGTCGTCGCGCCCCACCGATGATAGGCCAGCCTTGCCGGGCCTTGCCAGGGTAGGCGCGCCGCGGCGGCGCAAGAGGTATCAATGGGCGGAACGATAGGCCGTAACGGCCGGGGCGGAAGCGGGAGGGCAGACTTGTTACCTCTAGCCGGTTTCGACCTCGCACTCCCGTTGGCGCCGCCCCTTGGGTCCAGGGCCGAAGCCCTGGTTTTCTTTCCGTCCCCTTTCTCAAAGGAGAAAGGGGCCCCCCGCGCGGGAGCGCTGTCCCCGGAGGGGGGCGCTCCTCTTAGTCCAGGGCGTTTTTGATGGCGGCGAGGAGGGCGGGGAAGTCCTCGTAGGCGGGGAGTTCGGGGTGGTCGGCCTTGATTTGGGCGGTGCTCTTGAAGAGGAAGCCCGCCTTACTGGCCTGGATCATGGCCAGGTCGTTGTGGCTGTCGCCGGCGGCGATGGTCTGGTAGCCCATGGACTGGAGGGCCTTCACGGTGGTGAGCTTGGACTGGGGGCAGCGCATCCGGAAGCCGGTGATCTCGCCGGTGGGGGCTACCTCCAGGGTGTTGCAGAAGATGGTGGGCCAGCCCAGTTTTTCCATCAGGGGCTTGGCGAACTGCTCGAAGGTGTCGCTGAGGATGATGACCTGGGTGATGCTCCGCAGCTCGTCCAGGAAGGCCTTGGCCCCGGGGAGGGGGTCGATGGCGGCGATGGTGGATTGAATCTCCTTCAGGCCCAGGCCGTGCTCCTTCAGGATGTTCAGACGGAAATTCATCAGCTTGTTGTAGTCAGGCTCGTCCCGGGTGGTGCGGCGCAGCTCCGGGATGCCGCTGGCTTCGGCGAAGGCGATCCAAATCTCCGGGACCAGGACGCCCTCCATGTCCAGACAGACCAAATCCATTTACAGCGCCCCCCGTTCCTGCTTCTTTTTGAGGTTGGTGAGGAAGTTGTCCAGGCGGGTGAGGGCCTCGGCGATGTCCTTCATACTGGTGGCGTAGCAGCAGCGGACGAAGCCCTCGCCGCCGGGGCCGAAGGCGGCGCCGGAGATGACGGCCACCTTTTCCTCCATGAGGAAGCGCTCGCAGAAGTCGTCGGAGCTGAGGCCGGTGCCCCGGATGTCGGGGAACACGTAGAAGGCCCCCTTGGGCTCGAAGCAGGGCAGGCCGATACGGCGCAGGCCCTCCACCAGATACCGGCGGCGGCCGTCGTACTCGTCCCGCATGTGCTCGATGTCCTTATCGCCGTTGCGCATGGCCTCGATGGCGGCGTACTGGCTGGTGGTGGGGGCGCTCATGATGCCGAACTGGTGGAGCTTGAGCATCTGCTGGATGAGGGGGGCGGGGCCGCAGAGGTAGCCCATGCGCCAGCCGGTCATGGCGTGGCTCTTGGAGAAGCCGTTGACCACGATGGTGCGCTCGTACATGTCGGGGATATTGGCGATGGAGACGTGGTGGCGGCCGTAGGTCAGCTCGGCGTAGATCTCATCGGAGATGACCATGATGTCGGTGCCCCGGAGGACCTCGGCGATGGCCTCCAGGTCGTGGCGATCCATGGTGCCGCCGGTGGGGTTGTTGGGGAAGGGGAGGACCAGCACCTTGGTTTTGGGGGTGATGGCGGCCCGCAGCTCGTCGGCGGTGAGGCGGAACTCGTTCTCCGCCTTGGTCTCCACGTAGACGGGGGTGGCCCCGGCCATGTTGGCCAGGGGGCCGTAGCACACGAAGGAGGGCACGGGGACGATGACCTCGTCGCCGGGGTTCACCATGCACCGCAGGGCCAGGTCGATGCCCTCGCTGCCGCCCACGGTGACGATGATCTGGCTGGCGAAGTCGTACTTCAAATCGAAGCGCCGCTCCAGGTAGGCGGCGATCTCCCGGCGCAGCTCGGCCATGCCGGCGTTGGAGGTGTACTTGGTGAAGCCCTTCTCCAGGGAGTAGATGCCCGCGTCCCGGATGTGCCAGGGGGTGACGAAGTCGGGCTCGCCGATGCCCAGGGAGATGGCGTCCTTCATTTCGTTGAGGATGTCGAAGAACTTGCGGATGCCGGAGGGGGCCACCTCCTTGATCCGGTCGGAGAGGATGGAATCGTAATTCATGAGAAAATCAGCTCCCTCTCCTGCTCTTCCCGCTTCTCGAAAATCAGGTGCTTTTCCTTGTACTTGTGCAGGATGAAGTGGGTGGCGGTGCCGGTGACGTCCTCGATGGTGGCCAGCTTTTCGCCCACGAACTGGGCCACCTCCTTGAGGGTGCGGCCGGAGATGATGACGGTGAGGTCAAAGGCGCCGGACATGAGGTAGACGCTCTCCACCTCGTCGTACTGGTAGATGCGCTCGGCCACCCGGTCGAACCCCGCGCCCCGCTGGGGGGTCACCTTGACCTCGATGAGGGCGGTGACGCTCTCCCGGTCGGTGCGGTCCCAGTCCACGATGGCCTTGTAGCCCAGGACCACCTTGTCCGCTTCGTATTTGGCGACGGCGGCCTTGACCTCGTCCTCGGTCATGTCCGCCATGGACGCCAACTGCCCGGTGGTGAGGGTACAGTCCTCCTCCAGCAGGGCCAGCAGCTTCTTACTCATGGAATCAGCCTCCTCTTATAATAGGATATTAAACTTTATTATACACGCTTGCGGGGGGGAGGGCAAGGGGTTTGCGCTCCCGCGCGGGGGTTCCTTTCTCGTTTGAGAAAGGAACCGAAAGAAAAC
>UQGJ01000098.1 GCA_900540545.1 uncultured Eubacteriales bacterium
TGGCGCTGGAACAACTCCGGCTGCCGCCCCTCGGCATATCACCCGGCAAAACTTGATAGTAATTGCGTTTATATTGGTGCAAACAAGCCGCCATTGGTAAAAGCATTTTTGAATCGGGCCCACGCCCATTGCCAGTCTGCACGGCCTCGTCTCCGTAGTAGGGGCGGCCCTTGTGGCCGCCCGCGTCCCCGCACCAGTCTTGCCGGGAATCGCCATGCTAGGCGCGCCGCGCCAGCGCATGGGGGTGACCGATTGCGAAGATAGGCCGTAACGGCCGGGGTAGAAGCGGAAAGGCAGACTTGTTATCTCTAGCCGGTTTCGACTGCCGTGCCACTGTTGGCGCCGCCCCCAGGTCCAGGGCCCGCAGGCCCTGGTTGTTTCTTCCCAGGGTTCTTTTCAATAAAAGAACCCTGCCCCGCGCGGGCAGCGCATCCCACAATATCTTGTATGTAAGTATAACCTCTTTACATATCACACCAGACCAAGAAAAAATGTGGTTGACAGGGGCTAAAAAAGTACGCTATAATATGCCTTGCGTCCCCAGCCAAGGGGGACGTATATCTTGACGACCTCGGCCGCCGTCACAAGCGGCCGTTGTGGTGGACGGGCTGTGCCCGTCTGATGAGAGCGTACAGGAGGTGTACAGCATGAAGCGTACCTATCAGCCCAAGAAGCGTCAGCGTTCCAAGGAGCACGGCTTCCGCAAGCGCATGGCCACCCGGAACGGCCGGAAGGTCCTGGCCCGCCGCCGCGCGAAGGGCCGTGCCCGTCTGTCCCAGTAAGCAAATGCGGGCGGCGCTGAAATAGAGACTCCATCAGGGGCGGGGGAGCGATCCTACCGCCCCTAGAGTGCATACACCCATTTTCAGCCGCCCAAAGGAGAGGACTCCCCATTGAAGCACACGGTATCCATCAAACGGAATCACGAATTCCAGCGCCTGTACGCCAAGGGGAAGAGCAGCGCCACCCCCTATCTGGCCGTCTACTGGCGGAAAAACCGGCTGGGCATCAACCGGCTGGGGCTCACCGTGGGCAAAAAGGTGGGGGGCGCCGTCACCCGCAACCGGGTCCGCCGCCGCATCCGGGAGATATACCGCCTCCACGAGGCGGAGCTGACCCCGGGCTGCGACATCGTGATCGTGGCCCGGGTGAAGGCCGCGTACTCCAGCTATCAGCAGCTGGAGAAGTCCTTCCTCACCCTGTCGGACAAGCTGGGGCTGCGCAGGCCGGAGGCCCGCGGGTGAAGGGCGCCCTGCTGGCGGCCATCCGCTTCTACCGCAGGCGTATCTCACCCACCCGCCCCCCCTGCTGCCGCTTTCTCCCCACCTGCTCGGCCTACGCTTTGGAGGCGGTGGAGAAGTACGGCGCGTGCAAGGGCGGCTGGCTGGCGCTGAAGCGCATCGCCAAATGCCACCCCTTCCACCGGCAGCACAGCATCGAGTACGACCCCGTTCCCTAGCAAAAATGGAACACCGGAGGAACCTACATGGATTTTTTACAAATCGTCATGACGCCATTTTCCTGGATCATGAAGTCCCTCTATTTTCTCCTGTTTGAAAATTACGGACTGGCGCTGTTCGCCTTCGCCTTGATTGTCAAGGTCATCCTCTTTCCCTTCTCCCTGAAGGGGAAGAAGAGCATGATCCAGATGAACATGCTCTCGGGCAAGATGCAGCAGATCCAAAAGAAGTACGCCAACGACAAAAACCGGCAGAACCTGGAAATTCAAAAGCTCTACGAGAAGGAGAACGTGAACCCCATGGGCGGCTGCCTGTGGAGCATGCTCCCCATCGCCATCCTTCTGCCGCTGTACGCCGTGGTCCGCCGCCCCCTGCGGTATCTGATGGGCCTGAACGACACCGTCATCGCCGCCGTCACTGCCGCCGTCACCGGCGCGGGCGTGACCCTGAACCAGACCTACCCTGAGATCTCCATCGTCTCCGCCTTCCACTCCAACCCCGCCATCCTGGAGGCGGGCAAGGCCGCCGCCGGCGGAGCCGACCTGTTCGGAATGAACTTCAACTTCCTGGGCATCGACCTGGCTGCCCAGCCCCAGCTCAAGTTCTGGGTCGACGGCCTGTCCTGGCCCGCCATCGGCCTGTTCCTCATCCCCGTCATCTCCGCCATCTTCGCCTTCGTCAGCTCCCGGATCATGATGAAGACCAACTCGGTGAACCAGCAGCAGCCCCAGGAGGGCGCCGCCGCCTCCACCAATAAGATGATGATGTGGATGACCCCCCTCATGTCCCTGTACATCGGCTTCATCATGCCGGCCAGTATGAGCATCTACTGGATCGCCAACAGCATCTTCTCCGTGGCCCAGGAGCTGATTGCCGGCCGGATGCTGAAAAAGGACTACGAGGCCGCCGCCGCCGCCAAGGCCGAGCAGGAGGCCCTGGAAAAAGAGGAAGAGAAGCGCCAGCGCCGCGAGGCCGCCGAGCGCAAGGCTCAGGCTATCGCCGAGGGCAAGGCCAAGAAGGGCAAGAAGGGCCAGCAGGAGAAAAAGCCCAAGGACACCGCCGTCATCTCCGTCAGCAGCGTGGGCACCCGCGCCTATGCCCGTGGCCGGGCCTACGACCCCTTCCGCTTCAGCGAGAGCGGCCCCACCGAGTATCAGGACCCCACCGCCCCCATCGACGAGAACGCCGTGGAAAAGGCGCTGGAGAAGAAAGCCGAGCACCTGGAGGAGGTGGCCCTGGAGGTCGCCGCCGACGATATGATCATGGACGAGCTCGCCCCCAAGACCGAAGCCCCCGTGGACGAGGCCGGGTCCGAGCCCGCCGATGCCGCCGTGGAAGAGGCCGCCGAAGCCGACCCCTGGGCCGCCCTGGACCAGGAGATCGAGCAGATTCAGGACGCCCCGGACGGCGAAGAGCCCAAAGAGTAAGGGAGACGAGCCAACATGCAGAAATGGATCGAAACCACCGGAAGAAATGAAGAGGACGCCATCGCCGCCGCCCTGCGCCAGCTTGGCCTGGATCGGGACGAGGTCTCCGTGGAGGTCGTGGAGCGGGCCAAGTCCGGCTTCCTGGGCATCGGCAGCACCCCGGCCAAGGTGAAAGTGACCTACGAGGCCCCCGACGAGCCCGCCCCCGCCCCTGAGGCCCAGCCGGAGCCATGCCCCTGCTGCACCCTGGAGGACGTGAGCGTGTCCGCCCCCCAGGCCGCCCCCGCCGCCGTCAAGGAGCCCGCCTATCTGGGCGAGCTGGGTGAGCGGGCCGAGGCCATCACCACCTTCCTCACCGGCCTCATGGCCCACATGGAGGTGAACGCCGCCCCCCGCATCACCATGGGCGACGACGGCAGCTACAAGGTGGAGCTGGTGGGGGAGAACCTGGGCGCGCTGATTGGCCGCCGGGGCGAGACCCTGGACGCCATCCAGCAGCTCACCAGCTACTCCGTGAACCGCGGCGCCGCCAAGCGGGTGCGCATCCACGTGGACGCCGAGGGCTACCGCGCCAAGCGGGAGGAGTCCCTGGAGCGTCTGGCCCAGAAGGTGGCCGGGAAGGTGGTCAAGTACCGCCGGAACGTGACCCTGGAGCCCATGAACGCCTACGAGCGCCACGTCATCCACACCGCCCTCCAGGAGTACCCCGACGTGACCACCTACTCCACCGGCACCGAGCCCAACCGCCGCACGGTGGTGGCTTACAGCAAGGGCGAGCACCGCAGCGAGTCCTGAACAAGTACATCAACCCAAAGCGGCGGGGCCCTCCCCGCCGCTTTTTTGTCGCCTCCGCCCCCCGTCCCCGCTGTCCCCCGAAAAAAACATCTTTCCTAATCCCCCAAACTGGGGTATAATAAGGTGAATCCGAATAGGCGGCCACTTCCGGCCGCCTGTGTTTCAGAAGGAGGGAGTCATTATGAAACTGATCCTCGCCATCATCAACTTTGACGACGCCAACTCCGTCACCCATGCCCTGACCAAAAAGGGCTTCTCCTCCACCAAGCTCGCCACCACCGGCGGCTTCCTCATGGCCGGCAACGTGACCATCCTGGTGGGCGTGGACGAAGAGAAGGTCCAGGCCGTCATCGACATCATCAAGGAGCACTCCCACTCCCGCAAGCAGATGATCCCCACCACCACCGAAATGAGCTACGGTTACTATCCATCCATGCCCGTGGAGGTCACTGTGGGCGGCGCCACCATCTTCGTGGTGGACATCGAGCGGTTTGAGCGGGCTTGACCTGACGCTCCGGGCCGGCAAGCTCTCCCACGCCTATATCCTCACCGGCCCCGCCGGGGAGGAGAAGCGCGCCGCCGCCCTCCGCCTGGCCCAGACCTACGTCTGCACCGGGGACCGGCCCCCCTGCGGGACCTGCCCCGGCTGCCGCAAGGCCCAGGAGGGCATCCACCCCGACGTGATTTGGGTGGGGGAGCCGGAAAAGGACGTCTCCGTGTCCATGGTCCGCCAACTGAGGAGTGACGCCTATATCCTGCCCAACGAGGCCCCCCGGAAGGTCTACCTCATCGACCGGGCCGAGACCATGAACGCCAGCGCCCAGAACGCCATACTCAAGCTCCTGGAGGACGGCCCCGCCTACGCCGCCTTCCTCCTGCTCACCGACCCGGAGGGGGCCCTGCTGCCCACCGTCCGGTCCCGGTGCGAGGTCTTGCGCCTGGACCAGATCACCGGCGAGGCCCCCGACCCGGAGCTCACCGCCGAGGCCCAGCGCCTGGCCGCCCTGCTGACGGCAGGGGAGGAGCGGGCCCTGCTGGAGTACGGCGTCACCCTGGAGAAGTGGGACCGGGACAAGCTGTCCAAGCTGCTGGACGCCGCCGCCGAACAGCTCCACGCCGCCCTCCCCCACAGCGCCGCCCCCAAGGAGCAGCTCAAACGCATCACCCATCTCAAGACTCTCTCCCGCGCCCTGGACTTCAACGTAGGACCCGGCCACGTAGCCGGCTGGCTCTGCGCCGCCCTATTTTCTTAAAAAACCCCCGTCCCCCGTCCCGCCCGCAGGCGCAATTCTTCATTGTTCATTCTTAATTCTTAATTTCCCCGGAGGTACCCCATGACAGAAATCATCGGCGTCCGCTTCAAAAGCGGCGGCAAGCAATACTACTTCGACCCCAAGGGCGTCCCCGTGAAGCCCGGCCAGGGGGTCATCATCGAGACCAGCCGGGGTATTGAGTACGGCGAGTGCGTCAAGGGCAACACCCAGGTGGAGGACGATGCCGTGGTCCAGCCCCTGCGCCCCATGGTCCGCGTGGCCACGGAGGAGGACCTGCGCACCGTGGAGCGCAACCGGGAGAAGGAAGAGAAGGCCTTCCGGGTCTGCCAGGAGAAGATTGCCGAACACAAGCTGGACATGAAGCTGGTGGAGGTGGAGTACAACTTCGAGGGAAATAAAATTCTCTTTTTCTTCACCAGCGAGGGCCGTGTGGACTTCCGCTCCCTGGTCAAGGACCTGGCCGGCATCTTCCACACCCGCATCGAGCTGCGCCAGATCGGCGTCCGGGACGAGGCCAAGATGCTGGGCGGCCTGGGCATCTGCGGCAAGCCCTTCTGTTGCGCCCAGTTCCTGGACGACTTTCAGCCCGTGTCCATCAAAATGGCCAAGACCCAGAACTTGTCCCTGAACCCCACCAAGATTTCCGGCACCTGCGGCCGCCTCATGTGCTGTCTCAAATACGAGCAGGACGCCTACGAGGACGCCGTCCGCCGCTGCCCCAAGCAGGAATCCTTCGTGGAGACCCCCGACGGCGCGGGCACAGTGTACAGCGTCAACCTCCTGCGGGAGAACGTGAAGGTCCGCCTGGAGGACTCCCAGGAGCCGCCCAAGACCTACCGCACCTGCGAGCTGCGGGTCATCCGAAACGGCAAGGGCAAGCGCCCCGAGGACTACGTGGCCCCCCCCAAGGAGGAGCTGCTGAAGCTCCGCTGGATCGACCCCGAGGCCGGGGCCGGGGACGACCGCCCCTCCACCGAGCGCACCGCCCTCAGCGAGGCGCTGGAAAAGGTCTTTGCCCACAGCGAGGAGGAGGCCGCCCCCACCCGGGAGAAAAAGACCCAGGGCGACCGGAACCGAAACCGCGGCGGAGGCCCCCGCCGCCGGAAGCCCGAGGGCGAAAAGCCCAAGGCCGACACCAAGCCCTCCCAGCAGCAACCCCCCAGGGAGGCCCAAAAACCCGCCGAGGGCGGCGAAAAGAAGCCCGGCAATAACCGCAACCGCCGCCGCCGTCACCGGGGCGGCGGGGGAGGCGGCCCCAAGCCCCCGGCCCCCCAGGCGTAAAGAAAAAAGAGGACGCAGACAACTGTCTGCGTCCTCTTTTGAAGTGGAGCGCCCCCCTCCGGGGGCAGGGTTCTTTTGTTGAAAAGAACCCTGGGAAGAAACAACCAGGGCCTTCGGGCCCTGGACCTTGGGGCGGCGCCAACGAACCCCGGCAGTCGAAATCGGCTAGAACAAACCAGTCTGCCTTCCCGCTCCCGCCCCGGCCGTTACGGCCTACCATGTTGTAGGGCCGGCATACATGCCGGCCGCCCTCCATGCGCTGGCCCAACGCGCCTGGCATGGCAGTACCCGGCAAGGCCGGTCCAGAACCGTAATGTGGGGCGCGACGACCCGGCGCGCCAATGCAGAAAACTGGAGGTCACCGCCGGGCGGCTGATAGCCGCCCCTACATGCTCACAGCCACGTAGCAACTCCCTATAAACAGCAGACCTTGTAGGGGCGGATATCATCCGCCCGCGTTCCACCGTCCCCTTGACAATCCCACTGTATAGTGATATATTTATCACGTGATAAATATATCACGGAGGTGCGCTATGAAACATAAGACTAAAACCGTCCGTATCCCCGCCTGGGCCGGTCTCCTGGGCCTCTTGGGATTCCTGGGCCTCCTGCCCGCGGACCCCCACAATTCCCAGTATTTCTTTTTTATCTTCTTCGGCTTCTTCGCCTGGTTTTTCTGGGCCCCCCTGATGAGGGAGCAGGCCGACGAGCGCCTGCTGGAAAACCAGAAGCGGGCCGCACAGACCATGATGAGCCTCTTCTGCCTGCTGTCCTTCTTCCTCCTGTTCGCCCTGTCCAAGGGCGTGGAGGCCCGCTGGGTCCTCCTATTCGGCTCCCTGGGTTACGCGGCCTGTATGGTCCTGTCTCCCGCCCTGGTCCTCTGGTACGACCGCCGGGAGGACTGACATGGGGGAGTTCACCAGCCGTCTGAAGGAGTATCGCACCAAAGCGGGCCTGACCCAGGAGGAGCTGGCCCAGCAGGTAAACGTCCGCCGCGAGACCATCCTCCGCCTGGAAGCGGGCAAGTATAACCCGTCCCTGAAGCTTGCCGTAGACATCTCCCGCGCCGTCCAAGCCCCCATCGAGGACATTTTTGTATTCGAGTAAAGCGGCGCTCCCGCGCGGGGGTCCTCTTTCTCGTTTGAGAAAGAGGACGGAAAGAAAACCAGGGCTTCGGCCCTGGACCCATGGGGCGGCGCCAACGAAGCCCGGCAATCGAAACCGGCTGGAGCAAACAAGTCCACCCTCAATCCCCCGCCCCGGCCGTTACGGCCTATCCCGCTATTGTTCACCCCCATGCGCTGGCGCGGCGCGCCTAGCATGGCAATGCCCGGCAGGGCTGTTCTATCATCGGTGGGGCGCGACGACCCGGCGCGCCAACGAACCAGCCTCCTTGTAGGGGCGGCCCTTGTGGCCGCCCGTGCCGACTCCAAACGGCCACAAGGCCGATTCAAAACCACACAGACATTGTGGCGGCCCGTCTGCACCCATCAAAACGCAACTACTATCAAGTTTTGCCGGGTAACAATCGCTCGACGGGCGCGCTGG
>UQGJ01000099.1 GCA_900540545.1 uncultured Eubacteriales bacterium
CCGTACCTTATTATATTGCAATAGCAGGACAAGTCTGCCTTTCCGCTTCTGCCCCGGCCGTTACGGCCTACTGTACAGCGCATTGATGCCAGTTGCGCTGGCGGAGCGCGCCTGGCTTTGTGATTCCCGGCATGGCGGGTGCGTGAGGGCGGGCGGCCACAAGGGCCGCCCCTACGGGGCAAGCTGGTGCGTTGGCGGGCCGGGGTCGTCCCGCCCCACATTTGGGGGACGGGGGATGCGAATTGCCGCACCAGTCTGCGGACTGGTTCGCAATGACAGAGGGGGTGCATAGAAACGCAGAGACTGGTGGCGGCTTGTTTGCACTTAGTAAAACGCAACTACTATCAAGTCTTGCCCGGCTCTTACGCGAGGGGCGATAGCCGGAGTTGTTCTAGAGCCAGACCGATACGGGCTGCAACAGCTGTCACGTCTTGCCTGCTAACGAAAACCGCACCGCCGCCCGGACGTTCTTGGGGGTCCAGGGGGCCGACGATAGGGGGATGAAATCCCCCGTGTCGGCCCCCTGGTTTTCTTTCGGTTCCCTTTCTGAAATCAGAAAGGGAACCCGCCGGGGGCATTATGCCTCCAATAGTTCCCCTACCGCCCCGTGGACGCGGTCGATGTCCTCGAAGCGGGTGAAGGGGCCCACGGAGAAGCGGACCGTGCCGTGGGGGAAGCTGCCCAGGGTCTGATGGGCCAGGGGGGCGCAGTGGAGGCCGCAGCGGGTCTGGATGCCGAACTCGTGGTCCAGGCGGTAGGCCACCTCGGCGTTGTCCAGGCCGGTGAAGTCCACCGACACCACCCCCACCTGCTTCCGGGCGTCCTGGGTGCCGAAGACCTTCAGGCCGTCCTCCTCGTACTCGATGAGCCGGGCCAGCAGGTGGCCGGTGAGCCGGCGCTCCAGCTCCCGGCGCTGGGCCGCGTCCTGGCCGCCGCTCCACTTCAGGGCGGCGTGGAGGCCGTAGATGCCGGGGAGGTTCAGGGTCCCGGCCTCGAAGCGGTCGGGGAGGAAGCCGGGCATCTCCAGGGAGTCGGAGACGCTGCCGGTGCCGCCGGAGATCAGCGGCTCCATGGCCTCCACCAGCCGGTCGGAGAGGATCAGCCCGCCCACGCCCTGGGGGCCCAGCAGGCCCTTGTGGCCGGGGAAGCACAGGGCGTCGATGTTCATCTCCCCCATGTGGATGGGGACCAGGCCCGCCGTCTGGGCGGCGTCCACGCAGAAGAAGATACCCTTCTCCCGGCACAGGGCCCCCACCGCCCCGATGGGCATGAGGGTGCCGCACAGGTTGGAGGCGTGGGTCAGCGCCACCAGCCGGGTGTCCGGCGTCAGATGGGCCTCCAACTGGTCCAGAAGCAGCTCCCCCCGGTCATTGCAGGGCAGGTAGTCCACAATCACCCCCCGGGCCTCCAGCTGGTTCAGGGGGCGCAGGACGGCGTTATGCTCCATGGTGGAGGTGACCACCCGGTCCCCCGGCCGGAGCAGGCCCTTGAGGACTGTGTTGAGGGAGTAGGTGCAGCCCGGCGTGAACAGCACGTTCTGGGGGCCGGGTCCGCCAAATAGTTGACATAATGTTTCGCGGACCTCCAGCAGCACCCCGGCCGCGGTGTAGGCCGTGCCGTAGGCGCCCCGGTTCACGTTGCAGCCCACGTTGGCCACGTAGTCCGCCATGGCCTCCCCCACCCCCGGCGCCTTGGGCCAGGAGGTGGCGGCGTTGTCAAAATAGAGCCGTCTCATGGTGCCGCCTCCTTAAAATTCCGTCTCTACCGCCAGGCGGTAGTCATATTGTCCGGTGCGGATGGCCGTCAGCAGCCGGGTGAGGACCCGCACGGCGCTGGCGCTGTCGTCGATGGTGATGCGGGCCAGGGTCCTGCGGCTCTCCAGGGCGGCCAGGGCGTCGGTATAGGCCGCGCCGGAGCTGCGCCCGGCGGGCACGGCGGAGACGTTGCCGCTCCAGCACAGCCAGCCCTGCTCCGCCAGGGCCGACGTCACCGCCTCTCCCCCGTCGGCCAGGACGATGCGGGTGGCGGTATAGGCGATGTGGGAGAGCAGCTTGTTGCCCCGCGCCAGGTCGGCGGCGGCCCCCTCGGGGGTGGCGGCATCGGTCAGCAGGCCCAGCATGTGGCCCTCCCCCACCGCCCGACGCACCAGGTCGTCCTGGGCGGCGAGCTGGTCCGGCGGGAAGAGCAGCAGGGCGCACCGGCCCTCCGCCTTCAGGGCGTCCAGGATGTCCGCCGTGGCCTCCCCGGTGTCGCAGCGGACGGCCAGGTAGGTCCGCACGTCCCGGCGGCTGTCCGGGTCCGGGGAGACGGGCGGGGTGACGGCCGGGGGGGGCGTGACCTGGGGGCTGGGGGTGGGGGCGGTGGAGGACTGGGGGTTCAGGCTGTGGTAGTAGGTGTTGAGCACGTTGAGCAGGGCCGAGGTGGATGCCGAGTTGACGAACTGCTGGTCCGGGAGCTGGGCGCTGGAGTTGCTGATGCGGATCAGGGGGTAGCCGTATTTGGTGCTGGTCTGATAGAAGGTGAGCTGGTTCTCCTCGGTTTTGAAGTACCGGCACAGGGAATAGCCCGAGAGGTAGATGCGGCCGTTGCGGATGACGGCCCGGGGGGCCTGGGGGTCGTCGGGGTAGTAGCTGTACGAGATGCCGGTGCTCAGGTCGAAGTTCAGGTTGTAGTCGTTGCTGTAAATGGTGTAGAGGTTGACGCCATTGACGGACTTCTGGCCGCCGTTGTAGAGGCCCAGCTTGTAGCCGCCGTTGAGGTTGTGGTCGAAGACGGTATAGGGCACGTAAAAGGTGCCGTTGATGCGGATGGGCATGGTGTCGGCGGACAGGGGGAGGGGGTTGTCGTTGATGGCGATAAAAATCAGCCCGTCGTCCCAGTCGCCGGCGGCGGCGCCCGCCTGCACCATCAGGGCGAAGAGGAGGACGGCGGCGCACAGGGCCGCCAGGAACCGTTTTTTCAAGGCCGATGCGCCTCCTTTCAGGTGAGACAAGTATATCATACCCAGTCCATGGGGTAAAGCCCTGGCTTATTTGGGGGACGAAGGATGCGGATTTCTCACCGGTTGGGCATGACAGGGCATCCGGACTGGGCGCGGCCCTGATACTCGCTTTTTATGATTTCGACCATGTCCTCCGGGCTCTCCTGACAGCCGTTTTGGAGCCACAATTTGATGATCCTTGTAATTCCACTTTTGAAAAACTCCATATGGTACTCAATAAAACGGTTTTGGAAATGCTGCCGGGCCAGGTGGATATCATACGTAATGATTTTATAGTTATTGTCATACCCCAGCTTGAAATAGGTCTGATAGAAAATCTGGTTCTCCTGGATGTGGCGGAACAGCTTGAGATAGTCGTTGCTGTTGAAGCCCTGGGCGATCTCCTCTCCGTATAAGTCGGACAAATTGTGTTCCAGCTTGTCCCGGATGGAGTCCGCCAGTCCGTAAATGTCCGTATAGTTGGCGTAAAACGTGGTGCGGTTCAGGCCCGCCCGCTTGCAGAGCTCGGATATGGTAATCTCCTCCAGGGCTCTGGTCTGAAGCAGGTCGATGAAGACCCGCTCGATGCGCTCCTTGGACGCTTTCTTCCGCTTATTATTGGGTGTATTCATAAAAATCCCCTTTATCCCAACACTTGACGGAATATTGCTGATTGTTTTTCCCGCCTCAAAAGAAGTATACTCCATTCAGATTAAAACAACAACCGTTGCTTTAATCCAAACTTTTGGAGGTGTTGATTGATGAAAAAAAGCAGTTTTGTCTCCCTGGTGTTGGGGACCGCAAGCGGGATGCTGTTCGCCCTCGGCATGTGTATGGCGCTCATCCCGGAGTGGGAGGCCTTCCGGCCGGGGCTGGTGTTCGGCGCCGTGGGGCTGGCGCTGGCGCTGGTCACGCTGCTGGTATGGCGGAACATGGAGCACAAGGCGCCCATTCGGATGTCCGGGAAGGCGATTTTGACCGGGCTCGTCGGTATCGTCGGCGCGCTGGCGCTGGGCGTGGGGATGTGCTTCAGCATGGTATGGGGCCACATGGTCGCGGGCATCGGAATCGGCCTGGCCGGGATCGTGGTTCTGCTCTGCCTCATCCCACTGACCAGGGGTATTCAGGCGTGAGACCGGGCCGGCGCAGTTCCCCGCCGCTTTTTCAGCAGGAAGTCGGCATAGCGTTGATTTGCAATCAGCGTTCCCGCATGGTTTTGTCGGCGGCCTTTGCCTTTGTACTCAATCTCTTGTATACATTCTATCACGGCGTACTCGGCATCCTGAATCTGTCGCTGTGGTTTCTCGCCCTGTGCGCTTTTTATGGGATATTAGCGGCCGTGCGGCTGTCCGCCGTTCTGTGCGCGTACAGGAACCGCGCCGCGCCCTCGGCGGATACCGAGTATTTTGTCATGGCGCTGTCCGGCATCCTGCTGGCTGTTTTGAGTTTTGTTTTGATGGCGGTGGTCGCCATCAGCCTGTCCCGGAATACCGCCGTCAGGCACCCTGAAATCATGATGATCACCATCGCCGCTTATACCTTCTCCAAGCTCACCATCGCCATTGTGCAGTCGGTCCGGCAGCGCAGGGATACCGCTCCATTGCCCGCCGTGATCCGGGGCATCCGCCGCGCCGAAGTCGCGGCGTCTATTTTAACGCTGCAGCGCTCTATGCTCGTCTCGTTTGGCGCTCCAAGCGGCCAAAGAACCTACTGCATGAATCTGCTGACCGGCGCCGCCGTCTGCCTGTTCGTACTGGTATTCGGCGTCTCCATGGCAGTCAGAGGGATAAAGAAAGGAACGTGAACCATGGCCACATCCAAGCTCATTCAAGCAAATGAAAAAATCGCAAAGGCCGTCACAGAGGGCTTTGCGAAACTCGAACACGGCGTCGTGGACGGGTATACCAAGGTGGAGGACAAGTTTGTGGAGGCCTACCTCACCAGGGAGGGGGAATCTGTTTCCGACGCCAAGGAACGGCTGCGGCGGGAACAGGCCCAGCGGGAACAGCGTCCATAACAGAGGCACACACGGGGCAGGCGGTGGTTTGGGACATCCAAACGGCCGCCTGCCCCTTTTATACCGCAAAAGGCTGCGAAATCCCCGCCGGAAGCCCGCCAAGGATTGCTTTTCAGGGGGTGGCGCGGTATAATAAGGGGGTCAGCGGGCTGGGCAAGGGCTTGCTGATTTTCCGTTTCCCGGTGGCACGGGAGTACATTTAATGCGATTTTAAGAAAGCCTAAATTCCCTTTTAGCGCCGGCGGGGTATACTGAGACTACAAACTCAGACCCAGCGCGGAAGGAGCGATTTCCCATGGTAGTCACCCTGGAGCAGGTGGAGAAACTCAAGGAAAAGACCGACGTCTCCTATGAGGAGGCCAAGGCGGTGCTGGAGCGCCACAACGGGGACCTGCTGGAGGCCCTCATCGAATTGGAGCGCAGAGGCAAGGCCCAGACCGCCGCCTCCGGCGGCTTTTACACCACCCGCCCCGACGGCGCGCCGGAGGTGGAGCTGGTGCTGACGCCGCCCCCCGGCCCCGACCGGGGGAAAAAGAGCAAGGGCGGCCAGAAGCGGCGCTATGTCCGGGGGGTCTGCTACGTGGACGCCGGCGGCCTGGGCGACGCCCTCCGGGACCTGGTGCGCAAGAGCATCTGCAATTATCTGGAGGTCTGGCGGAACGGACAGCGGCAGACCACCGTCCCCATCCTGGTCCTCATTTTGCTGGTGGTCTTTTTCTTCCCCGTCTCCCTGCCCCTGCTGCTGGTGGGGCTGTTTCTGGGCTGCCGGTACCGCTTCGGCGGGCCGGACCTGGACCGGGAGGACCTGAACCGGGTGATGGACCGGGTCTCCGACACCGTGGGCGAGGTCCGGGACAACGTGCGCAGCGAATTTCATAAAAGAACCAAGTAAAGGCGGAGAGGCATATGGCGGAAAAAATCCTGCTGGTGGAAGACGAGGAAAAGCTGGCCCGAATGGTGGAGCTGGAGCTGCGCTATGAGGGGTACGAGGTGGAGAAGGCCTTTGACGGCCGCACCGGCCTGGACCGGGCCCTCTCCGGGGAGCATGAGCTGATTTTACTGGACATCATGCTCCCGGCCATGTCCGGCATGGAGGTCCTCCGCCGCCTCCGGCGGGAGAGTCAGGTGCCTGTCATTATGTTAACTGCCAGGGACACCGTGGTGGATAAGGTCTCGGGGCTGGACTCCGGGGCCGACGACTATATCACCAAGCCCTTCGCCATCGAGGAGCTGCTGGCCCGCATCCGGGCCGCCCTGCGGAAAAAACCCGCCGAGGCCGAGGTCCCCAAGCTCACCTGCGGCCCCCTGACCATGGACACCGAGCGCCACGAGGTCATGGTGAACGGCACCGCCGTGGAGCTGACCCGGCGGGAATTCGACCTGCTCCACTACCTGCTGTGCAACAAGGAGAAGGTCATCTCCCGGGAGTCCCTGCTGGACAACGTGTGGGGGTTCGACTTCGTGGGGGAGACCAACGCCGTGGACGTATACATCCGCTTTCTGCGCTCGAAAATCGACGAGCAGTTCAACGTGAAGCTCATCCACACCGTACGGGGGGTGGGCTACGTGATTCGGGAGGAGTAGCGCAAACGCGCTGCTCTTTGATCGCCCAACCGCTCGCCGCTGCGCGGCGACCGCGGTTGATGGCAGCAGCCTCCTTGTTATGAGGGCTGCCTCTATCCACAACTTATGATACAAGGAGGCCATATAATTATGTCAACTGTATCCGCCATCGTCTATACCTCCAACACCGGCTTTACCCGCCGGTATGCTGAAATGCTGGCGCAAAAGACGGGGCTGCCCGCCTGCGACCTGAAGGGGCCGGCTCCGGCCCGGGGCACCGCCGTGGTCTATCTGGGGTGGCTGCGGGCCGGGAACGTGAAGGGCCTGGGCAAGGCCCGCCGGCGCTACGACGTGAAGGCCGTGGGCGTGGTGGGCATGGCCGCCGAGCCCAACGGCAAGGTCCTGGAGGACCAGACCATCCCCGCCTTCTACCTCCGGGGCGGGCTGGCCCTGGACAAGCTGAAGGGGCTTTACAAGCGGATGATGGCCTCCATGGGCGGCATGGTGCGGAAGGCCCCCGCCAAGACCGACGCCGAACGGGAGATGCAGGAGGCCTTTGTCAACGGCGGGGACTGGGTGGATGAGGCGTATCTGGAGCCGATGGTGGAGTTTTTGAAGGGGTAACGGCATTCCCTGCCGGGGTGCCTCCGGCGGGTTCCCTTTCTCGTTTGAGAAAGGGAACCGAAAGAAAACCAGGGGGCGGCTACGGGCCTTTTCAAGGCCCTATCCGCCGCCCCCTGGACCCCGGGGTACGTCCTGGCGGCGGTACGGTTTTCGGGGCTGGCAAATTTAGAAAGCCGTTGCAGCCCATATCGGTCTGGCGCTGGAAGGACTTCGGCTATCGCCCCTCGGCATATCACCCGGCAAGATTTGATAGTAGTTGCGTTTCAATTGGTGCAAACGGGCCGCCACAGGGTTTGTGCGTTTTTGAATCGGCCTTCTGCCCATTGCCAGTCTGCACGGGCGGCTATCAGCCGCCCGCCGTCGTGCAACCGCCTTGCCGGGCATTGCCAGGGTAGGCGCGCCGCGCCAGCGCATGAGGGGTGAACGACCGTGTGTTAGGCCGTAACGGCCGGGGCAGAAGCGGAAAGGCAGACTTGTCACTCCTAGCCGGTTTCGACCGCCATGGTACCGTTGGCGCCGCCCTAACGGTCCAGGGGCCGCAGCCCCTGGTCGTTTCTTCCCAGGGTTCTTTTCGAGAA
>UQGJ01000100.1 GCA_900540545.1 uncultured Eubacteriales bacterium
TTTTCTTTCGGTTCCTTTCTCAAACGAGAAAGGACCCCCCGCCGGAGGCGCCCCCAGCAGGGCCCTCCCTGCCTTACGCCGCGTTCCGATACCCCGGCAGCACCAGCACCGGCATGGGGCGCTCCTCAAAGGCCGCCGCGTCCGGCGTCAGGCGGAGCAGTTCGGCCACGGCGCAGACCTTATCCACGCAGCTCACCACAAAGGACTCCCAATAGCGGTAGGGCCGCAGGGTCAGGGGAAACATGTGCTTGGCGATGATGTCCTTCTCCTTGTCCGTAAGGTCGAAGAAAAGCTGGGCGTTGCGCAGGGCCTCCTTGGGGTGCTCCGTGCCGTGCCACTTACCGTTGGGGGCCTTCTGGCCCTTCCAATCGTAGAGGTACAGGTCATGGAGCAGGCCGCCCCGGGCCGCCGCGGCCGCGTCCAGTCCCAGGCGGCGGGCGACACGCCAGGACCAGTAAGACACCAGCGCCGAATGGTGAAAACAGCTGAACCCCTTGGCGTGCTGGGGCAGCTCCTCCATGGACCGGACGGCGGGATGGTCCATCATCTCTTCCACACAGGCCAGATAGGCCGTTTTTCCTTCAAAATTCCACATTTGGAACACTCCTTTTGCTTTGGTAGGTCTATCATACCGCCTCCCCTTTTGGATTTTCTTTGCCCCGGATTAAGAATTTCTTACGTCCAACGGAAGAAGTGCGAAACGCGGTTTTAGCACTCTTGTCTTGCGAGTGCTAAAGTTTACAATTTGGTCACACTTTTTCAGAATTTTATTCACAGACCCGATTTATACTAACGTCAGAAAAACAAGGAGGGGTCCAAGAGGCCCCGGAAAAGGAGACGATTTTATGTTTGGCATGATTCCCTTCTCTCACAGCGACGACAATTTCTTCGACACCTTCGACAACTTCACCCGCAAATTCTTCAACGGCACCACCGCCACCCTGCCCGATTTCCGCACCGACATCCGGGACGCGGGCGACAAGTTCGTGCTGGAGGCCGAGCTGCCCGGCTTCGCCAAGGAGGACATCTCCCTGGACGTGAAGGACGGCATCCTCACCATCTCCGCCCAGCATCGGGAGGAGAGCGAGGAGAAGGGCGACAAGGGCGAGTACATCCGCCGGGAGCGCCGGTTCGGGTCCTTCTCCCGCAGCTTCGACATCTCCGGCATCGACGAGAGCGCCATCACCGCCGCCTACAACAACGGCGTACTGGAGCTGAGCCTGCCCAAGGTGGTCCCCGCCGTGCCGGAGAGCCGCCGGATCGCCATCGAGTAAGCACCGACCCCAGACAAGCGGGGCGCCGGCCCAGAGGACCGGCGCCCTTTTCCTTCTCTAATTACTTCGCCCCGCGAAAGGAGTGTGAACCACCATGAACCTCAACAAATTTACCCAAAAATCCCTGGAGGCCGTGCAGAACGCCCAGGTCATCGCCCAGGAGTACGGCAACCAGCAAATCGAGCAGGTCCACCTGCTCTGCGCCCTGATGAAGCAGGACGGGGGCCTCATCCCCCAGCTCTTGGGCAACATGGGCCTCACCGTGCCCAGCTTCGACGCCGCCGTGACCAAGGCGGTGGAGGACCTGCCCCGGGTCACCGTCAGCGGCGGCCGGGAGGCGGGCAAGGTCTACATCGCCCCCGACGTGGACAAGACCCTGAACGCCGCCGAGTCCATCGCCGGAAGCATGAAGGACGAGTACGTCTCCGTGGAACACCTTTTCCTGGCCCTGCTGGACACGGCGGGCGCCGGCCTGAAGGACCTGTTCCGCACCTATAACATCACCCGGGAGGGCGTCCTCCAGGCCCTGACCTCTGTGCGGGGCAACCAGCGGGTGACCTCCGACAACCCGGAAGGGACCTACGACGCCCTGAACAAGTACGGCTCCGACCTGGTGGAGCGGGCCCGGCAGAACAAGCTGGACCCGGTCATCGGCCGGGACGACGAGATTCGAAACGTCATCCGCATCCTCTCCCGGAAGAGTAAAAACAACCCCGTCCTCATCGGCGAGCCCGGCGTGGGCAAGACCGCCATCGCCGAGGGGCTGGCCCAGCGCATCGTCAAGGGGGACGTGCCCGCCAGCCTGAAGGACAAGACCATCTTCGCCCTGGACATGGGCTCCCTCATCGCCGGGGCCAAGTACCGGGGCGAGTTCGAGGAGCGGCTGAAGGCCGTCCTCAACGAGGTCAAAAAGTCCGAGGGCCGCATCATCCTCTTTATCGACGAGCTGCACACCATCGTGGGCGCGGGCAAGACCGAGGGGGCCATGGACGCGGGCAACTTGCTCAAGCCCCTGCTGGCCCGGGGCGAGCTGCACTGCATCGGGGCCACCACCCTCAATGAGTACCGCCAGTATATCGAAAAGGACGCCGCCTTGGAGCGGCGGTTCCAGCCCGTCATGGTCAGCGAGCCCTCGGTGGAGGACACCATCGCCATCCTCCGGGGCCTCAAGGAGCGGTACGAGGTGTTCCACGGGGTGAAAATCACCGACGGGGCCATCATCGCCGCCGCCACCCTGAGTAACCGCTATATCACCGACCGCTTCCTCCCCGACAAGGCCATCGACCTGGTGGACGAGGCCTGCGCCATGATCCGCACCGAGATCGACTCCATGCCCACGGAGCTGGACGTGGTCTCCCGGAAAATCATCCAGTTGGAAATCGAGGAGGCCGCCCTGAAAAAGGAGGACGACGCCCTCTCTAAGGAGCATTTGGCCGACATCCAGCGGGAGCTGGCCGAGCTGCGGGACGACTTCAACGCCAAGAAGGCCCAGTGGGAGAACGAGAAGGGGGCCATCGGCAAGGTGCAGAAGCTCCGGGAGGAGCTGGAGCAGGCCAACGCCGAGCTGGAGAAGGCCCAGCGGGAGTACGACCTGAACCGGGCCGCCGAGCTGCAATACGGCCGCATCCCGGAGCTGAAGAAGGCCCTGGAGGAGGAGGAAGCCATTGCCCAGCAGGGCAAGGAGGACTCCCTTCTGCGGGACAAGGTCAGCGAGGAGGAGATCGCCCGCATCATCGAGCGGTGGACCGGCATCCCGGTCTCCCGGCTCATGGAGGGGGAGCGGGAAAAGCTGCTCCACCTGGAGGATTTGCTTCATGAGCGGGTGGTGGGCCAGGACGAGGCCGTCCGGCTGGTCAGCGAGGCCATTTTGAGAAGCCGGGCCGGCATCGCCGACCCCGACAAGCCCATCGGCTCCTTCCTCTTCCTGGGTCCCACCGGCGTGGGCAAGACGGAGCTGGCCAAGACCCTGGCCGAGGCCCTGTTCGACAGCGAGAAGAACCTGGTGCGCATCGACATGAGCGAGTATATGGAGAAGTTCTCGGTCTCCCGGCTCATCGGCGCGCCCCCCGGCTACGTGGGCTACGAGGAGGGCGGCCAACTCACCGAGGCGGTCCGGCGGAAGCCCTACTCCGTCATTCTCTTTGACGAGGTGGAAAAGGCCCACCCCGACGTGTTCAACGTATTACTCCAGGTATTGGACGATGGCCGTATTACAGACAGTCAAGGCCGGACGGTGGATTTCAAGAACACCATCATCATCCTGACCTCCAACCTGGGCAGCCAGTACCTGCTGGACGGCATCGACGGGTCGGGGGACATCACCCCCGAGGCCCGCGCCCAGGTGGAGGAGCTTTTGAAGCGGTCCTTCCGGCCGGAGTTTTTGAACCGCCTGGACGAAATCGTGTTCTACAAGCCCCTGACCAAGGACAACATTACCCACATCATCGACCTGCTGCTGGCCGACCTGAACCGCCGGCTGGCCGACAAGCAGCTGACGGTGAGCCTGACCCAGCGGGCCAAGGAGTTCATCATCGACAGCGCCTACGACCCGGTGTACGGCGCCCGGCCCCTGCGCCGGTTCGTGCAGCACACCGTGGAGACCCTCTGCTCCCGGAAAATCATCGCCGGCGAGGTGGAGCCGGGGGACACCCTGGTGGTGGACCTCCACGATGGCGAGCTGGCGGTGGAGGCCGTCGGCGTGGCATAAGACGCGGCAAGGCCCGCGGCCCTGGAAGGGGCCGCGGGCCTTTTGGGTCGGTATTGCGGGGACACGGCGGGGAACGGCCCGTCGGGGACACCGGGCCCTACGGGGGGCAGGACGGGAGATGCGGATTGCCACACCAGTTTGCGAACTGGCTCGCAATGACAGGGACGCTGGTGACGGGGGACGGGCGGCCGCAAGGGCCGCCCCTACGGCAGAAATCGAAAGTCTCTTGTAGGGGCCGCCCACTGGGCGGCCCGTGCAGATTGGCAATGGGCGTAAGGCCGATTCAAAAACGCTTCGACCAATGGCGGCCTGTTTGCACCAAATAAAACGCAACTACTATCGAGTTTTGCCGGGTCATATGCCGAGGGGCGGCAGCCGAAGTTGTTCCAGCGCCAGACCGATACGAGCTGCAACGGCTTTCAAGTCTTGCCAACCAACATAAACCGTACCGCCGCCCGGACGAACCCGGGGTCCAGGGGGACAGCGATAGGGGAACAAAGTTCCCCGTGCTGTCCCCCTGGTTTTCTTTCGGTTCCCTTTCTGAAACCAGAAAGGGAACCCCCCGGAGGGACTCCGCCCCTGGCAGGGGCCCCGCCCTGGCGTAAAAAGGCCATCCCAACTCCGGGATGGCCTTTTAATACCTGAATTTTATGTCCGCTTGATAAAAAAGTTCAGCACGAACGCCATCACCGTGAAGCAGGGCGAAGGGAGCGGCCACAGCAGCGCTGTTACTCCAGAACCCGCTTGAGATACTGCCCCGTATAACTCTGGGGGCACTTTGCCACCTCTTCCGGCGTGCCGGTGCAGACGATGTGCCCGCCGCCGTCGCCGCCCTCGGGGCCCAGGTCGATGACGTAGTCCGCCGTCTTGATGACGTCCAGGTTGTGCTCGATGACCAGCACCGTGTTCCCGTTGTCCACCAGCCGCTGGAGGACCTCCATCAGCTTGTGGACATCGGCGGTGTGCAGGCCGGTGGTGGGCTCGTCCAGGATATAGATGGTGCTGCCGGTGCCCCGCCGGGCCAACTCGGTGGCCAGCTTGACCCGCTGGGCCTCGCCGCCGGACAGCTCGGTGGAGGGCTGGCCCAGCTTCACGTAGGACAGGCCCACGTCGTACAGGGTCTGGAGCTTGTTATAGAGCCGGGGGAGGTTCTCGAAGAAGGGCAGGGCCTCCTCCACGGTCATCTCCAAAACCTCGTAGATATTCTTGCCCTTGTACTTGACCTCCAGGGTCTCCCGGTTGTACCGCTTGCCGCCGCAGACCTCACAGGGGACGTAGATGTCGGGCAGGAAGTGCATCTCGATTTTCAGCAGACCGTCGCCCTGGCAGGCCTCGCACCGGCCGCCCCGGACGTTGAAGGAGAACCGGCCGGGGCCGTAACCCCTGGCCTTGGCGTCCTGGGTGGAGGCAAAGAGGTCCCGGATGTCGTTGAACAGGCCGGTGTAGGTGGCCGGGTTTGACCGGGGAGTCCGGCCGATGGGGGACTGGTCGATGTCGATGACCTTGTCCAGGTACTCCTCGCCCTCGATGGCGTCGTGCTTGCCGGAGCGGCACTTGGCCCGGTTCAGGTCGGCGGCCAGCTTCTTGAACAAAATCTCGTTGACCAGAGAGGACTTGCCGGAGCCGGACACGCCGGTGACGCAGGTGAAGGTCCCCAGGGGGATGGACACGTCCACGTGGTCCAGGTTGTTCTCCGCCGCGCCCCTGACCGTCAGATACTTCCCGCTGCCCTTCCGGCGTTCGGTGGGCACGGGGATTTTTTTGCGCCCGGAGAGGTAGTCGCCGGTGATGGAGCCGGGGGTGTCCATGATCTCCTGGGCGGTGCCGCAGGCGATGACCTGGCCGCCGTGGACCCCCGCGCCGGGGCCGATGTCCACGATATAGTCGGCCTCCCGCATGGTGTCCTCGTCGTGTTCCACCACCAGCAGGGTGTTGCCCAGGTCCCGCAGGTGCTTGAGGGTGGCCAGCAGCTTGTCGTTGTCCCGCTGGTGCAGGCCGATGGAGGGCTCGTCCAGAATATAGAGGACCCCCATCAGGGAGGAGCCGATTTGAGTCGCCAGCCGGATGCGCTGGCTCTCGCCGCCGGACAGGGTGGCGGCGGCCCGGCTCAGGGTCAGATATTGCAGGCCCACGGACTGGAGGAAGCCCAGCCGGTTCTTGATCTCCTTCAAAATCCGCTCGGCAATCAGCATTTTCTGGGGGGACAACTCCAGGCCGTCCACGAAGGCCAGGGCGTCGTTCACCGACTTGTGGCAGAAGTCGTCGATGTTGATGTCCCCCACGGTGACGGCCAACGCCTCCTTCCGCAGGCGCTTGCCGCCGCAGTCGGGGCAGGGCCGCTCGGCCATGCACTCCTCCAGCTCCCGGCGCATGCCGTCGGACTGAGTCTCCCGGTAGCGGCGCTCCAGGTTGTTGATGACCCCCTCGAAGGCCTGGTACAGGGTGCCCTGGCCGTTCTCCCGCTCGTAGGTGAGTTTGAGCTTCTCCCCCTTGGTGCCGTAGAGGATCACGTCCATGACCGCCGGGGGCAGGTCCTTCACAGGGGTGGTGAGCTTGAACTTATACTTCTGGGCCAGGGCCTCAAAGTACATGCGGGAGATGGAGTCGCCCTTCACGTTGTTCCAGCCGGAGGCGGTGATGGCCCCCTCCAGGATGGACAGGTTGGGGTTGGGGATGATGAGGCCAGGGTCCACCTTCAGCTGGCTGCCCAGGCCGGTGCAGGTGGGGCAGGCGCCGAAGGGGTTGTTGAAGGAGAACATGCGGGGGGCCAGCTCCTCGATGGAGATGCCGCAGTCCTCGCAGGCGTAGTTCTGGGAGAAGAGGATGTCCCGGTCCTCATTGACGATGTTGATGATGACCAGGCCCCCGGACAGCCCGGCGGCCACCTCCACCGAGTCGGTGAGGCGGCGGGTGATGTCGTCCTTGATGACCAAGCGGTCCACCACGATCTCGATGTTGTGCTTCTTGTTCTTGTCCAGGGGAATGTCCTCGGTGAGGTCGTAGATGGAGCCGTCGGCCCGGGCGCGGACGTAGCCGGACTTGCGGGCGTCCTCGAAAATTTTCTGGTGCTCGCCCTTCTTGCCCCGGATGACAGGGGCCATGATCTGGATGCGGGTGGCCTCGGGCAGGGCCATGACCTGGTCGATGATCTGGTCCACGGTCTGCTGCTTGATCTCCTTGCCGCACTTGGGGCAGTGTGGGGTGCCCACCCGGGCCCACAGCAGGCGGAGGTAGTCGTAGATCTCCGTCACCGTGCCCACGGTGGAGCGGGGGTTCTTGCTGGTGGTCTTCTGGTCGATGGAGATGGCGGGGGACAGGCCGTCGATATAGTCCACGTCGGGCTTCTCCATCTGGCCCAGGAACATGCGGGCATAGGAGGACAGGGACTCCACGTACCGGCGCTGGCCCTCGGCGTAGATGGTATCGAAGGCCAGGGAGGACTTGCCGGAGCCGGACAGGCCGGTCAGCACGACGAGCTTGTCCCGGGGGATGGTCACGTCGATATTTTTCAGGTTGTTGGCGCGGGCGCCCTTGACATGGATGTGGTCGAGCATGGTTTGGTTCTCCTTTGTATTGCGATAAAATCAGAGGGCTCCCCTCCGGGGGGCCGCTGCCGCGGGGGCCAGGATTCTTTTCTCGAAAAGAACCCTGGG
>UQGJ01000101.1 GCA_900540545.1 uncultured Eubacteriales bacterium
TCGGTTCCCTTTCTGAAACCAGAAAGGGAACCCCCCGGAGGGACTCCGCCCCCGGAGGCCCCCGCCCTGACAAAAAGGCGCGCTGCCCCGCAGCGCGCCTTCCACTTTATCTTCTCCGTCTCCCCGTATACCCCCGTCTCCCGCTCCCGCCGCCCCTGCGGCCATAGCGCCGCCGCCGGCCGAAAATCAGCCACCGCAGCACCAGAACAGCGATGACCACGGCCAGGACGATGAGGGCGATGCGCACCCAAAGCTGGGAGAAAAACTGCTTGATCTGGTCCAGCCGGTAGAGTAGCTCGCTCCGCTCCACGTCGGCCACGGCCACCAGGTCCAGCGTCCCGTACACCGTCCCCCCGTTGGACACGGTGATGGTGCCCAGTACCTGCCCCTTGGTGATGGGGGCCGCCACGGTGGCCTGGGTGAGGGTGGCCTCCTTCTTGAACTCGGCGGGGTCCAGGTCCTTGGGCAAAATCTCGGTGATGGAGCCGGAGGGCTCCACCCCCACGTAGTTGACCTCGGAGGACAGGGTCACCGGCACCTCGTAGTAGAACCCGGTGGCGTCCAGGATGGACTTCTCCTCGAAGCTGGCAAAGCCCCACTCCAGCAGCCGGCGGCTCTCGGAGAACTGAGTCATGCCCTGGCTGCCGGTGGTCCCCTCCTCCCGCACGCAGCCCAGCACCACGGCGATGAGGTCCTTGCCGTCCTTGCTGGCGGAGGAGGCCAGACACAGCCCCGCTTCCGGGGTGGAGCCGGTCTTGATGCCGGTGGCGTAGGGGTAAAAATAGCCCACGTAGCGGAAGTTGGACACCAGGGCGTTGGTCTCGTGGAGCTCCCGCTGGTCGTGGAGGTTGGTGGCGGGCACCGTGTGGTCCTTGGAGGAGACGATGGTGCGGAACAGCTCGTGCCCCATGGCCTCCCGGCACATCAGGGCGATGTCGTAGGCCGTGGTGTAGTGGTTCTCGTTGTGGTAGCCGTGGGTGTTAGCAAAGTGGGTGTCCTTCATGCCCAGCTCCGCCGCCCGCTGGTTCATCAGGGCCACGAAGTCGGCCACGTTGCCGCTGACGGCCTGGGCGATGACGTTGCAGGCTTCGTTGGCCGAGGCGGTGAGGGCGCAGTACAGCACGTCCTCCAGCCGCATCTCCTCCCCCTGCTTGATGTTGGCCGTGGAGGACCCGGCCCCCACCTCCAGGCCCACCTCCGGCCCCACGGTGATGATTTGGTCCTTGGACAGCTCCCCCCGGTCGATGGCCTCCACGCACAGCAGGGCGGACATGACCTTGGTGATGCTGGCGGGGAAGCGGCGCTCGTGGCCGTTCTGGTCCAGCAGGACGGTCCCGGTGGTCTGGTCCATGAGCAGGGCGGCCGTGCCGTCGATGGTCATGCCCGCCAGCAGCTCGCTGACGGCCTCGCCGGTGCCGGTGGTGACCTGGGTGGTGGGCGCGGGGGAGGGCGACCGCGTGGGCTCGGCGGCCGCGGCCAGGGCGGCGTAGGGACGCAGCAGCCCGGCGCACAGCGTCAGGGCCAGCAGCAGGGAGACAAGACGAGATTTTTTCATAGGAAACTCCTGAATTCTATGTTATAATAGCTGCTAAGCAGCTATTATACAGGCATTGGCACGACCGCCTCGCCCCTTGCGGGGCAACCGGCGGCGATGCCAAATCACACAAACACTTCGTGTTTGCGTGATATCAAGTCCTATTATAGCAGACTCACCCGGCACAGGGCAAGGGGGCGATGACCATAAAAATCACACCCATGGAAAAGGTCTTTGCCGGCCTTTTGGCGGCGGCCCTGCTGGCCACCGGCGCCTTTTTCGCCGGCACCCGCCATCAGGCCGTCCCCTACCGCATGGGCGTCCAGCGGGCCGCCCCGGCGGAGTCCGCCGCCCCCGTCCCCTCCGCCCTCCCGTTCGCCCCAGCCCCCGCCGGGAAGCTGGACCTGAACACCGCCACGGCGGAGGAACTGGAGGCCCTCCCCGGCATCGGGGAGAAGCGGGCCGCCGATATCGTGGCCGACCGGGAGCAAAACGGCCCCTTCCGCCACCCCGAGGACATCACCCGGGTGAAGGGCATCGGCGAGGGCACCCTGGCGGGGCTGATAGACCTGATAACCGTAGAATGACGTAGGAGGATTCCCATGCCGAAAATCTTAGTGGTGGACGACGAAAAGGTGCTGGTCAAGGGCATCAAATTCAACCTGGAAAACGAGGGCTACGAGGTGGAGGTGGGCTACGACGGCGAGCAGGCCGTAGAGCTGGCCCGGAACGGGACCTTCGACCTCATCATCCTGGACCTGATGATGCCGAAAATCGACGGCCTCCAGGCCTGTATGCGCATCCGGGAGTTCTCCAACGTGCCCATCATCATGCTCACCGCCCGCAGCGAGGACACCGATAAGATCATCGGCTTCGAGTGCGGGGCCGACGACTATATCACCAAGCCCTTCAACATCCTGGAGCTGAAGGCCCGCATCCGGGCCATCGTCCGCCGGGCCGGCTCCGCCGCCCAGAAGGACAAGTCCACCCGGCTCACCCAGGGCCATATCGTCCTGGACACCGACGAGCGCTCGGCCTACAAGGACGGGACCCCGGTGGACCTCACCGCCAAGGAGTTCGACCTGATGGAGCTGCTCATGCGGAATCCCGGCCGGGTCTACTCCCGGGAAAACCTGCTGAATATCGTCTGGGGCTACGAGTACGCCGGGGAGTACCGCACCGTGGACGTCCACGTCCGCCGCCTCCGGGAAAAGCTGGAACTGGACCCGGCCAACCCCGAGTATATCCTCACCAAATGGGGCGTGGGGTATTATCTGAAGAACGGCTGACACAGGGCGGAGTCCCTCCGGGGGGTCCCCTTTCTTCTCGAAGAAAGGGGACGGAAAGAAGGTACAGGAGAACGTCCGGGCGGCGGTACGGTTCTCGTTTGCTGGCAAAACCAGAAACCCGTTGCAGCTCGTATCGGTCCGCGCCCGAACAACTCCGGCTATCGCCCCTCGTGTAAGAGCCGGGCAAAACTTGCAAGTGGTTGCGTTTTCATCGGTGCCAACAAGCCGCCACCAGTCTCTGCGCCTCCGCGCCCCCTCGTCATTGCGAACCAGTCCGCAGACTGGTGTGGCAATCCGCATCCCCCGTCCCGCCCGCAGGCGAAATTATTCATTCCTAATTCCTAATTCCTAATTTCCCCTCCCTGCCCCACTCCACCTGAAGGAAGGCGATGACCATCTCCGAACAACCGAAAACGGAAAAAGTCCCCTTCCGCCGCTCCATCCAGCTTAAATTCGCCCTGACCTATATCGTCATCATCGCGGCGGTGCTGGTGCTGCTGAACACCTACCCGGTGCTGGTCTCCCAGGACCTGGTGTTCAAGGCCAAGCAGAACTCCCTCCAGAGCCAGGCCCAGGTCATCGCCAACACCCTGGCCATGACCGAGACCCTCTCGGCGCAGACCGTGGCCGACTACATCGACACCCTGCCCCACACCGGCGGCACCCGGGTCCTGGTCACCGACCCGGCGGGGCTGATTTTGGGCGACACCAACGAGATCGTGGGCACCACCGGCCACTACGCCCTGTTCAGCGAGGTGGTCACCGCCCTGGGCGGGTACGACGTCTTCCGGGCCGAGTACCGGGACGGCGCCTTCCAGAGCCGGGCCGCCATCCCCATCCTCTACCGGGGCATGACCATCGGCTCCGTCTACGTCTATGAAAAGGACGCCGACCAGGGCCGGCTCCTCACCGACATCCAGACCAACCTCCGCAGCATCTCCCTGGTCATCTGCGGCGTCACCCTGGTGATGAGCGTGGTCTTCTCCAAGGCCCTGACCCGCCGCATCAGCGACCTGCTCCGGGGCATCCGCAGCGTCCGGGAGGGGGAGTACAACCACCGGGTGGTCATCAAGGGCGGCGACGAGCTCAGCCAATTGGCGGGGGAGTTCAACGAGCTCACCGGCCGCCTCCAGACCACCGAGGAGGTCCGCCGCCGCTTCGTCTCAGACGCCTCTCACGAGCTGAAGACCCCCCTGGCCTCCATCCGCCTGCTCACCGACTCCATCCTCCAGACCGACGGCATGGACCTGGACACCGCCAAGGACTTCGTCTCCGACATCGGGGAGGAGGCCGAGCGCCTCACCCGCATCTCGGAAAAGCTCCTCACCCTCACCCGCATGGACAGCGCCGTGGCCGTGGAGAACGTGCCCGTGGACGTGAAGACCGTGGTGGAAAAGGTGGAGCATATGCTCACCCCCCTGGCCGCCGAGGGCGAGGTCACCGTGGAGACCGACCTCCAGGACGGCTGCATGGTCCTGGCCACCGAGGACGACCTCTACCAGGTGGCCTTCAACCTCATGGAAAACGCCGTCAAGTATAACCTCCCCGGGGGCCGGGTCATGGTCTCCCTCCGGGGCATCGGGGACCTGGTCATCCTCACCGTGGAGGACACCGGCGTGGGCATCCCGGAGGACGACCTGCCAAAGATCTTCGACCGCTTCTACCGGGTGGACAAGGCCCGCTCCCGGGCCGCCGGCGGCACCGGCCTGGGCCTGTCCATCGTCCGGGACACCGCCCGCCAGCACGGCGGGGCCGTCACCGCCCGCCGCCGGGACCCGGAGGGCAGCCACTTCGAGGCCGCCTTCCCCCGCTGGTATCCGAAAGAGGGGCAGGGGGAATGAAACAGCGTCTGTTCGCCCTGCTCCTGGCCGCTTTGACCCTCCTGCCCGCCTGCACACAGAAGCCCCGGGAGGAGCCGGGGGAGGCCTATCAGGTCTGGTTCGCCGCCGCCGACGCGGCGGGGGACGCGGCGGTCCGCAGCGAGGGGCGCGCCATCCCCGCCGGGGCCGACCCGGCCGAGGCCCTGCTGGCCGTCCTCTTCTCCGGCCCCCGGTCCGAGGAGCTGACCTCCCCATTCCCGGAGGGGGTCCGGGTCCGGGACCTGGCCCTGTCCGGGGACCGGGTCCTCACCGTGGACCTCAGCGAGCGCTACGGCGGCCTGTCCGGGGTGGCCCTCACCGTGGCCGACTACTGCATCGCCCTGACCCTGTGCCAGCTGGACGGCGTGGACGCCGTCACCGTCACCGTGGAGGGGGAGACCAACCCCTTCCGGGACCGCCAGCTCCTGCGCCCCGGCGACGTGCTGCTGTCCGGGGCCGAGGGGGAGCCGGTGGCCCTCAGCGCGGACCTCTACTACCCCGGCCCCGACGGCCTGCTGCGGGCCGAGCGCCGGGACGTGCTCATCACCGAGAACAACACCCGGGCCGCCGCCGTCCTGGCCGCCCTGATGTCCGGCCCCGAGGACCCGGCCCTCTCTCTGCCCCTGCCTGAGGGGGCGGAGCTGCTGGCCGCCACCATCGAGGGGGACATCTGCTACGCCGACTTCTCCGCCGCCTTCCTGACGAATGAGCCGTCCGACCCGGTGGAGGCCCGCCTGCTGCTGTACGCGGTGGTCAATACCCTCTGCGCCCTGGACGGTGTGGAGGCGGTCCACCTGCTGGTGGAGGGGGAGTCCGTGGAGTCCTACGGCGGCGTCCCCACCGCCTCCCCCCTGACCTTCCGCGACGACATGCTCCGCCCGTAGGAGCGCCCCCCTCCGGGGGCAGGGTTCTTTGCTTCCAAAGAACCCTGGAAAGAAACAACCAGGGGCGCGCCCCTGGACCGTTGGGGCGGCGCCAACGAAGCCCGGCAGTCGAACCCGGCTAGAGCAAACCAGTCCGCCCTTCCGCCCCCGCCCCGGCCGTTACGGCCTAACATGCATTCGGTCACCCCCATGCGCTGGCGCGGCGCGCCTAGCATGGCAATGCCCGGCAAGGCGGGTGCAGAATCGCGTCCCGCCGCAGCGTAGCCTTCTCCACTTGTACCCGCAAGGGGTACGCCCCATCCGTAAGGCTCCTTCGTCGCCAACGGCTGGGCAGTGGGGAAGGTGGCACGGCCAAAGGCCGTGACGGATGGGGCGACAAGCAGAGAAGCCCTCCGCGGGGGACGAGGGACAACGGAAACCGAAGGTCACTTGTAGGGGCGGCCCTCGTGGCCGCCCGCCCCCGTCCCACCCCTGTCATTGCGAGCCAGTCCACAGACTGGCGTGGCAATCCGCCTCCTCCGTCCCGCCCGCAGACGTCATTCTGCATTCGCCACCCCCCTTGACAATCTCCCACCCATCGAGTAGGATAGAAGAAATTTTGTAAAAAAGAAGGGATTCCCATGTCCAACTACCGTCCCGGCACCGAATGTCTCCACGGGGGCTACGTCCCCGGCAGCGGCCAGCCCCGGAATATCCCCATCGTCCAGTCCACGACCTTCCGCTACGCCACCGGGGAGGAGATGGGAGCCCTCTTCGACCTGGAGGCCGAGGGCTACTTCTACACCCGCCTGGCTAACCCCACCTGCGACGCGGTTGCCAAGCGCATCTGCGCCCTGGAGGGCGGCTCCGCCGCCATGCTCACCTCCTCCGGCCAGGCCGCCAACTTCTACGCGGTCTTCAACATCGCCTCCTGCGGCGACCATGTGGTGGCCTCCTCGGCCATCTACGGCGGCACCTATAACCTCTTCGCCGTCACCATGAAGAAGATGGGGGTGGATTTCACCTTCGTCAGCCCCGACTGCACCCCCGACGAGCTGGATGCCGCCTTCCGCCCCAATACCAAAGCCGTCTTTGGCGAGATCATCGCCAACCCCGCCCTCACCGTGCTGGACATCGAGAAGTTCGCCCGCGCCGCCCACGCCCACGGCGTCCCCCTCATCGTGGACAACACCTTCCCCACGCCCATCAACTGCCGCCCCTTCCAGTGGGGGGCCGACATCGTCACCCACTCCACCACCAAGTACATGGACGGCCACGCCAACCAGGTGGGCGGCGCCATCGTGGACTCCGGGCGCTTCGACTGGACCAAGTACCCCGACAAGTACCCCGGCCTCTGCACCCCCGACGACAGCTACCACGGCGTGACCTACACCCAGCGCTTCGGCCTGGAGGGCGCCTTCATCACCAAATGCACCGCCCAGCTCATGCGGGACTTCGGCTCCTCCCCCGCCCCCATGAACGCCTACCTGCTGGGCGTGGGCCTGGAGACCCTCCACCTGCGGGTCCCCCGCCACTGTGAAAACGCCCTGGCCGTGGCCAAGTTCCTGGAGTCCCACCCTCAGGTGGCCTGGGTCAACTACCCCGGCCTGGAGAGCAGCCCCGACCACGCCCTGGCCCAGAAGTACATGCCCAACGGCACCTGCGGCGTGGTCTCCTTCGGCGTGAAGGGCGGCCGGGAGGCCGCCTCCAAATTCATGGCGGGCCTGGAGCTGTGCTCCATCGCCACCCACGTGGCCGACGCCAAGACCTGCGTCCTCCACCCCGCCAGCACCACCCACCGCCAGATGAACGACGCCGAACTGGAAGCCGCCGGCGTGGGCCCCGATTTGGTCCGCCTGTCCGTGGGCATCGAGGACGTCCAGGACATCCTCGCCGACGTGGAGAAGGCCCTGGCAAACGCATGACAAAAAGGTCCCGCGTACAGCAATGTACGCGGGACCTTTTTCAATGAAGAAGGAAGAATTCCGCCCACGGGGCGGGGACGGGGGAGAGGAGCGGCCCCCTCCGGGGGCCCAGCCCATTTCTTTTTCCCTCACGGCGGGAAAAAGAAACG
>UQGJ01000102.1 GCA_900540545.1 uncultured Eubacteriales bacterium
TTTTCTTGAAAAGAACCCTGGGAAGAAACAACCAGGGCCTGCGGGCCCTGGACCTTCGGGGCGGCGCCGGCGAGACATGGCGGTTGAAACCGGCTAGAGCAAACAAGTCTGCCTTTCCACACCCGCCCCGGCCGTTACGGCCTATCCTTCTGCCGATTGATAGCCATTGCGCTGGCGCGGCGCGCCTAGCATGGCAAATCCCGGCAAGGCGGGTGCGGAAATGGGCCGCCCACTGGGCGGCCCGTGCTAGACTGCCAATGGGCGCAAGGCCGATTCAAAAACGCCTCAACTAATGGCGGCTTGTTTGCACCGAGTAAAACGCAACTGCTATCAAATCTTGCCTGGCTCTTACACGAGGGGCGATAGCCGGAGTCGTTCGAGCGCCAGACCAATACGAGCTGCAACAGCTCACAAGTCTTGCCAGCTCCCGAAAACCGTACCGCCGCCCGGACGTCTCCGGGGTCCAGGGGGACAGCGATAGGGGAACAAAGTTCCCCGTGCTGTCCCCCTGGTTTTCTTTCGGTTCCTTTCTCAAAGGAGAAAGGAACGCCCCCGGCAGGGGCCGCGCCCTGCCTCGTATCCCGCAACACCGCCCTTGACAACTTCCGAAAATGTGATAAAATAAGCAGGCTAAAGGCCGAGACGAAGCCAAGTCTGCCACGCCGCGACGAGCGAGAGGGGATAGTGCAAGCCCTCCGCGACACGGGCCGACGCGCCACTTTACCAGCCGTCCGCGACGAGCGGAACGATTCGTCCCCGTTACCGGACGCTATTGAGATACCCGCCATGCGGGTAAATCAGGGTGGTACCGCGGAGTGATTCAACGCTTCGCCCCTGGAACAACACCGGGGGCGGGGCGTTTTTTGTTTGCCCGCCCCAACAAAATTAGGAGGTAATTCCCATGTCCCCCAACAAGTACGGCGTGAACGAGCTGCGTGATATGTTCCTGAAATTCTTCGAGTCCAAGGGCCATCTGCGCCTGCCCAGCTTTTCCCTGATCCCCCAGAACGACGCGTCCCTGCTCCTCATCAACTCCGGCATGGCCCCCATGAAGCCCTGGTTCACCGGCGAGCAGGAGCCTCCCCGCCACCGGGTCTGCACCTGCCAGAAGTGCATCCGCACCGGCGACATTGAGAACATCGGCCACACCGCCCGCCACGGCACCTACTTCGAGATGCTGGGCAACTTCTCCTTCGGCGACTACTTCAAGCGGGACGCCATCCACTGGGCCTGGGAGTTTTTGACCTCCCCCGAGTGGGTGGGCCTGGACCCGGACCGGCTCTACCCCTCCGTCTTCGCCGGCAACGAGACCACCCCCGCCGACGACGAGGCCTTCGAGATCTGGAACAAGGAGATCGGCATCCCCGCCGAGCGCATCTTCAAGTTCGGCAAGGAGGACAACTTCTGGGAGCACGGCTCCGGCCCCTGCGGCCCCTGCTCCGAGATCTACTACGACCGCGGCCCCGCCTACGGCTGCGGCAAGCCCGGCTGCACCGTGGGCTGCGACTGCGACCGCTACATGGAGGTCTGGAACGTGGTCTTCTCCCAGTTCAACAACGACGGGGAGGGCCACTACGAGGAGCTCAAGCAGAAGAACATCGACACCGGCATGGGCCTGGAGCGCCTGGCCGTGGCCTGCCAGGAGGTCCCCTCCCTCTTCGACGTGGACACCGTGATGAACATCACCCACAAGGTCACGGAGATCACCGGCGCTCACTACGGCGAGACCACCGCCAAGGACGTGTCCCTCCGGGTCATCACCGACCACATCCGCTCCGCCACCTTCATGATCTGCGACGGTGTGCTGCCCTCCAACGAGGGCCGGGGCTACGTCCTCCGCCGCCTGCTCCGCCGGGCCGCCCGCCACGGCAAGCTCCTGGGCGTGGACCGTCCCTTCCTATTCGAGGTCTGCGACACCGTCATCCACGAGAACGAGGGCCACTACCCCGAGCTGCGGGAGCGGCAGGACTATATCACCAAGGTCATCCGCACCGAGGAGGAGAACTTCGCCAAGACCATCGACGGCGGCCTGAAAATCTTCACCGACATGCTGGACGGCCACAAGGCCAAGGGGGACAAGACCTTCTCCGGCGCCGACGCCTTCAAGCTCTACGACACCTACGGCTTCCCCATCGACCTGACCCTGGAGATGGTGGCCGAGCAGGGCATGGACCTGGACCAGGACGAGTTCCATAAGCAGATGGAGGAGCAGCGCCAGCGGGCCCGCAAGGCCCGGGAGGCCCTGGGCGACCTGGGCTGGGCCGGCGTGGAGTTCGGCAAGGAGGTCCCCGAGACCCAGTTCGTGGGCTACGACAACACCGCCATCGAGGGCGCCAAGGTGGTGGCCCTGGTGGTGGAGAACGAGCTGGCCGAGGCCGTCATGCCCGGCGTGGACGCCATCGTGGTCCTGGACAAGACCCCCTTCTACGCCGAGATGGGCGGCCAGGTGGCCGACCATGGCGTCATCACCGGCGGGAACGCCTCCTTTGAGGTCCACGACGTCCAGAAGAACAAGGGCGGCAAGTATATGCACTACGGCAAGGTGGCCTCCGGCAGCCTGAAGGTGGGCGACACCGTCTCCGCCGCCATCGACGTGCCCCGCCGCAAGGCCATCATGCGGGCCCACTCCGCCACCCACCTGCTGGACAAGGCCCTGCGCACCGTCCTGGGCGACCACGTCCAGCAGGCCGGCTCCCTGGTGGAGCCAGACCGTCTCCGTTTCGACTTCACCCACTTCTCCGCCATGACCGCCGACGAGCTGGACCGGGTGGCCCGCATGGTCAACGAGGCCATCCTGGAGGGCTACGATGTCCACACCGACGTGCTGCCCATAGAGGAGGCCAAGAAGAAGGGGGCCATCGCCCTCTTCGGCGAGAAGTACGGCGACACCGTCCGGGTGGTGGACATGGGGAGCGGCTATTCTGTGGAGTTCTGCGGCGGCACCCATCTGGACAACACCGCCAAGGTGGGCGTGTTCCACATCGACAGCGAGTTCTCCGTGGCCTCCGGCGTCCGCCGCATCGAGGCCACCACCGGCCTCGTCACCCTGGAGACCCTGAACCGCAACCAGGAGCTGCTGCTCCAGGCCGCCGCCGCGCTGAAGGCCAAGCCCGCCGAGCTGCGGGAGAAGGCCGCCCAGCACATGGAGGAGCTTCGGGAGCTGAAGCGGACCATCGAGTCCTTACAGGCCAAGGAGGCCGTGGGCGAGGCCGGGCGCTTCCTCATGGGCGCCAAGGACGTGGGGGGCCTGAAGGTCCTCACCGCCACCGTACCCGAGGCCGACGCCGACCGCCTGCGCAAGATGGGCGACTTCCTCAAGGACAAGGACGCCACCGTGGTGGCCGTCCTCTCCAGCGTCAACGACGGGAAAATCACCTTCCTGGCCGTCTGCGGCAAGGATGCCGTGGCCAAGGGCGTCAAGGCCGGGGACATCATCAAGACCGTCACCGCCCTCTGCGGCGGCAAGGGCGGCGGCAAGCCCGACTCCGCCATGGGCGGCGGCACCGACCTGCTCAAGCTGGACGACGCCCTGGCCACGGTGGACGACTTCGTCCACGGCAAGCTGGGCCTGTGAGCCATGACAAGGGACGACCTGGAAACATTCTGCCGACTGGAAATCGACTTTGAATCCATTGGCCTGATGGAGCCTGGCGTGGCGCAGGAACCCTATTTCTGCACCCCGGAGGGGGCGGAGTTCGTGGGCCGGCTGGGCTGTGACGGCGTCCACTTCGTCCTCCTGCCGGGGGACGAGCGGGTGTTCTGCGTGGACCCGTCCATGGGCGAACCGGGGACCTATGTTCTGCCTGTGGCCCCGGATATGCGGACCTTCGTGTCCTATCTCCTCTACTGCCGGAGCGCCAACCCCCTCTCCCAAATTGCCTGGCTGGCGGAAGCGCCGTTCCGCGCCCTCCTGGCGGAGGACGCCCAGGCCGATGGTCCCGGCGAGGGGGAGAAGCGCCGGGCGCTGGACGCCCTGGCGGCGGCCTTCCAGGCGGTTCCGGCGGACCCCTTCCAGCCGGTCAAAGCCCTGCAAAGGGGCTTTGACCCGTCCCAGCTGACCTTTTCCGATGAATATTACGATGTGCTGGGGCTGGAACGCCCCGGCGGGGAGGGCTGACCCATGCTGCCCCAGGACCCCTATATTTTGTTCAGCTATGTGAACACCAAGCTGCGGGATGAATACGACAGCCTGGAGGCCCTCTGCGCCGCCCTGGATGCCGACCCAGCCGCCCTGACCGCCCAACTGGAAGCCGCTGGCTTCCACTATGACCGGGCCCAAAACCGATTTCGGTAAAAGGAGGAATATCCATGAGCGACTGCCTGTTCTGTAAGATTGCCGCCGGCGAGATCCCGTCGTCCAAGGTATACGAGGACGACCAGTGCTACGCCTTCCACGACATCGACCCTCAGGCCCCCACCCATTTCCTGGTGATTCCCAAGGCGCATATCGGCTCCTGCGGGGAGATCACGGCGGACAACGCCGCTGTGGTGGCCCACATCTTCACGGTCATCTCCCAGGTGACCAAGGAGCAGGGCATCACCGATTTCCGCGTGGTCTCCAACTGCGGGGAGCAGGCGGGCCAGAGCGTCCACCACCTGCACTTCCATGTGCTAGCTGGTCGTGACATGACTTGGCCGCCCGGCTGATGCCTCCGGCGGGTTCCCTTTCTCGTTTGAGAAAGGGAACCGAAAGAAAACCAGAGGGACAGCACGGGGGATTTTATCCCCCTATCGCTGTCCCCCTGGACCCTCGTCAGAACAAACTGCGCTCCGTTCCGTCCGGCTGTGCCGGACATCCGCTTTACTCCGTTTGTTCTTCCTCTCCCCAGCGGGCCTGAACGGCGGCCCGCCGGGGCCCCCTTAATCGAAGGACAGTGCATTTTAGAATTATCCTTCCGACCATTGCCGGTCTGCACAGGCTGCTATCAGCCGCCTGCCCCCGTCCCGCCATGCACCAGCCCCGCTCCCTCGTAGGGGCGGCCCTTGTGGCCGCCTGCCGTCTCCGCACCCGCCTTGCCGGGCATCACAAGGGTAGGCGCGCCGCGCCAGCGCAATGGGTATCAATGGGCAGAAGGATAGGCCGTAACGGCCGGGGCAGAAGCGGGAAGGCAGACTTATCCCCTCAAGCCGGTCTCGACCTCCAAGCCCCGTCGGCGCCGCCCCAGGGTCCAGGGCCGCGGCCCTGGTTTTCTTTCCGTCCTCTTTCTCAAACGAGAAAGAGGACCCCCGCGCGGGAGCGCCGTCCCCCCCCGGAGGGGGACGCTCCATCCCATCGTCCCCGCCGCAGCCAAATACAAAAGGCCCGCGTACCTCCCGGTACGCGGGCCTTTCTTACGCCGATTCCTCCAAAACAATGGAAAACGCCTGATGATAGCGCTGCTCCTCCCCCTCAATGGGGAAAAGGTACTGCCCGTTGACCCATTGATACCCGCTGTACGCCACCTGATTGGTGATGATAAGGCCGCCGTACCGCACGGAGCCGCCCTCGCCGCCGGAGGTGGCCGTCTCCGGCAGCCCCCGCAGCCGGTCCTGCCAGTTGAGCACGTTGACGCCGGGCCGGGACCCCAGCAGGGCCAGGGTCATGGCCGCGGTGGACCCCCGGTACGGCCCGTCCGCCAGCAGGGAAGGGGCGGTGTCGTACTCGATGGCGATGCCGGAGACGTGCCCGTCCGTCAGGGTATAGGTGATGGCGGGCGGCGGGCCGGTGACGCCGAGGACATAGGTGCCGTTTTCCGCCTTTTTCACCCACGCCCCCTGCTCGTCCAGCAGGTAGAGGTCCCCATAGCCATACTGCCGGACCATCTCATTGTAGTTCCGGGCGAACCCGGCGACGGTGAGGTCGCCGCGGACCGGCGGCAGGAGGACGGACAGCCCCATCAGCATACTCAGGGCGAATGAGGCGGCATACCCGGCCAGGAACCCCGCCACCCGAAGACGGTTTTCGTCCCGCAGGGTGTAGGACACGTCCTCGTCCCAGGGCAAGGTCTCCCCGTCGGCGTAGGCACAGTAGCTCTTGTAGTTGCGGTAGAGGCTGTAAAAGGGGATGCCCCAGCCCTCACCCCGGCTGAACAGGACGGACAGGCGGTTCACGGCCGCCCCCCAGGTCAGCTTTCCGCCGTCGGCGTTCCGTAGGGTGAGACCCATGACCCATTTGCCCGGCGTGGTGCCCCAGGTGCACAGGAACACTGGCTCCAAAAGAAAGACCAGCCCCCAGGAGAGATAGAGGAGCAGCAGCCGGACGAGCAGGTTGTTGGGCGGGATGAGCCGCAGACCCAGATAGAGGACCGCGTCCAGCAGCAGGGTGTACAGGGCCCAGTCCAGGGTCCGGGCGCACCAGCGCAGCCAGGGGTGGCTGACGGTGGGCAGGCTGTCGGCCTCCACGCTCTGGAACCGGGTCCCGGCCCGCTCCATGGCGGCCATATCGTCCAGGTACTTCTGGGCATCCAGCGCCCCGAAGGAGACCCGCTCCTCCTCCATGCGGCGGCAGAGGGCCCGGGCGGACTCCAAATCGTCGGCCTTCCGCTGGAGCTTGGCCTCCTGGTCCCGGAGGGATGCGGTCAGGTCCTTGGTCCCGGCCTGAAAGGCCCGGATGTCCTCCAAATCGAATTGGAGCTGGCGGAGGAGCTTAATCCTCCGCAAAGTCTCCAGGTCCTCCTGGGCGTAGTCCCGGTAGCCGTTTTCCAGCCGGGCCGGGGACAGCAGGCCCTCCTTCTCATAGAAGCGGATGTTGGCCCTGGTCATGCCCAGGGCGGCCTCCAGTTCCTTGATCGTCACGGCGGATTCCCCCTTTCAGAGCCAGTATAAGGGGTGAAGTCGGTTTACAGTCAAGGGCTTTTTTACGTTTTTGTCAATTCTTCCACCAATTCCACCGCGATGTCCACCATGCGGTCGCAGTGGACGTCTTTGGCCTCGCCGTGCTCCTTGGCGGCCTTGAGCAGCTCGGCGCAGTCCATGGCCCCGGCCCGCTCCTTGAAGCGGCGCTGGAATTCCACCGCCGTGTGGGCGTCGGCCCCCAGCAGGCCCAAGGCCATCAGTCCGCCGGTGGCGGCCCCGCAGACGGAGCCCCGGCGCATCCCGCTGCCGAACTGGGCGGCCAGGCGGTAGAAGGTCTCGTGGTCCAGGCCCAGCTCCTCCGCGAAGGGGATCAGGGTGGCCTGGCAGCAGTTGTAGTGGCGCTCCTCACAGTGGTGGAGCTCGCTGGCGCGTACGCGGTGGGTCATACAATCAAATCCTTTCTGGCTATTTTGGAGGGCGCGGCCCTCCGGGGGGTTCTCTTTCTTCTCGAAGAAAGAGAACGGAAAGAAGGTACAGGGAAACGTCCGGGCGGCGGTACGGTTTATGTTGGTTGGCAAGACTTGGGGGCTGTTGCAGCTCGTATTGGTCTGGCGCTAGAACGACTCCGGCTGCCGCCCCTCGGCATATCACCCGGCAAAACCTGATAGTAGTTGCGTTTTCATCGGTGCAA
>UQGJ01000103.1 GCA_900540545.1 uncultured Eubacteriales bacterium
GCCCTTCGGGCGGTTGGCCTACGAAACGCCCGCCTGCGGGCGGGTGTGCGCCAAGGTTTTGCCCCTCCGGGCCAAAACGCTTGTACGGCTCTGCCGCGCCGCCCCGCCCCGCGGGGCCCCCAAAGTCGGGGATACCAACTTCCAGCGTCTCAAAACCCTGCCGTTATACCTCGATTTGCTCCATAATGAACGCCTCAATAATATCCCCGACTTTAATATCGCTATACTTCTCGATACCAATACCGCACTCGTACCCCTGGGCGACCTCCTTCTGGTCGTCCTTGAAGCGCTTGAGGGATACCATCACGCCCTCATGGATGACGATGTTGTCCCGCAGCAGCCGGATCTGCGCGTTCCGGGCCACCTTGCCCTCGGTGACGTAGCAGCCGGCGATGATGCCCGCGCCGGTGATTTTGTAGACCTCCCGGACCTCGGCCTGGCCCAGGGCCACCTCCCGGAACTTGGGGGCCAGCATTCCCTTCATGGCCGCCTCGATCTCCTCGATGGCGTCGTAAATGACCCGGTACATCCGCATGTCCACGCCCATCCGGGCGGCGTTCTCCTTGGCGTTGTTGTCGGGGCGCACGTTGAAGCCCACGATGATGGCCCCCGAGGTCCCGGCCAGCATCACGTCGGACTCGTTGATGGCGCCCACAGCGCAGTGAATGACCCGGACGCGCACTTCCTCGTTGGAGATTTTCTCCAGGGAGGACTTCACCGCCTCGGCGGAGCCCTGCACGTCGGCCTTGACGATGACGTTCAGGTTCTTCATCTCACCGGCCTGGATTTGGCTGAACAGGTCCTCCAGGGACACCTTCTGGCCCACGGGGCCGTTGATGGCGTCCTTGTGCTCCTGCTTGCGCTGGGCCACCAGCTCCCGGGCCATGCGCTCGTCGGCCACGGCGTGGAAGTCGTCGCCCGCGTTGGGCACCTCGCCCATGCCGATAATCTCCACGGGCACGGAGGGGCCCGCGGTCTCCAGCTTTTCGCCCTTGGCGTTGGTCATGGCTCGGACGCGGCCCACGGCGGTCCCGGCGATGATAACGTCGCCCTGCTTCAGGGTGCCGTTCTGCACCAGCAGGGTGGCCACGGGGCCGCGGCCCTTGTCCAGCTTGGCCTCGATGACGGTGCCGTGGGCCGTCCGGTTGGGGTTGGCCTTCAGCTCCTTCATCTCGGCGGTCAGCGTGACCATCTCCAGCAGGGTGTCGATGCCCATGCCGGTCTTGGCGGAGATGGGCACCAGAATGGTGTCGCCGCCCCAGTCCTCGGCCACCAGCTCGTACTCGGTGAGCTGCTGCTTGATTTTCTCCGGGTTGGCCTCGGGCTTATCCATCTTGTTGATAGCCACGATGATGGGGATGCCCGCGGCCTTGGCGTGGTTGATGGACTCCACGGTCTGGGGCATGATGCCGTCGTCGGCGGCCACCACCAGAATGGCGATGTCCGTGACCATGGCGCCACGGGCGCGCATGGCGGTAAAGGCCTCGTGGCCCGGCGTGTCCAGGAAGGTGATGGGCTGGCCGTTCACCTCCACCTGATAGGCGCCGATGTGCTGGGTAATGCCGCCGGCCTCGCCGGAGGCCACGTTGGCCTCCCGGATGCGGTCCAGCAGGGAGGTCTTGCCGTGGTCCACGTGGCCCATGACCACCACCACGGGGGCGCGGGGCTCCAGGTCCTCGGCCTTGTCCTCGGCCATGTCGATGAGCTTCTCCTCGATGGTGACGATGACCTCCTTCTCCACCTTGCAGCCCATCTCCTCGGCGATGATGGCGGCGGTGTCGAAGTCGATGATCTCGCTGAGGGAGGCCATGACGCCGTTCTTCATCAGGCACTTGACCACCTCGGCGCCGGTCTTTTTCATGCGGGAGGCCAGCTCGCCCACGGCGATCTCGTCGGGAATCTTGACCACCAGCGGGTGCTTCTTGGCGATCTCCGCCTGGAGCCGGCGCATCTTCTCCTGCTCCTCCTGGCGGCGCTTGTTGCCCTGGAAGCCGCCGCCCCGGCGCTGGTTGTTCCGGCTCTGGAACTTCTGCTTCCCGGCCTGCATCTGGGTGGTCTTGCTGGAGGCGATGGTCTCCAGCTTCTCGTCGTACTTAGCCAGATTCACGTTGCCGCCCTTGCGGGTGTCCACAATCTTCTTCTCCGGCACCCGGGTGGTGGGCCGGTTCAGGGGCTGCTGGGGGGCCTGGCCGGGCTTCTGGGCTTGGGGCGCCTGACCGCCCTGCTGGGCGGGGGCGGCAGGCTTGGCGCCAGGGGCCGCCGGAGCGGCCTGGGGCGCGGCGGCGGGCGCCGCCTTGGGGGCCTCGGCCTTGACCTCGGGCTTCTTCTCCTCGTGGTACACGTCGGCGAAGATGCTCTCGATGCTCTGGACCTGGTTGTGCTGGGTCATGTAGTCAAACAGGATGGACAGCTCCCCGTCCTCCAGCACCTGCATGTGGTTCTTGGGCGCGGTGGCGTACTTGGTCAGCACGTCCACGACTTCTTTGGTGGGCCGGTCGAAATCCTTGGCCACCTCGTGTACTCTGTATTTGATCAAACTACTCAAAAAACTACCTCCAAAACGTTGGGGATCGCTCCAATACGAAAGCCCAAAAGGGGTCCTTGTGCGCTTTCGTATTGAAGCGATCCGTCAGTCAATACGTGCGCGCCGCATCCGCGGTCTCATTTGAACTTTTTCACGTCACAGACGCCCTCCTTCGTCGGGGCAAAGTCCACTCCGTTCCGCTTCCCGCTTACGCGGAACGCTTCACGCCGCTCCCTTGCCCCTCCTCTCCCCACAAAGCCTACGGCTTCGCGGGGGCCCCGAACTACCTGTCATTCCGAACCAGTTCTCAAACTGGTGAGGAATCCGTCTCTACCGTCCCCCGGTCCTCCCCTTGGGGACGCCGCCGCGGTCCTTGCCCTCGGCCGGAAGGGTCTTCCCCCGCTCCGCCAGCCGCCGCTCGGCCCCGGCCTTCCCAGGCGCCGCCCAGGGCTTCACCTTGCCCCGCTGCACGTTCTTCTCGTGCTGGCGCTGTTCCTTCTGCCGCTTCAGCACCTTGGCGGCCTTGGTGTCCAGCGCGGCGGCGGTCTCGCCGTACTGCTCCGGGTCCAGCGCCGCCAGCTTCTTCAGCAGCGACGCCGCCAGCCCCGCGTCGGTGAGGGCCGCCATGGCGCAGGACGTCCGTCCCACCGCCATGCCCAGCTCGGCCTTGGTGAAGGGGGCCTTGACCCAGGGGGCGTTCCCCGCCTCGGCAAAGTGCGCCGCCCGCCGGAGGGTGTTCTCCGCCGCGTCCCCGGCCAGTACCAGCAGCTTGGCCTGCCGCGCCCGGCAGGCCGCCCCCACCGGCTCCTCGCCGATTTCCAGCCGCCCGGCCTTCTTGGCCAGGCCGATGAGGCTCAGTCCGTTATCCATCCCGGTCCCCCGCTTTCATCTGCCCCTCCAGGGCCTCGTAGACCTCCGGGGGGAGCTGGGCGGAAAAGGCCCGCTCCAGCGCCCTGGACTTCCTCGCCCGGGCCAGACAGCTCTCGTCGGGGCAGAGGTACGCCCCCCGGCCTGGCTTCTTGCCCTTGAAATCCAGGGAGACCTCGCCCTCCGGGGACTTGACCACCCGGATGAGCTCCCGCTTCTCCTTCATCTCCCGGCAGCCCACGCACTGCCGCATGGGAATCTTCTTCGGCATAAAGGCGTCACCTCCTCGTCCTCACGTCATTGCGAGCCAGTTCGCAAACTGGCGCGGCAATCCGTCCTTACTCCCCGTCCTCGCCGCTCTCCGCTTCGCTCTCTTCCTCATCCAGCACCACCACGTCCTCGTCCTCCGCCTCCGGCAGCTCGCCGGGGTCGGACTCGGGCTTGATGTCGATTTTGAACCCGGTCAGCTTGGCCGCCAGCCGGGCGTTCTGGCCCTCCTTGCCGATGGCCAGGGAGAGCTGGTCGTCGGGCACGATGACCCGGCAGCTCTTCCCGTCGGGCAGCAGGTCCACCCCCACCACGTCGGAGGGGGACAACGCCGCGGCGATATAGGCGGCGGGGTCCTCGCTGTACTTGATGATGTCGATTTTCTCGCCGTGGAGTTCCTCCACCACGCTGTTGACCCGGGTGCCGCCGGGGCCGACGCAGGCGCCGATGGGGTCCACGTTCTCGTCGGCGGACCACACGGCGATTTTGGTCCGGCTCCCCGCCTCCCGGGCGATGGACTTGACCTCCACCGTGCCGTCGTAGATTTCGGGGATCTCCAGCTCAAACAGCCGCTTCACCAGCCCCGGATGGGTCCGGGAAATCAGCACCTGGGGCCCCCTGGTGGACCTGCGGACCTCCACCACGTACACCTTCAGCCGGTCGCCCTCCCGGATGACCTCGCCCCGGACCTGCTCGCCAGGGGCCAAAAAGGCTTCCGTGATTTCATTGGACGAGCCGATGCGCAGGCTGGCCGCCCCGCTGCGGGGGTCGATGCGGGTGACCACCCCCGTCAGAATCTCATGCTCCTTGGAGCTGAACTCGTCGTAGACCATGCCCCGCTCGGCCTCCCGGATGCCCTGGATGATGACCTGCCGGGCGGTCTGGGCGGCGATGCGGCCGAAGTTCTTGGTCTTGACCTCGATGCGGATGACGTCGCCCAGCTCGGCGTTGGGCAGGCTCTGCCGCGCCTCCTCCAGGGAGATTTCGGCGGCGGGGTTGTCCACGGTCTCCACCACGTCCTTCTTGATGAACATCCGCACCGCGCCCCCGGCGGGGTCGGCCCGGACCTCCACATTGTCCCCGGCGCCCTCGTGGTCCCGCTTGTAGGCGGAGGCCAGGGCCTGGGTGATTTTCTCCATCATGTACCCCTCGGGGATGCCCTTCTCCTTCTCGATTTGGGCGATGGCGGCAAAAAACTCCGCCCCGTCGTTCTCCACGGGGTTGTTCTTGGCATTCTTTCTCGGCATTTCGTTTCAACTCTCCTTACCAACATAAGCCTTCCCCTGGGGGAAGGTGGCGCGAAGCGCCGGATGAGGGGAACGCCCCCCTGACCTAAACCGTCACATACAGCCTGACCTGCGCCACGTCTTTCTTCTCCAAGACCAACGTCTCACCGGCGGCCTCCAACGTCACGTCCCCGTCGTCATACCCCTTCAGCTTCCCCACCAGCTCCTTGCGCCCGTCCCTGGCCCGGTAGAGCCGGACCTCCACATCGGCGTCCAAAAACTGCTGGAAATGCTCCGGCTTCTTCAGCACCCGGTCGGCCCCGGCGGAGGAGACCTCCAACGTGTAGCTGCCCTCGATGGGGTCGGCCTCGTCCAGCGCGTCCGACAGGGGGCGGCTCACCGCCTCGCAGTCGTTGATGGACACGCCGCCGTCCTTGTCGATATAGATGCGCAAAAACCAGCTCCCGGCCTCCTTCACATACTCCACATCCCAGAGCGTGCAGCCGTTTTGCTCCACGATGGGCCGGGCCAGCTCGGCCGTCAGCTCCGTCACCTTTGCCATGGGTCCTCCCCCTTTTTTCGGCATATTCCAGAAAAAACCATACCCGGTTTTTTCAATAAGAAAGAGCGGGGCGAACCCCACTCTTACGGATACGTACACTACTAGCATACGCAGTATACCATATAAATGCCGCTATTGCAAGGTTTTTATCCCGTTATTCCCGCCGTTTCAGGGGCGGCCCGTCCAGTTGGACCACCAAATCGGCCATCCCCAGGGTGTGCCCCTCGTGGGCGCACAAAATCACGGGCTTCCCCAGCCCCCGGATGACCTCCATCAGCCCCTCCGCCCGGGCCGGGTCCACCCCGGCAAAGGGCTCGTCCAGCAGGAACACGTCGCCCCCCATGGCCAGGGTCCGCACCAGCGCCAGCCGCCGGGCCATCCCCCCGGACAGCGCCGAAGGCCGCGCCCCCGCCTCCCCGGACAGCCCCGCCGCCTCCAGCCACCGCCCCGCCTCGCCCTTCCGCGCTCCGGGCAGTACGTCGGCAATGTGCTGCTCCACCGTCCGCCAGGGAAAGAGCCGGTTCTCCTGAAAGAGCATGGCCGTCCGCTTCCCCTCCAGCCCCAGCACTTCCCCGCAATCGGGCTTCTGAAGTCCCGCCAATACCCGCAGCAGCGTGGTCTTTCCGCACCCGGATTCCCCCGCCAGCGCCGTAATTCCAACCTCCGGCACCTCCAGCGAGAACCGTTCCAGCACCCGCTTCCCTCCAAACGCCACCGAAACCTCCCGAACCCCAATCATCCTCCCACGCCTCCTCCCTGCACTTTTTGTGGGGACCGCTGCCCTCGGCGGTCCACCCCCCGTCCCTGCCTCCCCTATTCTGAAAGAATGGGGGAGGTGCCGCCCGCAGGCGGCGGAAGGGGGCCCTCCCCCCGTCCCGCCCGCAGGCGAAATTGTCAATTGTCAATTATCCATTCTCAATTCTTTCTAGATTCATAATTCTTCATTCCAACCCCCACTCCCCACTCCAGCAGAAAGCTCAGCCCCACCACCACCAGCGTCCACGCGAACAGGTCCGCCGTCTCCAGATAGAGCTTGGAAAAATACACCTGGGTCCCAATGGCCGCCTTGGGCAGGCACAGCGCCTCCGCCGCCACCCCGGCCTTCCAGGCCAGCCCCAGGGCGGTGCGGCACCCGCTGGCAAAGTAGGGCAGGGCCGACGGCACGTAGACCAGCCGCACGGTTTTCCACCGCCCGAACCCGTAGGCCCCGGCCAGCTCCAACAACTGGGGGTCGGTCTCGGCCAGCCCCTTCACCACGTTGCCCCACACCACGGGCAGCACCATCAGGCAGGAGATGACCCCCGGCACCTTCCCGGTCTCCACCCACAGCCACAGCAGCAGGATAAAGGAGGCCACCGGCGTGGCCCGAATCAGTTTGACGGCGGGGGACAGCACCCAGTCCAGCACCGGCACGGCGAAGGTGCACCCGGCCAGCCCCGCCCCCAGCGCCACCCCGGCCAGCAGCCCGCCAAAGACCCGCATCAGCGTGGCCCCCGCCGTCCGCCAAAACACCGCCGTCCCCGCCAGCTCCATCAGCCGCCCCAGCACCAGCCCCGGCCCCGGCAGCAGCAATTCCTTCCCCACCGCCGCAGCCGCCATCTGCCATACGATTCCCCAGAACACCACCGGCAGGAGGACCTTCCCTATTTTCTTCAGCATAAAAAAGCCCTCCCTTCACAGTGTCCCCCCTCCGGGGGCGGCGCTCCCGCGCGGGGGTCCTCTTTCTCATTTGAGAAAGAG
>UQGJ01000104.1 GCA_900540545.1 uncultured Eubacteriales bacterium
CCGCCTGCTGGACTTCGTCCTGGCGGTGGCCTCCGGCCAGCCCACCAAGACCGAACAGCACGGGGCACGGGAAATCTCCATCTTTAAGGACGGCGTGGTCCTCTAAAGGAAATGAAACAGGGTCTGGACCGGTGAAACGCCGGTCCAGACCCTGTTTTTTAGGCCTCATAGAGAGGGGGCGGGCGGCCAAAGGCCGCCCCTACAAGGGCCTGCTGGTTTCTCCAGAACTCCTTGCGTAGCTGTCACCATGTAGGGGCGGCCGCAAGGGCCGCCCCTACATGGTGACAGCCAGTCTCCCGCATTGGCGCGCCGGGTCGTCGCGCCTCACAAATTTACGGTAAGCTTTGCCGCTAATTAACAGGGTAGGCGCGCCGCGCCAACGCAATAAACATCAATGGGCTGCATGATAGGCCGTAACGGCCGGGGCGGGAGCGGAAAGCCAGACTTGTCACCAATAGCCGGTTTCGACCTCCACGCCCCGTTGGCGCCTCACTTAGGTCCAGGGCCCGCAGGCCCTGGTTGTTTCTTCCCAGGGTTCTTTGCAAGCAAAGAACCCTGCCCCCGGAGGGGGACGCTCCAATCCCCCGTCCCCGCCCCGTGGGCGCATTGTTATTCCAAATTCATATGCCGCTTCCGCTCAGCGGACCAGGCCAGCTTTTCCGCCAAAGCCCGGGTGTCCCCGGACTCGATGACCTCCCGGTAGGAGCGGAGGTTGTCCTCCAGATTGCGGATGACCTTGCACAGGGCCGGGGCGTTCATGGAGAACAGCTCGGTCCACAGGGGCACATCCAGGGCGGCCACCCGGGTGCAGTCCCGGAAGGAGCCGCCCTCGAAGCCCTTGCAGTCAAAAAGGTCCGGGTCGTCGCAGACGGCCACGGCCATGATGTGCATGACCTGGCTGGTGTAGGCGATGATGGCGTCGTGCTTGGCGGTGGTGGTGTTCACCACGTCCCGGCAGCCCAGATGGGCGGCCATGCGCTCCATGAGGTGGACGTGCTCCAGGGTGCTGGTGGGCCGGGGGGTGAGGATGAAGTGGGCCCCCCGGAAGAGGGCCTTGTCGGCGTGGAAGATGCCGGAGGTCTCCTTGCCCGCCATGGGGTGGCAGCCGATGAAGTCCACAGCGGGGGGGAGGACCGCCGCCGCGTCCAGGATGGCGGTCTTGATGCCGCACACGTCGGTGACCAGAGCGCCGGGCTTGAAGCGGTCCCGGTGGGCCGAGAGAAAGTCCACGATGCCCCTGGGGTGGAGGCAGAGAAAGACCACGTCGGCGGTGGGGAGGACGGCCAGGGCGTCGCCGCTGAGGCTGTCGGCGGCGGCGTGGGTCCGGGCGAAGTCCAGGGTGGCGGGGTCGGTGTCCACGCCCACCACCTCGTAGTCCTCAAAACCCTTTAGGGCCATGGACAGGGACCCGCCAATCAGCCCCAGACCGATGATGGCGATTCGCCCGCCCATCACGCCGTTCTCCCCACGCAGGCGGCCAGGGTGCCGATTTTGCCCATGAGGGCGTCGAACTGCTCCGGGGTGATGGACTGGGCGCCGTCGCACTTGGCGTGGGGGGGATCGTTGTGGACCTCGATGATGAGACCGTCCGCCCCGGCGGCCACGGCGGCCAGACTCATGCGCTCCACCATCCACGCCTGGCCGCAGGCGTGGGAGGGGTCCACCACCACGGGCAGGTGGGACAGCTTCTTCACCGCCAGCACGGCGGACAGGTCCAGGGTGTTCCGGGTGAAGGTCTCGAAGGTGCGGATGCCCCGCTCACAGAGAATAACGCGCTCGTTGCCCCCGGCCATGATGTACTCGGCGGACATGAGCCACTCCTCGATGGTGGAGGAGAGGCCCCGCTTCAGGAGGATGGGCTTGGTGGTCCGGCCCAACTGCTTCAGCAGGTCGAAGTTCTGCATGTTCCGGGCCCCTACTTGAATCACGTCCACGCACATCTCGAACATCTCAATGTTATCGGTTGACATAATTTCTGTGACGATGGGCAGGCCGGTGGCGGCCCGGGCCTCCTGGAGGAGCTTGATGCCGTCGTTGCCCATGCCCTGGAAGGCGTAGGGGGAGGTGCGGGGCTTGAAGGCCCCGCCCCGGAGGGCGGAGGCCCCGCTGCGCTTCACGGCCTCGGCCACGCCCACGATTTGCCCCTCGCTCTCCACGGAGCAGGGGCCGGCGATGACCGCCAGCTTTTCCCCGCCGATGCTGGCCCCGCCTCCCAGGTCGATGACGGTGTCGTCGGGGTGGTATTTGCGGTTGGCCTTCTTGTAGGGCTCGGTGACCCGCATGACCCGCTCCACGCCTGGGAGGAGGGAGACCTTCTCCTGGTCCACCTTGGAGGCGTCGCCCTCGGCGCCCAGGATGGTGGTCTCGCTGCCCTTGGAGACCATCACCTTGACGCCGCCCTCCTCCATGGTGTGGATGGCTGCCTTGAGCTGCTCCTCGGTGAAGCCGGATTTCATAATGACGACCATAACTTCTCATTCCTTTCCAAACATAAAAAGAACGGCGGCCCATATGGGCCGCCGCGGTGTGGATACCAACGTATCGACGCTCCGTGACCAACCGATTATGGGCATGCAGAAGTTCCGTTCCCAAAATAATAGGAACGGTAGCAATACCCGTAAGACTGGTTGGGACGTAGCATCATGGTGATACACTTCCTTCTGATTCTTGACTTTAGCACTTTTTGGCGCTAAAGTCAAGGGCTTTTTTCGGGCCGGAACTTTCCCTTTTGGGCGGGCTGTTATATAATAGCTGAAATCAAAGGTGATAGCCGACAAATTGGTGTTTGTAAACGAAAAGAGGAATTGAATATATGGATATAGAAAACAGTATTATGGCTACAAAGCAAGGATTTGAACATAGTTTTTCTTCGGGGGATTTTTACAATAAGCAGACACAAGATGGGCATCATTTGAAGAAGATTCTTGATTTTTTGCCATTTGAAGCGGGCATGAAAATTCTGGATTTAGGAACAGGAAGTGGCTATTTGTCTTTCCCTATTGCAAAAAAATATCCTAATACAACTATAATTGGACTGGATATTGTTGAAAAGGCATTAGAAGTCAATCGTTTTAAGGCAAAAGAGAAAAATGTCCAAAACATTAGTTTTATAACCTATGACGGTATTAATTTTCCATTTGCTGATAATGAGTTTGACATGGTGATTTCAAGATATGCGCTACATCATTTTCCAAATATACAAAAAAGTATTTCTGAGATTAGCCGTGTTATTAAATCAGATGGCTTCTTGTTTATTTCAGACCCTACACCTAACGTCAATGATACCAGCCGATTTGTTGACGGATACATGCAGCTAAAAAAAGATGGTCATATTAAATTTTATACAAAAGACGAATGGTTACAAATGTGCGAAAAGTATGGGCTGCGATTCAAGAAATCTTTTGATAGCACAATTCGGTTTCCAAAGAAAAAAGATACAGCTTATGGATTGGATGAATTATTGAAGAAACATGGTAAAGAGATTATTGAAAGTTATGAACTTGAAGTAGTAGAAGATGAAATATATATAACTGAACGGGTCAATAATATTTTATTTTGCAAACGATAAAATCCAGTTTATCGACTAATTTGGAGATAATTGATGGACACTGAGATTGGAGGCGGGTTAAATATGGAGCTGGTCAGATTGCGGTCCCCAGAGGGGGAGGAGTTCCGGCGGGCCATGGAGTTGTACCGGGGGAGCTTTCCCCTCCACGAGCAGAGGCGGGAGGCCGCCCAGCGGGAAATCATGGGCCGCCCGGACTACCAGTTTGACCTGATTTACGACGGGACGGAGCTTGTGGGGCTGCTCCTGTCCTGGGAGACGGAAGCCTTCTGCTACGTGGAACACTTCTGCATCGCGCCGGAAATGCGGGGGCGGCGGTACGGGCAGCGGGCGCTGGAGCTGCTGCACCGGCGGGGGAAGCCGGTGATTTTGGAGATAGACCCGCCCGTGGACGAGATTTCCCGGCGGCGGCAGGGGTTCTACGAGCGGGCCGGGTACCGGGTCAACCCCTTTCCCCACGTCCACCCGCCTTACCGGGAGGGGGTCCAGGGGCACGCGCTGGTGGTCCTGTCCTGGCCCCAGGCGCTGTCCCAGGCGGAATATGATGGATTCGACCGCTGCCTGAAGGAGACGGTCATGGAGATGTTATAGGGCAGACGAAAAGAGCGGGCCGTCCGGGAGACCGGGCGGCCCGCTTCAGCTTGTCGAAAAAGAGGCGGAAGTCCGAATCGGGGCGGGGGAGCTTGAGGGGGCGGCAGCCCGCCTCAAGTGGGATTGAATGTCCCGCAATGCCTGCAAAGGCAGGCGTTGCGGCGAGGGAAGCGAGGACTTTTCCGGCGGTGTGCCGCCGGAAAAGTAACGGCATTTTTAGCCGTCCGGGAGACCGGGCGGCCCGCTTTTTGTCAGCCCACGGTGAAGTCCGCATCGCCGTTGACGCACTCCAGCGTCAGCTCCGGGCCGCCGGGGCCAAAGACGCGGCCATCGGTCCAGCCGTCGGGGAGGGAGTCCAGCAGGTGCCAGCCCTGGGCGTGGAAGGTGAGGTCGGTGGGGACGCGGGTGAGGTGGAAGGTCAGGTCGCCGTTGGAGACCCCGGCGTAGACGGCATCCGCCACGGTGCCCACCGCGGCCTGGACCGAGCCGTTTTCCGCCCGGAGGCGGGCGGTAGTCAGGGCATCGGCCTCGGCCTTCACGGAGCCGTTGGCGGCGGTGAGGGTGAGGTCGCCGGTGACCGTCTCGGCCAGGAGGGAGACCATGCCGTTGGTGGCGGTGAGGGTCACGTCGCCGGAGACCGTGCCGGCGGACAGGCCCAGGGAGCCGTTGGTGCAGGACATGGTCAGGGGCTGGGTGCGGGTCTCGTCGTGGACCAGGACCATGGCGTTGCCGGTGTCGCACTGGACGGGCAGGTCCAGGCCGTCCACCAGGACGCAGGCGGTGGAACAGTCCAGGGAGAGGGCGGAGAGGATGCCGGCGGGGACCCCGACCCGGAGGGTGTTGCAGCGGTCGTCCGCCGATGTGTTTACATAATAAAACTGGCCGTCCGCCCCCTCGATTTGAATGGAGAGCGCGCCGTCCCGGACCTCGGTGGTGACGGGGAAGGGGGCGGTGTCGGAAAAGCCCACATAGGACAGCTCGAATTGGCCGCTGGCGGAGGGCTCCAGCGCCACGCCCACCAGGCGGGCGCGGAGGCGGAGAGCGGTGATGCCGCCGGCGGGGACGGTCTTGAGGTCGGAGACGGTGTTGGGGGCGGCGGCGTCCCGGGCGGTCTGGAGGGGATCGTGGCCGCCCCGGGCGCCCCACCAGAGGCCATCCTGCCCCGGGGCGTCGTTGCCCACGATGGCCTCGCCGGTGCGGAGGTTGCAGTAGGCCATGGTGCCGGATTCACTGCCCTGGAGGGTGACGGGAGCGCGGGTGGGGGCGTGGGTCACGGCGGGCGTCGGCGTGGGGGCCGGAGCCTCCTCCGCCGGTCGGGGGAGGAGCAGGAGCAGGGGGAGCAGAAGAAGGAAGCCGAGAGGGGCGGCGGAGTGGAGTTTCATGGGGACCTTCCTTTCTGAAAAAGCGGTGTTCCGGCGGTCCAAACCATCGTTACGCTGCGGGTATTCCCTCCACGGTCAAGGTGATCTCCTCGATGGGGACGGCGGAGGCGTAGCGGATGACGGTGGGCAGGGCGGGGTCGGACCCCTCCACCGGGTAGAGGGAGACGGACAGGGTGCCGCCGGTCAGGTCCAGCTTCCAGGGGTACTGGCCGCCGGAGTAGCAGAGGTAGCCGGTCTCGCCGCCGGCCTCCGGCTCCCGCAGGGCGGTCCAGCTCCCGGCAGGGAGGGCCAGGGCGGTGTCCAGAACGGGGGCGGGGAGGGCGGAGAGCGCGGGGTCGCTGGCGTAGAGCTGGGTGCCGTCGATGTAGTAGCTGTGGTAGGTCACGGGGCGGTGGTCCAGGCTTCGGCCCAAAAAGGCGGCGGCATCCCCGGGCGGGATGGACTCCACGCCGGTCAGGGTCCCGTCCGCGTCCCGGAGGGTGCGCAGGCAGGGGCCGTCGGGCCAGTCCGGGTCCCGGAAGGAACACTCGTAGGCGGTCTGGCACCAGGGATACCGGGCCTGCTCCTCCGGGGACATGGGGCGGGGGTCCAGGAAGAGGGTGAGGCGCTGGCCGTGGTAGGAGAAGGTGTTGCGGACCGGGTCATAGTCCACGCCCAGGGCGCGGTAGGGCTCGTTGTGCCGGGCGGTCCAGGCGCGGTAATCGGAAAGGGTGCCCGTGCCGGCGGACAGGTTGGGGGCGGCCCAGGCGTGGAGGGGGCCGGACAGGGGGAGGAGGGCCGCAATCAGAAGCCCGGCCAGAACGGCGAGGCCGGGGCGGGGGCGGTCCTGGGGGGAGGCCAGCCGCAGCAGGCGGCGGCGGAGTCCGGCGGCGCTGGAGCAGAAGGGGGCGCAGACCCCGGACGCCCCCTGGGCGGCCTGGAACAGAACGTCCAGCAGGGCCGCGCCGTATTGGCGGCGCTGGGCGGGGGACATCCCGGCGGTGACGGCCTCGTCGCAGGCCAGCTCGGAGAGCTGGGCCAACTCGCCCCGGAGAAGCCAGACCAGGGGATGCCACCAGTGGAGGGCGCAGGCCAGGCGGGCGAGCCACTGCCACCAGAGGTCCCGCCGCCGGAAGTGGGTCAGCTCATGGGCCAGGACCAGTTCCAGGTCCCGGCCCTCCAAGGAGAGGTCCGGGAGATAGACGGCGGGGCGGAACAGTCCGGCGCCCATGGGGGTGGACAGGCCGGGGACAGCGTAGAGGGCGGGGAGGCGGCCCAGGCCGCCGCCGGCCCGCCGGAGGGCCTCCAGGGCGAGCGGGTCCTCCACCGGCCGGCGGACCCGGCAGAGGCGGGACTGGAAGCGGAGCTGGCCCAGCAGGGTCCAGAGGAGCGCCGCGGCCAGCCCGGCCAGCCAGACCAGGGGGAGAAGGGGGCGGAGGTTGCCCAGCCATCCGGCGGGCAGGGGGGCCGAGGCCGCC
>UQGJ01000105.1 GCA_900540545.1 uncultured Eubacteriales bacterium
GTCGGGGACGCCGCCCCCTACGGTGGGGACGGGGGATGCGGATTGCCGCGCCAGTTTGAGAACTGGCTCGCAATGACAGGGGGGGCGGTGCGGTTGGCGCGCCGGGTCGCCGCGCCCCACATTACGTTGCCCCGCCCCCGTCCATGCCCCGGCGGGCCGTCGTTCAGGCCCGTTAGGGAGAGGAGTCTGTGGGCGAAGCGCCGCCTGTGGCGGAGTGAAGCGAGCCCGCAGAAAGGCAGCGGCACGATTGTCGGCCCTATGGGGTCCCCGCAAAGGGCACAGCCCTTTGTGGGGGGAGGAGGAACAAGGGAGCGGAGCGCAGTTTTCGCCACGGGGGCCCCGGCGGGCCTTTAGGCCCGTTGGGGGGAAGGAGGAAGAAAGGGAGCGGAACGGATGCCCGGCAATGGCCGGGCGGAGTGAAGCGGACTTTTTTCCGACGTGGGAAACGGAGTGAAGCAGACTTTGCGACGACGACTAGGGGCGGGGGGTGAGCTGGATGACCAGGGCGGTGCGGTCGTCCTGGGGGTTGGCGGCGTCGGATTCGATGAGGGCGCGGGCCAGGTCCTTGGGGCTGGCGCCGTCGAAGGCGGCCAGGGCCTTGCGGAGCCAGGCGTCCTCCCGGCCGGAGGTGATGCCGTCGCTGACCAGGACCACGGTGTCCCCCGCGGCCAGGTTAAGGCGGGACACGTCGGGGGAGACCTGCTCCCCGCCCGCCAGACCGGCGGGGAGGGCCGCGCCGCTGACCCGGCTGACGCTCTTGCCCTTTTTCACGTAGGAGGGGGCGGCGCCGAATTTATAGAGGCTGCTCTCCCCGGTGAAGAGGTCCACCCGCAGCAGGTCCACGGTGGTGAAGCCGCCCTCCTCCTCGCTTTTCAGGGCTAGGGCGGAGTTCAGGGTCTTGAGGGCGGCCTCGGCGTCCACGCCGGCCTTCAGGAAGCGCTCCAGCAGGCGGACGGCCAGGGTACTCTCCCGGCTGGCGTCGTGGCCGCTGCCCATGCCGTCGCAGAGGAGGATATAGAGGGCGCCGTCGTCGGTCTTGAACCAAGCCTGGGCGTCGCCGCTGACGGTCTCGCCGTTTTTCTGCCCGGCGGCCACCCCCAATTTGACCATGAGGGGCTCGGCCTGGGTGAGGACCAGCCGGTCCAGGCCGTCGGCCCGGGTCAGGGCGGGGGGGCGGAGGGGGAGGTCCAGGAGCTTGGTGAGGGTGTCCTGCTCGGCCTCCTCGGTGAGAGCGGACAGGTCGGGGCCCTCAAACTCGGCCCGGAGGTGGCCGTGCTCGTCGTAGTAGACCCAGGCCTGGGCGTCCAGGCCCAGGGCGGCCAGGTGCTGGCGCAGGCGCTTTTCCCGCTGGGGGTCCGGGGTCAGCTCGGCGGACAGCTCGGCGGCGGCCCCGGTGAGGAGGGCGGCCAGCTCGCCGTACTGGCGGCAGACCGCCGAGCGGCTCTCCTTCAGGCGGACCTGGTACTGGCGGCGGCAGAGGAGGGCAGTGAGCTCCTCGTTGGCGGCGCTGAGGAACTGGGGAAAGTGGAGGCAGCGGCTGGCAAAGTGGGCGGGGAAGTCCCCGGCCTCCCCACGGCCCCGGTCCAGCATGGCGGGCAGGGCGTCGTTGAGGGCGTTGAAGGTGTTCTGGTAGTCCCGCTGCCAGCAGGAGTCCCGGAGGGCGCAGCGGCGGCAGACCCGGTCGGCGGCCCGGTCGAAGAGGACGGCGGCGTCGCCGTCGTTGGGGCCGGGGCTGCGGAAGGAGGTACGGAGGGTGTCGCACAGCTCCCGGAAGGCCCCGGCGGTGTCGGTGAGGCGGTCCCGGACATAGGCGGCGGCCCGGGCGCTGGTGTCGGAGACCGCCTCCCGGCTGAGGGCGGCGGAGACTTTCCGCAGGAGCCGGTCCGGCAGCAGGAGGAAGAGGACCGAGGCGGCGAACACCTCGTATAACAGCTCCATCTGCACCCCGGCGGTCCAGGCCCACAGGACGGTGACGGCGTTGGACAGGACGTATGCCACGGCGCAGGCGGTCTTGCTCTGCCGGTGGAACACGCCGGTCATCAGGCCGGCGAAGCCGTAGGCCACGGTGCCGAAGCCGGGGCCGCCCAGGGCCAGGTCCATGGCAAGGCCCGCAGCCACGCCGGCGGCGGCCCCCACGCCAAGCCCCCCCTGGGAGGCCAGGACCATGACGGACAGGGCGGCCAGGATGCGGCCCACGGAGACCCCGCCCCCCAGGATGGTGAGCTGGGACAGGGAGATGAGGATGGTGCCGATGAGAATCAGCAGGCTGGTGAGCTGCTTGTTGGTGAGGCCGCCCTCCTCCCGGGGGCCGGTCCAGGGGGAGAAGGCCATGCGGTAGAAGTAGACCCCCGCCGCCGTGAGCAGCAGTTCGGTGAGGAAAAAGACCACCACGGGGAAGTCCCAGCCCTCGCCGGACAGGTAGACGAAGCCGGTGGCGCCGTTCATCACCGCCGCCACCAGGGGCATGAACCAGCTTTTCTGGTAGAGGCGGATGTCGAAGAAGGCGAAGGACACTGAGAAGATGAGGATGGCGGCGGCCACGTACCGCAGGCCGCCCTCCAGACCCTGGAAGGACAGGTAGCCCAGGGAGGCCCCCAGCAGGGCGGAAAAGCCGTCCAGGCCGGAGCCGGAACAGCCCACCATGGCCAGGCCGAAGGGGGCGTAGCCCCCGAAAATCTCCGCGCCGGACAGGACCGCGCCCAGCATGAAGCGGATGACGTATTCCGCCAGGTGGACCAGGGCCGGGGCGCGAAGGACCAAGCGGCCCGCCCGCTCCGCCTCCTCCCGCAGACGGTGGACCCTGGATTTGCTTTCTGCTCTTGCCGACATATGGCGTCTCCTCCTATGTGCATTCTTGTGGTGGAGACAGTATAATCCATATTTTGGAAATATGTGGTCGGAATGTGCGGGGTGCCCCTGCCGGGGGCGTTCCTTTCTCATTTGAGAAAGGAACCGAAAGAAAACCAGGGGGCCGACACGGGGGATTTCATCCCCCTATCGTCGGCCCCCTGGACCTCCGGGGTACGGCTGGGCGGCGGTACGGTTTTCGGGGGATTGCAAAACCAGAAAGCCGTTGCAGCTCGTATCGGTCTGGCAGTCGAACAACTACGGCTGCCGCCCCTCGGCATATGACCAGGCAAAACTTGAGAATAGTTGCGTTTTATTTGGTGCAAACGGGCCGCCATTGGTTGGAGCGTTTTTGAATTGGCTTTGCGCCCGTTGGGAGCCGGTATGGGCCGCCGAGGGAGGCGGCCCCCACAGGATGAATGGGACGGGGGAGGCGGATTGCCGCGCCAGTCTGCGGACTGGCTCGCAATGACAGGGGCATGGACGGGGGAGGCGCGCCGAGTCGTCGCGCCCCACCGATGACGGACCAGCCTTGCCGGGAATTGGCAGGGTAGGCGCGGTGTGCCGGCGCATGAGGGGTGAATGACCACGTGTTAGGCCGTAACGGCCGGGGCGGAGCGGGAGGGCAGACTTGTTGGCTCTAGCCGGTTTTGACTGCTGGGCTTCGTTGGCGCCGCCCCTGGGTCCAGGGCCGCGGCCCTGGCGTCTTTCCCACCCCTTTCCACGTGGAAAGGGGTGCCCCCGGAGGGACTCCGCCCCCGCGGAGCGGGATGGTATTGCCCTAGTCCCATTCTTATGGTATGATACGAAAGAATCCAAATGGGAGGCAAACCATTGAAAATAGGAAGCGTACAAATCGACTCCAAGCTGGTGCTGGCGCCCATGGCGGGGGTCACGGACCTGGGGTTTCGGACCATCTGCCGGGAGCTGGGGGCGGGGTACACCATCACCGAGATGGTCAGCGCCAAGGCTTTGTGTTATCAGGATAAAAAATCCGTCCCCCTGCTGAAGCTGGGGGAGGGGGAGCACCCGGCGGCGGCCCAGATTTTCGGGTCGGACCCCAAGTGCATGGAGGAGGCCGCGGCCATCGCCGGGGAGGTCTCCGGGGCCGACATCATCGACATCAACATGGGTTGTCCCGTGCCCAAGGTGGCCAACTCCGGGGACGGGTCGGGGCTGATGCGGACCCCCGAGCTGGCCGTCAAGGTATGCGAGGCGGTGGTCCGGGGGGCGGGCGGACGGCCCGTCACGGTGAAGATGCGGCTGGGCTGGGACAAGGGGTCCATCAACGTGGTGGAGTTCGCCCGGGCCATGGAGGCCGCCGGGGCCGCCGCGGTGGCGGTCCACGGGCGGACCCGGAGCATGATGTACGCGGGGACGGCCAACTGGGACTACATCCGGGAAGTGAAGGAGGCCCTCTTCATCCCGGTCATTGCCAACGGGGACGTGTTCGAGGCCAGGGATGCGGTGCGCATCCTGCGGTACACCGGGGCGGACGCGGCCATGATTGGGCGGGGGTGCTTCGGCAATCCCTGGCTCTTTCAGCAGTGCAAGGCGGCGCTGGAGGGGGAGGAGATCCCGCCCCTGCCGCCCCTGGCCCAGCGGTGCGACGTGGCGGTGCGGCAGTTCGAGCTGACCGCCGCCCACAAGGGGGAGAAAATCGCCTGCCTGGAGGCCAGGAAGCAGTATTCCTGGTACCTCAAGGGGGTGCCCTACGCGGGGTACTGGAAGGAACAGATCTGCCACATGGAGACCATGGAGGACATTTACAGGGTCACGGCGGGCATCAAGCGGGACTTGAAGTAAAAAAGGGGACGGATTGCCGCGCCAGTTTGAGAACTGGCTCGCAATGACAACGGACGGGGGGTGAGATGCGTTGAGTGCGGAACAGGAGCTGGTGAAACGGGCACAGGCGGGGGACGAGGACGCGTTCGCGCAGTTGGTGCTGGACAATGAAAAGCGCATCTTTACCCTGTGCCGGAGGCTCACCGGGAACCCGGAGGACGGGGCGGAGCTGGCCCAGGAAGCCTTCCTCAACGCCTGGCGGGGGCTGGCCAGGTTCCAGGGGGACAGCTCTTTCTCCACCTGGCTGTACCGGCTGGCCTCCAACGCCTGCATTGATTTTCTGCGGAAGGAGAAGCGGCGGCAGGCCATCTCCATGACCGTGTCCCTGGACGACGACGAGGGGGAGGGCGGCCGTCAGGCCGAGGTACCCGACGACCGCTACGCTCCGGAGCGGCGGCTGGAGCAGGCCGAGCTGCGGCGGGCCATCAGCGAGGGGCTGGAGCGCATCTCCCCGGAGCACCGGCAGGTGCTGGTCATGCGGGAGATCAACGGGCTGAGTTACGCCGAGATCGGCGACGTGCTGGACCTGGAGGAGGGGACGGTGAAGTCCCGCATCGCCAGGGCCAGGACGGCCCTGCGAAAAGTTCTGGTGGAAAGCGGGAACTTTTCCGGCGGCGTGCCGTCTACAAAAGGGAAAGGGCCGTAAGGCCGGATGAGGGGAGCAGCGATGGGACCGCACGCCAGCGTAGGGCGGGCCTTCCCCTCATCAGTCCCGCTGCGCGGGACAGCTTCCCCCAGGGGAAGCCAATTTAGGAATGGGAGGTGATCTGCATGGATTGCGAGAAGGCGTTGGAGCTCATCAGCCTGAAGCTGGATGGGATGCTGACGGAGGAAGAAGAGCGGGCGCTGGACGCCCATCTGGAGGGCTGCACCCCGTGCAGGTCCCTTCTGTTGGACCTGACCGCCCTGCGGGACGCCATGCCCGAGGAGGAGGAGCCGCCGGAGGGATTTCTGGACGGGGTCATGGAGCGGGTGCGGGAGTCAAAGACCGTGCCCTTTCCGGTGAAGAAGACCGGGCGGAAGCAGTGGAAGTCCTGGGCGGCTATGGCGGCGGTCTTTGCCCTGGTCATCGCCGGGGCGGGGGGGCTGCGGTTCGCCATGGAGGATAGAACGGGCGGCGCAGAGCCGGAGCTGGCGCTGTCCATTGAGGACCGGGACGCCGGGGCCGGGACGGAGCATCAGGCCAAGGCCGTGCCCTACGGGGGCGAGGCCATTGAGAGCGGAGCGCCGGAGACCGGGGACTTGGAATATACTGCGGCACAGAAGAACGGGGATGTGGCGGCGGGGGTGCGGGGCGTTACGGAGACCGCCGCCCCGGAGTCCGAGAACATCACTGTGACGTCCGCGTCCACGCCGGCCCCGGTTCTGCCCGTGGAGGCCACCAAAGCCCCCATATTGCCGGGCGGAGCCGTGGCTGAGGACGGGAGCGGGGAGACCCCGCCCCCCAACGTGGCGCCCCGGATGGCCATGTTCTCCATGGATGGGCCGGAGGAGGCTGTGTCCGCGGAGGGCGAAGACCCGGAGGCGGTGGAGCCGGCGCTGACGGAGGCGGAACGGACGGCCATGGAGCGCTTACTGGGCGAGCTGGGGTGGACGGAGTACACGTGGGAGGGAACGGCCACCGCGGTACAGGCGGAAACCCAGGAGGCCGGGGTGGTTCCAATCCTTTGCTATCAGGGACTTTCCGGCAATGGGCGCTATTACACCTTTGAAGTGCGGGAACGGATATACGACCCCGAGGGCAGCGAGTTCCATACGACGAGTTTGGGGGGGTATGCTGTTCCGGTGGACGGGGGAGAGACCATTTCCGGGTCCGGCGCGGAGTATGAGGCGCTGCTGGGGGAATAAAATCGGATGGGACCGCTGTGGCGCGAGCTGCGGCGGTCCTTTTTTTGCGGGCTTCCTTATTAGAGCAGGCCCTGCCGGGGGCGCAGGCCCCTCCGGGGGGTCCTCTTTCTTCTCGAAGAAAGAGGACGGAAAGAAGGACCAGG
>UQGJ01000106.1 GCA_900540545.1 uncultured Eubacteriales bacterium
CCGCGCCCGAACAACTCCGGCTGCCGCCCCTCGGCATATCACCCGGCAAGACTTGTGAGTAGTTGCGTTTACAACCAGTGCAAACAAGCCGCCACAAGGTCTGTGCGTTTTTGAATTGGCCTAACGCCCGTTGCCAATCTGCACGGGCCGCCTCGTGTGCGACCCCTACGAGCGACTTTCGGTTTTCTACCGTAGGGGCCGCCGACCCCGGCGGCCCGTCCCCCGTCTCCTCAAAAAATGTGGGGCGGGACGCCCTCGGCCCGCCATGCACCAAACCCCCACACGCCCCCGTAGGGGCGGCCCTTGCGGCCGCCCGCGTCCCCGCACTAGCCTTGCCGGGAATCACCAGGGCAGGCGCGCCCCGCCAGCGAATGGGCATCAATGCGCTCTACGGTAGGCCGTAACGGCCAGGGCAGAAGCAAAAAGGCAGACTTGTCCCCTCTAGCCGGTTTCGACTGCCATGCCCCGTTGGCGCCGCCCCACGGGTCCAGGGCCGCGGCCCTGGTTTTCTTTCCGTCCCCTTTCTCAAACGAGAAAGGGGACCCCCGCGCGGGAGCGCCGCCCCTGGAGGGGGCCTCCCCTCGTCCCCCGTAAAAAACCAAGGCCCGCGTACCCTCTCAGGTACGCGGGCCTTTCTTACATTACCGTTCCTCCCGGAAATAAGCGATCCCCAGCGAATTCGGCGGCTGATTTTCCCGCTTCTGCCGAATACTCACCGCCACCAGCACGATGACCGTGGCGATATAGGGGAAAATCTCGTAGATCTGCGCCGGTATCCCCAGTGGGATGTAGTGCCGCATAATGGACAGCGCCCCGAACACCAGCGACCCGATGAGCGCCCGGGCCGGGCTCCAGGTGGCGAAAATGACCAGCGCCACGGCAATCCACCCCTTGCCGGACACGCAGTTGTGGATCCAGGTCCCCCCCACGCCGGAGGCGGCGTTCATGGCGATATACAGCCCCCCCAGCCCGGTGATGCCGCCGCCGATGACGGTGGCCAGATACTTATACGCGGTCACGTTGATGCCCGCGGCGTCGGCCGTGGCGGGGCTCTCGCCCACGGAGCGCAGGTTCAGCCCCTTCCGGCTCTTGCCCAGGAACCAGGCCAGGAAAATGGCGATCAAAATGCCCAGATACACCATGAAGTTCAGGGACCCGAAGAAGGCCCCGCCGCCGGGGATGCCGGTGTTGAAGGCCGGCTTGGTCACCTCGCCCACGGCCATGTACCGGCTGGGGGCGGCATTGCCGATGGCCTCGCCAAAGAAGTTGGCGAAGCCGGTGCCGAAGATGGTCAGCGCCAGGCCCGTCACGTTCTGGTTGGCCCGCAGAGTGATGGTCAGCACGCTGTAAATCAGCGCCCCGAAGGCCGCGCAGGCGAAGGCGCACAGCAGGGCGATGCCCGTGGACAGCAGCGTGGAGGTCCCCCCGGCCTGCTCGTAGAAGTAGGACCCGGCCAGCCCGCCCAGGGCGCCCATGAACATCATGCCCTCCACGCCCAGGTTCAGGTTGCCGGACTTCTCCGTCAAAATCTCCCCCAGCACGCCGAAGAGCAGGGGCGTCCCCGCCAGCACGGCGGCGGTGAGGAAGCCGATCAGATTGAAATTACCCATGCTTGGCCTCCCCCTTTCCCCGGAAAATCAGGCGGTAGTTGATGAAGAACTCGCACCCCAGCATGGCGAAGAGGATGATGCCGGTAAGCACGTCGGCCACCGAGGCCGGGATGTGGTAGTTGGTGTTCAGGGTCCCCGCCCCCTTGGTCAGGATGGCCAGGAAGAAGGCGATGAACACCATGATGATGGGGTTGAGCTTGGCCAGCCACGCCACGGTGATGGCGGTGAAGCCCACGCCCCCGGCGGTGTTGGCGTTCAGGGTGTGGTCCGCGCCGGAGACCACCAGAAAGCCCATGACCCCGGCGATGGCGCCGGACAGGCACATGGTCCGCACGATGATCTTCCCCACGTTCATGCCCGCGTACCGGGCGGTGGGCTGGCTCTCCCCCACCACGGCGATCTCGTAGCCCTGCTTGGCGTACTTGAGGTAGAGGAACATCAGCACCACAAACACCAGCACCACGATCCACCCCGCGTGGACCCCCAGGACCTTGGGCAGCCACGCCTTCTGGCTGAACTGGGCGATGATGGGGAAGCCGGTGCCCTTGGTGTCCTTCCACGGCCCGTTCTGGAAATACTGCTCAATGCCCAGGGCGATATAGTTGAGCATCAGGGTGAACAACGTCTCATTGGTCCCCCACCGGGCCTTGAACACGGCGGGGATAAGCCCCCAGAAGGCCCCGGCCACGGCGGCGGCCAGGAACATGACCACCAACAGCAGCGGCCCCGGCAGCTTGTCGGCCCAGAAGAGGGCGAAGTAGGAGGCCGCGATGGCCCCCGCCAGCAGCTGGCCCTCCGCGCCGATGTTCCAGAATTTCATCTTGAAGGCCGGGGCGATGGCAAGGGCACAGCCCAGCAAAGGCACGGTGATTTTCACCGTCTCCCGCAGGCCCGTCCTGCTCCCCAGGGCCCCCTTGAACATGTCGGCGTAGACGCTCACGGGGTTGTGCCCCATGGCCAGAACGATGAGTCCCCCCACGCAGATGGCCAGGAGGATGGCGGCCACCCGGATGGCCCAGGCTTTGCCCCCCGCGATGTCGTCCCGCTTGGCGATGCGCACCAGCGGCTCCTGGTGTCCGGTCACGCGCTCACGCATGGCCCTCGCCTCCCTTCTCTGTGGGGCGCGACGACCCCGGCGCGCCATCCCCCGGAACGTGGGTCATGAGCAGACCCACCTCCTCCTTGGTGGTGTTCCGCCCGTCCACGATGCCGCTCAATTTTCCGCCGCACAGCACCAGGATGCGGTCGCACAGCTCCAGCAGCACGTCCAAATCCTCGCCCACCAGCAGCACCGCCACCCCCTTCAGCTTCTGCTCGTTGAGCAGGTGGTAGATGGTGTAGGACGAGTTGATGTCCAGCCCCCGCACGGGGTAGGCCGTCATCAGCACCGTGGGGCTGGAGGCGATCTCCCGCCCCACCAGCACCTTCTGCACGTTGCCGCCTGACAGCTTCCGCACCGGCGTGGACACGCCGGGGGTGACAATTTCCAGCTCAGCGATGAGGTCCTCGGCCAGCTTTTTGGGGGGCTTCCGGTCCACCATGGGCCCCTTGCCGGACTGGTAGGTCTTGAGCATCATGTTGTCCACCATGTCCATGCCCGCCACCAGGCCCATGCCCAGCCGGTCCTCGGGCACAAAGGCCAGGGACACGCCGATTTTCTGGATTTGAGTGGGCGTCTTGCCCACCAGCTCCTCCCCGTTCACGTCCACGGGCACGTGCTTCCCCGCCACCTCCGACTTGGGGTGGGGCGGGTAGTAGAGGATGCTGCCCTCCCGGGCCTTTTGCAGCCCGGCGATGGCCTCCAGCAGCTCCTTCTGCCCCGACCCGGCGATGCCCGCTATGCCCAAGATCTCCCCGCTTCTGGCCTCAAAGGACACGTGGTCCAGGGCGGTGACCCCCTCGGCGCCGATGACGGTCAGGTCCTTCACCGCCAGCCGCAGGTCCCGGAACTCGGCCAGGGGCCGGTCGATGTCCAGGCTCACCGCCCGGCCCACCATCATCTCGGTGAGGGCCTGGGGGTCGGTCTGGTTGGTGTTCACCGTGCCGATGTACTGCCCCTTCCGCAGCACTGCCACCCGGTCAGAGATGTCCATGACCTCGTGGAGCTTGTGGGTGATGATGACGATGGCCTTGCCGTCCGCCTTCATGTTCCGCAGGATGTCGAAGAGCTTCCGGGTCTCCTGGGGGGTGAGGACGGCGGTGGGCTCGTCCAGGATGAGGATGTCGGCCCCCCGGTAGAGGACCTTGACGATCTCCACCGTCTGCTTTTCCGACACGGCCATGTCGTATATCTTCTTGTTGGGGTCGATGTCGAAGCCGTACTTCTCGCTGATGGCCCGGATGTCCTGGCTCACCGCCTTCCGGTCCAGCTTCCCCTTCCCGTCCAGCCCCAGGATGATGTTCTCGGCGGCGGTGAGGACGTCCACCAGCTTGAAGTGCTGGTGGATCATGCCGATGCCCAGGTCAAAGGCGTCCTTGGGAGAGCGGATGGTCACCTCGCTCCCGTTGACAAAGATCTGTCCGCCGTCGGGGAAGTAGATGCCGGAGAGCATGTTCATCAGGGTGGTCTTGCCGCTGCCGTTCTCCCCCAGCAGGGCCAATACCTCCCCCCGGTTCACGTCCAGGCAGATCTTGTCGTTGGCCACCACCTCCCCGAAGGTCTTGGTGATGTTCTCTAAGTGGATGGCTGTCTTGGTCTCCAATGGTCTTCACCTCTCTACAATAGGTCCAGCAACGGGCCGCCGGGGTCGGCGGCCCCTACGGGCCATCGTCCGAAGCCGTAGGGGCCGCCCACCCGGGCGGCCCGGTCCCACCCGGTAAAAAATTGTGGCGGGGCTGCGGAACCGCAGCCCCGCCACTGGGGTTTGTCACTGAATGGAGCTCTTACTCCACCATGTTGTTGATTCCGTCGATGATCTTGTCAAAGCTGGGGGCGGAAGCGGTGCCGCTCTCGTCGAAGAAATCGCCCTCGGCCAGGGTCCACTCGTTGCCGTCGGCGTCCACGCCGTGGAGGGGGCCGGAGAACACGTGGAAGCCGTCCTTCAGCTGCTGCTCGGCGGCCTCAATGGCCTCCTTGGTGCCGTCGGCGATGATGGCCTCGTTCAGGGGGCTGAGGTACACGGCCCCGTCGGCGAAGCCCTGGCACCAGTCGTCAGGAATGGCGGTGCCGTCGATCATGCTCTTGATGGCGAAGGTGTAGTACACGCCCCAGTCCACCCGGGCGGACACCAGGGAGGCGTTGGGGGCGGCGGCGATCATGTCGGCGTTGTAGCCCACCTGGAAGGCCCCGTTGGCCTCGGCGGTGGTGGCGGGGGCGGTGGTGTCGGAGTGCTGGGAGATGACGCCGCAGCCGCTGTCGATGAGGGCCTGGGCCACCTGGGCCTCCAGGGTGGCGCTGGACCAGGAGTTGGTGTACTTCACATCCATGGTGACCTCGGGGTACACGCTCTTGGCGCCCAGATAGAAGGCGGTGAAGCCGGAGATGACCTCGGCGAAGGGGAACGCGCCCACATAGCCCAGCTTGGGATTGCCGATCTCCTTGGCCTTCATCCCGGCGGCGATGCCGGCCAGATAGCGGGCCTCAAAAATCTTGGTGAAGTAGTTGTGGTCGTTCTTGTTCTCGGTGCCGGCGGCCTGATAGCCGGTGGCGTGGCAGAACTCGATGTCGGGGTGCTCGGCGGCCAGCGGGGTCATGAACTGCTCGTGGCCGAAGCTGTTGCAGAAGATGATCTGGGCCCCGGCGTCGATGCACTCCTGGATAGCGGTGGTACAGCCGGCGTCCTCGCCCACGTTGGGCTTGTAGATGATCTGGTCGTCGTTGATGCCCAGGGCCTCCTGCATCTCCCTGATGCCCACCACGTGGTTGTAGTTGTAGCCGTTGTCGTTTTCCTCGCCGATCATGACCATACCGATTTTCAGGTCCTCCTTGGCGATGGGCGCGCGGGCGCCGGTGTCTCCGCCGGTCTTTTCCTCGCCGCCGGAGCAGGCGGCCAGACTCAGGGCCATCGCTCCAGCCAGGAGCAGGGCAAGAATACGCTTCTTCATGTACAATTCCTCCTTATACTTCTTCCACTGTTACCTCTTTTGATACCCATATAAAAACGGCTGCCATAGCCGGGATATCCTGTTTTGTCTACCGCCGGCGGCAACCGTTTCCAATCCGCTCATCCCGGGACCTCCCGGCTGCGGCAGCGCGCTTGAGAACCTATGTAAATGGGGCATGTCATTGCGAGCCGGTTCGCAAACCGGCGCGGCAATCCGCATCCTCCGTCCCCGGACTCAGCAGAACTCCACACCCGTCTCCTCGCTCATACTCTTAATGCGGGCCAGGGATTCCACCCGGACGCCCATGCCCCGGATCAAATCCCCACCGGGCTGGAAGGCCTTCTCCACGCAGATGCCAGCCCCCACCAGGGTGGCCCCGGCGTCCCGCACCAGGTTGATCAGCCCCTGGAGGGCGCTGCCGTTGGCCAGGAAGTCGTCGATGAGCAGCACGTGGTCCTCGGGCCGCAGGAACTCCTTGGACACGATGATGTCGTAGACCTTGCCGTGGGTGAAGGACTCCACCTTGGAGGTGTACACATCCCCGGCGATGTTCTTGGTCTTGTTCTTCTTGGCGAAGATGACCGGCACGCCGAAAAACTGGGCGGTGAGGCAGGCGATGCCGATGCCCGACGCCTCGATGGTCAAAATCTTCGTGACCCCGCAGTCGTGGTACAGCCGCTCAAATTCCTTGCCGATCTCGGCGAAGAGGCCCACGTCCATCTGGTGGTTGAGAAAGCTGTCCACCTTGAGCACGTCGCCGCCCTTGATTTTACCGTCCTTGCGGATGCGGTCCTCCAGAAGTTTCACGCAACCCTCTCCCTTTTATAAATAGTATACAATGATTTTACAGGAAAGTCCACCTACGTTCAAGAAAGCAAATGTACCAAAAAACCCCTATCCCCCCCCACGCTTTTGACAAAAGAGTCAGCGGGTCGCCTCCGGCGGGGGTCCCCTTTCTCATTTGAGAAAGGGGACGGAAAGAAAACCA
>UQGJ01000107.1 GCA_900540545.1 uncultured Eubacteriales bacterium
CCTGGTTTTCTTTCGGTTCCTTTCTCAAACGAGAAAGGAACGCCCCCGGCAGGGGGCTTCCCCTGTCACCAAAAAGGACGCCGGCTTCCCAAAGCCGGCGTCCTTTTTCTATCTTCCGTTATGTGCCGCTGGCCGGGATATACTCCGGCTCCCCGGCAAAGGGGATGCCCTCGGGCCGGCCGTCGTTGGGCGGCGTCACCTCGGGGGTGGTGGAGACCTCCGGCGGGGTGGGGTCCTGGGAGGGCTGCTGGCTGGGCCAGGTGCTGGGGTCATAGGGATTGAATCCCGGGTCGTCGGGCCAAGTGCTGGGGTCGTTGGGGTCGATGGCCACTGGCCCGCCCCCGCCGTTGGGGTTGCCCGGATTCATGGGGTCGTCCGTCGGCTCCGGGTCTGGGGCGCTGTTGTGGACGGTGCAGATGGCCGCATCGCCCAGGCCGTCCAGATAGGACTTCATGAAATAGCGGTCGCGGGTGGGCACGTCGGCGGCCCCCTCCCGCTGGTAATCCACCACGCCCACGGTGCGGCGGCCCGGCACGCCCTCGGCGTTCTCGGGGCAGAACTCCCCGGCCAGATGGTACATGCCGGTGGCCTCGCCCTTATCGTTGAGGATGGGGTCGGCGAGACAGACCTCCACATCGGTGTGGCGGTCGCAGTACATAGTGGGCTGGTCGCCGCTGACAAACTGGAGATTCACAATGCGGCTGCCCCGGGCGTCATGGGCGCAGGAGCCGTCGGGGTTGGGCAGCAGGCCGCTGTCCCGGCAGACGCCCACGGTGACGATGCTCTGGCCCGTGGGGGTGGGAAAATCGTTATTTTCCAAGCCCTCATGGACCTTGCTCATGACCTTCTGCCACAGGACCACCGAGGGGTTGCCCAGGCTGGAGGCCAGGCGCTCCTGCTGGTCATAGCCGGACCAGACCACGGCGGTGTAATAGGTGGTGTAGCCGGCGAACCACACGTCCTTCCGGCTGGAGGTGGTGCCGGTCTTGCCGGCCACGGTCATGCCGGGAATCTTGGCCTTGGTACCGCTGCCCTGGGCCACCACGTTTTTCAGCATATAGTTGATATACCAGGCGGTGGACTCCTTCATGGCGGGGTGGGTCTCCTGGACGTTGTCCAGAATCACGTTGCCCGCGCTGTCCTCCACCCGGGTATAGGTGCGGGGCTCCACGTAGACGCCGGACCGGGCGAAGGTGGAGTAGGCCCCGGCCATCTCCAGGGTGGACACACCGTGGGTCAGGCCGCCCAGGGCCAGCTGGGCCGGGCCGATGTCGGAAAAGACCTTGCCGTTGATCTCCTCGGCCATGATGACGTGGTCGGTGCTGAGGCCCAAGCCACCCATGCCGTTCTCGTTCTTGGTCAGGAAGTTATAGGCCAGCTCCGGGGTGATGGCGTCCATCAGGGTCTTGACGGCGATGGTGTTGATGGAGTCCTGGACCGCCTCGTAAGTGGTGCACAGGCCCCGGTAGCCGGAGTAGACGTTGATGGGCCAGCCGCCATTGTCCTCGTTGTAGGGGGAGTCGTCCCGGACGGTGGCGGGGGTGATGGCCCCCACCTCCAGGGCGGGGGCGTAGACGGCCAGGGGCTTGATGGACGATCCGGGGGGCCGGATGGTCTTGACGGCCCGGTTCTGGGTGAGACTGCCCTCTTTTTTGCCCACGCCGCCGGCCACGGCCACCACGTTGCCCGTGGCGTTGTCGATGACGGTGATGGCCGACTGGAGCTGCTGGCCGCTCTTGGAGGTGGAGCCGTCGGGCAGGTTGGCCACGTCGCCGTAGACGGCGTCCACGGACGCCTGGACCTTGGGGTTATAGCAGCTGTAAATGGACAGGCCGCCGCTGTATACCATCTGGGTGGCCACGATCTCGGACATGTCCAGCTGGGACTTCAAATCCTCGATGACGTCCCGGATGATCTCGTCCTCGTAGTAACTGTAAACCACCACGGGGCGGGTCTCGTCCTCACCCCGCTGGAACACCAGAGTCTCAGCCTTGGCGGCATCCCGCTCCGCCTCGGTGATGTAGCCCTGGTCGCACATCTCGTCCAGGATCAGCTCCTGGCGGGCCTTGTTGTTCTTGCGGGTGTTCTCGGAGATATAGGGGTCGTAGGCCGAGGGGTTGTTGGTGATGCCGATGAGGCTGGCGCACTCGGCCAGGGAGAGCTGGGACACGTCCTTGCCAAAGTAAGTGTAGGCCGCGGTACCCACACCGTAACAGCCCTCGCCCAGGAAGATGTAGTTGAGGTACATCTCCAGGATGTCCTCCTTGGAGTTGGTCTTCTCAAAATCCAGGGCGCTGAAAATCTCCAAAATCTTCCGCTGGACCGTGACCTCGTCCTTCTCGGTCATGTTCTTGATAAGCTGCTGGGTCAGGGTGGAACCGCCGAAGTTGTTGCGCATGGACAGGAACATGTTGCCGAAGGCGCCGATGGTGCGCCGCCAGTCCACGCCGTCGTGCTCGTAGAAGCGCTTGTCCTCGATGGCCACCGCCGCGTGGACAAGGTTCTGGGGGATGTCGGCGTAGTCCACCAGCACTCGGTTCTCGTCCCCGTGGAGGGTCCGCAGCTCCCGGAGCGCCCCCGTGTCGGGGTCGTTGTAGTAAATGGTGGAGGACAGGTCCATCTTGAAGGTGGACGCGTCCACGTGGGCCTGGGGCAGGATGACCGTCTTGATATAGAACGCCGCGAAGCAGGCCAGGATGGCGCAGGTACAGATGCCGATGAGGATCAGGGTGCCCAGCACCTTCCCCACCGTCAGGGCCACGGCGGCGGCGCCGGGGCCGCCGCCCTTCTTTTTTCGTTTTCGGGGCGCGCCGCCGGTGGGGGGCGTGCCGTTCTGCATATGTTCAGCCAAAGTAAAACCTCCGTTTCAGGCGGACGGGCCGCCATACGGTCCAAACTGTTGCTTACCACGTACTATCCCATAATAGGGTTTGACTATTATAGCACAATTGTCTGGTTTGTCCACCCTAAATATTTCCATTTATTGGATTCTCGACCAGAAGCCCGGAAAATTTGGCGTCTCACCCGCTTGCATTTTTTGTGTTCAGCGGGTAAAATAAAGACACAGAACAAGAAGGGACGGTACCCCACCATGAGTGAAGAATACGGCGGCAATTTCGTCAGTCTCACCGATGACGAGGGCAACGAAATCGAGCTGGAGCACCTGGACACCATCGAGTACAACGGCGCGGTCTATATGGCCTTCTTCCCCGCGGACCACGCCGACGAGGACGGCAACGAGCCCGCGGACGACGAGGACGAGGAGGAGTCCGGCCTCATTATTCTGAAGGTCGTTCAGGTGGACGGCGAGGAACAGCTCTCCACTTTGGACAGCGAGGAAGAGCTGGAGGCCGTCTACGAGCAGTTCATGGAGGAGCTGTTCGAGGACGAGGAAGAATAGGATATGCGGTATTCGGCTCCTGCTCGGTGCGTGATGGTTTCTTATTAAACCCACATTTCTGATTCGGGATGCCCAACTCGCGCCGTGGCTTGCAGGCCTCCCGGCTTTGCCGGAAGTTGGAAGCAGTAAAGCGGCGCGGAGGCGACCCACCTGCCCTTTGTGCAGGTTTTAATCAGGGCCACACGGCCAGAGCGGGAGCCCTTTTTGTCTCCCCTATCCGCCCCTGTTTGACGACAGGGGCGGATTTTTTGTTCCCCGCGGGGCCGGAACGGGGGAATAACATGAATAAAGTGTAAAATGGCCGGGGTTGGGACTTGCACGCCGGGACTTTTTCATGTATAATGCCAGATTGTGCAAGCACTACTAACGAGAGGACTGAACATGAAATGAGCGCATCCAGAGAGAAGAAAACGCGTCAGGACGACCCGTCCGGCGGCATGACGGAAAAACAGCGCCGCGACATGAAAGAGGCCCAGAAGGCCAAAAACAAGAAAATCCTCTACTGGGTCTGCGGCATTGCGGCCGTGGTCCTGGTCGTCGCCCTGCTGGTTTGGGACTCCGGCATCTTCCAGCGCCGGACCGCCGCCGCCACCGTGGGCGACAAGACCTATACCGTGGCCGACGTAAGCTTTTATTACAGCAGCACCCAGCGCACCCTCGCCCAGTACGCCGGTTACGGGCTGATTTCCTACGACTCCAGCAAGTCCCCCGCCGAGCAGGTCCTGGACGCCACGGCGGTGTCCAATCTGACCAACTACTTCGGCATCGAGGCCACCGAGGGCGAGACCTTCCACGACGTGTTCCAGCGCGAGGCCCTGGACGCCCTCCAGTACGAGGCCCTCATGTGCGACCAGGCCAAGGCCGAGGGCTACACCCTTTCCGACGAGGGCAAGAAGCAGGTGGAGGATAACTTCCAGTCCTTCAAGGATGCCGCCAAGCAGCAGGGCACCAGCGTCACCAAGCTGATCCAGGCCAACTACGGCAAGTACCTCACCGAGTCCGTGTTCAAGACCCACCTGACCAACGCCCAACTGGCCAGCGAATTCGAGCAGCACAAGAAGGACTCTTACAACTATACCGACGCCGAGCTGGACACCTATTATCAGGACCACAAGAGCGACCTGGACACCTACGACTACCGGGTGGCCTTTGTCAGCGGAGCCCCCGAGGCCAAGACCGACGCCGACGGCAACGCCGTGGATCCCACCGCCGCAGAGACCACCGTGGCCATGCAGCAGGCCAAGGCCAAGGCCGACGCCATGGCCGAGCAGGTCCGGGGCGGCACGGACTTCAACGAGGCCGCCCAGCAGTACGTGGCCGAGACCTCCCAGGCCCAGTACGCCGACCCCGAGTACGCCCATTACACCAACATCGGTTCCTCCATCTCCGCCTCCTCTTACGGCGAATGGCTCACCAGCAGCACCCACAAGGCCAACGACGTAGGCGTGGTGGAGGAGGCCGGCGGTACCGGCTACTACGTGGTCCAGTACCTGAACAGCTACCTGGACAAGGAGACCATCTACTCTGTGGACATCCGCCACATCCTGGTGAAGGCCGAGACCACAGAGCCCGAGCCCACCCCCAGCGAGAGCGCGGACCCCGAGGAGACCGCGGCCCCCGAGACCACCCAGCCCGCCGCCCCCACTGAGGAGCAGTACGCCGCCGCCAAGGCTAAAATCGAGAGCATCCAGGCCGAGTTCGAGGCCGGGGACAAGACCCCCGAGGCATTTGGCGCGCTGGCCGCGAAGTACTCCGAAGACCCCGGCTCCAAGGACGACGGCGGATATTATGAGGTGACCCAGTCCACCAACTTCTTCGCCGACTTCAAGAACTGGTGCTTGGACCCCGCCCGCAAGCCCGGCGACCTGGGTATCATCCAGAACACCCAGGACGGCCAGTACGGCTACCACCTGATGTATTTCCAGGAGACCGGCCCCCTGACCTGGAAGCACAACGCTCAGACCACCATGCAGGCCGACGCCTATCAGGAGTGGTACGACGGCATCGTGGGCGATTACACCGCCGCCGCCGTGGACAAGGGCATGGGCATGCTGTAAGGCAAACCAATCATTTTCCCTCGGAGGCCACCGCCTCCGAGGGAAAATTTTTAATCAGGAAGTTCCGAGGTGATTTTCATTGAATGAGCAGTTTTTACGCCTGGGCATGATGCTGGGCGGGGCGGCCATGGACAAGCTGTGGGGCTCCCACGTGTGCGTGCTGGGCCTGGGGGGCGTGGGGTCCTGGTGCGCCGAGGCGCTGGCCCGCTCCGGCGTGGGGGAGCTGACCCTCATGGACCACGACGAGGTGGGACTCAGCAACCTGAACCGGCAGGCGGAAGCCCTTCACAGCACGCTGGGCCAGCCCAAGGCCAAGGCCATGGCGGACCGGGTACGGGACATCAGCCCCGACTGCCAGGTCCACCCCGTCCAGGGCCGGTATGAGGCCGGGACCCGGGAGGCATTTTTCAGCGGCGGGTACGACTATATCGTGGACGCCATCGACCTGGTGTCCTGCAAGCTGGACCTGATCGAGACGGCACTGGGCCGGGGCGTGCCCATTATCTCCGCTCTGGGCACGGGGAACAAGCTGGACGGGAGCCTGCTGCGGGTGTCCGACCTGTCCAGGACCGAGGGCTGTCCCTTGGCGCGGGTGGTTCGGAAGGAACTGCGGGCCCGGGGCATCCAGCACCACAAGGTGGTCTGGTCCCCGGAGGAACCCCGGCCCTCTGACCAGCTTGAGGCCCCGCCGCCGGGGCGGCGGAGCGTCCCCGCCAGCGCCGTTTGGGTCCCCGCCGTGGCTGGGCTGCTGCTGGCGGGAGAGGTGGTCAAGGATTTAACGGGGGACGGCGCTCCCGCGCGGGGGTCCTCTTTCTGATTTCAGAAAGAGGACGGAAAGAAAACCAGGGCTGCGGCCCTGGACCCTCGTCAGAACAAACTGCGTT
>UQGJ01000108.1 GCA_900540545.1 uncultured Eubacteriales bacterium
CGAAGCCCTGGTTTTCTTGACCTCCTCTTTCTCAAACGAGAAAGAGGACCCCCGCCGGAGGCGACGCTCCTCTGACCTCCTCTGGTTTTTCTAATCTGGCCTTTGCCATCGGTCCAGAGTTGGGTTATAATGAGGCAACCATCAACGCGAGGAAGTGTTATCGTATGTCCAAGCCCAAGTTTAGCATCACCCAAATCGTCATGGTGGGCCTCATGGCGGCCCTGGTGTTCGCCACCTCCAACCTGCGCATCACCATCCCACTGCCTGTGGACAAGGCGGCCATCCACCTGGGGAACATGTGCTGCGTCCTGGCGGGGCTGCTGCTGGGCCCCATCGGCGGGCTGGCATCCGGCATCGGCTCCTTTTTCTTCGACCTGTTCAACCCCTTGTACGCCTCCGAGGCCTTCATCACCCTGTTCAACAAGTTCTTCATCGGCTTCGTGGCCGGCCTCATCGCCCACTGGAGGGGGCGGACCGGCTCCAACGTGGGGCGGAACATCGTGGCGGGCGTGGCCGGGTCCATGACCTACGTGGCCCTCTACATGCTGAAAACCTGGGTCTACGGTTCCTATGTGTTCAGCCTGGAGGCCGACTCGGCCATGATGCTCTACTTCCTGCCCAAGCTGCTCACCTCCGTGGTCAACGGCGTGGTGGCCGTGGCGGTGGCTGTCCCTCTGGCGGCGGTCCTGCTCAAGGCGCTGGACAAGGCGGGGATTAGCCTGTACCCCCGCTCCGCATAAAAAGCGGGGGGGGGCCGAGAATACCGGGGCCGCCTGGATATGAGGATAGGTTTCCTCTGAATGGCCGCGGGAGATTTCGCTTCCCGCGGTCATTCTTTCAAAAATTACACGAAAAGTATATCAAATGAATGAAATTTGTGGTATTATAACTGCGGAAAGACGACGGGAGGGGGAGGCACTGTGGCTACGGTTTGGGGAATCCACGCGGGTAGAAATGGTGAAGTAGATAAGGTGTTTCTATCGAAAAGCGCACCACTGATTGCGATTGGGTGGGATGAAGTCGGAGATCTGTCTGGCATTGCGAAGGACAGAGAGGCATACAAACAAAAGCTGACGGAATGTTACCCACATATCAAGAGCGGGGCTGTTCCCGGTACAGCCGGGATGTTGTATCGTTTCGTGTATGAAATCAACATAGGAGATTATATTATTTATCCGTCAAAGCTGGATAAGCGGGTCCATATTGGTCAGGTGACGGGTGAGTATGCCTACCGCCCCGAATTGTCATCTGCCTATCCGAATACCCGTGCGGTCAAATGGCTGAAGGATATTCCCCGCACCGCGTTCACGCAAGGAGCTTTGTACGAAATCGGAGCCGCCCAGTCATTTTTCCAGGTCAAAAACTATGCGGACGAGTTTATCGCTGTTCTGGCGGGGGATGCGCCCATAGAAGAGAGCGGAGAAGATAACACGGTTACGGCCGTTGCTGAAAACATAGAGGAGCAAACGGCCACTTTTATTCGCAAACGCCTGTCCCAAGAGCTGAAAGGATTTCCGTTTGAGCGATTCATTGCGCATCTGCTCAATATCATCGGGTATAAAACACGGTTGTCCCCTCAGGGTGGGGATGGCGGGATTGATATCATTGCGCATAAAGATGCGCTTGGAATTGAGCCACCCATCATTAAGGTGCAGGTAAAAAGCAATGATGGAGTGATTACGCCGGATAAAGTGCAAGCGCTATATGGGAATGTGGAGACTGGTGAATATGGCCTGTTTGTCACGCTAAGCAGTTTTTCTGCAAAGGCGTCTGCCTTTGCAAAAAGCAAATCCAACCTGCGGTTGATTGACGGCGACGAATTGATTGAACTCATACTGGCAAATTATGAAGCCATAGATTCAAAATATAAGGCCATGCTCCCGTTAAAAAATGTGTACATACCGACTACGGTTGAGGAGTAACCACACAAGCGATACGATCATCAATCAAAGCCGCCCTGCCGGTATATCCGGCAGGGCGGCTTTGATTTGAATGGATTGCAGAGGAGCCCCTGCGTCTGCGGGCCTCCTTTCATAGTCTGTATTCTTTCGCCAGCTTGGCGAAGACCGGGAGGGCCTGTTCCACCGTTTTGGTCTCGGTGCAGAAGGCGATGCGGCACCAGCCGGGGCAGCCGAAGTCGTCGGTGGGGGGGAAGAGGAGGTCGTAGGCCTTGGCCCGCTCACAGAAAGCCTTGGCGTCGGGCTCCGGGGCTTTGAGCAGCAGGTAGAAGGTGCCCCCCGGCTCCACGCAGGTGTAGCCCAAATCGGTCAGCCCACGGTACAGCAGGTCCCGGTTGGTCTGGTAGACGCCCAGGTCGGCGGTCATGCCGTCGCACTCCGCGGCCACCCGCTGGAAGAGGCTGGGGGCGTTGACGTACCCCAGCACCCGCCCCGCGCCGCAGATGGCGGCGTAGAGGGCATCCCGATCCGCCGCCTTGGGGGAGAGCAGCACGTAGCCGATGCGCTCGCCGGGCAGGGAGAGGGACTTGGAGTAGGAGTAGCACACCAGGGTGTCGTCGTAGTAGGCGGGCAGCCAGGGCACGGTGAAGCCGTCATAGGCGATCTCCCGGTAGGGCTCGTCGGAGACCAGATAGATGGGGTGCCCGATTTGGGCCGCCTTGGCCCGGAGGATGCCGGTCAGCTTCCGGATGGTCTCCGGCCCGTACACCGCCCCGGAGGGGTTGTTGGGGGAGTTCACCACCACGGCCTTGGTGCGGGGGCCGATGGCCCGTTCCAGGGCGTCCAGGTCGGGCTGGAAGGTGGCGAAGTCCGGGGGGACCACCACCGGGGTGCCGCCGTTGCCGGTGATGAAGTAGTCGTACTCGGTGAAGTAGGGGGCGAAGAGGATGAACTCGTCGCCGGGGCAGGCCAGGGCCCGGAAGGCGCAGCACAGGGCGGCGGAGGCCCCCACGGTGAGGTAGAGGTCACCGGGGCCGTAAGGGCCGCCGAACCGCCGGGTGAGGGAGGCGGACAGCTTGGTCCGGACCTCCAGGTCCCCCTGGGCGGTGGTGTAGCTGTGGATGGAGGCCCCCTGGGGGCCGTCCAGCAGGTCGCGGATGAGTTGGTTCACCTGGGGCGGGGGCGGGACGCTGGGATTGCCCAGGGAGAAGTCCAGCACGCGGTCCATGCCCACCTCCTGGGCCCGCAAGAGGGCGTATTCCCGAATCTCCCGCATGACGTTGCGCTTGGTGCCCATCCGCACCAATTCTTCTGGCAGAGACATATGGCTTCCACTCCTTTCCCGACATTGTAGCACAGCAACGTGGAAAAGAAAAGAGCAAAATAAAGGCCGGAGCGCGGAGTGCGTTCCGGCCTTTACAGCAGCTTCAGCAGTTCTTCCGCCGCATATTCCACCGAGGAGAAGGAGCAGGGGCGGCCCACCAGGTAGGTCCCCACGTCGTTCCAGTCCCGCAGGTCCCAGCGCCAGGCGGGCACCAGGGGGATGACCTGCCTGACCCGCCGGGTCAGGGCGGGAGAGCGCTCGCCCGCCCGCAGATCGGAGATATAACAGCCGCCCACGTGTTCGGCCAGCCAATCCAGAGGGGTGCTTTGGACCATACGCGCCGCTCCTTCCTGTTTGGATGTTCGCAACAATTATAATATGCTTTTTAACAAAAAGCAACAGCGCCGTCATGGACAATTTAATTCAGGCAGGGAGTTGGGTATAATAAGACCAGCAAAGACGGAAAGGGGGGTGGGGATGAGCAGCGCCAAGGAGGTCTCGCCGGAGAACCGCCGGAACTATGTGGAGCTGGGACTGAACATCGCCTACTACCGAAAGAGGGCCGGGCTGACCCAGGAGCAGCTGGCCGAGCGGGTGGATATCAGCCGGTCGCATCTGAGCGCCATCGAGGCCCCCAATATCATCCGCCCCTTTTCCCTGGAGATTTTGTTTGACCTGTCCCACGCTCTGGGCATCCGGCCCAACAAACTGCTGGAATTTCGGGAATAAAGAGAACAGCGCGCCGGGGAGCATTCCGCTCCCCGGCGCGCCGTTTGCTCTGTCTCCGGGCCGGTCCTACCGCAGCAGCGGCAGGCTGCCGGTGAGTTTGTTGACCAGTTTTTTCTCTCCGCACAGCAGAAGGCCCAGATAGTGGTAGTCGGCCTCCGGCGTCTGGCGCGCGTGGTCCAGATAGACCGGGTAGGTCTGGCAGCACTGGGCCGTGTCGGAGAAATCGGCGCACCACACCGGGGCGAACTTGGGGTCGGCCAGCTTGTCCCGCAGGGCGCGGAGACCGGCCTGGTCCCCCTTGAGGATGGGCACGGGGGTCATGATGATGCCGGGGTGGGGGGTGCCGTCCCCGTCCGGGGCGTCGGGGCCCACCAGCGCGGGGAATTTGGCCCCCAGGGTGATGCCCAGGATGGCGGCGGTGTTGGCCCGGACCCCGGCGGGCTGGTCGGCGTCCAGCACCATGACGCACTTGAACTCGGAAAGGTCACTCACAGGGCAGCGCCTCCTTTCTGGGCCGGGAGAGCCGGCCCTCGGACAGGGCCAGCCCCACCAGGGTCAGGGCCATGCCCGCCAGCTCCAGCGCCGTCACCGGCTCCCGGAGGATGAGGGCGGAAAAGAGGACCGTGATGAGGGGCACCAGATAGATATAAACGCTGGTCTTGACGGCTCCCAGCAGCCCCACCGCCCGGTTCCAGGTGACGAAGCACAGGGCCGAGGCCCCCAGCCCCAGATAGAGCAGGTTGGGCAGGGTGGTGGGTAGCGCCAGGGCCCCCAGGTCGGGGGAGTAGCCAAAGAAGGCCAGGGCGGGGACCATGAACAGCAGGCCCCAGGCAAAGACCCGGCGGGTGCAGAGGATGTTGTCCTGGCCAAAGGCCCCGATTTTCCGCATGAGGACCGAGTAGACCGCCCAGACCGCCGCCGCCAGCAGGGCCAGTAGGTCCCCGGCGGGGTTCAGGTCCAGGTTCTGCCCGTTCCAGTTGATGAGCAGGATGCCCCCCAGAGCGGCGGCGCAGCCCACGAAGAAGAGGGGGGAGAGCCGCTCCCCGTCCAGGAAAAAGTGGGCCAGGAGGGCGGTGAAAATGGGGGCCACCGAGATGATGACCCCCACGTTGGAGGCCATGGTGAGGGTGAGGGCGATGTTTTCCAGCAGGAAGTAGAGGGTCACGCCGCACAGGCCCGCCGCGGCGAACCAGACCTCCTGCCGCAGACCGCCGGTACGGAGCCGCCGGGGCCGCACCAGCAGCAGGGCCGCATAGCCCAGCAGGAAGCGGGTGAACAAAATCTCCACCGGGGTGAAGGAGTCCAGCAGGACCTTGGTGGAGATGAAGGTGGTGCCCCAAATCAGGATGGTGACCAGGGCGCACAGGTGGCCGGAGGCATTTGTTTTCTCACGCATGGCCCCGCCCTCCCGTGAAGATGGCGGCGTACTGCCCCGGCGTCAGGCCGATGAGCTTCTTGAACTGGTTGGTGAAGTGGCTCTGGTCGGCGAAGCCGGTCTCCAGGGCGGCGTCCACGGGGGAGGCCCCCTGCTCCAGCAGCTTTTTGGCCGCCCCCACCCGCACCGTCACCAGATAGCTGTAAGGCGTGATGCCCTTCTCCCGGGTGAAGGCCCGGATGAGCCGGTACTTGTCCCACCCCGCCAGGGCGGAGAGCTGGTCCAGGGTGACGTGCTGGGCGTAGTGCTCCTCCAGCCACGCGCACACCGCCGCCGTCCCCTCCGCCAGGGGGCCCGCCGCCGGGGCGGGGGGCGCTCCGGCGCAGTCGGACAGGAGCTGGGACAGGAAGAGGAGGAAGCTCTCCTCCTTGTCGAACTCCCGGTCCTGGTCCATGACCATGGCGTGGACCGCCCGGAGGGGCGGCACCAGGGGGGAGCGGAACACCGCCGGGTCGGCGAAGTGGGGGAGTTCCTCCCGCCCGGTGATCTGCCCGGCGAACCGGGCCATGGTGTCCACGGGGATGTTGAGGCCCCGGTAGTCCAGCGTCCGCCCGTCCTCCGGGCGGCAGGCGTGGACGTCGCCGGGGTTGAAGAGCAGCAGGTCCCCGCCGGTGACGGTGCAGTCGGCGTGGCGGCAGGTCATGTGCTGGAGGCCGGACTCGATGAAGCCGATCATATAGTGGTCGTGAAAGTGGCCGGGAAAGATTTGGATGATGCCCTCGAATTGATAGGCCTCCAACTGTAATTCCCGGTCATAGCGCACGATGCGCGTGCCCTGTTCCATGGGGTGTTCATCTCCTTTTGGGGAGAGTATAGCACGTTTGGGCGGGGGTGGCTTGCAGGATATTGCAGGGGGGCGCTCCCGCGCGGGGGTCCCCTTTCTCGTTTGAGAAAGGGGACGGAAAGAAAA
>UQGJ01000109.1 GCA_900540545.1 uncultured Eubacteriales bacterium
CCTTTCTGAAACCAGAAAGGGAACCCCGCCCGGAGGGCAAGCCCCCGGCAGGGCCACGCCCTGACCCTCAAAGGAGTGATTCCTATGGACCTCTTCTTCAACATGCTGGTCCCCCTCATCATCGCCGTGGTGGCCCTCTACGGCATCCTCCGACGGGTGGATGTCTACGACGCCCTGGTCCACGGGGCGGCGGACGGCCTGGGGGTGCTCATCCGCATCGTGCCCCCCCTCATCGGCCTGCTCACCGCCGTCTATATGCTCCGGGCCTCCGGTGCCCTGGAGCTGGCGGCCCAGGCCCTGGGGCCGGTGCTGGAAAAGCTGGGCATCCCCGCCGAGACCATGGCCCTGCTGCTGGTCCGCCCGGTGAGCGGCAGCGCCGCCCTGGGGGTGGGGGCCGACCTGATCGCCACCTATGGCCCCGACTCCCTGGTGGGCCGGACAGCGGCGGTGATGCTGGGCTCCACCGAGACCACCTTCTATACCATCGCCGTCTACTTCGGCGCGGCGGGCATCGTCAAGACCCGCTACGCCGTCCCTGCCGCCCTGTGCGCCGACCTGGCCGGCTTCATCGCCGCCGCCTGGGCGGTCCGCATCATTTTTTACCGATGAAAAATGCCCCCTCCCCGCAAGAAAAACGCTTGTCGAATCCCGACTTTCTTGTTATGATAAAGGGTACGAACAGGAGAGGAGGGAAGCGGCCATGGACTACAAGACCACCGGCATCAACAACCGGCGCTATCTGGGCAACAAATACCGGCTGCTGCCCTTCATCCAGTCGGTGGTGGAGCGGGAGTGCGGGGAGATCGAATCGGTGCTGGACATCTTCGCGGGCACCGGGGCGGTGGCCTCCGCATTCCTGGACAAGCGGGTCCTCACCAACGACAACTTATACAGCAACTACATCTGCCACATCGCCTGGTTCAGCCCCCAGCCCTACCGGCTGGACCGGCTGGTCCGGTACATCACCGAGTTCAACGAGACCGAGGTGACGGAGGAGAACTACATGTCGGAGAACTTTGCCGACACCTTCTTCTCCGCCGCCGACTGCCGGAAGATCGGCCATATCCGCCAGACCATCGAGGACCTCTACGCCTCCCGCCGCCTCAACCGGCGGGAGCGGGCCCTCCTCATCACGTCCCTGCTGTACGCCATGGACCGCATCGCCAACACCTGCGGGCACTACGACGCCTACCGCCAGGGGGTGGCCTTTGGCCGCCGCCTGGAGCTGCGGGTGCCGGTGGCGGAGCTGGGCCTGAACCCCGGCAACCGCTGCTATAACCGGGACGCCAACCGGCTGGTCCGCCGGGTGGGGGCCGACCTGCTGTACATCGACCCCCCCTACAACTCCCGGCAGTACTGCGACGCCTACCACGTGCTGGAAAACGTGGCCCGGTGGGAGCGCCCCCCCGTGACGGGGGTGGCCCGGAAGATGGACCGCTCCGCCCTGAAAAGCGACTACTGCACCTCCAGGGCCGCCGCCGCCTTCGAGGACCTCATCGTCCACGCCCGGGCCAGGTATATCCTGCTGTCCTACAACAACATGGCCACCAAGGGCAACGACCGCTCCAACGCCAAGATCACCGACGAGGACATTCTGCGCGTCCTCTCCGCCAAGGGGGAAGTGCGGATTTTTTCCGAGGGGTACAAGCCCTTCAGCGCCGGGAAATCGGACATCCGGGAGAACGAGGAGCGGCTGTTCCTCTGTATTTGCCATGAAAACGCCTGAGCCGCTGCTGCAGTCGCCGCTGAACTACACCGGCGGCAAATACCGCCTGCTGCCCCAGCTCCTGCCCCACTTCCCCAAGCGGGCGGGGCTGTTCGTGGACCTCTTCTGCGGGGGGGGCAACGTGGGCGTCAACGCCGCCGCCCGGCAGGTCCTGTTCAACGACGCCGACCCCCGGCTTATGGGCCTGCTGGAGACCTTCCGGCGGACCGGCCCGGAGGACCTGGCCGCCTTCCTGGAGCAGACCATCGACCGCTACGGCCTCACCCGCACCAGCGAATACGGTTATGCCCACTACGGCTGCGAGAGCGGCAGGGGGGTGGCGGAGGTCAACCGCCCCGGTTTCCTCCGCCTGCGGGCCGACTTCAACGCCATGGACCCGGCCCACCCGGACTACTACCCCACCCTCTACGCCCTGGTCCTCTACGCCTTCAATAACCAGCTCCGCTTCAACGAGGCGGGGCAGTTCAACCTGCCCGTGGGCAAGCGGGACTTCAACAGCCGTATGCGGGCCAAGCTGTGGGCCTTCCAGGACCGCCTCCGGTCCGGGAACTACCTCCTGCGGTGCGGGGACTTCCGCACCCTGGACCCGGCCCAGTTCGGCCGGGGGGCCTTCCTCTACGCCGACCCCCCTTACCTCATCACCACCGCCACCTATAACGAACGGGGGGGCTGGGACGAGGACATGGAGCGGGCCCTGCTGGACTACCTGGACGCCGCCCACGCCGCCGGGGTCCGCTTCGCCCTGTCCAACGTGCTGGAGAGCAAGGGCCGGGTCAACGAGATCTTATTGGAGTGGACGGCGCGGAACCGGCGGCGGTACACCGTCCACCACCTGGATTACCACTACGGCAACGCCAACTACCACACCCTGGACCGCACCGCCCGGGCGGATGAGATTTTGGTGGTGAACCGCTGATGGAACACGAGAACATCCCCTATCAGAGCTACTGCTGGTGCCTGGGGACCACCAGCTACCGCACCCGGAACTTCAACCAGAGCATCGAGTGGCAATTGGACCTGCTGGACGAGTTCCGCCAGAGCCCGCCGTGGAGTGTTATGCCTTGGAACAGCGAGACCCAGGCGGCCTATTACCAGTTCATGCAGGCACGGGGCTTCGTCAAGGGGGACGCCCCCCGGCCGGACAAGGACGCCCGGGAAAAGACCTCCGGCCTGGTGGACATCGGCCTGCTGGATCAGCACCGGCGGCTCACCGAGGCGGGGCGGTCCCTGCTGGCATTGAGCCGGGCGGGGGACTTCGCCCCGGACAACCCCCTGGACCTCCCCAAGGACAGCTTCCTCTATCTGAAGCAGCTCCTGAAGACCGGGAACACCGTGGACGGCGGCACGGTGCGGCCCTATCTGGTGCTGGTCTATCTGCTGGAGCGGCTGGACTACCTCACCGACGACGAGTTCACCTACCTGCTGCCCCTGTGCGTCAACCGGGGCGTGACGGAGGAGCTGGTGGAGCGCATCGCCGCCCTCCGCGCCCAGGGCGGCGGGGTGGACTCGGTCCTGTTGGAGACCGTGATGGAGCGGGCCAACTACGCCCGGGCCTATCAGACGTTCATGGACAACCCCGTCACGGAGGACCTCCTCTGCGCCGTGGGCATGAACCGGAAGAGCCGGGGCTATGACCGGGCCTATTACCCCCTCTATCAGGCCCTGCGGGCCGTGGTGGTGGAGGGGGACGAGGGCCGGCTCCGGGCGGTCTTTGACGCCGCCAAGGGACTGAACCTATCTAAATATTGGAAGCCTGCGCTCTTTGGAACCCACACCTCCGCCGCCATCCGGCGGGACCCGGCGGGGTGCTTCCGCCGGGAGGTGCCCTGGGGGGAGGACGAGACAACCTTCAAGGAGCTGTTTTTCCTGCGGATGCACCTGTTCAAGTGCAAGGCCACCCTGTCCGACTACAAGGACCTGAACCGGCGCTATTTCCGCCTCACCGACACCGTCCTGTTCGAGGACGGGACCGTGAAGCTGGACGTGGCCCCCCGGCAGTTCTTCGGGATGGCCATGGAGGGCCTGTGGCCGGAGGCGTTCCGGCCCTGCGGCCTGTTGGAAGCGGACGTCCCCCTGGAGGACATCTCCCCCAGTCTGGCGGTGGACGAGGGGGCGCTGGCGGCGGCCATCAGCGCCGCCCTGGGCCTCCCGGTGGCCAATATGGCCCAGGCCCGTCAGGCCGTCCGGGACGAGCGGCACCGCCGCTTCGACCGGCTCATCGACGCCCGGTTCAGCGACGGGGTGCTGATGACCCTGCTGGACCAGTTCCGGGACCGGGACGACGAGGCCCTCCAGAACGCCGTCACCGACAACGCCGACGTGCCCACCCTCTTCGAGTACGTGCTGGGCATCCTCTGGTACAAGCTCAGCGGCCGGCAGGGGAATATCCTGGACTACATGAACCTGTCCCTGGAGGCCGACCTGCTGCCCCGGACCCACGCCGGCGGGGGAGAGGCGGACATCGTCTACCAATACGACCAGCCCACGGCGACCTACGGTCCCCATACCCTGCTGCTGGAGGCCACCCTGGTGGACGACACCGGCCAGCGTCGGATGGAGGAGGAGCCGGTGACCCGCCACCTGGGCCGCTACCTGCTGGACCACCCGGACCGGGAGGCCTACTGCGTCTTTGTGGCCCCCTACCTGGATATCAACGTCATCGCGGCCTTCCGGGCCAAGAAGAATACCCCCTGGTACGACCCCGGTGACTGGAACCGCCATGTGCCGGGGATGAAGGTCATCCCCCTGAGCACCGCCGACTTAAAACAAATGTTAATAAACGGAAGAAGGTACCAAGACCTGTACCCCGCCTTCACCGCCGCCCACGCCTCGGAGGAGGAGGACGTCCCCTCCTGGTACCGCCAGCTCCAGCAGAGCCTGGAAGCCACCGGTCCGCAGGCTTAATTCTTCATAAAAAACGGCGGGGTCCATGAGAATATCATGGACCCCGCCGTTTTTCAAATCGTTCTAATCCCGCGCCTCGCCCAGCCGCTTGTGCACGTCCTTTTTCACCAGCGTGTAGAGGATGGAGGCCACCGGGACGCTCAGGAGCATCCCCACGAACCCGAACAGCCCCCCGCCCACGGTGACGGCGGCCAGGACCCAGATGCCGGGCAGCCCCAGGGAGGTGCCCACCACCCGGGGATAGACCACGTTGCCCTCGAACTGCTGGAGGCAGACCAGCATGATGAGGAACCACACGGCCCTGAGGGGGTCGATCATAGCCAGCAGCAGGGCGGAGGTAAAGGCCCCTACATACGCGCCCACGATGGGCACCAGGGCGGAGACGCCGATGAGGACGGCAATGAGCAGGGCGTACTCGAAGCGGAAAATCAGCATGCCGATGAAGGTCAGCGTGCCCAGAATACAGGCGTCGGTGACCTGGCCCATGACGAATTTGCTGAAGGTCCCCGCCGTCAGGGCGGCCACGTCCAGCAGCCTGCGGTAGAGCGAATCAGGGAGGTAAGCCTTCATGATCCGGCGGCACTGGGAGAGTAGGTAGTCCTTACCCGCCAGCATGTAGACGGAGAACACGAAGGAGAGGGCCACGTTGATGACCACGGTGACGATGCTGTTGGTCAGGTTCACCAGTTGGGGGACCGCGCCGGACAGGGCGGCCAGCACGCCGTCCAGCAGATTTTTCAGCACCTGGTCCAGCTTGGACAGGTCCAACTGCTCCAGATGGAGGCTGGACAGCAGCCCGTTGAGCCAGACCTGGGCCTGGTCCACGTAGCCGCTGAGGTTGGAGGCGAAGCGGCCGATGTTGAACACCAGCTCCGGGATAACGAAGGCGAACACGGCGGCCACCACGCCGAAGAGGATGAGGTAGGAGATGACCACCGCCAGGGGCAGGCTCAGCCTGTTCAGCTTGCTCTTGCCGAAGGCCCGGTCGAACAGCCGCCGAAAGAAGGCGCAGGGACGGCTCAGCACAAAGGCGATGGCCAGCCCCACAAAGAGGGGCGTGAGGATGGCGAAGGCCCGGCCGAACACGTCCCACAGGGTGTCGAACTTTACGATGAGCAAAATCAGTCCCACGGTGAAGGTGATAAGCAGCATCAGGCTGCGGAAGAGCTTCTTGTCCAAGAAACACGCCCCTATCTCAGTGAAGTGGGAACACTATAACATAAATGGGACGGGGAAACAAGGGGCGCGGCCCCTCCGGGGGGTCCTCTTTCTTCTCGAAGAAAGAGGACGGAAAGAAGGTTCTGGGGAACGGCCGGGCGGCGGTGCGGTTCTCGGGAGTGGGCAAAACCAGAAAGCCGTTGCAGCTCGTATTGGTCTGGCAGTTGAACGACTCCGGCTATCGCCCCTCGTGTAAGAGCCGAGCAAGACTTGCGAGTAGTTGCGTTTCCCTCGGTGCAAACAAGCCGCCACAAGGTCTGTGCGTCCCTGTGCCCCGTCCCTGTCATTGCGAGCCAGTCCGCAGACTGGCGCGGCAATCCGCCTCCCCCGTCC
>UQGJ01000110.1 GCA_900540545.1 uncultured Eubacteriales bacterium
CGCTAGAACAACTTCGGCTGCCGCCCCTCGGCATATGACCCGGCAAAACTTGATAGTAGTTGCGTTTTCATTGGTGCAAACAAGCCGCCACAAGGTCTGTACGGTTTTGAATTGGCTTTCTGCCCATTGCCAGTCGGCACGGGCGGCTGATAGCCGCCCCTACAAGGGGCTGGTGGTTTGATTGGTACTCCTTGCGTGGCTGTGACCATGTAGGGGCGGCTATCAGCCGCCCGCCGTCACGCACTGGCCTTGCCGGGACTTGCCATGCCAGGCGCGCCGCGCCAGTGCATGGGGGTGAACGATTGCGGGATAGGCCGTAACGGCCGAGGCAGAAGCGGAAAGGCAGACTTGTTACCTCTAGCCGGTCTCAAGTGCCACGCTAACGTTGGCGCCGCCCCACGGGTCCAGGGCCGAAGCCCTGGTTTTCTTTCCGTCCTCTTTCTCAAACGAGAAAGAGGACCCCCGCGCGGGAGCGCCGCCCCCGGAGGGCACTCCGCCTCAGACCAGCTCCACCAGCTGCGTCAAGCGTGTGACAACATGTTCGGCCAGCGGGCTGTCCACGGCGTCCCCACCGAACGCCACGCTCTCGAAGCCGCCCGCGTGGGCGGCCTGGATGCCCGCGGCGGCGTCCTCCACCACCAGAGCCTCCGCCGGGGCCACGCTCAGCAGGCGGGCGGCGGTGAGAAAGACCTCCGGGTCGGGCTTGGCCCGGGTGATGGAATTGCCGTCGGCGATGGCGTGGAAATAGTCCGTCAGGCCGGTGCGCTCCAGGATGGGGCGGGCGTTTTTGCTGCTGCTGCCCACGGCCAGCAGGACGCCCCTGGCCCGGAGGGCCTCCAGGGCGGCGCGGGTGTCCGGGTCCACGTCGGCGGGGGTCATTTGGGCCACCCGGGCGACATAGGCGGCGTTTTTCTCGGCGGCCAGGTCCTCCTTTTCCGCCGGGGTGTAGGAAATGGGGCTGGGCTCCAGGACGATGTCCAGGCTGTCCATCCGGGAGATGCCCCGGAGACGGTCGTACACCGTCTCGTCGAAGGGGAGGCCCAGACGGTCGGTGAGGCCCTTCCAGGCGGCGTAGTGGAGACGGTCGGTGTGGACCAGGACGCCGTCCAGGTCGAAAATCACAGCCTTTTTCATCCTTCCAGCTCCTTTAAGAGGGATTCCAGGACGGGGAGCACGCTGGCGCAGCGGCGGGGGTAGCGGGCGCGGAGGGCGGGATCGGCCCCCTCCATGAGCCAGGCGGTCCCGGCCAGGTCCAGCATGGGCACGTCGTTCCAGTTGTCGCCGAAGGCCGCGGTGTCGGCCAGAGCCACCCCCAGGCCCGCGCAGAGGCCCCTCAGGCCCGTGCCCTTGTCGGCCAGGGTGAAGTCCACCCAGTCGGGGCCGGCGGCGGCCATGTGGAGGGCGTCCCCCCACCGGGGGCCCAGGGCCTGCTGGGGGGCGGCGGTGCCGCCGGGGCAGTAGGCCGAGACCTTGAGGATGTCCTCCGGGATGTCCTGGGGGCGGGACAGAAGGGTGACGCGGTTGCCCTTATCCTCCTCCATGTAGCGGATATACGCCGGGGGGCAGGCCGAGACGTAGCTTGTGTTGGCCCCGGAGACCAGCAGTTCGCAGCCGGGGAGGGCCAGGATGGCGTCCGCCAGGGCCAGGGCTTCGTCCCTGGGCATGACGGTTTTGGAGAGGACGGGGGCGGAATCCTCGGTGCCGGGGCCGTAGAGGATGGCGCCGTTTTCGCAGAGGAAGCAGACCTCGTCGGCCACCGGGGCGAAGAGGGTCCGCAGAGAGTGGTACTGGCGGCCCGAGGCGGGGCAGAAGAGGACCCTGGCGGCGTGGAGCCGGCGGACCAGCGGAAAGAGGGCCGGGGGCAGGGCGGTCTGTCCGTAGGGGATCAGGGTGCCGTCGATGTCGGTGGCGATGAGTTTGAGCATGGGAAACTCCTTAATAATGAAGAATTGACAATTGATAATGAATAATTGCGCCTGCGGGCGGGACGGGGGAAATGCACGAGCCTTGCCGGGCATTGCTATGCCAGGCGCGCCGCGCCAGCGCATGGGGGGTGAACAACTGCGTGATAGGCCGTAACGGCCGGGGCGGGGGCGGAAGGGCAGACTTGTCACCTCTAGCCGGTTTCGACCTCCAGGCCCCCTTGGTGCCGCCCCTTGGGCCCAGGGCCGAAGCCCTGGTTTTCTTTCCGTCCCCTTTCTCAAACGAGAAAGGGGACCCCCGCCGGAGGCGCCGCCCCCGGCGGGGGAGAATACGTGCGGAAAAGGCGGCGGACATTGCATCCGCCGCCTTTTCTAAGCGGTGCGTTTACTGGACGGTCAGGGAGCCCTGGGCGATGAGACGACCATTTTTGCGGCTGAAGAGGACCACGTTGCTGCCGTGGAAGTCCAGGCGGACGGTCTGGCCGATTTTGTAGAGGACGCCGCCAAAGACCACGCCGGTGAGCAGGAAGTCGCCGATGCGGACCTTCACGGTGGTCTCCATGCCGGTGGGCATGGCGGAGTAGATCTCGCCCTCCAGGGGGCCGTTTTCGCTGATGTCCAGGAATTCCGGGCGGATGCCCAGGACGAAGTCCTCGTCGGTGAGCTCCTCCTCGTCGCCGAAGTCCTCCAGCTCATCCACCTTGGCGATGTGGTAGCGGAAGAGGGTGTCCTTGTTGCCCTTCTCTACGTTTTTCTTGTCCTTGGTCTTCTCCTGCTCGGCGGCCTTCTTGGCGGCGTCGGCCGCGTCGGCGGCGGCGAACCAGTCGGGCAGGGAGAGGGGTTCATTGGGGGTGAAGGTCATCTTGACCCCGTCGAACACGGTGAGGTCCAGGCTGCCGCCCTGGGTCTGGGTCCCCTTGGCCTCGATGAAGTTGATGGCCGGATTGCCCACGAAGTCGGCCACGAAGAGGTTGTTGGGCCGGTTATAGACCGTCAGGGGGGCGTCGTACTGCTGGAGGACGCCGTTTTCGATGAGACAGATCTTGGTCGCCAGGGTCATGGCTTCCATCTGGTCGTGGGTGACGTAGACGAAGGTGGAGCCGGTGTCGATGTGCAGGCGCTGGAGTTCGGAGCGCATCTCCAGGCGGAGCTTGGCGTCCAGGTTGGAAAGGGGCTCGTCCATGAACAGGACGGTGGGCTCCGGGGCCAGGGTGCGGGCGATGGCCACGCGCTGCTGCTGGCCGCCGGAGAGCTCGGCGGGATAGCGGTCCATGAACATGCCGATCTTCACGATGCGGGCTACCCGGCGGACGGTGAGGTCGATCTCCTCCGGGGTCAGCTTGCGGACGCTGGTGACGGGCTTGCCGTCCTTGAGGAAGGTGTAGTCCGGGGCGAAGGTGCAGCCCTGGCTGGCGCAGGCGGCCTTGGCGGCCTCCAGGGCCTTTTCCAGCTCGGCGAGCTTGGCCTTGGCGATGGTGGCCGGCTCCATGGACTCGTGGAGCTTGTAGCCCATGAGGGTCTTGGCGGTGTGGATGGAGATTTCATATCGGTCGATGAGCTTGATGTGGGCCTTGTTCACGTCCAGCTTGCCCTTTTTGTCCACGCACTCCTGGATGGTGCGGACCACGTCGTCGGGCTTTTGCAGGATGCGGATGAGGGCGGCGGTCTTGCGGGCCTCCAGGTCGATTTTGGGCAGGTCCTCCTTCACGTTGGACAGGCCGAAAGAGATGTTCTGGTAGACCGTCATATTGGGCCACAGGGCGTAGTTCTGGAAGAGGAAGCCCACCTTGCGCTTGTTGGGGGGGATATTGATGCCCTGGTCGGAGTCGAATACCACCTTGTCGCCGATGGTGATGCGGCCGGAGGTGGGGGTCTCCAGACCGGCGATCATGCGCAGGGTGGTGGTCTTGCCGCAACCGGAGGGGCCTAGCAGGGTGATGAAGGCGTTGTCCTCGATGACCAGGTCCAGGTCGTCCACGGCGTAGAATTTATCCCAGCGCTTGGTCACATGTTCTAATCTGATTTCTGGCATGGTTTAACCTCCAATCCCTTTGTCCAGGCTGGCGCCGGTGACCTTGTTGACGATGGCGTTGCAGACCAGGATGGTGACGATCAAAATCAGGTTGATGCCGCTGGAGAAGGCGTACAGGCCCATCTCGTCGAAGTAGTCCAGCGTGGTGGAGAGGATGAAGCCCTGGACGCACAGCAGCATGAACAGGCTCAGCTCCCGCAGGCAGGTCATGAAGGGGAGCAGGTAGCCGCTGATGATGGAGGACTTCTGGATGGGGATGATGATGCGGGTCATGCGCTTGATCCAGGGCACGTCCTGGATGATGGCCGCCTCCTCGATCTCGCCGGAGAGCTGAAGCATGGAGTTCAGGCTGGACCGGCTGGCGAAGGGGATGTATTTGACGGTGCCCACGATGATGAGGATGGTGTAAGTATTGAACAGGTTGATGTACTGGTTGGAGAAGAGGATGAAGAAGGCCACGCCCACGGCGATGGAGGGCATCAGGTAGGGCAGGAAGGCCACCGCGTTGACGTAGTTGGCCCATTTACTTCGTCGGCTCTTGGCCACGGAGTAGCCGATGAGGGTGCCGATGGTGCCCGCCAGCAGGGCGCAGGCCACGCTGACCAGCATGGTGCCCTTGAAGGCGTTCCAGATGGTCTCGTTGTGGAGGATGCCCTTCTGGCCGTACATGCCGTTCTCGGTGACGTTCTCACTGGTGGTCCACCACTTGGTGGTCAGGTTGCTGGTGTCCCCGGTGTAGAGGAAGGAGTAGTCGCCGGGGTTGGGGAGGAAGGTCTCGAAGGCGAAGGAGACGATGGGGAAGATACTGGTGAAGAAGGTGACCACCACCAGGACGATGGCGATGACGTGCTTGCCCAGCTTGCCCAGGTTGATTTTGGAGATTTGGCCGGACTTGCCGGTGACGGTGGTGTAGTTCTTCCGGCTGGTGAGGCTGAACTGGTTGAGCAGCATGATCGCCACGCCGAACACCATCATAATGATGGCCAGAATGCTGGCCTCGCCGGTGTACCGGGAGTTCATGGACACGTACTTGGTGGCAAGGGTGGTGAGGCCCAGGTAGTGGGGCACCGGGTAGGAGCCCATGGAGGAGCCGAACACCAGCAAAATGGTGGAGAGGATGGCCGGCTTGACCATGGGCAGAGTCACCTTGGTCATGATTTTCCACTTGGGGGTGTCCAGGATGGTGGCCGCTTCCTCCAGGTTGGCGTCCATGTTGCGGAAGATGCCGCCGATGAGGATGTAGGCGAAGGGGGCGTAGTGCAGGCCCAGGACCACCAGACTGGGGAAGAGGCCCTGGCACCACCACATGGGCATGTTGATGCCCAGCGTGGCGGCCAGCAGGCCGTTGGAGGTGCCGGTGACGGCGTTGGAGTTGAACATGTTCTGCCACACCACGGCCAGGGTCCACTGGGGCATGATGTAGGGGAAGATGAAGATGGAGCTGAGGTACTTCCGGCAGGACATGTTGGTGCGGGTGACCAGGAAGGCGAAGATGCCGCCGAAGAGGATGGCCACCACGCAGGTGCCCACGGCCAGCAGGACCGTGTTGAGCAGGGGGGTCCACAGGTTGGTCCGGGCCAGGCGGCTGGTAAAGAGGTCGATGTAGTTGACCGTGGTATAGCCGCTGGACATGCCGGTGAGGTGGGCGTCGATGGAGCCGGGGTGGATGAGCAGGGTGTCCCGCACGATGGCCACGATGGGGGCCACGGTGGAGAAGGTCAGCACGATGCCCATCAGCAGCAGAATGACGTTGTGGGGCTTGGAGAAGTAGGTGCGCAGCTTGTTCAGGAAGATGGCCGATTTGTTCGGGGCCAGGGTGGCGGTTTGGTTCATAATGATCTCCTCTCTCTGGTGAGGATGGAGGGCACCGCCCTCCGGGGGGTCCCCTTTCTTCTCAAAGAAAGGGGACGGAAAGAAGGACCGGGGGCGGCACGGGC
>UQGJ01000111.1 GCA_900540545.1 uncultured Eubacteriales bacterium
CGCCGCAAATGCGGCGCCGGCTCTAATTTGATTCCCCGTCTTCTCCCTCCTGAAGTAACTCGGCCAGCTCCTCCCACAGGCTTATGCCGAAGCGGCGGTCCAATATGGTCAAAAACCGCAGACTGTCCTGAAAGACCCGCACCATGTTTTCCTGATTTCCATCCCGGTCCCACCGCTCCATTTCATTCCCGTAAAGGCGCAGGATGTCCGCCAAATTGTGGAAATCCCGCCTGCTCCTGCGCCGGAAGAGGACCACCGTGACGGCCAGACTGCCCACCGACAGCGCCAGCGCGGCCAGAACAGCCCACACCCTGCCGCTCACAACGGCCAGCGCCGCCAAAAGCAGACAGGCCGGAAGCCAATACCTGCCGTAGAATTGGAACCAGTATCGCGGCTTGTATAGTCTCAACTGCTTTTTGTACTCCTCTATACGGCTACGGGGCATATCTATCATTCCTTTCTCTCCAGATACACAGTTTAACTATATGTTTAACACCAATCTTATCTTGATGTATTGTGCAAAAATTATCAGATACACTATTACAAAATAGGTAAGGTGTATCTGATATGGAAAATATAAAGCTGGACAAAAAGAATATCGGTCTTAGAATCAGAACCGCCCGTGAAAATATGGGGTGGACTCGTGAACGCCTTGCCGAAGAAGTGGGACTTTCTGTCAATTCCCTTGCTAATATTGAACTTGGTCATAGCGGAACTCAACTAGAAAACTTTGTTAAGCTATGTACGCTACTGGGGTTGAACGCAGACTTCGTTTTGTTTGGTGAGGCCACAGACCGCCCGGCTATCCAACGTATTGTGGATTTATTAACACATCAGGATGCCGCGCATATCTGTGTGATTGAACACAGCATCCAAGCTATGCTTGAAGTGATGAAATCATAGTATCATAAACAAACTCTTATTTCCATACCAAATCAATAAAAACAGGGGCGCACTTTTCGATGAAACATTCGAAAAGTGCGCCCCTTTCAGTTGGTGCGGATGGCGGGAGTCGAACCCGCACGCCCATACGGACACAAGCACCTCAAGCTTGCCAGTCTACCAGTTCCAGCACATCCGCAAAACACAGTCTCATCCAAGACTGCTTGACTATTATAGCCAGCCGCCGCCCGTTTGTCAACTCATTTTTCCGCCCCGCAAATTTTTGCGGGAAACGTGCGAAAAAACTGTTGACACAAATGCCGCTCTATGGTAACATATCTCTTGCGCTGAACAGCGCGAAACCACTTGCGCGAGTGGTGGAATTGGTAGACTCGCTGGCTTCAGGTGCCAGTGTTCGCAAGGACGTGCGGGTTCGACTCCCGCCTCGCGCACCAGAACGGCAACACCGGAAACAGTGTTGCCGTTCTTTTTGTTTTCCTCAAATCAACCAGCCGTGCCGCCCTCCTTTTTGGGGGCGGCACGGCTGGTTTTTTATTCCACGATGATGACGCGGACCTTGCCGCCGGTGGCGGGGGTCTTGTCGTAGTAGACGGTGAAGGCGTCGGTATAGGCTTTGGCCGCCTCCAGGGTCATCCACTGGCCGGTGGTCTCGTTATAGACCTGCACGTCGCCGCTGATGGTCAGCAGGTAGCCCCCCGCCTTCACGGTATCGCTGCCCACGAAGTCGGCGCGGGCCACATCGGTGGCCTTGGTGAGGGTGACGGTGCCCGCCACCTTGCCCGCGGCGGTGACGGCGATTCCGCCGGGGGCGCCGCTCTTCACCGAGCGGCCCACCAGATAGGTCCCGGTCTCGCCGTCGCTGCGCCGGACGGAGACGGTATAGTTGGTGTAGCTCATGCTGGCGTCGCCGCTGTTGACGGTCTGGGAGCCGCCCTTCAGCAGGCCGTAGGTATAGCACTCCCCCGTCACGTCGCTGAGGACGATGAGGGAGACCTCCCCGGCGGAGTTGGTACCCACGTAGGTGATGCTGGAGGCCGGGACGGTCTCCAGGGCGATGTCGTCCAGGTCCACCTCCACGGCGGCGGACTGGCCCACCTGGTCAAAGACCCGCACGTCGGCGGCCACGGTGAGCTTGCCCAGGGTGCCCCCGGCCACGTCCCACTTGCCCGTGGCGGCGCTGCCGGAGAGGGCGGAGACGGACAGCTTGCCCACCCCGGAGGCATTCACCCGCACCAGCCCGTCCTCCAGATCCGAGGCCGAGGCGGAGGTGCAGGTCCCGGAAATCTGGATGCCGCTCAGGAGGGTGACGGCGGCGGTACTGTTCTGGTAGCTGTCCAGGATGCCGATGAGCTCGGCCTTCTGGTCCTTGGCATCCTGGGCGAAGGCCACTTCCCCGCCGCCGTTGAGGGTCACGGTGATCTTATCCCCCACCGCGAAGGCGGACAGGCTGGCCCTGCCCTCGTCCGCCACGTCGAAGGTCTGGCCCAGCAGGGTGATTTGGCTGGGGGAGGCGGCGTTGGGGGCGGCGTTTTCATAGTAGCCGGTGAGCAGGGTCCCGGCGTACTTCTCCAGCCCCGCCACCACCACCAGCTCGATGGAGCCGGACTCGGTATAGGCCAGGTCCACCGCCGTCACCCCGTCCAGGTCGTACCAGCACTCCGACCAGGTCTTGGTCTCCTCGTCGGAACGCAGAAAGACGGGGGTGTTTTTTGCGATGGCGTAGGTGACGCCGGTCAGGCCGGTAAAGCCGTCCGCCGTCACCTCTCCCACGAAGACCGTGGCATAGGCGGTGCCGTCGGGGACGAAGCCGGTCACCTTCCCGCTCTTATCCAACAGGAGGGTCCCCCGGCCATTGCCCACGAAGTCCTCCGGCAGGGGGATGGTTTGGTCATAGTAGGTGATGGTCCCGCCTGCGTAGACCTGGGCCGTGTGGAGGCGGCCGCTGTCCGACTCGGCGTCCCGGTCCAGAAGGAGGGCTTGCTCCACGGTGGAGGCGGCCCAGGTGGAGAAATACGCTTTGCCGTCGGCGGTGTCCAGCTCCAGCACGTTGCGCAGCAGCAGGGCGGCCTGGCCCCGGGTGAGGGCGGCGTCCCCGGCGGCGTCCACCCCCTCCGTCAGCCCCACCTGGGCGGCCTTGGAGAGGTAGTCCTCCGGCCAGAAGGGGCCGATGGCGGCGTTCTCGTAGCCCAGGATGTGGAGCAGGATGGTGACGGCCTGGGCCAGGGTCACCGGGTCGTCGGGGCCGAAGGTGCCGTCCCCGTAGCCGGAGATGAGGCCGTCGGTGTAGGCCAGATTCACGTACCCCGCCGCCCAGTGGGATGCGGACAGGTCGGAAAAGAGGGTGCGGTAGGCGCTGGTGGCGGCCTGGTCCCCCTTGTTTTCCAGCAAAATCGCCAGCTTGCAGAACTGGGCGCGGGTGAGGGTGTCGCCGGGGTGGTAGCCGCCGTCGTCGTACCCGGAGACGATGCCCATGCTGGTGAGGACGGCCACGGCCTGGGCCACCGCCGGGTCGGTCACGTCGGAAAAGGCGCTAGCGGGCACGACGCCCAGCAGCCCCAGGCACAGGGCCGCGGCGGTCAGAAGGGCGGGAATACGGTGCTTCATGGGAAGGACCTCCTTATGGTGCTCTTTGAATTAAGAATTAGGAATGAAGAATTAGAAATTGTGGTGTCCGGCGGAGCCGGACGAATTGAAATTTGCCGCCGAAGGCGGCACCTTCATTGTTCATTGTTCATTCTTCATTCTTCATTTCCCTCACTCCGCCCTCAGCGCTTCCACGGGCTGGAGGCCGCTGGCTTTGACGGCGGGGTACAGGCCGAAGCCCACGCCGATGACGATGGAGAAGCCGAAGGCCCCCAGGGTGACGAAGGTGCTGGGCAGGATGATGAGGTCGTACATGGCCTTCCCCAGGACCAGGGACAGGGCGAAGCCCAGGCCAATGCCGATGAGGCCGCCCAGGGCGGAGAGGACCCCCGCCTCCACCAGGAACTGGGTGACGATCTCCCGCCGGGGGGCGCCGATGGCCTTTTTGATGCCGATCTCCCGGGTGCGCTCGGTGACGGTGACCAGCATGATATTCATGATGCCGATGCCCCCCACCAGTAGGGCGATGGCCGCGATGCCCCCCAGGACCACGGAGAGGGAGGCGGTCTCCTCGTCGCTCTCCTCCATGGCGGAGTTGCCGTTCTTCACCGTCACCTCGCCAATGGTGTCCTCGTCCACCAGCTCGGCCAGATAGGCGGTGACGGCGGAGATGACGGCGGTCATGTTGTCGCTCTTATCCACCTTCACGATAAAGCCGGTGAGGCTGTCGCTGCCCAGCAGGGCCCGGTTCACCGAGTAGGGCACCACGGCCATGTCGTCCATGGAGCCCTCGGCGGTGCCGTCCTTCTGGTAGTAGGTCCCCACCACGGTGAAGGGGATGCCGTTGATCTGGACGGTCTTGCCCACCGGGTCGGCCAGGCCGAAGAGGGTCTGGGCGGTATAGGTGCCCAGGAGGCAGACCTTGCTGCGCTGGTCCACGTCCACCTGGGACAGGTCCCGGCCCTTGTTGAGGGTGTAGTTCTGGCAGGTGGAGAACTGGTCGCTGCCCAGATAGACGGTGGTGGTCAGGTTGTTGGCCCCGTATTTCAGGGTCAGATTGGAGGTGGTGCTGGGGCTGACGCCGGTGACCTGGCCGGACAGCTCGCCGTTGCCGTATTTGTAGAGGGCGCTCATCACGTCCACCGTGCGGCTGGAGCTGTAATAGCTGACGGAGACCTCCACCTTGTTCACGCCCAGCTTTTCGTAGTAGGCCGTCAAATCGGCGTTGTAGCCGGATACCATGGCGACCAGCACCAGCACGGCGCACACGCCGATGATGATGCCCAGCATGGTGAGGAAGCTGCGGCCTTTTTTCTCCCGGATGGCGTCCAGGGCCATGAGGATGGCGCTCACGTGGGCACCCCTCCCAACGCCCCGGACCCCGGCTGGGGCAGGGGCCGGAAGCTGGGGCGGCGGACCTGGGCGGGGGCTGTGGGCTGGCCGGGGACGGTGAAGGGGTCCTCCCCCCGGGCACTGTCCGCCGTGATCTTGCCGTCCATGACCCGGATGATGCGTCCGGCGTGGGCGGCGATGCCGTTGTCGTGGGTGATGAGGATGACGGTGGTGCCCATCTCCTGGTTGAACTGGCGCAGGATGTCCAGCACCTGGGCCCCGGTGTGGGAGTCCAGGGCGCCGGTGGGCTCGTCGGCCATGAGGACCGGGGACCGGGTCGCCATGGCCCGGGCGATGGCAACCCGCTGCTGCTGGCCGCCGGAGAGCTGGGTGGGGCGCATCTCGGCCTTGGCCACGATGTCCACCTTTTCCAGAGCCTCCATGGCCCGCGCCCGCCGCTGGGCCAGTCCCACGCCCTGGTAGGTCAGGGGGAGGGCCACATTCTGCCAGACGTTGAGGGAGGGGATCAGGTTGTAGCCCTGGAAGATGAAGGCGATCTGCTTTGAGCGGATGGCGGACAGCTCCCGCTCACTGCGCTGGCGGATGGAGACCCCGTCCAGCAGGTACTCCCCCCTGGTGGGCACGTCCAGGCAGCCCAGAATGTTCATCATGGTGGACTTGCCGGAGCCGGACTGGCCGATGATAGCCACGAACTCCCCCTGGTCGATGGACAGGGAGACCCCGTCCAGGGCCCGGACCTCGCTCTCGCCGGAGCCGTAGATCTTATAGATGTCGTCGAGTTGGATGAGGGACATGGGATGACCTCCTTTTTTAGGGCAGGGCCCTGCCGGGGGCGTTCCTTTCTCGTTTGAGAAAGGAACCGAAAGAAAACCA
>UQGJ01000112.1 GCA_900540545.1 uncultured Eubacteriales bacterium
CTTTCCGTCCTCTTTCTTCGAGAAGAAAGAGGACCCCCCGGAGGGACTCCGCCCCTACACCGTGATATGCGCGCTCAGCCAAATCTGGTTCAGCCCGTGGGCCACCGTAAAGGAAAACTCCACCAGACACACCGTTGGATTCTCCTCCAGCGCCGTCACCGTCACCCCATCGTACCCGGTGATAATCTCCCGCGCCAGCCGGTTCTCCAGCTCCACGATGACCTGGGCCCGAATGGCCCCCCGGCTCTGCTCCGTGTTCTTGGCCCGCTGAAACTTGGCCCGCAGGCTGCTGCGCACCGCCGGGATCACGTCGTCCACGATGAGGATGGTGTTCAGCTCCCGCCAGGTCCGGTCCTCCGCCTCCCCCGTTTTGGTCCGGGTGGTCACCCCCCGCACCACGGAGACCACGCCCGCCACCTGCTCCACCGGCGTGACCCCGCCGCGCACCAGCAGGTCGATCTCGCTGTCGGCGTATAGCCGCTCCAGCGCCTCCAGCCCCTTCAGCACCGCGCCGCCCAGGGGCACCGCCGGGTCCCGCTCCCCCGCGATGGCCCCGGCCACCGCCGCGGCCACCCTGGCCCCCTCCCGGTCCGCCTCGCCGGGGGCCACAAGCACCATCCGCTCGCTGTTCAGCTCCCCCGCCCGGACCGCCAGGGCGCTCACCGTCTCCCCCGCGCCGCCCCGGACCACGCCGATGCGCTCCTTCCGGGCCTGGGACGCGGCGTGTACGCTGTCCCGCAGGCTCTGCTGCACCGCCAGCTCCCCGCTGTCGCAGACCACCACCGCCACGTCCTCCACGGCCTCCAGCGCCGCAAACGCCGCGCCGTACCCCGCTTCCTCCGCCACCGGCACCGCCGCCACCGCCGAAGCGCCGTTGACCAGCAGCACCCGCGCCAGCTCCGCCAGCTCCCCGGCCCCGAAGGCCGTCACCGCGTCCTCGTACCGGGCCAGCCGCACCACCGTTCCGGCGGTCCCGCCCGGGCACAGGGCCGCCAGCCCCACCACCTTGCCGCCGCCGCTGCCGTTCACCACCGCCGACGCGTCGTAGGCCGAATAGACCCCCGGCCGCTCATGGACCGTCATTGCCATATCCCTTCACCTCAAATTCCAAAAATGCGCCTCCCTCCTCCGCCACCGCGTAGAGGTAGGCGTCGCACACCGCCTCCGCCGGGCAGCGGAACAGCCCCGCGCCCTGGTCAAAGACCACCTCGCCCCGGCTCAGCTCCCCCAGCTTCAGCCCCGCCGGCCCGTCCCCGTTCAGCGCGTCGGCCAGCGCGTCGAAGGCCGCCTGGCACCCCGCCGCCCCGCTCTCCCTGGGGGCGTAGAGGTCCAGCCCGAAGGTCACCCGGACCTTCCGCCCGTACAGCTCCCGCCAGACCCCGCCCTCCGGGTCATACCGCTCCCCCAGATAGTCCCGGAACCCGCCGGGCCCCGCCTCGCACCCCCGCAGGGACACCGCCGCCACCGACCCGTCCAGACGCCGCCGGCTCTCGCCGGGCCACGCCGCGATGGCCCGGACCCCGTGGCCGTTCAGGTATTCCGTCATGCACTCCCTGATTTTTTCCAGTCCCGTCAAGCCCCGTCGCCCTCCTCCCGGTCCCGGACCTCCAGCACCGCCCACCAGTGGGAAAGGACCTCCCCCACATAGACCGGCTGGCATACCCGGACCTGAAACCGACGCCCGTGCCACTCTAAAAAGCCGTCCCCCAACTCATCCAAAGGCACCTCCGGCGGCCCCAGATAGAGGAACCGCGTCTGGTCCCGCACCCCCAAAGGCGTGGGCATCTCCTGCCGCCAGTCCTCCCGCCGCTGGGTGACGGGCTGCAAAAAGGCCCGGACCTCCTGGTCCGCGCCCGCCCCGCCGCACAGCCGCACCGCCTGCCCGTACCGCTCCAAGATCCGCGCAAACCCGTCCCGCCGCACTAGCCCCGCACCCCCCGAAAGAAGAACCCCCGGTCCTCCAAGTAGGGGGCCATCGCCAGCTCCGCCCTCCGGCGCAGCCCTTCGCTCCGCTCCAGGGCCGTCAGCTTTTCCCCCTGCCGGACCGTCACCGCCCCGGCGGTAAAGGACTCCACCCCGTCGGCGCAGGCCCCCACGCACAGGTCGGCCAGCGCCGTCCATGCCGCCGCCAGGGCCAGCGCCGGCGCGCAGTCCCCGGCCTCCACCCCGTCCCGCAGCCGCCGCGAAAACTCCTCCACCGCCGCCCGGCACAGGGTCTCCACCTTCCCCCGCTCCGCCTCGTCCACATCCCCCAGCGCCATCGCCAGCTCCACCGCCTCGTCGATCATAAGCTCCCCCATTCCATCCGCACGCCCGTCGTCCTCCGTCCCCATGGGCCACGACGCCCCGGCACGCCACCGCCCTCTCGTCCCCACGGACCCCACCGCACCCCCCCCACGTAGGGGCGGTCCTTGTGGCCGCCCGCCCCTCGTCCCCCGTCCCCTCGTCTCCCGTCCCCGCGTCCCCCGTAGGGCGCGGCGGCCCCGACGCGCCGCCCCCGTCCCCTGTCATTGCGAGCCAGTTCTCAAACTGGCGCGGCAATCCGCATCCCTCGTCCCCTTACACCTCCAGCACCTTCCCCGCCTCGGCAAACACCTTCGCAAACCCCGCGATAGTCGTAATGGCTGCCCGCTCCAGCTGCCGGTCGATGAGCTTGTCATACTCCACCATCACGTCGGACCCCTGCACCATCTCCAACGCGTACCGCTTGTCCAGTCCGATGAGCTTCCCCTCGGCCATGGCGGAGGTCCGCAGCAGCTTGGCCCCCATGGGGGTGGTCAGCTTGCCGGTGCCCTGGAAGTTCAGCCCCGTCAGGGGATTCTGGAACTCGGGCAGCTTCAGCATGTCCACCATCACGCCCCTGGGCACCAGCAGCGTGTTCATCTCATAGGGGTCGAACTGGGCCCAAAAATCCACCAGCGCGGCGTAGTCCAGCTTCCCCTTGGTCCCGCCGATGGGGCCGGTCCCCACCTTGTAGACCTGGGCCGGATTCCCGTTGTCGTCCCCGTTCACCAGCACGCCGATGGCGTCCTCCAGCAGCATTCGGTTGATGTGGGCCCCGATTTGCCGCAGGGTCACGGAAAAGAGGTCCAGCTTCTGATACCGGATGGCCTCGTAGGAGGCCACCAGCATCCGCCCCCGCTTGTGGAGCTTCACCAGATTTTCCTGGGTCTTCACTGTGGTGGCCGGAATGGCCGCCCCCTCCTCCACCCGGCGCAGCTTCTTCTCCTCGTCGGGCACCGACGCGATGGAGCGGTAATCCAGCCCGTCGAACCGGGTCACCGTGGCCGTGAGGTCGGGCAGCAGGTTGGCCTCCTCCATGCCCTGCCGCACGCTCCGGGCGATGTACTCCGGGAACAGCACCGCCGACTCCGACGTGCGGAAGAACTTCTCCACCACGTCGGAGCCCGTCCCCTTCACCTTGATGTCGAACCGCTTGAGCTGCCGCTGATAGGCGTCCAGCCCCTCCAGCGCCGTGCCCTTGTAGTGCTCCGAGGGGTCCTCCCCCTCCAGCACCTGGGTAAAGCTCCGCCCCGCGGTGTTGTACATGCCCTTTTCCAGCTTCAGATCGTCATACGCGTAACCCATCTATTCCCATCCTCCCTTTCTCTCTTACAGCAAGACCACGGCCGCGCCGTCCCCGGCGCTCACCACCAGCCGCTCCAGCCCCGTCTCCCCGGCCGCCGCCTTCCGCACGCCGCCGGCGCCGTCGCCCACCAGAGCCATCCAGCCGGGCGCCACGTCCGCCCCGGCCGCCACGGACACGAAGCCCCTCACCTGCACGGCGCATACCCCGTCCCCGGCCACGCTCACCGCCACGCCGCAGAACCGCCCGCCGTCGCCGCAGGCCCCCACGGTCTCCGCCCCGCTCACCTGCACCACCTGACCAACCTTCACGCCCTCCTCGGCGTAAAAGCTGGCCGCCACGCTCCCGATCTCCTCAAACGAAACCTTCCCGCTCATATCCAATTCCTCCTTCATACATGTCATTGCGAGCCAGTTCTCAAACTGGCGCGGCAATCCGCCTCCCCCGTCCCCAGCCTCCCCTATCGGCAGATGGGGGAGGGGGACCGCCCGCAGGCGGTGGAAGGGGCACCCCCAAACCTCGCCTCCCCCGTCCCCAGCCTTCCCCCGGGGGAAGGTGTCAGCCGCCCCGCGGCTGACGGATGAGGGGAACGCCGATTCCCCCTCGCCCTAAATCAAAAACGCCCGGTCCCCCGGCTCCCCCGCCGTCTCCTCCCCCCGGTAGGTCAGCTGCACCCCCAGGGGATACTTCTCCCCGGCCCGCTTCTCCAGCACCACCCGCAGGGCGGAGAGCTCCCCCTCGTCCAGCTTCTCCGCCACCGCCTTCATCACGCAGCCGTCCAGCTCCGGCTCCGCCAGCCCGCCCAGCCGGACCACCTCCCGCCGGAGTTCGGCCAAATACTTCCGCCCCAGCTCAGCCTCCCGCTCCAGCCGTTCCTCTCGCCCGAAGCCCTTGCGCATGACCCCGGCCCTGGGCTGGGCGGGCACCGCCACAAAGGACCACTCGTAGGCGTCCGTGACCCCCTCCAGCTCCGCCCAGCAGAGCTTCCGGTTGTAGGTCCGCCCTTTCACGTGATGGCACCTCTCCCGGTCCCGCATGTCCTCGCCGCACACCGAGCAGACCGCCCGCTCCACGGCGCAGCCCACGGACACCTCCTTCTTGATGCCCCCCTCAATTTCAGCGATGAGGTCCCGGTTCCCCTCGGTCCGCAGCATGTAGGCCCACCCCTTGAGATAGCAGTACCCGTCCCCGGCCCTGGTCTTGACCCCCGGCTCCTCCACCACCTGGGTCCGGTAGATGCGGGCCGCCTGCCCCCGTGCGCTCCACTGGTGGTCAAACACCCCGCTCTTCCCCACAAACTTCTCCGCCAGCGCATCCAACGCTTCCCGCCCGAACCGCTCCCCGTCCCGGTCGATCTCGTTGTCGCACAGCCGCACGGAAAAGGCATATACCTCCTCCGCCCCCAGCTCCTTCCGACTCCACCGGTTGATGAGCGCCAAATCCTCCCCGCTCACCGACCAGCCCTGCTCCACGCCCGCATCCTTCTTCACATCCACAAGCTCCATCCCCTTTCCAATCTCCGTCCAAGCCTTCCCCTGGGGGAAGGTGTCAGCCGCCCCGCGGCTGACGGATGAGGGGAACGCCGATTCCATCCCTCTCCCCAACTCAAAACCGCTCGCACCCCTACCTCTGTGGGGACCGCCGCCCTCGGCGGTCCTCCCCCGTCCCCCGTGGGGCGCGACGACCCGGCGCGCCACCGCCCCC
>UQGJ01000113.1 GCA_900540545.1 uncultured Eubacteriales bacterium
TCTTTCGGTTCCTTTCTCAAAGGAGAAAGGAACGCCCCCGGCAGGGCCGCGCCCTGCCTACGTTTCCCGGAACCCCTCCACCCTGGTCCGCCCCAGATGCACCGTGTTATGCGCCACCCTGGTCACGGCGCTGTTGAACCCCGCCTCGGTGTTGCTGTTGGGGAACAGCAGGTTCTTGCACCCGGAGGTGATGCTCACCCGGATGGCGTGGCCCGGCAGGAAGCAGTGGGAGACCTTGGTGGTGCGGATGACCAGCTCATAGACCTCCCCCGGCTCCATGAACTCGGACTGTTCAAAGCCGTTTCGATAGCGGGCGGACAGCACGCCCCCCGCCATGCGCATGGACCGCCCGTCCGGGTCCACGTCCAGGACCCGGACCACGAAGTCCGTGTCCGGGCAGTCGGAGGAGACGAAGAGGTGGGCGGTGAAGTCCCCGGTGAAGGTGAGCGGCGCTTCCAGTACGGGGGTGGTGAAGGTGAGCACGTCGGGCCGCCGCTCCTCCTCCGCGTAGTCCTCGGGCACGGCCAGCTCGTTTTCCGACAGGTCGATGAGGTGCCGGGCCGGGTCCCTGGGGTCGTAATCGTAGCTGACCGCCCCCGGCTCCGGGGCCTCGAAGCTCAACCTCCCGTCTCGGGTGGGATAGAGGGCGCAGGGCTTAGCCTGGGGCGGAGGCCAGTCCCGGGCGGTCCGCCACTGCTCCGCGCCCACGGTGTAATACTGCACCGGGGGCAGGTCCTCGGCCCCGTTGTCCAGGCCCTTGAGCCAGTGGTCGAACCACTGCAAAAACAGCAGGTCCACATCGAACCGCAGGGCGGAATTGCCCAGGTGGAGGCCGTGGAGGTCGTATTTGGAGTTGCCGCTGTGCTGCCATGGGCCCAGCAGGACCTTCCGCCGCTCGGCAGGGTAGTCCTTGGTCAGGTCCAGGGCCTCGGTGGTGCCCATGCCGTTGTCGTCGAACCAGCCGGAGACGATGAGAGCGGGCACGTCCACCACGCCCTGGCCCCGCTTGAACCAGTTCCCTTGGTCCCAAAATGCGTCGCAGTCCATGTGCTTGAAGTATTCGGAGTAGAAGGGGATGTCCTGCCCCAGCGCCCGGCGGGGGATGTCCTCCAGGGGGCGCATCTCCAAAATCTCGTCCCAGTCGTCCCGCTCCATGAGTTCGGGGGCCCAGTCTTGGCCGGACACGCCGAAGTTCCAGGCCAGGGACCCGGAGGACATGCCGCCCCCCTTCCGGGGCAGGTCCACGAAGGCGCTGCCCGCCGCCACCACGCTGACCAGGGCCTTGAGGTGGGGGTTGCCGCTGGCGGCGGCCGCCCACTGGACGTAGCCCAGGTAGGACCCGCCGATCATGCCCACGCCCCCGTCGCTCCAGGGCTGGGCGGCGATCCAGTTCAGGGTGTCGTCCCCGTCCTCGGTCTCGTCGTGCTCCGGGATAAACACCCCGCCGCTCTTGCTCCGGCCACGGGTGTCCTGCACCACCACGGCATAGCCCCGGTGGGCATAGCGCCGGTACGCGGGCACGTCGTCCTCCTTGCCGTAGGGGGTCCGCACCAGCACCGTGGGGACCGGGCCGGCCGCATCGGCGGGCAGCAGGACGGTGGTGGACAGGGTGACCCCGTCCCGCATGGGCACGTCCAGGTCCTCCAGCACCCGGATGGGGTGGAGGACCTCGCCAGGGCGGTAGGCCGCCCATTGGGCCAGGATGGTCCTGTCCTCGTATCCGGCCCGGCAGAGGACGTGGACCCGCTCCCGGTTGGGCCGGACGAAGGCCAGGACCTTCCCGTCCTCCACCAGGGCGTTGTTGGGCCACTTCACGTCCCGCTCCATGTACCACCGACCGTCCTCGGTGGTGTAGCGGCTTCCCGACAACAGCCCTCCGCCGGACCGGGCCAGGGCGGAGAACAGCGCGGGCAGGTCAAAGCCGCAGCTCTGCCCCAGCAGATTGGCCACGGTCTGGGTCATGGGTTGGCGGGGGGTGAACGCAGCGGTGGCGGGGTCCAGACACTCGGCCTGAACGTCGGCGCCCTCCACGAAGAGACGGGCCGTGCAAAGGCCGGAGGTCCAAAGGGTCCATGGTTCCATAGCAATTGCTCCTTTAAGAATGAAGAATGGATTGAGAATTAACAATGGATAATTGAGAATGACGCCCACGGGGCGGGACGGGGGTAGGCCGAGGGAAGCGGATTGCCGCACCAGTTTGCGAACTGGTTCGCAATGACAGAGGGGGCGCAGAGACGCACAGACCTTGTGGCGGCTTGTTTGCACCGATAAAAACGCAACTACTATCAGGTTTTGCCGGGTGATATGCCGAGGGGCGATAGCCAGAGTTGTTCTAACGCCAGACCGATACGAGCTGCAACGGCTTTCAAGTCTTGCCAACCAACATAAACCGTACCGCCGCCCGGACGAACCCGGGGTCCAGGGGGACAGCGATAGGGGAACAAAGTTCCCCGTGCTGTCCCCCTGGTTTTCTTTCGGTTCCCTTTCTGAAACCAGAAAGGGAACCCCCCGGAGGGCACTCCGTTGTATACAAAGGCCGGCGCCCCTGGCGCCGGCCCGTCCCATATTACCGTTTGAACTTCCGCTTCAGCCGCCGCCAAACCGTGTCCGGCTCATAGCCCTTGGAGGCCCGGAATGCCCGCTCGGCCTCCTCGGCCCGCTTACGGGCCCGCCTCTCGTCGCTGCTCATGCCGCCGCCCGCGCTCTGGGCGTAATTGTCCATGCGGATGGGGTTGACAAAATTCCACGTCATACCGGCACCTCCCGATACCGCCCCGGCGGAGCCGGGGGCCATTTGGTTGCCTTTTCTCCTTAGATTCAGTATAATAGATGCCAAATCAGATTGCAAGGAGTTCTTACCATGCCGAAGACGTTGGTATTAGCCGAAAAGCCCTCCGTGGGCAAGGAACTGGCCCGGGTGCTGGGCTGCCGCCGCTCTCTGGACGGCGGGCTGGAGGGGGAGCGGTATATCGTCACCTGGGCCCTGGGCCATCTGGTGGAGCTGGCCGCACCGGAGGTCTACGACAAGTCCTGGGAGAAGTGGGACCTGCTCACCCTGCCCATGCTGCCCGAGCGGATGAAAACCGTGGTCATCAAGGAGACGGGCAAGCAGTTTCGGGCCGTCCAGGCCCTGATGAAGCGGGGGGACGTCCACGACTTGGTCATCGCCACCGACTCTGGCCGGGAGGGGGAGCTGGTGGCCCGCTGGATCATGGAGAAGGCCAACTGGCGCAAGCCCGCCAAGCGGCTGTGGATCTCCTCCCAGACCGACAAGGCCATCCGGGAGGGCTTCGCCAACCTCCGCCCCGCCAAAGAGTACGACAACCTGTTCTACTCCGCTCGGGCCCGCAGCGAGGCCGACTGGCTGGTGGGCCTCAACGTCACCCGGGCCCTCACCTGCAAGCACGGGGCCCAGCTCTCCGCCGGGCGGGTCCAGACCCCCACCCTGGCCCTCATCGTGGACCGGGAGGAGGAGATCCGGAAATTCGTCCCCAAGGAGTATTACACCGTCTCCGTCAAGTGCCAGGGCTTCAACGCCGTGTGGAAGGACAAGAGCGGCCAGGGGCGCATCATGGACAGGGACCGGGCGGACAAGCTGGCGGCGGCCCTGAACGGCAAGACCGGCGTCCTCACCCAGGTGTCCCGCAATTACAAGCAGACCCCGCCCCCGGCGGCCTACGACCTCACCGAACTCCAGCGGGACGCCAACAAAAAGTACGCCTACTCCGCCAAGGAGACCCTCTCCCTCATGCAGTCCCTCTACGAGCGGCACAAGCTCTTGACCTACCCCCGCACCGACTCCCGCTACATCTCCGACGACGTGGTGTCCACCCTGCCCGAGCGGCTGAAAAGCGTCATGGTGGACGAGTACCGGGATTTGGCCCGGCAGATATTGATGAAGCGGCCCCTTCAGACCCGCTTTTTGGTAAACAACGCCAAGGTCACGGACCACCACGCCATCATCCCCACCGAGGAACCGCCCGACCTCTTCCGCCTCACCGGGCCGGAGCGGAACATCTATGATCTGGTGGTCCGCCGGTTCCTGGCGGTGCTGCTGCCCCCCTGCGAGTACGAGGAGACCAAGCTGACCCTCACCGTGGACGGCGAGACCTTCACCGCCAAGGGCAAAATCATGAAGGAGCCGGGCTGGCGGCAGGCGTACAGCCGGTTCAGCCTGGAGGAGGAGGGGGAGGAGGACCCGGACGACCGGGAGCAGTCCCTGCCCCCCATCCGCCAGGGGGACCGGGTGCAAATCCTCTCCGCCAGGGTCAACGTGGGCAAGACCGCACCACCCAAGCGGTACACCGAGGCCACTCTCCTCACCGCCATGGAACACCCCCAGGCCCAGGTGAAGGACCGGGAGCAGAACAAGATTCTGGAGGAGACCGGCGGTCTGGGCACCGTGGCCACCCGGGCCGACATCATCGAAAAGCTCTTCTCCGCCTTCTATGTGGAGCACCGGGGGAAGGAGATCGTTCCCACCTCCAAGGGCAAGCAGGTGGTGGAGCTGGCCCCCCACGACCTGCGCTCGGCGGAGCTGACGGCCAAGTGGGAGAAGCGGCTGGGGGACATCGCCCAGGGCCGGGAGCCGGAGCAGAAGTTTGTGGGCGAGATGCGCACCTACGCCGCCAAGCTGGTGAGTGAGGTCAAGGCTAGCGACGCCACCTACAAGCACGACAACGTGAGCCGGGAGAAGTGCCCCGACTGCGGCAAATTCCTGCTGAACGTCCAGGGCAAGCGGGGCAAGATGCTGGTCTGCCCGGACCGGGAGTGCGGCTACCGCCGGAGCGTCACCCAGACCACCAACGCCCGGTGCCCCAACTGCCACAAGAAGATGGAGCTGCGGGGCGAGGGGGAGAGCCAGTTCTTCGCCTGCGTCTGCGGCTACCGGGAGAAGCTGTCCGACTTCAAGAAGAAGCGGGAGACCGGCGCGGCGGGCAAGCGGGACGTGCAGAAGTACCTGGCCGGCCAGCAGGAGGAGAAGGGCACCGGCGCCATGGCCGAGCAGCTCAAGAAGTGGCTGGAGCAGAATCAGAAATAGGAGGGGCCCCCTCCTGGGGCGGAGTCCCTCCGGGGGCACCCCTTTCCACGTGGAAAGGGGTGGGAAAGAC
>UQGJ01000114.1 GCA_900540545.1 uncultured Eubacteriales bacterium
CACCTGCTTGACGCAGACAAGCATGTTCATTGCGTTTTGCCTCCTACTTTTCGTTTTGTCGGGACCCGGCCCCACCGGGCCCCTATGGTCTTTTTTCAGGCGCGCCCCCCAAATAGGCGCACTTGTCCAAAGCCATTTTTCCCGTCCAACATCATATATCAGCTTGGCCCTGATGTCAATCGAAATCGGCCCTATACCATTAAAAAAAGGGGGCTTTTCGACAGGCTCTCCCCCGCCGGATGCATTTTTGGAAGGGCTTCCGCTGGTGGCGCACAGTTGTCCGCCAGCGTTGTTCAGAGGGCGACCATGGCAGAAAATTGGCCGCCTTTTCTGGAATTGGCAGGACCAATACAGGTCCGCTGCCGCGGGGGCCAGGATTCTTTTCTCGAAAAGAACCCTGGGAAGAAACGACCAGGGTTTCGGCCCTGGACCCGTGGGGCGGCGCCAACGGAAGCACGGGGTCGAAACCGGCTAGAGGTAACAAGTCTGCCCTTCCGCCCCGCCCCGGCCGTTACGGCCTAACACGTGGTCGTTCACCCCCATGCGCTGGCGCAGCGCGCCTGGCTTGGCAATGCCCGGCAAGGCTGTCCTATCACCAGTGGGGCGCGACGACTCGGCGCGCCAATGCTGGGGGCTGGAGCAAGGCGGGCCGAGGTCGTCCCGCCCCACATTTTTGGGGGCGGTGCGGGCGGCTGATAGCCGCCCGCGGCCCCCCCGTCCCGCCGCAGCGGAGCCTTCTCCACTTGTGGGGAAGGTGGCAGCGGCAAAGCCGCTGACGGATGGGGCGATAACCACCAAGCCCCCAGCGTAACGCCCCATCAGTCACGCCTGACGGCGCGACAGCTTCCCCACAAGTGGAGAAGCCTCCCCGCGGGGAGACGCAGAGACTTGTGGCGGCCCGTTTGAACCAATCAAAACGCAACTGCTCCCAAGTCTTGCCGGTTCATATGCCGAGGGGCGGCAGCCGGAGTTGTTCGGGCGCCAGACCGATACGAGCTGCAACAGCCCACAAGTCTTGCCAGCCCTCATAACCCGTACCGCCGCCCGGACGTTCTCCGGGGTCCAGGGGGGCGACAATAGGGGCTTGAAAAGCCCCGTGTCGGCCCCCTGGTTTTCTTTCGGTTCCTTTCTCAAACGAGAAAGGAACGCCCCGGAGGGCGCCCCCTCCAAAACTCCCTCTTTACATCACCGCTTTATCGTGGTAATATACGAAAGCAACTTAGATATTTGGATGGAGGAAACAACCATGAAAAGAAACCGAATTGCCGCGCTGCTCTGCTCCGCCGCGCTTTGTCTGGGTCTGGCCGGGTGCTCCAGCGGGACCGCGTCCGCCGGCGAATACGACTGGAAGTATATCCAGGACAAGGGCGAGATGGTCATCGGCTACACCGTGTTCGAGCCGATGAACTACACCAACGATGCGGGCGAGTTCGTGGGCTTCGAGACCGAGTTCGCCCAGGCGGTGTGCGACAAGCTGGGGGTCAAGGCCAAGTTCCAGGAGATCAACTGGGACAACAAGGTCACCGACCTGGAGTCCAAGGCCATCGACTGCGTTTGGAACGGCATGACCATCACCGACGAGCTGAAAGCGTCCATCGCCGTCTCGGACCCCTACATCCGCAATATGCAGGTCATCGTCATCCGCTCCGCGGACGCGGACAAGTACACCGACACCGCCAGCCTCGTCGGCCAGACCATCGAGGCCGAGGCCGGGTCCGCCGGGGCCGCCGCCATCGCCGACGACGCCAACCTCTCCCAGGCCACCCTGGTCACCGCCCCCAAGCAGACCGACACCCTGCTGGAGGTGAAGGGCATGGCCGCCGAGGCCGCCGTGCTGGACTACGTGCTGGCCAACGCATCCATCGGCGAGGGCACCGACTTTGCCGACCTGATGATGATCCCCGGCGTGGAGCTGAGCGTGGAGGAGTACGGCGTGGGCTTCCGCAAGGACTCCTCCGCCGCGGCCAAGGTCAACGAGGCCATGAAGGCATTGGTGGAGGACGGCACCCTCAACGCCCTGGCTGAGAAGTACGGCCTCCAGGACCAATTGTTAGCCAATCAGGAGTAAGGTTATGAGTTTCGGCGTCGTCAACAAGCTGCTGCTGGAGTGCTTCACCCTGAACCTGGAGATTTTTTTCTTCACCCTGATTTTGTCCCTGCCCCTGGGGCTGGTGGTGGCGTTCGGGTCCATGAGCGGCTTCAAGCCCCTCAAGTGGCTGACCCGGGCCTTCATCTACGTCATCCGGGGCACGCCCCTCATGCTCCAGGTGATGATCGTCTACTACATCCCCGGCCTGGTCTTTCACGTGGCCCCGCCCCCCAAGGCGGTGGTGGCCGTGCTGGCCTTCGTCATCAATTACTCCGCCTACTTCTCGGAAATCTACCGGGGCGGCATCCAGGGGGTGCCCAGAGGGCAGTCCGAGGCGGGGCAGGTGCTGGGCATGACCAAGGGGCAGATTTTTCGCCATGTGACCCTGCTCCAGCTGGTGAAGCGCATCGTGCCCCCCATCGGCAACGAGGTCATCACCCTGGTGAAGGACACCTCCCTGGCCAACGTCATTATGGTCAAGGAGATCATCGCCATGGCAAAGGAGTTTGGGGCCAAGGGGCTCATCTGGCCCCTCTTTTACACCGGCGTGTTCTTCCTGGTCTTTAACGGACTAGTGACCCTGGTGCTGGGCCGGGTGGAGAAGAAACTGGATTATTTCCGGGCGTGAGGTACTTATGGCTATTTTAGAGGTACAGAACATCGGCAAGCGCTTCGGGACCACCGAGGTGCTCAAGGACATCAGCTTTTCCCTGGAGGAGGGGCAGGCCCTTGCCATCATCGGGTCCTCCGGGTCCGGCAAGACCACCCTGCTGCGGTGTCTCAACTTCCTGGAGACGCCGGACGTGGGGACCATTACCGTCCGGGACGAGGTCCTCTTCGACGCCCGGGACCCCGCCACCCAGCGGGAGGGCGAGATTCGGGAGAAGCGGCTCCACTTCGGGCTGGTGTTCCAGAACTTCCACCTGTTCCCCCAGTACACGGCCCTGGAGAACGTGACCCTGGCGGTGAAGCTGCGCAATCCGGACAAGGCCGGGTGGGCGGCCATCGACGGCCAGGGCCGGGACCTGCTGGAGCGCATGGGCCTGGGCGACCGGGCGGGGCACTACCCCCACCAGCTCTCCGGCGGTCAGCAGCAGCGGGTGGCCATCGCCAGGGCCCTGGCCCTCCACCCGGACATCCTCTGCTTCGACGAGCCCACCTCCGCCCTGGACCCGGAGCTCACCGGCGAGGTATTGAAGGTAATCCGCCAACTGGCCGACGAGCACATGACCATGGTCATCGTCACCCACGAGATGGCCTTCGCCCGGGACGTGGCCGACCAGGTGGTCTTTATGGACGGCGGGGTCATCGTGGAGCAGGGCCCGGCCAGGGAGGTCATTGAACACCCCAGCCAGGAGCGGACCCGGCAGTTTTTGACCCGGTACAATCAAAATTGAACCGATTGCGGCTATCCGGCGGACTCGGATAGCCGCTTTTCTTTTGGGCAAAAATAAATGGAAAAACCCCTTGACAATTTCCCGCACAGCGTCTATGATAGAAACATAAACAGTAATTATTCTTATTATTAAAAAGGAGGACAACACTATGCCTAGCTTTGCCAATCCCTTTCAGGGGAACGTAGACCGAAAGCTGTCTAACGCCGAACTCATGCAGGCCCTCCGCCTGGATATCGCCGGGGAGCTGGAGGCCATTTTCCTGTACGACGCCCACTATCTCGCCACCGATGACCCGGTGGCCAAGGCCGTCCTGGCCGACATCCGGGACGAGGAGAAGGTCCACATGGGTGAGCTCATCACCCTGATGCGCCACCTGGACCCCAAGGAGGCCGAGCTCTTCCTGGACGGGGAGAACGAGGTCAAGGAGCAGTTGGAGGAGCTGGGCATCACCGCTCAGCCCGTGCCCGCCCCTGCCGCCGGGCCCACCGTGGGCAGCCTGGTGGAGGAGTAAGAAAGGAGAGTTTGATATGGATTATTTAGCCAGAGAGAGCGCCCCCTTCTCCCACGAGGTGTGGGAGAAAATCGACGCCGCCGTGATCGATACCGCGAAGAAGCACATGGTCTGCCGCCGCTTTTTGAGCCTGTTTGGGCCGCTGGGGGCCGGGGTCAACGTGGTGAGCGTGGACTCCGCCGCCAAGGGCGAGGACCTAGAGGGCGGCTTCGGCCGGGTCACCGGGCGGAAGCTGGTGGAACTGCCTCAGCTCTACGAGGACTTCACCCTGCTGTGGCGGGACATCGAGGAGAGCGAGCAGACCGGCCGCCCCCTGGACCTGTCCGCCGCCGTGGCCGCCGCCCAGCGCGCCGCCAAGAAAGAGGACGACCTGATCCTCTTCGGCAGCAAGGAACTGGGGACTGAGGGCCTTCTGAACGCCAAGGGCGCCTTCAAAATCAAGCGGGGCAACTGGAAAGAGGGCGAGGACGCCTTCAAGGACGTGGCCCACGGCATCGCCCACCTGTCCGCCAACAGCCTGCTGGGGCGGTACGCCCTGGTCCTCTCCCCCGATGTCTACCTGGATTTGCAGCGCATCCAGCCCGGCATCAACATGCTGGAGCTGGACCGCATCGCCAAGCTGGTGGACGGCCGGGTGTACGCCACCGGGGCCTTCGGGGCCAACAAGGCCGTGCTGGTCTGTGCCGAGCCCCAGTATATGGACCTGGCCGTGGGGGCCGACCTGGGGGTCGGGTATCTGGAGCTGAAGGACTTCAACCACAGCTTCCGGATGCTGGAGACCGTGGCGCTGCGGATCAAGGGGCCCAACGCCATTGTGAACTTCGAGTGATGAGAGAAAAAGGCCCCGCTGTGGTATACGCCACGGCGGGGCCTTTTTATGTCAGGGCGGGGCCCTGCCGGGGGCGTTCCTTTCTCGTTTGAGAAAGGAACCGA
>UQGJ01000115.1 GCA_900540545.1 uncultured Eubacteriales bacterium
GGTTTTCTTTCCGTCCCCTTTCTCAAACGAGAAAGGGGACCCCCCGGAGGGACTCCGCCCCCGGAGGTCAAACAAAAAGGACCGGGCGCCCCTTCAGGCACCCGGTCCTTCTCAAAATTCCTTACGCCAGGGCGGCGGTGATGATAGCCATGGAGTAGACCTCCTGGGCGTTACAGCCGCGGGACAGGTCGTTCACCGGCGCGTTCAGGCCCAGCAGGATGGGGCCGTAGGCGTCGAAGCCGCCCAGGCGCTGGGCGATCTTATAGCCGATGTTGCCGGCGTTGATGTCGGGGAAGATAAAGGTATTGGCGTGGCCGGCCACGTCCAGGCCGCGGCACTTGGTCTCGGCCACGGCGGGGGAGACGGCGGCGTCGAACTGCAGCTCGCCCTCGATGGCCAGGTCGGGGCGGGCGGCCTTGGCTTTCTTGGCGGCCTCGCGCATCTTGTCCACGTCCTCGCCCTTGCCGGAGCCCTTGGTGGAGTAGCTCAGGAAGGCCACCTGAGGGTCGATGCCGAAAATCTTGGCGCAGTCGGCGGTGCCGATGGCGATCTCCACCAGCTCGTCCTCGGTGGGCTTGATGTTGATGGCGCAGTCGCCCATGGCCAGGACGGTGTTGCCGCCCACGCCCTCGCGGACCATGATGAAGCAGGAGCCCACGATGGAGTGGCCGGGCTTGGTCTTGATGAGCTGCAGGGCGGGGCGGACGGTGTCGGCGGTGGAGTAGGTGGCGCCGCCCAGCAGGGCGTCGGCCTCGCCCATCTTCACCAGCATGGTGCCGAAGTAGTTGGCCCGCATCAGGGCGGCGCGGCACTCCTCGGGGGTCATCTTGCCCTTGCGCAGCTCCACCATCTTCTCCACCATGGCGTCCATCCCGTCATAGGTCTCGGGGTCGATGATCTGGGCGCCGCGGATGTTGTAGCCGGACTCCTCGGCGGCGGCCTTGACCTCGGCCTCCTTGCCCACCAGGATGGGGGTCAGCCAGGTGCCGGCCAGCAGGCGGGCGCTGGCCTCCAGGATGCGGGGGTCGGTGCCCTCGGTAAAGACGATTCTCTTGGGGTCCTTCTTCAAAATGTCGATGAGCTGTTGGAACATATGCATAAGTACAACGCCTCCATAAAATTTCTGATTTCCGCTGTTTTTTATTATACACCCTCTCTTCCGGGTCCTTCAATGCCCAAAGAGAAAATCGCGGTACATTTTTTGCTTTACTTTTCGTATTTCTGCGGCTATACTATACTCACTGTTTTTTCACTAGAGAGAAAAATGAGGTGTGCGACAAATGAATCCCGATTTCTCCCGTTCTCTGACCCTCCTGCGGAAGGAGAAGGGCATCTCCCAACGCTCGGCGGCCAAGGACCTGGGCATCTCCCAGGCCCTCTTGAGCCACTATGAAAACGGCATCCGGGAGCCCGGCCTCAACTTTGTGGTCAAGGCCTGCGACTATTACGGCGTGGCCGCCGACTTCCTGCTGGGGCGGACCCTCAGCCGGGACGGCACCACCATTGTGGACGCTGAGAGCCTGTACGACTACTCCGCCGAGAAGGACAACGTCCTCCGGGGCAGCATCATGGCGACTCTATCCAAAAAGCTGCTGGTGAACTCCATCGGGGTCCTCTTCGACCTGCTGGGCAAGCTGGGCAGTAAGGAGGCCATCAAGGCCTGCTCCGACTACCTGGGCACCGCCATCTGCAAGATGTTCCGCCACCTCTACCGGGCGGACGCGTCCAACAACGAGGACTTCTTCACCGTCCCGGCCCGGCAGTTCGTCACCGGCATCTCCACCGCCGACATGGCCTGCGCCGAGGTGGACTACGTGGACGCCCTGGCCGAGTACGCCAAAGACAAGGAGCCCTTCCCGCCCATGCACCACGACGCACTCACCGCCGCCTACCCCGGCGCGTATCAGTCCCTGCTGCAAATCATCCACAACACCGGCGAGCGCATCAACAGCCGGGTGGCCGCCCGGCGGGCGGACAACCATTGAATCAGGCCCGGCACTTGCCCCGGCCCTCCCCTCATCAGCCGGCCCGACGGGCCGGCAGCTTCCCCCAGGGGAAGCCCTCCCCACGGGGACGCCATCGAATATCATTGAGGTGAACTTATGACCGACCAATCCAAGATTCGTAATTTCAGCATCATTGCCCATATAGATCACGGCAAGTCCACGCTGTCCGACCGGCTCATCGAGCTGTGCGGGGCGGTGGCACAGCGGGACATGGAGAGCCAGCTCCTGGACAACATGGACCTGGAGCGGGAGCGGGGCATCACCATCAAGGCCCGGGCCGTGAAGCTCACCTATCAGGCCCAGGACGGCAGCGCCTATGAGCTGAACCTCATCGACACGCCGGGTCACGTGGACTTCAACTACGAGGTCTCCCGCTCCCTGGCCGCCTGCGAGGGGGCCATTTTGGTGGTGGACGCCGCCCAGGGCATCGAGGCCCAGACCCTGGCCAACACCTACCTGGCCCTGGAGCACGACCTGGAGATCCTCCCGGTGGTGAACAAAATCGACCTGCCCGCCGCCGACCCCCAGAAGGTGAAGGACGAGATCGAGAACGTCATCGGCCTGCCCGCCCAGGACGCGCCGGAAATCTCCGCCAAGATGGGCCTCAACGTGGAGGCGGTGCTGGAGGACATCGTGAAGAACGTCCCCGCCCCCAAGGGGGACCCCGCCGCCCCCCTGAAGGCCCTGATTTTTGACAGCCAGTACGACGCCTACCGGGGCGTGGTGGTCTACTTCCGGGTCATGGAGGGCACCCTCCGAGCCGGGATGCCCGTCAAGCTGATGGCCTCCGGCGCCAAGTACGAGGTATTGGAGTGCGGCCACCTGCTGCCCATCGGCATGGAGCCCTGCCAGGAGCTGATCGCCGGGGAGGTGGGCTACTTCACCGCCTCCATCAAGAACGTGAAGGACACCCAGGTTGGCGACACCATCACCGGGTCTGAGCAACCGGCCGCCGAGCCTCTGCCCGGCTACCGCCCGGCCAAGGCCATGGTCTACTGCGGCATCTACACCGAGGACGGCTCCAAGTACCCCGACCTGCGGGATGCTCTGGAAAAGCTCCAGCTCAACGACGCATCCCTGTCCTTTGAGCCGGAGTCCTCCGCCGCCCTGGGCTTCGGCTTCCGCTGCGGCTTTTTGGGCATGCTCCACATGGAAATCATCCAGGAGCGGCTGGAGCGGGAGTTCGACCTGGACCTCATCACCACCCTCCCCTCGGTCATCTACAAGGTGACCAAAACCGACGGCACGGTGGTGGACGTGGACAACCCCCACAACTACCCCGACCCTGCCGTCATCACCGAGGCCCAGGAGCCCTACGCCAAGGTGACCATCCTCACCCCCCCGGACTACGTGGGCAACATCATGCCCATGTGCCAGGAGCGGCGGGCGGAGTTCAAGGACATGCAGTATCTGGACACCAATCTGGTAGAGCTGCACTACTCCATGCCCCTCAATGAAATCATCTACGACTTCTTCGACACCCTGAAGGCCCGGACCAAGGGCTACGCCAGCCTGGACTACGAGGTGGACAGCTACCAGCCCAGCGACCTGGTGAAGGTGGACATGCTCCTCAACGGCGACCAGGTGGACGCCCTCTCCTTCATCGCCCACCGGGAGAAGGCCTATCCCCGGGCGAGAAGGCTGTGCGAAAAGCTGCGGGACAACATCCCCCGCCAGCTCTTTGAGGTCCCGGTCCAGGCCGCCATCGGCGGCAAGGTCATCGCCCGGGAGACGGTGCGGGCCATGCGCAAGGACGTGCTGGCCAAGTGCTACGGCGGCGACATCACCCGGAAGAAGAAGCTGCTGGAAAAGCAGAAAGAGGGCAAGAAGAAGATGCGGAGCTTGGGGACCGTGCAAATCCCGACCGAGGCGTTCATGGCCGTATTAAAGCTGGACGAAGAGTAGGGCCGCCATATATGGCGGCCACATTCCAAGGAGGTCCCCATGTCTCTGTTTGATGCCTACGACCCCGACCGACGGGCCATTCTGGAGCCCACCGACGCGGCCAGCCCTATCCCCGGCTTCCCGGAGACCGTGGTGGTCACGTTCCAGCCCTCCCTGATGGACCACGTGTCCGAGATGGAGGGGGCCGAGGTGCTGGACACCCTCAGCGCCTTCTTCAAGCTGCCCATCTACCGCATCCGCTACGGCGGGAAAGAACTGGCCGTGTACCAGACCCTGCTGGGCGGCGCGGCCTCCGCCGGACTGCTGGAGGAGGTGGCGGCCCGGGGCGGGAAACGGTTCGTCCTCTTCGGGTCCTGCGGGTCCCTGGCGGCGGACCACCCCGATGACCACCTCATCGTCCCCACCGCCGCCTACCGGGACGAGGGGGTCAGCTACCACTACCTCCCGGCGGGGGAGGACTACCTTCCCATCGACACGGCGGACAGGACCGCCGCCATCCTGGCCGGGCTGGGCCTGCCCCACGTCCGGGCCAGGACCTGGACCACCGACGCCCTGTACCGGGAGACCCGGCGGAACATGGAGCGCCGGAAGGCGGAGGGCTGCCTCTGCGTGGACATGGAGTGCGCCAGTCTGGCAGCCGTGTGCCGCTACCGGGGGCTGGAGTTCTACCCGTTTTTCTACACCGAGGACAACCTGGGCGGCGACGCCTGGGACCCGCGGCTCATGGGCAAGCTACCCCAGGACGCCAAGGAGGGGTATTTGAAGATTGCGCTGGAAATCGCCGCAAGGATATGAGGAAGGCCC
>UQGJ01000116.1 GCA_900540545.1 uncultured Eubacteriales bacterium
TTTAATTTACAAGGTGCACACCACAGCTATCTGCGGCGGACTTTTAGTGTACCACTCGGTTCACCTTTTGTCAAGCACTTTTTTCTGTCTTTTTTTGGGAAAGTCAGTGTTTTCAGTGCTTAGCGGGTTGGTGTCCCTTGCGAACTTTGTTAGTATACCAGCCCATAGGTGTATTTGTCAACCCCCTTTTTCATTTTTTCTAGGATTTCTTTTTACCTCTCTTTTACCCAACCATATCTGCCGTTTCAAGCCCCCCTCACCCACAAGATATGCGCCCTACCGCCGCCCCCGCCGGATACGGGAAATCAGCAGGACCACCCCCGGCACCGGGAGGGCCAGCAGAAAATTGCCCAGGGGTATGATAGTGGTCGCCAGTTCTTTTGCCGTCCACTTGTCTGGAAACAGCACCAGCGCCCCCGCCAGCGCCGCCACAGCCGCCAGGTATGGCATCCACTTCTCCCCCTTCGGCCCCCATACCGCCCCCGCCATGGCGCGGCACGCAAAGAGCAGCAGCCCCAGCAGGGCCAAGTCGCTGAGGACCCACAGGGCCACCACCACCGACTCCACCCGCTGAAAGGCCCCCCGGACCCCCACGCCACGGGCCACCTCGAAAAAGGGGCTCTCCAGCATGGCGGACAGCTTCGGCCCCAGCTGGGCCAGCACCCCGAACTGGAGCAGGGCCATAAGGGCGCAGCCCCAGGCCAGCCACCGGACGCCCCGGCGGCCGCTGTCCCCGGCCGGGCGCACCGCCCCCCAGAGAAAGGCCCCAAAGACCCCGCAGCTCAAGACCCCCACGGGCACCGCCGTGGCCGCCAGCACCCCGGGCACGTCCTCCACCCACACCGGGAGCACGTTCTCCGGCGTCACGTCCAGGATGGAAAAGACTAGCACCAGCCCCAGAGCCAGCATCAGAATCAGATAGAATATCTCCGCCGCCCGGGCGAAGGCGGCCAGCTTCCGCCGCCCCATCCACAGGGTCAGCCCCAGCAGGATGACCAGGAACACGGCCAGGGAGCCGCCCCGGTAGCCCGCCGCGCGAATCCGCTCCCCCGCCAACCGGGCCTCCACGCAGAGCAGGAACAGTCCCCACCCTACATATATAATAGTAAGTCCCTTTCCGGCGGTTTTTCCCAGGACCTCCTGAAAGGCCCCGGCCAGCCCGCCGCTCCGGTCCTTCAGCAGCCGCGCCAGCACCCACCCCGCCGCCAGCAGGGGCGGGAAGGCCGCAAGGCCCGTCAGCCAGGCCCCTTTTCCCGCCGTGGCCGCCGTCCAGGCCGGCAGTGCCCGGACCGCCGGGGTCAGCAGAGCCGCCGCCAGCAGTACGTAGAGCTGCCGGGCGGAAATCACATCCTTGTTCAGAGGAACACCACCTTTTTAGAGCTTGTAGGCAGGGACGGCCCCTGCCGGGGGCGTTCCCTTTCTGGTTTCAGAAAGGGAACGCCCCCCTGTCATTGCGCACCAGTCCGCAGACTGGTGTGGCAATCCGCGTCCCCATCCCGCCCGCAGGCGCAATTCTCAATTATCAATTCTTCATTTAGCTCCTCCGTGCCACCCGTCCCTCGGCCTCCACCGCGACCTCCAGCTCGGCAAACGCCGCCTTCCACTGCTCCTCCAGCGCCGACTGGGCCCATGGCGCGGCCAGGGCCGCCCGCCCCTTCAGGTGGAGTACATCGGCGTTCCGCGTCTGCATGGCCTCCAGCGCCGCCCGCAGCCGCCGCTGGGCCACCCGGCCCAACTCCTCCGAGAGCCAACTTCTGGTGTCGTCATTCAGATTCCCCGTGCCGCGAAACTCCATCACGTCGGCCTGAAGGCCGCAGCTCACCCTCAGTCCCGTCAGCCGGTCCCCGTCAAACACCGGCTCCAGCCGGGTCCGTACCCCTGATATTTTCAGCGCCACCCGGTCCTGCCCCGGCGTCACCAGTTCCAGCACCTCTCCGGCGCCCTCGCCCAGCAGCAGGTCCATGCCCCAGGCGGCCTCCCCCTCGGCCCAGCCGCACAGGGCGCCGTCCCGAAACAGGGCGTACCCCGCCTGGACCAGCTCCCGCTCCCCCTCAGCCCCGTCTCCGGGCCGCGCCGGCTCCAAGGCCAGGGCGGGCAGGAAGGTGCACCCGTTGTCCAGCAGGTCCACCAGCGCCTCCCGGGCCGTCCGGGGCACCGCATAAGCGAAGAGCTTGTCGTCGTTTTGCAGGGCGGACAGCCGCCCCGCCGCGCCCCCGCCCTCGGCTGCCGCAAAGAGGGCGTCGGAGGCCGATGCCCCCCGCACCACCCAGGCCTGGGCCTCCAGCCGCAGCTCCTGGTCCCGGGCCATATGCTCCAAAATGCCGTCCAGCCCCCGCAGGGCCTGGTCCTCTCCCACCAGAAGCTGCTCCACGTCTCCGTAGAACACGTCGTCCCGGCCAAATGTCTGCATCTCGGCGCAGGCGGCGGAGACGGTGTTGGCCTGGGCCGACAGCACCACCGGGCTCTGTCCCGGCGAGTCCCCGGCGGTGGGCCGGGCCCCGCTGGAGGCCGCCACCGCCACCCCGTCCACCCCGGCAGTCCCCACGTCCACCCCCAGGGCCTGGATGAGCAGCATATGCTCGATTTCGTGGGCGTGGGGCAGCGCCGCCTGGCTGGCGCACCCGGACAGCAGCAAAAAGGCCAGCCACAGCAGCCCGCCGAGGAAGATCCGCGTCTGCCGGCTCCCGCAAAGCCGTTCCATGCTCACCCCTGATTCCTCCTGTTCCTGGTTTTCAGCGCCTTCTCCCGCAGCTTGACCGACGGCAGGGGCTGGCGGATGACCGCGTGGCCCTCCACCTGCTCTCCGGCGTTGGCGGCGAAGGGGGTGAGGTAGGCCACCCCGAAGCTCTCCAGCGAAGCCAGATGGCACACCAGCACCGCCGTGCCCACCGCCACGCCGAACATCCCCGCCAGACTGGCCAGGGCCGCCAGCACGAACCGCCAGATGCGCAGGGCCCCGGCGAAGTCCTGGCTTGGCATGGTGTACCCCGCGATGCCCGCCACCGCCACCACGATGAGCACCGCCGGGGACACGATGCGGGCCTCCACCGCCGCCGTGCCCACCACCAGCCCGCCCAGAATGGACACGGTCTGTCCGATGGAGTTGGGCAGGCGCAGCCCCGCCTCCTGAATGATTTCAAAGGCGATGAGCATGATAAGGACCTCAAACACGGTGGTGAAGGGCACGTCCTGCTTGGCCGCGATGATGGACTGGGCCAGTTGCGTGGGCAGCATCTCCGGGTGGAAGGTCACCGCGGCGATATAGACTGCGGGCAGAAACAGCGTCGTGAGCATACAGAGGTAGCGCAGCACCGTCAGCGCCGAGGCCACCATCCACCCCTGGGACTTGTCCTGGGGGGTCTTGAAAAACTGGCTGATGGTGCCGGGGGCCAAGTAGCCCAGTGGCAGGCCGTCGATGAGGATGCCCACCCGCCCCTCCACCACCCCGGCGGAAAAGCGGTCGGGCCGCTCGGTGTAGGCCAGCATAGGGAAGGCCGTGCGGATGTCGTCGGCGATATACTCCTCCAGATTCCCCGTGGAGATGAGGGCGTCGATGTCGATTGCCGCCACCCGCTGTTCCACCTCGGCCACCGTGTCCGGGTCCGTAAGCCCGTCGATCCAGCAGATGTCCACCGGGGTCACGGTCTGGCGGCCCACCAACAACTCCTTGATGCGCAGATCCGGGGTCCGCACCCGCCGCCGCAGCAGGGACGTGTTGGTGCGTATGGACTCCACGAAGGAATCCCGCGGCCCCTTGAGGGGCGGCTCGTTCTCCGGGTCGGAAATGGAGCGCTTCTCCTCGGTCCCCGTATTAAAGGAGAGGGCGGTGGATTCCCCAGGAAAAAACAGCACGCAGTTGCCGCCGATCATGTCAAAGACCACCTGGTCCATGGTGGTCCGCTCCTCCACGCTCAGGCTGTACACCGCGCCGTTAACGATGCGGTCCATGGCCGAGGCCATGTCGGGGCAGCGGGCCAGGGTCTCGTCCTGGGCCAGGGGCTTGAGCAGGTAATCGCTGGCCCGCTCCATGCGCACCATGCCGCTGATGTAGCACAGGGTCACCCGCCGGGCGTCGTCGCCCCCCAGCGCCGCCTCCCGCTTGGAAAAGTCCACGCACCCGTCAAAGACCCGCTCCACGCTCTCCACCGACAAGGGCAGGTCGATGCGCGGCTCTTTTCGCGGGTGAGGCGGGACCGGCTCCCGTTTTCGTCCAAAAAAGCCCATACGTTCCCCTCCGTTTCCATGATATTCTTTCCCCGGAGGGGGCGAAGTATTCTTGCCCCGCCGGGGGCGGCGCTCCCGCGCGGGGGTCCTCTTTCTCATTTGAGAAAGAGGACGGAAAGAAAACCAGGGCTTCGGCCCTGGACCTGTGGGGCGGCGCCGACGGGGCAAGGCAGTTGAGACCGGCTAGAGGTGATAAGTCTGCCTTTCCGCTTCCGCCCCGGCCGTTACGGCCTATCATGTAGTTGTTCGCCCCCATGCGTTGGCGCGGCGCGCCTAGCATGGTAATGCCCGGCAAGGTTGGTACGGGAATGGGCCTCCGGGGTCGGCGGCCCCTACAGACTGCCACTGGGCGGAAGGCCGATTGGAAAACGCACAGACCAATGGCGGCCCGTTTGCACCGAGAAAAACGCAACTACTGCCAACCCTTGCCGGGTCATATGCCGAGGGGCGGCAGCCGGAGTTGTTCCAGCGCCAGACCGATACGGGCT
>UQGJ01000117.1 GCA_900540545.1 uncultured Eubacteriales bacterium
TCTTTTCTCGAAAAGAATCCCGGGAAGAAACGACCAGGGCTACGGCCCTGGACCTGGGACGGCGCCGACGGGCAGGGTGGTTGAGACCGGCTTGTGGTAACAAGTCTGCCCTTCCGCTTCTGCCCCGGCCGTTACGGCCTAATGTGCGATTGGTCTCCCCCCTGCGTTGGCGCGGCGCGCCTGCCCTTGTGATGCCCGGCAAGGCGGGTGCGGGGACGCGGGCGGCCACAAGGGCCGCCCCTACGACGTGGGGCGGGGGAACGGCCCGTCGAGGACGCCGGGCCCTACGGGGTCGGGACGGGGGATGCGGATTGCCGCGCCAGTTTGCGAACTGGCGCGCAATGACAAGGGCGGCGCAGAGACTTGTGGCGGCTTGTTGGCACCGATGAAAACGTAACTACTCACAAGTCTTGCCAGGTCATATGCCGAGGGGCGGCAGCCGGAGTTGTTCAGGCGCGGACCGATACGGGCTACAACGGCTTTCTGGTTTTGCCGGACAACGAAAACCGTACCGCCGCCCGGACGTTCTTGGGGTCCAGGGGGCGGCGGATAGGGCCTTGAAAAGGCCCGTGCCGCCCCTTGGTCCTTCTTTCCGTCCCCTTTCTTTGAGAAGAAAGGGGCCCCCCCGGAGGGCGCTGCCCTCCAAACAAAAAGGCCGGACGCTTTCGCGTCCGGCCTTCCTCATACGGTGACGACCTTCCCGGCCCCCCGCATCCGCTCCACAATATCGTACATATTGCTGACGGTCCCCACCTTGCACTGCTCCGTCAGTCCGTAGAAGTTGAGGCAGGTGCCGCAGACCATGAGCTGACACCCCTTGGCTTCCAGCTCCTTCAGGCTCTCCACGACCTCCCCCTCCCCAGCGGGCAGCTTGACCCCGCCGTTCATGAAGAGGAGGGCGGCGGGGGGCGCGTCGCTCTGGGCCAGGGTGTAGAGGAACATCTTCATCAGATTGCCCCCCAGGGTCCGGTCCCCGTCCCCGATGTACTCCTTGCCGACAAAGAACACGCAGTCCCCACCGGGGGCGCAGGGGACGCAGGCCACCGGCTGTTCCGCCGGGGCCGCCCCGCCCGCCCCGGCGATGCGCACCGCGAAGCCCCCCGGGGCGGGGGCCTCCGCCGCCGTCATGCCCCGGCTCTCGGCCAGCCGGGTCAGGTTTTCCACGGCGATGTGGTTGTCCACCAGCACCGTCACGTCTCCCTCGCCCCGGTCCAGGGCCTGTTTCGCCAGGATCACCGGCATGGGGCAGGGCTTGCCCTTCGCGTCGATCTGTACCGCCATTTCACATTCCGCCTTTCTCCACGGTCCGAAGCTCGGACCCATTGATTTCATACAGCCGGTACGCCGACCGGGGGACCACGCCCCGCCCCAGCGCCCGCTCCAATGCCCCGCCCTGCGCCCGTTCCACCCGCAGGGAGATGCCGCAGCTGGCCGCTATCTGCCGCAGGGTGGGCACCACCCGCAGAGGCAGCAGCCCCTCCAGCGCCCGCTGGGCGGCAATGGCGGCGTGGGTGCTGTCAAACACCATCAAAAAATAGCGCTCCTCCACGGCTCACTTCACCACCAGATACGCGGCCCCGGTCCGGGGCTCCACGTGGCCGATGACCGCCGCGCAGGGGAGTCGGTCCCGGAGGGCGGAGAGCAGGGCGGGGGCGGCCTCCGCCCGTACCGCCATCAGCAGTCCGCCGGAGGTCTGGGGGTCGTAGAGCAGGTCCAGCACGGCCCGGCCGACCCCCGCCCCGGCGCTGACGTGGGGCTGGGCGAAGTGGCGGTTGCGGTACATCCCCTCGGGCAGGATGCCCATGGCCGCCAGCTCTGTCACGCCGGGGAGCAGGGGCACGGCGGCGCTGTCGATAACGGCGGTGACCCCGCCGCCCCGGGCCATCTCCAGGGTGTGGCCCAGCAGGCCGAAGCCGGTGACGTCGGTACAGGAGTCCACGGGGAAGTCCACCATCACATCCCTGGCCGTCTTATTCAGGGCGGCCATCTGCTCCGTGACCTGGGCCATCAGCCCCGGCTCCGCCAGACCCGCCTTCCCGGCGGTGACGGCCACGCCCACCCCCAGGGGCTTGGTGAGAATCAGCACGTCCCCGGCCCTGGCCCGGTCGTTCCGCAGCAGCCTTTGGGGGTGGACGAAGCCGGTGACCGCCAGGCCGTACTTAGGCTCCCGGTCCTGGATGGTGTGGCCGCCGGTGATGATGGCCCCGGCCTCATAGGCCTTCTCGTAGCCGCCCCGCAGCACCTCCCGGACCCCGTCGTCCCCCATCTCCGGGGCCACGCACAGCAGGTTCAGGGCCAGCTTCGGCTCGCCCCCCATGGCGTACACGTCGCTGAGGGCGTTGGCCGCCGCGATCTGCCCGAAGAGGAAGGGGTCGTCCACCACCGGCGGGAAGAAGTCCACCGTCTGGACCAGGGCCAGCTCGTCGGAGATTTGATACACCGACGCGTCGTCGCTGGTGTCGTAGCCCACCAGGAGCCGGGGGTCGGTGTGGGTCCGAAAGCCCTCCAGCAGGGCGGACAGGGTCCCGGCCCCCACCTTGGCCCCGCACCCGGCGCACTGGGCCAGCTTAGTCAATTGCAGTTCAGACGCCATGCCGCCTCCCCCTTCCGCTCTGCACGCACAAAATCGCCTCCAGCACCCCGCCGCCCACGGCCCGGGCCTTGTCGGAGACGGAAAAGCAGTGTTCCACCGCGCCCCGGGGGTCTACGTCGCCGGACTTCATCCCCCTACGCACGGGGGTCCCCTCCGGCAGCAGGCCCCGCAGGACCCCGGAAATTTGGGCCTGCATCGGCGCGGCCCCCACGTGGCCCACGGTCTGTCCCGCCTCCACCAGGTCCCCGATTTTGGCGTCCGGGACGAACACCCCGTCCGCCGGGGCGCGGAGCAGCCGCTCCACGGTGTAGCCGCCGATGTTTCCCGGCACCCCCGTGTTGGGGGCGGGGGCGCGGTCCCACAGCACCCGGCCCAAATCGTGGCCCCGCTGGGTCTCCACGGCGGCGTGGCAGTCCACGCCGGGGGTGAAGCCGGGGCCGACCCCCACCACGCAGGGGGCGTCGGTTCTGCGGGTGCCCAGGTTCTCCTTGGCCAGGATGGCATCCACCACCACGTCCGGGCGGAGGGCCTCCACGGCCTTCCCCTCCGGGTCCACCAGCACGGCCACCGCGCCCTGCTTGGTCAGGGTCAGGGCCGCCGCCGGGGTGTCCGCCAACTCGGCCCGGACGCCCTCCACGGTGGCTTTCCCCTGATAGACCGCCTGGGAAAAGGCCACCGTGCACCGCACCGTGGTGGGCCGGGCCGTCTCGGTCATCACCAGGTCGAAGCCGCTCTCATATAACCGGCAGGCGATCCCCGTGGCCAGGTCGCCCGCCCCCTTGATGACTGCCAGCATCAGAAAAGCACCTCTTTCACGCAGTCCGCCTCCCGCAGGGCGGTCAATGCCACCCGGCAGCCGGGCAGCCGGATTTGGATTTCCCGGGCCGTCTCCCGGCCCAGGGCCAGACGGGGGCCGTCGTCGGCCTGGTTCAGCACCACCCGGAACCGGTCCGCGCCCCCCACGCCCTTGAACTGCCCCCGCTCCGACGTGAGCAGCCGGGCCAGCAGGGGAGGGGTCAGCGCCGTGTCCGGGGCAGCGCCCAGCACCTCCGCCGCCAATTGAGGCCGGTGGCAGACCTCCGACAGGGGCCGCCCCAGGGCCGACAGCCCCGCCACCGCCGCCACCAGCCCGCCGTCCAGAAGGACCGGCTCGTGGTCCGCGGGAGCCTTCACCGGCAGGCCCCTGGCCCCGTCGGCCTCGGCCAGCACCCAGTCGTAGGCGGTCAGGGCGGCGGCCAGTTCCCGGGCGGGCGGCGGGCCCAGCTTCCCCGGCTCCGGTGACGGCACGGCGAGACAGTCCGCGGGGCCGGCCCGAAAGGCCGCCCCCTGGGCCGCCGAGATGTGGGTGGTGGTGGTCACCGCCACCCGCCGTCCGGCTTCGGCCAGCTCCAGGGCCAGCCGCTCCATCAGCGTGCTTTTCCCGCCGCCGCCCACGATGGACAGGTGCCCCCGCTCCGGCAGCGCCAGTGCTTCCGTCAAACGCAAGGTCCCCCGCCTCCTCACCGTTATTCTAAAATAAGAATAACATATTGACTTTCCAAAGTCAAACAAATATAATAGTGGCATGACAAAAAGTTAGGGAGGTGTCCCATGGCTGAACCGGTCTTTGAATTGAGGCTCTCCGCCCGGCTCTTCACCGGCGGGGAGAAGTGCTTTGGCCCCGGCGTGGCCGCCCTGCTGGAGGGCACGGACCGCCACGGCTCCCTCCAGGCCGCCGCCGGGGACATGGGCATGGCCTACTCCAAGGCCTGGACCACCCTGCGCCGGTGCGAGCAGGCCCTGGGGTTTCCCCTTCTGGAGCGCAAGACCGGCGGCCCCAAGGGCGGCTCCTCCCGCCTCACCGACGACGCCCGGAGGCTGCTGGAGGCGTACCGGGAGATGCAGGTGCGGCTGGGCGAGGCTTGCCGTGGGTTGGAGGCGGAGTTCAACGAAAAAGTTCGAAGGACGGGGGACGGGGGGTAGGGACGGACCCCGTCCGGGGGACGGCGCTCCCGCGCGGGGGTCCTCTTTCTCATTTGAGAAAGAGGACGGAAAGAAA
>UQGJ01000118.1 GCA_900540545.1 uncultured Eubacteriales bacterium
AGACCTTCGGCATGTGCCGTAGGGGCCGCCGACCCCGGCGGCCCGTCCCCGCACCCGCCTTGCCGGGAATCGCCATGCCAGGCGCGTCGCGCCAGCGCATGGAGGGTGACCAACTGCATATTAGGCCGTAACGGCCGGGGCGGAAGCGGAAAGGTAGACTTGTTACCTCTAGCCGGTTTCAACTGCCATGCCCCGTTGGCGCCTCTCCTGGGTCCAGGGCCGCGGCCCTGGTTTTCTTTCCGTCCTCTTTCTCAAAGGAGAAAGGGGACCCCCGCCGGAGGCGCCCCCCGAGGGCGGATAAAACTTTTTACTTCACCCCAATGGTCATCAGCAGTTCCCCCGGCTTCACGGCGGTGCCCACGTCCACCAGGACCTGGTCTACCACCCCGGCCATCCGGGCCACCACGCTGGTCTCCATCTTCATGGCCTCGATGACGGCGATGACCTGGTTCTCCTCCACCTTGTCCCCCGGCTTCACGTTCACCTTGGACACCATGCCGGGGATGGAGGCCCCCACCTGGCCCTTGTCCTCCGGGTCGGCCATCTGCACCGCCCGGACGGCCACGCCGGCGTTGGGGTCGGCCACGGCCACCTCCCGGCGCATACCGTTGAGCTCGAAGTGGACGTTCCGGGTGCCGTCCTCGTTCAGGTCACCCAGGCCCAGGTACTTGATGACCAGGGTCTTGCCGTCCTCGATGCTGATCTGGTTGGTCTCCCCCAGGGCCATGCCGTTGAAGAACACGTGGCTGCCCATGCGGGTGATGTAGCCGTACTCCTTCCGGTGGGCCCGGTACTCCTTGTAGACCTTGGGATACAGGCAGTAGGAGAGGATGGCCCGCATGTTGATGGGGTCGTCCCCCATGAAGCCCTTCATCTCCTCCCGCACGGCGTCGAAGTCCACGGGGGGCAGCAGCTCGCCGGGGCGGCAGGTGATGGGCTGTTCCCCCTTGAGGACGGCCTTCTGGAGGTCCTCCGGGAAGCCCCAGGCGGGCTGACCCATCATGCCCTTGAAGTAGCTTACCACGCTGTCGGGGAAGGTGAGGGCCGCCCCCTTCTCCGCCACGTTCTCCGGCGTCAGGTTGTTCTGCACCATGAAGATGGCCATGTCCCCCACCATCTTGGACGAGGGCGTCACCTTCACGATGTCCCCCAGCATGGTGTTGACCTTGGCGTACATCTCCTTGACCTCGCTGAACTGGTGGCCCAGGCCCAGGCTCTCCACCTGGCTTTTCAGATTGGTGTACTGGCCGCCGGGCATCTCATAGCGGTAGATGTCGGTGGAGGGGTTCTTGATGCCCGCCTCGAAGCCGCTGTACCGCAGGCGCACGTCGGCCCAGTAGTCGGACAGCTTCTGCACCTCGCCAAGGTCGAATCCGGTGTCCCGCTCCTGGCCGGCCAGGGCGGCGATGACGGCGTTCATGGAGGGCTGGCTGGTCATGGAGGCCATGGAGTCGATGGCCGTGTCCACGATGTCCACCCCGGCCTCGGCGGCCATGAGGTAGGCGGCCACCTGGTTGCCGGAGGTGTCGTGGGTGTGCAGGTGGATGGGGATGCCCACCTCCTGTTTCAGGGCGGAGACCAGCTTCTTGGCGGCGTAGGGCTTCAGCAGGCCGGACATGTCCTTGATGCACAGGATGTGCGCCCCCCGCCTCTCCAGCTCCTTTGCCAGCTTGACGTAGTATTCCAGGGTGTATTTGTCCCGCTTGGGGTCCAGGATGTCGCCGGTGTAGCAGATGGTGGCCTCGCACAGCTTGTTCTGCTTCAATACCTCGTCCATGGCCACCTCCATGCCGGGGAGCCAGTTCAACGAGTCAAAGACCCGGAACACGTCGATGCCGTCCTTGGCCGACTCGGCGATGAAGGCCCGGATGAGGTTGTCGGGGTAGTTGGCGTAGCCCACGGCGTTGGCCCCCCGCAGCAGCATCTGGAAGGGGACGTTGGGGATGAGCTCCCGCAGCTTCACCAGCCGCTCCCAGGGGGACTCGTGGAGGAAGCGGTAGGCCACGTCGAAGGTGGCGCCTCCCCACATCTCCAGGGAGAAGCAGTCGGCCAGGATGTGGCTGGTCCCCCTGGCCCCCAGCAGCATGTCCCGGGAGCGCATCCGGGTGGACAGCAGGGACTGGTGGGCGTCCCGCATGGTGGTGTCGGTGAGGAGCAGCTTTTTCTGGTCCAGCACCCACTTGCTGACGGCCTGGGGGCCTTCGGCGTCCAAAAGCTGCTTCAGGCCGGGCCGGGCCTCCCCCTCCACCTGGGGGAACCGGGGGATGTCCAGCTGCTGGCGCTGGATGTCCGGGTTCCGGACCTGGATGTCGGCGATGTACTTCAGGACCTTGGTGGCCCGGTCCCGGCTGTCGGCGATCTCGAACAGCTCCGGGGTCTCGTCGATGAACTTGGTGTGGCATCGGCCCGCCCGGAAGGCAGGGTGGGTGAGGATGTTGGAGACAAAGGGGATGTTGGTCTTGACCCCCCGGACGTGTTCCTCCCGGATGGCCCGGGTGGCCCGGCGGCAAGCCCCCTCAAAGGTGGTGTCCCAGGAGGTGACCTTCACCAGAAGGGAGTCGTAGTAGGGGGAGATGGTGGCCCCGGAGTAGGCGTTGCCGCCGTCCAGCCGGACGCCGTTGCCGCCGCCGGAGCGGTAGGAGGTGATTTTGCCCGTGTCGGGGGCGAAGTTGTTCAGGGGGTCCTCGGTGGTCACCCGGCACTGGATGGCGTAGCCGTTGATGCGCAGGTTGTCCTGGGTCCCCATGCCGATGTAGGGGTGGGACAGGGGGTGCCCCTCGGCGATGAGCAGTTGCGCCCGCACCAGGTCCACCCCCGTGACCATCTCGGTGACGGTGTGTTCCACCTGGATCCGGGGGTTCATCTCGATGAAGTAGTAGCCCCCGTTTTTGTCCACCAGGAATTCCACGGTGCCGGCGTTGACGTAGCCCACGTGCCTGGCGATCTTCACCGCGTCGGCCCGGAGCCTTTCGATAGTGTCCTGGGGCACGCTCCAGGCCGGGGCGTACTCCACCACCTTCTGATACCGCCGCTGGAGGGAGCAGTCCCGCTCCCCCAGGTGGACCACGTTGCCGTGCTTGTCGGCCAAAATCTGCACCTCGATGTGCTTGGGCTCCACCAGGTACTTCTCGATGAAGATGTCGTCGTTGCCGAAGGCCTTTTTCGCCTCCCCCTGGACCAGCTCGAAGGCGGGGCGCACCTCCTCGGGGGTGTCGCAGCGCCGCATCCCCCGCCCGCCACCGCCGGCGGCGGCCTTCAGGATGATGGGGAAGCCGTATTCCTCGGCCTTTGCCAGGGCCTCGTCCCCGTCCTTCAGCGGCACCTTGGAGCCGGGGATGGTGGGCACGCCGCAGGCAATGGCCGTGGCCTTGGCCGCCAGCTTGTCGCCCATCTGGGCCAGGATGTGGGAGGGCGGCCCCACGAAGGTGATGCCCGCGTTCTCGCAGGCCTTGGCGAAGTCGGCGTTCTCGGACAAAAAGCCGTACCCCGGATGGATGGCGTCCACCCCCCGCCGCAGGGCCAGGTCCACGATGCCGGGGATGTCCAGATAGGCCCCCAGGGGGGAGGTGTTCTCGCCGATGAGATAGGCCTCGTCGGCCTTGGTGCGGTAGAGGGCGAAGGTGTCCTCCTTGGAGTACATGGCTACCGTGTGGAGCCCCAGGTCGTAGCAGGCGCGGAAGATGCGGATGGCGATCTCTCCACGATTTGCAACCAGGACCTTGTTAAAGTTGCATTCCGGCATGGCGTTCATCCTTCCTTTCGTCCGAAAGCGGCAGGGCGTTCCAATGAAAATATCCGTGGAATACGAAGCGTTTTCGGCGTTGATATGATGAAACACATTATACGATAGCGGGGGTGGATATGCAACTAAAATTTGAAAAGTTGCAAAAATGGGGAAAAAGAACCCCGCCAACGGGCGGGGACGAGGGGGTGGAGCGGCCCCCTCCGGGGGCGGAGTCCCTCCGGGGGGTCCTCTTTCTCATTTGAGAAAGAGGACGGAAAGAAAACCAGGGCCGCGGCCCTGGACCCGTGGGGCGGCGCCGACGGGGCTTGGTGGTTGAGACCGGCTTGTGGTGACAAGTCTGCCTTTCTGCACCTGCCCCGGCCGTTACGGCCTAATGCGCAGTCGTTCATCCCCATGCGCTGGCGCGGCGCGCCTAGCATGGCGATTCCCGGCAAGGCTGGTGCGTGACGGCGGGGCGCGGTGACTCGGCGCGCCAATGCTGGGGTTGGCAATCAACGGGGGACGGGCCGCCGGGGTCGGCGGCCCCTACGACGGAAACCGAAAGTCTCTTGTAGGGGCCGCCCACTGGGCGGCCCGTGCAGGCTGGCAATGGGCTTTGGGCCAATTCAAAAACGCAGGAGACCTTGTGGCGGCTTGTTTGCACCAATCAAAACGCAACTACTATCAAATTTTGCCGGGTCATATGCCGAGGGGCGGCAGCCGGAGTTGTTCCAGCGCCAGACCGA
>UQGJ01000119.1 GCA_900540545.1 uncultured Eubacteriales bacterium
CTTCACTCCGTTTGTTCTTCCTCTCCCCAGCGGGCCTGAACGGCGGCCCGCTGGGCCTCCCCTTGCTCGGGGGACGGTACGTTTTTTGAATGGGCCTTTCGCCCATTGCCAGTCGGCACGGGCGTTAGGCCAATTCAAAAATGCAAAGACCAATGGCGGCTTGTTTGCACCGATGAAAACGCAACTACCCCCAAGTCTTGCCAGGCTCTTACACGAGGGGCGATAGCCGGAGTTGTTCTATCGCCAGACCAATACGAGCTGCAACAGCCCCCAAGTCTTGCCAACCAACGAGAACCGTACCGCCGCCCAGCCGTACCCCGAGGTCCAGGGGACGGCGGATAGGGCATTGAAAATGCCCGTGCCGCCCCCTGGTTTTCTTTCGGTTCCTTTCTCAAACGAGAAAGGAACACCCGCGCGGGAGCGCAAGCCCCCGGCAGGGCCCCGCCCTGTCTAACTTTTACGCTTCCGCCTTCAGCGCCTCCGCCTTATCCACCTTCTCCCAGGGCAGGTCCAAATCGGTCCGCCCGAAGTGCCCGTAGGCGGCGGTCTGCTCGTAGATGGGCCGGCGCAGGTCCAAGTCCCGGATGATGGCCGCCGGGCGCAGGTCGAAGAACCGTTCCACCAACTCCGCCAGCCGCTCGTCACTGACCTTGCCGGTGCCGAAGCTGTCCACCAGCACGCTGACCGGGTGGGCCACGCCGATGGCGTAGGCCAGCTCAATCTGGCACTTGCGGCACAGCCCCGCCGCCACCAGGTTCTTGGCGGCGTACCGGGCCATATAGGCCGCGGAGCGGTCCACCTTGGTGGGGTCCTTGCCGGAGAAGCAGCCGCCGCCGTGGCTGGCCGCGCCGCCGTAGGTGTCCACGATGATTTTCCGGCCCGTCAGGCCGGTGTCGCCCACGGGTCCGCCCACCACGAAACGCCCGGTGGGGTTGACGTAGATTTTTGTATCCTTGTCGATGTACTGGGCGGGGATGACGGGGCGGATGATGGTCTCGGTGATGGTCTCCCGCAGGGCCTTCAGGTCGATGTCCGGGTCGTGCTGGGTGGACACCACGATGGCGGGGCAGCGGACCACATGCCCGTTCTCGTCGTACTCCACGGTGACCTGGCTCTTGCCGTCGGGCCGGAGCCAGCTCAGCTCCCCGGCCTTCCGCACGGCGGTGAGACGGCGGCAGAGCTGGTGGGCCAGGGCCACGGGGGCGGGCATCAGCTCGGGGGTCTCGTCGCAGGCGTAGCCGAACATCATGCCCTGGTCGCCCGCGCCCACCAAGTCCAGGGGGTCGGTATCCCCGCCCTGCTGGACCTCGAAGGACTGGTTCACGCCCATGGCAATGTCGGGGGACTGCTCGTCGATGGCGGTCATCACGGCGCAGGAGCGGTAGTCGAAGCCGTACTCCGGGTTGGTGTAGCCGATGCGCTGGATGGTCCTGCGGGCGATGGCCGGGATGTCGGTGTAGTGGTCGGTGGTGATCTCGCCCATGACCACCACCATGCCGGTGGTGGTGAAGGTCTCACAGGCCACGTGGGCCGTGGGGTCGCTGGCGATGATGTCGTCCAGGACGGCGTCGGAGATCTGGTCGCATACCTTGTCGGGATGCCCCTCGGTGACGGACTCGGAGGTAAATACGCGGTGGCTCATTTGGTTCCTTCCTTTCTTTTCATCCGCGGCGGGGGACGCAAAAAGCGCCCCGTCACCGACGGAGCGCACGAAACGATTGTTTCCTCATCTTTCGATTTCTACCGCCGGATTTGGCACCTTGCAAATCATGCAGGTTGCCGGGCTTCATCGGGCCGTTCCCTCCGCCACTCTTGATAAGGTCTATTCACTTGTACCCTTATTATATCCGCTGTTCCGCCGTCTGTCAAGACGGCATCCGCTTGCGCCAAAAGACGTAGATCAGCCCCCCGGTGGCAGCCGCCACCGCCGCCACCAGAACGATGGCCGGAGTGGCCTCCCGCAGCGTCATGGCCCGGACCTCCCGCTCCACCGCCGCCGCCACCGCCGGGTCGGCGGGCAGGGTCTCGTCGGCGGGCGCGGAGAGGCAGACCCAGGACATGCGCCTGCCGTAGGCGTAGCCCACGTAGCCCCAGGCATAGCCGCTTTTATCCACATAGAGCTGCTCAAAATAGGTGTCCCGCCCATTCCCCTTGTACCAGTCGGCGTTCACATGGTCCACGACCTGGCCGGAGTTGGGGTACCGCCAGAGGACCAGCTCCTCCACGCCGTCGAATGCGTTGGCATAGGCGCTGTCCCAGCCGGTGAAGCCGCCGCCATAGAGCTGAACGAAAGCTTCTGAGTCCTTGTTGCGGGGCGGCGGGCCGAGGCCCACCACGTCGGCCCTGGCCGTCAGCGGCAGGACCAGAAGGGCCAGAAGCAGAACACAGGCAAGACGTTTCCCCTTCACGTTTGGCGCCCCCTTTCGAGACTTCCTTTTTTCCATTCTAACGGAACCGCCGGAAGATTGCAAGTACCTACCCCCGCCCATTTGACGGCGGCTGGCTTTTCTGCTATGCTCAGGGGGAACGGGAGGGGATTCTGATGGCAAACGTCAACAAACGCGCCCTGCGGGTGACGCTGATTTTTACCGGGGTCGCTCTGCTACTGGCCGGGGTGGTCCTCTTCGCCGTACTCTCCTTTGCGCGGCATCTAGAGGAATCCATCACCGCCGATGTTCAGACCCTGGCGGACATCACTGACGAGGACCTGACCTCCGGCTCTAACCAATTTATGACGCGCAACTGGGTCTTCAACAGCCGGGACGGCGACTCCTTCTCCCTCCGCTGGAGGTCCATGACGGGCTGGAACTCGGTGGCCTATTTCAACCCCAGCGAGCCCGCCGACATCGCGCTCACCTATACGGTCAACGACCCCGGCGAGGGCTTCCGTTTGGTGCTGGTCCTGCCGGACGACACCATTCTGGACCTGGCCGAGGGGCAAAACACCTTCCACCTCCCCGCCGGTGAAACCCGCGTGGTGCTGGCCGCCTGCCGCACCGCCGGAGACCTGACCCTGACCCGCGACTACGGCCCAGCACTGTATCCATACAACTAGAGCTAAGCCCGGTCCGCCGTGGAATCCACGGCGGGCCGGGTTCTTCTCTTACGGGCGTTCTGAATCGTCTCCCCTTCGATACCCGGGTGCGTGTTGCCCAATCCCTCAACCGTCCGAGGGCACCGCGCCCCCGCTCATCTCTTGTACTGCTTGAATGAACGCGGCCGGATCAATGATGGGGCTCCCATCCTTTCCCGACGCGCAGGTGTCAAATAACAGCTGAACGATCTCCTCGTTGTCCAGCTCCGGGTTTGCCTGCCACCCCAGTGCCAGCACACCCGCCGCATACGGGATGCCCCAGCTTAACCCGCCCTGCCCGTAATACTGGTAGGAAGGCACTCCCGCCTCATATTCTTCGGCACAGGTCCTATAAGAGGTCGGCACGCCGATTTCCGTGGCCGGGAGCTTGGCCGGCGAGAGGGGGAAGCCACCCCTACACAGGGACGCGGCCTCACGGTCATCCGGGTCAAAATGGGCGGGGGCTATGATGCCCGTCTCTGTTCCAACCCGGCAGTCCAGGACCAGGATGCCCTCGTCTCTGGCCGCCGCAACCGCATTGTCCCACAGGTCCAGATGCTCCGTGAAGGGTGAGCTGTCTCCCGACGGCGCCGCCGAGACAGACACGACGCGTATCTTTTCATCGTCAGGCAGCTTTCTGTTCTCCTCAATGATCCAGAAAAGGCCCTTTGCATAGTACTCGCTGTCGCCCTTCCAGGACGGCGCTGCCGCAAAGTAAACCCTGGCATCCGGGGCGACCCCGGTATGCTCGCCCACCAAAATGCTTGTGACCGCGGGGGCGTGCATGGAGCCCTCATTTTCGGGCTGTTCGCAGCCGGTATCATAATACGCCGCGATTTTATCGGAAAATTCCGGGTGGTCCAGCAGCAAATTCTGATCGATGATGGCCACATTCACATTTTTTCCCGTGATACCCTGCGCATGGATCGCCCGAATCCCCAAGCCCGGATTCTTTCCCGCCTCCATCACTTGGGCCTGTATGTCCTCGCTTCCCTTTAGTACCGTCCCCTCGTTGAAGGTGAACGTGAAAATGTGATCCGGATCGAATTCGCCCTCCTCCTGCATGGTATCCCGCAGATCGTCATATGGCTTCACCGTCACGTTTGGCTCCACAGTTTCCGAAGGCGTTGCTGATTCGTCGGCCGGCTTTTCTTTCTCCCCACAGGCGGACAGCAGCAGCAACAGGGCTACACAGGCAGATGCCTTCCTTATGTTCATCCAGAGGCCATCCTTTCATCCGCAAAGCAAACTTGTTCCCTTGGAGAAATATTGATTGGCTCCTCATCCGATGGGGATACCCTCCGGCGGGGCGTTGGGGTCGGGGGTGGGGGCCGGAGGCGGGGTG
>UQGJ01000120.1 GCA_900540545.1 uncultured Eubacteriales bacterium
CCCCTGGTTTTCTTTCGGTTCCTTTCTCAAATGAGAAAGGAATGCCCCCGGCAGGGCCCCGTCCTGACAAAACAGGCCCGCGTCTCTCACTGAGCCGCGGGCCTGCCCCAATCCAATTTGTATCGTTATCCCTTCAACTGCTCCAGCACACCCTCCATCTCCTCCTTGGTGCAAAGCCCCTCGGAGAAGGCGGTGGCGCCGCCGGCGGCGGCGCCCAGCAGCAGGGCCTGGGCGAAATCTCCCGTCCTACGCCAGCCGGCCAGGAACCCGGCGATCATGGAGTCCCCCGCGCCCACGGAGTTGTGGACCGCCCCCTTGGCGGCGGGCTGGAAGAGGACCTTCTTATCCTCAGTGAGCAGCAGGGCCCCGTCGGCGGCCATGGACACCAGCACGTTCCTGGCCCCCTTGGCCTGCAGCTCCTCGGCGCAGGTGGCGATGGTGCCGTAGTCCCAGGTCTCCAGCTTCCGGTGGCACAGCACCCCCAGCTCCTCGTGGTTGGGCTTGATGAGGAAGGGGTGGTAGGGCAGCACGTGCTCCAGCAGGGCCCCGTCGGCGTCCACCACGAACTCCACGCCCCGGCCCGTCAGCCGGTCTACGATGCGCTCGTACACGTCATCGTGGGTCCCCCGGGGGGTGCTGCCGGAGATGACGAGGATGTCGCCGCTGCCCAGCCGGTCCAGCTTGCCGTACAGGGTCTGGAGGGAGCCCAGGTCGATGTCGGGGCCCACACCGTTGATTTCGGTCTCCACCCCCATCTTCATTTTCACGTTGATGCGGGTCATGCCCTCGGGCAGGATGATGAAATCGGCGGAGACCCCCCGCTGGCGCATGTCGCTGAGGATCACGTCCCCGGTGAACCCGGCCAGGAAGCCCAGGGCCACGCACGCCTCCCCCAGGTTGTGGAGGACGGTGGCCACGTTGAGGCCCTTGCCGCCCGCCTGGAGGACCTCCCGGGTGGTGCGGTTGGTGGCGCCCAGGGCGAACTGCTCCAAGTGGACCACATAGTCCAGGGCGGGGTTGAAGGTGAGGGTATAAATCATAAGTAAGACCTCCGATTGACGAATGAAGGGACAGTTACCTTCTTTTTTCGCCCAACCATATCACCGAACAGCGGGAAAGTCAACTGCCCCGGCCCAAGTTTATGCAAAATGACGCAAGGTTCGGGCAACGAGGTGCAAAAAAGTGCTACCAATTCACTTGACTTTATGGCAATCTTGGAATAACATGTTAAAGGTAAGATAGGGCGGGCGCAAAAACCTGCCCTACAATTCTGTAACCAGACAAAAATGAGTGCGGAGGAAAGAGAAGATGAAACTTGCAAAGCGCATCCTGACCCTGGGCCTGGCCGCGGCCATGACCGTGGCCCTGGCCGCCTGCGATATGGGTGACAACATGAAGAAGGACTCCCAAACCTACGTGCAGGGCCTGCTGGACAAGTACTACAAGGGCCAGTACAACAAGGACTATCTGGAACTCATCGACCTGACCGAGGCCGAGGCCGAGGAGCAGTACTTGGACTGGGTGGACCAGGAGGTGGACTATTTCTGCTACTACTTCGACGTGGAGTACCCCACCGACGAGTTCCGGGCCGAGGTTTCCGAGTTCTATAAGCAGGTCTACGCCCAGTCCAACTACGTGGTCCACGAGGCCACCAAGCTGGAGAGCGGCAACTACGCCGTGGAGGTCACCGTCCAGCCCATGGACATCATGCTCCAGATCACCGAGGACGACGCCGCGATGATCGACGAGGCGGCCTTTGCCGACGCCTTTGGCGACCTGGATGAGGAAGGGATCAATGCCATGGACGACGACGCGTATGAGGAGGCCTATCTGGCCTACGACGCGGCCCACGGCCAGGGGATGCTGGACGCCCTGAAGTCCCACCTGGGCGAGGTCGGCTACGGCGACGAGAAGAGCATGATCTTCCAGCTGGCGAAGGACTCCGACGGCTATTACTCCCTGGTGGAGGGCGACATCCAGAACTTCGACAACTACGTCATCGAATACTAAGCGCCATACATACAAAAAACGGCCTGCGGATCAATTCCGCAGGCCGTTTTTTGGGGTCATACCGGGGCCGTTGTCCGGGCCAGGACCGACTCCAGCCAGGCCAGGGTGTCGGCGTAGACCTGCTCCCGGTTGGTCTCGTTGAGCATCTCGTGCCGCCCGCCGGGGTAGAGCTGCACGGTCACGTCCCGGACCCCGGCATCCCGGAACCACCCGGCCACCTTTTGGACCCCCGCGCCTTCCTGGCCCACCGGGTCGGCATCGCCGGAGAAGAAGTAGACGGGGGTATCCGGGTCCATTTTGGCCAGATTTGCCGGCTTGGCGATGTACCGCAGGCCCCCCAGCATGTCGTGGTTCATGCCCACGGTGGGGCAGAAGCTGCACAGCGGGTCGGCGCAGTAGGCGTCCACCACCGCCGTGTCCCGGCTGATCCAGTCGGCGGAGGTGCGGTTGGGGGCGAACTTTTTGTTGTAGGGGTCCAGGGTCAGGGCCTTCACCAGGGCGTTGACCTTGCGCTTGCCCTGGCCGCAGCCCAGCACCCCGGTAAGCAGATGGCCGAAGGCCACCAGCGCCCCCGGCTCCTGGCCCGTGCCGGAGAGGATGCACCCGTCCAGGGTGCCGGGGTAGTCGATGAGGTAGGTCCGGGCCACGAAAGAGCCCATGGAGTGGCCCAGCAGGAAGTAGGGCAGACCCGGATGGGCCTCCCCGGTGCGCACCCGCAGGGCGCGCACGTCCTCCACCAGATGCCGCCAGCCGTCCCGGTCCGAGAGAAAGCCGTACTCCTGGGGGCCTTTGGCGGTGCCGCCGTGGCCCAGGTGGTCGTGGCCCACCACCAGGAACCCCTGGTCGGCCAGAAACCGGGCGAAGCCGTCATAGCGGAGGATGTACTCGGAGATGCCGTGGACCAGCTGGACCACGGCCCTGGGCGCGTCCCCCTCCGGGCGCCACTCCACGGCGTGGACTTGATGGACTCCGTCGTGGGAGGGAAAGAAAAATTCCTGCCGGTCAGCCATAGCAATCAGCCTCCAATTGTGGTAAACTTTCACTATCATCAGTTTACCGCCCCGGCTGTCCCCCGTCAATAGACAAAGGGGGAGGTCTGTCCGGCAGAGAAAGGAACCTGTGCCATGAATATTGTGGACCGCTTTTTGAAATACGTCTCCTACGATACCCAGTCCTCCGAGGAGTCCGACACCATCCCCACCACCGACAAGCAGAAGGTTTTGGGGGCCGAGCTGGCCCGTGAAATGACCGAGATCGGCCTCCACGGGGCCCATATGGACGAGTACGGCTACGTCTACGGCTTTCTCCCCGCCACGGCGGGGAAGGAGGGGGTCCCCACCCTGGGCCTCATCGCCCACATGGACACCGCCCCCGACGCACCAGGGGCCAACGTGAAGCCGTCCATCGTCCGCTATGAGGGCGGCGACCTGAAGCTGGCGGGCGGCCCCGTCATGCGCCCGGCGGAATTCGAGAGCCTGAGCAAATACGTGGGCCAGGACCTCATCGTCACCGACGGCACCACCCTGCTGGGGGCCGACGACAAGGCGGGGGTGGCCGAGATCATGACCGCCATGGAGTACCTCATCGCCCACCCGGACATCCCCCACGGGCGCATCGCCGTGGGCATCACCCCCGACGAGGAGGTGGGCAGCGGGGCCGACCACTTCGACGTGGAGGGCTTCGGCGCCTCCGCCGCCTACACCGTGGACGGCGGGGAGCTGGGGGAGCTGGAGTACGAGAACTTCAACGCCGCCGCCGCGAAAATCACCGTCCACGGCTTCAACATCCACCCCGGCTCCGCCAAGGACAAGATGAGGAACGCCGCCCTGATGGCGATGGAATTCAATGCCATGCTGCCCCCGGCGGAGACCCCCTCCCACACCGACGGCTACGAGGGCTTCTACCACCTCACCGGCATGAAGGGGGACGAGACCCGGGCCGTGCTGACCTATATCATCCGGGACCACGACCGGGCCAAATTTGAACACCGGAAGGCCCGGATGGAGGCCATCGCCGCCTACCTCAACGGCAAGTACGGTCCGGGGACCGTGGAGGCAGAGCTGAGGGACAGCTACTACAACATGCGGGAGAAGATCGAGCCCCACATGTACCTCATCCACCGGGCCAGGGCGGCCTTTGAAAAGGCGGGAGTCCAGGCGGTGGAGGTCCCCATCCGGGGGGGCACCGACGGGGTGCGGTTGAGTTACATGGGCCTGCCCTGCCCCAACCTCTCCACCGGCGGCGTGAACTTCCACGGGGTCATGGAATATATCCCCGTGAGGTCGCTGGA
>UQGJ01000121.1 GCA_900540545.1 uncultured Eubacteriales bacterium
GCCCGTAGCCGCCCCCTGGTTTTCTTTCGGTTCCTTTCTCAAATGAGAAAGGAACCCCGCGCGGGAGCGCAAGCCCCCGCAGGGCCGCCCCTGCCTAAACGCCCGCCCTAACCTTGACCACCTCCGCGCTCAATTCCCCATTGATCGTTTCCGCCCCCTCAATGGCAACCGCCGCCGCGGCCTGCGCCAACTGCGCCGTCCGCTCCAAATCATTCCCCTCCAGATAGGCCCACGCCAGCGCGGCCATGAAGGCGTCCCCGGCCCCGGTGGCGTTGACCATCTCCGCCTTGCAGCAGGGGAGCCGCACCGCCCCGGTGTGGTCGGCGGCGTATACCCCGTCGCCCCCCAGGCTGATGAACACCCGCCGCAGCCCCGTGTCCAGCAGGACCTGGGCCGCCCGGCCCAAACTCTCCCCGTCCGTGATAGCCACCCCGGACAGCAGCTCCGCCTCGATGCGGTTGGGCTTCAAAGTGTGCAGCTTGCCCAGAATGGGCCGCAGCTTTTCCGCCTTGGCCGTGGACACCGGGTCGGCGAAGATGGGCACCCCCGCGTTGTCCGCCAGCCAGGCCAGACTGTCCGCCGGGATGTTGGTGTCCGTCACCACAAGCTGGGCGTTTTGCAGCAGGGCCTGCCGGGAGGCCAGCCACCGGGGGGTCACGTGGTCGTAGATTTCCATGTCGCTCACCGCCAGGGCCATGTCCCCGTCCGCCTGGGAGATGAAGAGGTAGGTGGAGGTGGCCCCGCCGGGCACCGTCAGCGCCTGGGAGATGTCGATGCCCAGCTCCCCGCAGGAGGCGGCGATTTTCTGGGCGTACACGTCGTCGCCGAAGGCGGTGAGGAACCGCACGTCCACCCCCAGCAGGGACAGGTTGTGGGCGATGTTCCGCCCCACGCCCCCCAGGCTCATCCGCACCTGTCCGGGGTTGGAGTCGGCGGGCACCAGCGGGGCCTTGGGCCGCCCGCCGATGTCCATGTTCACCGCCCCCACCACCGCGGCGTAGCTGGGGCTGCGCAGCACGTACCCCTTCCCGGCGATGTACCCCTTTTTCATCAGGTTGGAGATATGCACCGCCACCGACGAGCGGGTGATGCCCGCCAAATCGGCCAGCTCCTGCTGGGAGATAAGCGGATTCTCCTCGATCCAATGGAGCAGCTCCCGTTCCCGCTGGGTCATGGCCTCGCCTCCTAAACTAATATAAAACTGATATAATCATAAGCTTAGAAAAGCCGCCTGTCAAGAGGAAATTGGGGCTTCGGAGTTCCCCTCCGGGGGCGGCGCTCCCGCGCGGGGGTCCTCTTTCTCATTTGAGAAAGAGGACGGAAAGAAAACCAGGGCTGCGGCCCTGGACCTGGGGGCGGCGCCGACGGGGCTTGGCGGTTGAGACCGGCTAGAGGTAACCAGTCTGCCTTTCCGCTTCCGCCCCGGCCGTTACGGCCTACCACGCAGTTGGTCACCCCTGTGCGCTGGCGCGGCGCGCCTGGCATGGCAATGCCCGGCAAAGCTGGTGCGGGGACGGGCCGCCGGGGTCGGCGGCCCCTACGGCAGCAAACCAAAAGTCTCTTGTAGGGGCCGCCCACTGGGCGGCCCGTGCAGATTGGCAATGGGTTTTGGGCCAATTCAAAAACGCAGGAGACCTTGTGGCGGCTTGTTTGCACCGAGTAAAACGCAACTACTATCAGGTTTTGCCCGGCTCTTCGCCGAGGGGAGGTAGCCGGAGTTGTTCGGGCGCGGACCGATACGGGCTGCAACGGGTTGCAAGTTTTGCCTGCCAACGAGAACCGTACCGCCGCCCGGACGTTCCTGGGGTCCAGGGGGCGGCGGATAGGGCCTTGAAAAGGCCCGTAGCCGCCCCCTGGTTTTCTTTCGGTTCCCTTTCTGAAACCAGAAAGGGAACCCGCCGGAGGCACCCCCGGCAGGGGAATACCACCCATTCCATTCCGGAATGTCTCTATGCAAAACCCTCAAACACAACCACCCTCCAAATGTGCTATGCTAAGAAAAAAGAGCTTGAGGAGGAATCCGCCATGCCGTTCACCCTGCCCGCCTACCGCGCCCCCGACTTCGCCACCCTGGGCCTCGCCGACACCCCGGACGCCGTCCTCGTCCCCGCCCCCAGGGACGGGGTGGTGCCCCCCAACTACCACGCCACCACCATGTTCCCGGAGTATTTTCGCCTGGACGGCCAATGGGTGCTGGCCGAGGAGAGCCGCATGGACTGCGTGGCCGTGTGCAAAAACGGCCGGGTCTCCATCGTGGAGTTCCGCAACGTGAAGGCGGGGGACCCGGTGGTGGTGGGCCGCAGCGAGGACGGCGGCGAGGGCATCTTCGTCTGGACCCGCGGCTTCGACGAGGGCGGCCCCGCCGGGAGCGAGTCTTTCGCCTTCCGCCAGGGCCGCAGCCGGGAGACGGCCTATTCCAGGGACTACGACTCCATCTACGAGCTGCTGCGGCACGAGAAGGACCACGGCAGCATCGTCTGGGTCCTGGGTCCCGCCTGCTCCTTCGACGCCGACGCCCGGGCCGCCTTCGCCGCCCTAGTACGGGCGGGGTACGTGGACGGCCTGCTGGCGGGCAACGCCCTGGCCACCCACGACCTGGAGGCGGGCTACCGGGGCACCGCCCTGGGGCAGGACGTGTATACCCAGCACTCCGTCCCCAACGGCCACTACAACCACATCGACACCATCAACGAGGTCCGCCGCCTGGGGTCCATCCCCGCCTTTGTGGCGTCCGGCGAGGTGAAGGACGGCATCATCTATGAGTGCGTGAAGCACGAGGTCCCCTTCGTCCTGGTGGGCTCCGTCCGGGACGACGGCCCCCTGCCGGAGGTCTACGGCAACGTCTACGACGGCCAGGACGCCATGCGGGCCCTGGTCCGCAAGGCCACCACCGTCATCTGCATGGCCTCCACCCTCCACACGGTGGCCACGGGGAACATGACCCCCTCTTACCGGGTGGTGGACGGGCAAGTGAGACCCCTTTACTTCTACTCGGTGGACATCTCGGAGTTCGCCGTCAACAAGCTCCGGGACCGGGGCAGCCTCAGCGTGCGTACCATCGTCACCAACGTCCAGGACTTCATCGTCAACGTGAAAAAGGGCGTGGGGGCATGAAAAAAGCGGAGACCGGATTCGGTCTCCGCTTTTCTTATGCAAATAACCCCTGAATGAGGCCAATCACGGTGTTTCCTCCGTCCAAAAACAGCCCCATGCCGTAGTACACCAGCACCACGCCGCAGACCACGTTGATAGCCTTGAGGACCTTGGCGCTGAACTTGGCCCGGAACAGGGAGATGACCAGGGTGATGCCCAGGAACCAGAGGATGGAGGCGGAGGCCGCTCCCAAAATCAGGGGCAGGGTCCCGCCGGCGGCCACGCCGCCGCTGGCCCGCATGCCGCCGTAGATCATGGTGCCGTCGATGAGGGCCTGGGGGTTGATCCAGGTGACCACAAAGGACTTGGCGATGACCTCTTTCAGCGGCAGGCCCACGGCCACGTCCTGGTTCATGTCGGGGGTCTCCTGAATCAGCCCCACGCCGATGCGGGTGACGATGAGGCCGCCCACCAGGAGCAGCAGGAGCCGCAGCACAGCCAACCGCTCCACCACGGCCCCGATGCCGAAGAAGCAGAACAGGGTCAGGGTGATGTCGAAGAAAATGACGATGAGGGCGGTGAGCAGGGACCTGTGCCGGGGCTGGGTGAGAGCGGTGTTGATGACGAACAGATTTTGCATCCCGATGGGGGCCACGTAGGCCAGGCCGATGGCCAGGCCCTGGAGATAAGAGGGCATAGGGAGACCTTCTTTCCTGGTTGCTTTTCTGAAAAGAGCTGGTATGATTATCTTATCACATCCGCTCAAAAGCGCAAGAGCGCAGAAAAGACGGACCAGATAAGGAGGAGCTTACCTTGGAGACGCCCCATTCCGACTGCCCCTGCATGGAGACCTGCCCCCTGAACCGGGCCATGGAGCTGATTGGCGGCAAGTGGAAGATGCAGATTTTGTGCTCCCTGTCCAACAACGGCCCCACCCGCTACAACGCCCTCAAGCGGAAGCTGGACGGGGTGTCCAACACGGTGCTGGCATCCGCCCTCAAGGAGCTGGAGCGGGACGGCCTGGTCCGCCGGCGGGAGTATCTGGAGGTCCCGGTGCGGGTGGAGTATGAGATCATGGAGCGGGCCAGGCCCCTGCTCCCCATCCTGGACGCGCTGGGGGACTGGAGCGAGGGGATACGGTAACGCCTCCGGCGGGGGTCCTCTTTCTCGTTTGAGAAAGAGGACGGAAAGAAAACC
>UQGJ01000122.1 GCA_900540545.1 uncultured Eubacteriales bacterium
GGACGGAAAGAAAACCAGGGCTTCGGCCCTGGACCCAAGGGGCGGCGCCAACGGGGCATGGCAGTCGAAACCGGCTAGCGCAAACAAGTCTGCCCTCCCGCCCCCGCCCCGGCCGTTACGGCCTACCACGCAATTGGTCACCCTCATGCGCTGGCGCACCGCGCCTAGCATGGCGATTCCCGGCAAGGCTGGTTCAGAACCGTAATGTGGGGCGCGACGACTCGGCGCGCCTCACGGCCCAGTAGGGGCGGCCCTTGCGGCCGCCCGTGCCGACTCCCAACGGCCACAATGCCGATTCAAAACCGCACAAACCCCGTGGCGGCCCGTTTGCACCCATCAAAACGCAACTACTATCAAGTCTTGCCAGGTGATATGCCGAGGGGCGGCAGCCGAAGTCCTTCCAGCGCCAGACCGATACGAGCTGAAACGGCTATCAAGTTTTGCCAACCAACATAACCCGTACCGCCGCCCGGCCGTACCCCGGGGTCCAGGGGGCCGACGATAGGGGCTTGAAAAGCCCCGTGTCGGCCCACTGGTTTTCTTTCGGTTCCTTTCTCAAACGAGAAAGGAACCCCCGCGCGGGAGCGCAAGCCCCCGGAGGGCCCCGCCCTGCATCACGTCCGATTCTTCTCGGCCAGCAGCCGAATGCTCTGACAAATGAACTCCTTGTCCTCACGGCCCAGAGCGCGAAAGTCCAAAATGATGGCGCGCTCCCTGGCGGAGAGCATCAAAGGCGACTCCATCACATCTGTGCGGCCTAAAAGGTAATCTGTACTGACACCGAGATAGTCAGCCACGCGGACCAGAACGTCATAAGGCATTTTGGTGGCGCCTGTCATGTAATTGCTGAAAGAACTGCCGTTGATGCCAAGGTCATGGGCGATGACCTTATACTTGATGTCTCTATCTGTCAAAATGTCTCTGATACGAGCGCCGACGTCCATATATCTCACCTCGGCCCAATTATGCTAGTATCAGGAAGTAAATAGTTGAAATCTCCTAATATAGGAAATAGAAAGCCTGTAATACATAATTTGACAATATTATTTCCTGAAATAGGATATTATAATGTTACAATAATTTTGGAGGGATAAACCATGAACAAAGTCGGCATCGTACGCAATATGGACCGCCTGGGCCGGGTGGTCGTGCCCAAGGAACTTCGGAAGCTCTACGGCCTGGAGGAGGATACCCCCATTGAGATTTTAGCAGAGGGGGAGCAAATCATCCTGCGGAAGTACCGCCCCGCCTGCGCCATCTGCGGCAGTGCCGGGAGCCTCCACGCCTGCGGCGGCATCCGCCTGTGCCGGGACTGCCTGGACCGCTTCCGCTGAATTTATCATTGTCAACGCCTCCCCCTACTGATATAATAGGATTTGAATAGAACCGAGTCGAACAACAGGAGGCGCAGCTTGGGATGGACACCATGATTATCGGCATCGCCGGGGGCACCGGCTCCGGCAAGACCACCCTGACCCAGCACTTGAAGGACAGCTTCGGCGAGGACATCGCCGTGGTCTACCACGACAACTACTATAAGGCCCACCCCAATATGCCCTACGAGGAGCGCTGCAAGCTCAACTACGACCACCCCGACGCCTTCGACACCGGCCTCATGGTGGAGGACCTGAAAACCCTCTGCTCCGGCCAGCCCATCCACTGTCCCGTCTACGACTACTCCATCCACAACCGCTCCGACCAGACCGTGGAGGTCCGCCCCAGCAAGGTCGTGGTGGTGGAGGGCATCCTGATTTTCCACCCCAAGGAGCTGCGGGACCTGATGGACATCAAGATTTTCGTGGACACCGACGCCGACGTGCGCATCCTCCGCCGCATCCTCCGGGACGTGAAGGAGCGGGGCCGCAGCCTGGACAGCGTCATCGACCAGTACCTCACCACCGTCAAGCCCATGCACGAGCAGTTCGTCCAGCCCTCCCGCCAGTACGCCGACATCGTCGTGCTGGACGGCGGCCACAATCTGGTGGCCCTGGATATGATCACCCAGCGCATCCGCAGCCACGTCGCCCAGTGAAAGGAGCACCCAATGCCGCAGGAACACCGAGAAGAGACCACCGAGCGGGAGACCTTTATCGTCCGCGTTCTGAACACCCAGCACGGCACCTGGCAGGGGACCGTCACCTGGGCGGATGAAAAGCGCACCGAATCCTTCCGCAGCGCCCTGGAGCTGCTCCACCTCATGCGCAGCACCATCGGTGAGGACCAGCCGCCCCAGGAGGATGAATGGAACTAAGAAAAGTTCCCGGCTCATAGAGCCGGGAACTTTTTGCCTCTCTCCACCGTCCAAGTAACACGTCCGCTATACAAACCGCCTCAAACCGGGTATAATAGCGTTTGTTTCTGCCCCCGTCCCCAATCCTCCATCAACACGAACTGAGGTGTGCCCTTTGGTCTTTTCCAGCCTGTATTTTCTCTTCTGGTATCTACCCATCGTATTGGCCGTCTACTACATTACCCCCCTGAAATGGCGCAACGCCGTCCTCCTGGTCTTCAACCTGATTTTCTACGGCTGGGGGGAGCCGGTCTACATCGTCATCATGTTCGCCTCCATCGCCATCGACTACACCCACGGCCTGCTGGTGGAGCGCTGCAAGCGCCGGGACAACGACCGGGGCGCCCGTCTGGCGGTGGCCTCGTCGGTCTTTTTCAACCTGGCCCTGCTCTTCTTCTTCAAGTATTGGGACTTCCTGGCCGGCAGCCTGTCCAGCCTCGGCCTGGACTTCATGCCCATCCTGGGCGTGTCCCTGCCCATCGGCATCTCCTTCTACACCTTCCAGACCATGAGCTACACCATCGACGTCTACCGGGGCGACGCCCCCGCCCAGCGCAGCATCGTCAACTTCGGCACCTTCGTCACCCTCTTCCCCCAGCTCATCGCCGGTCCCATCATCAAGTACAAGGACCTGGGCGCCCAGATCGACCACCGGGACTACCCCGTGGAGCGCTTCGCCTCCGGCATCCAGATTTTTGTGGTGGGCCTGGGGAAAAAGGTCCTGCTGGCCAATAACCTGGGCATGCTGTGGGACGCCTATAAGGCCACCCCCGTGGCCGAACTGACCACCGCCGGGGCCTGGCTGGGGGTCCTGGCCTTCGCCTTCCAAATCTACTTCGACTTCTCCGGCTACTCCGATATGGCCATCGGCCTGGGCCGTATGCTGGGCTTCGAGTTCTTGAAGAACTTCGACTACCCCTATATCTCCCGCTCCGTCACCGAGTTCTGGCGGCGGTGGCATATCTCCCTGGGCTCCTGGTTCCGGGAGTACCTCTATATCCCCCTGGGCGGCAACCGGGTCTCCAAGGGGCGGCTGTGCTTCAACCTCCTGCTGGTCTGGGCCGCCACCGGCATCTGGCACGGAGCCAGCTGGAACTTCCTGCTGTGGGGCCTCTACTTCGGCGTCATCCTCATGGCGGAAAAGCTCTTCCTCAAACGACACATCGACCGCTGGCCCGTGGCGGTGCAGTACCTCTATACGGGCCTGCTGCTCATGGTGAGCTGGGCCATCTTCGCCGTGGAGGACTTCGCCCAGCTCGGCCCCTACCTGGCGGCCATGTTCGGCTTCGCCGGCGGCGGCCTGGCCAACGCCTCCGTGGGCTACTACCTGCGCTCCTACCTCCCCATGCTCCTGATTGCCGGCGTGGCCTCCACCCCCCACGTGACCAATGCGTGGCATCGCCTGCCCGAGAAGGCCCAAAAACTCCTGCTTCCCATCCTCCTCCTGTCCGGCCTCCTCCTCTCCACCGCCTACCTGGTAGACGCCACCTATAACCCCTTCCTCTACTTCCGATTCTAAATTCCCCCGACCCAGCCTCCCCTATTCCAACGGAATGGGGGAGGTGCCGCCCGCAGGCGGCGGAAGGGGCGACCCCCATCAATCCCCCAACATACCGTCCCCCGTCCTCCCCCAAAGGCGGCGCCTGACGGCGCAAATTTTATCCGCCCACGGGCGGGAACGGGAATTTGGAGCGCCCCCCTCCGGGGGCAGGGTTCTTTTCTTGAAAAGAACCCTGGGAAGAAACAACCA
>UQGJ01000123.1 GCA_900540545.1 uncultured Eubacteriales bacterium
CTTCCCAGGGTTCTTTTCGAGAAAAGAATCCTGGCCCCCGCGGCAGCGGGCCCCCCCGGAGGGACTCCGCCCCCCTGGGGTTTTCCCCCCCCAAAAAAACCAGCGGACCCACCTTAACGGCGGGTCCGCTCTTCTCTTATTCCGCCTCCCGGAAGGTGACGGTGAAGCTGCTCCCCTTCCCCACCTCGCTGTCCAGGGCGATGGTCCCGCCGTAGAGCAGGACGATGTGCTTGACGATGGCCAGCCCCAGGCCGGTGCCGCCGGTCTTGCGGTTCCGGCCCTTGTCCACCCGGTAGAACCGCTCAAAGACCCGCTCCCTGGCCTCCGCCGGGATGCCGATGCCGGTGTCGGACACGGCGATGACCACCCGGCCCTCCCGGCGGGAGACCCGGACGTCCACCCGGCCCCCCGGCTCGTTATACTTCACGCCGTTCTCCACCAGATTGGTCAGCAGCTCCCGCAGCCGCCCCGGCGCCACGGCCACGGCGGCGTCCTCGCCGGACACCATCAGCCCCACCCCGGCCTGCTCCGCCGCGGGGGCCAGGAATTCCCGGACCTCCTGGGCCACGGCCAGCACACTGGCCCGGTCCTCACTCTGGGGGATGACCACGGACTCCAGCTCGGAGATTTTCAGCACGTCGTTGATGAGCTCAATGAGCCGGTCCACCTCCACGCCGATGAGGGTGATGAACCGCTTCTGGTCCTCGGCGGACTTGACCATGCCGGAGGAGAGCATATCGGTGAAGCCCTTGATGCTGGTCAGGGGGGTCTTGAGCTCGTGGGAGACGTTGGCGGCGAACTCGCTGCGCACCGTCTGGAGCTTCTCCCCCTCCTGCTCCAGGGCCTCCTCCTTTTTTTCCAGCGGCTCGGCAGTCTTCCAGGCCAGCTTCCGGGCCAGCAGGAGGGTCAAAACCAGGGCCACCGCCGCGCAGACCAGGAACCCGGCCACCCCCTGGAGGACCAAGGCGTCCACCGAGGAGATGGGCATGGACACCCGGCCCACGTTGCCGTCGGTGAACCGCTTGGCCTCATAGAGCAGGGTGATCCCCGCCGTGTCGCTCTTCCGCTGGGCCTCGCCCCAGCCGGTGTCCATGGCCTGCCGGAACTCGGGCCGGCCAGCGTGGTTCTCGGCCACCTCCCCCAGGCTGTCCGACAGGACCGTGCCGTCGGGGGCGATGATGGTCAGCCGCTTGTCCGGCGCGGCGGCGTGGAACTGGGCCTCCCAGGCCGCCGCGTCGGTGTAGTAGTCCTGGGCGTCCATCAGGTTCAGCAGCTCGCTGAGGGTCTGCCGGGCGGAGTCCACCTCCCGCTCCCGAAAGGCGTACACGCCGAAGGCGCTGGACAGGGCGATGCCCAGGGCCGCGATGAGAAAGATATAGGTCGTCAGTCGTTTTTTCATACAAACTCCTTATGGCATCTTGTATCCGACGCCCCGGACGGTCTGGATGTACCCCTCGCCCAGCTTCTGCCGGAGGGTCTTGACGTGCATGTCCACGGTGCGGGTCTCCCCCGCGAAGTCGTAGTCCCACACGGTCTGCAAAATATCGTCCCGGGTGAGGACCATGCCCCGGCGGGAACACAGCAGCCGTAGCAGCTCGAACTCCTTGTAGGTCAGCTCCACCCGCTCGCCGCCCTTGCGTACCTCCCGGGCAGCCACGTCGATCTCCAGGTCGCCGCAGGTGAGGACCCCGGCGCTCCGGTCCCGGCCCGTCCGGCGGAGGAGGGCCTTCACCCTGGCCTGCAGCTCCATGATGCCGAAGGGCTTGACCATGTAGTCGTCGGCCCCGCTCTCCAGGCCCCTGACCTTGTCCATCTCCGAGGTGCGGGCGGTGAGCATGATGACGGGCGCGTCCCGGCGGTCCGGGTCGGCCCGGAGCCGGCGCAAGATCTCCAGCCCGTCCATGCCGGGCAGCATGATGTCCAGGATAAAGAGGGTGGGCGCCCGCTGGTCCGCCCCGGCGAAGTAGTCCTCCCCCGACGGGAAGGCCCCCACCTCGTAACCCACGGAGCGGAAGTAATAGCCCAGCATCTCCCGGATGCTCTCGTCGTCCTCGATGATGATAATGGTGTCCGGCATGGTACGGCCTCCTATGTCCTGGGATTCGGACGCCCGCAAGGGGCGTCCCTACGTAGGGGCGGCCCTTGCGGCCGCCCGCCCCGCTCTAGAGTTCCCCCGTCACGCAGAAAATGGCCCACTGGGCGATGTTCACCGCGTGGTCGGCGATGCGCTCCAAATACTTGGCGATGATGATGAAGTCGATGGCCCGGTCGGCCTGGTCCCGGCTGGCCGCGGCGTGGTCGATCAGCTCCCCCTTCACCTGCTGGAACAGCTCGTCCACCTCGTCGTCCAGGTTGACCACCGCGTGGGCGGTCTCCACGTCCCGGCCGGTGTAGGCGCCGATGGCCTGGCGGACCATCAGCCCCGCCTTGCAGGACATGACCCCGATGTCCTGGGGCACCGCCGCCTGGTCCTGTTTGGACAGCAGCAGGGACAGCTCGGCGATGTTGGCGCACTGGTCGCCGATGCGCTGCAAATCGGTGACCATCTTCATGGCCGCCGAGATGGCCCGCAGGTCCCTTGCCACGGGCTGCTGGCGCAGCAGCAGGTTGAGGCAGCGGTTTTCGATGTCCCGCTCCATCTGGTTCATGGAGGCGGTGAGGTCGATGGCCGACTTGGCCGCCGACTCGTCCCCGCCGGAGAGGGACGCGGTCACCACGTCGATGGCCTCCTGGGCCGTCCGGGACATGGCCGTCAGCTCCTCGTTCAGCTCCAAAAGCTCCGCGTCAAACGTCTTGCGCATACTTGTGACCCCTTTCGATGGTTTCAGCCTTCCTCTGGGGGAAGGTGGCGCGGCGAAGCCGCGGCGGATGAGGGGGAGACTGCCCCTGACCTGCAAGTCCGTCTGTTGGGCCTTCCCCTCATCAGTCAGCCCTTCGGGCTGCCAGCTTCCCCCAGGGGAAGCCAATCCCCGCTACCCAAACCGCCCCGTAATATAGTCCTCCGTCCGCTTGTTCCCCAACGGGCCTTTGGCCCGCCGGGGACCCCGGCGATTTCACATCCTCGGCGGAAGTGAATTCCGCCTGCGGGAATTCTCCGCTCCGCTCCGAATTCACGGCGCTGACCGCGCCGCCCCATCTGCGATGGGGCCCCGGACAAGCGGCCAACACTACGGATGCACCCAGGTGTTTCCATTACCCAAATCGCCCCGTAATATAGTCCTCGGTCCGCTTGTCCTTCGGCACAGAGAACATCTGCTCGGTATCCCCATACTCGATGAGCTCGCCCAGCAGGAAGAAGGCGCACCGGTCGGAGACCCGGGTGGCCTGCTGCATGTTGTGGGTCACTATCACTATTGTATAGGAATTTTTCAAATCCGCAATCAAATCTTCGATTTTCGAGGTGGAAATCGGGTCCAGGGCGGAGGTGGCCTCGTCCATCAGCAGCACGTCCGGCTCCACCGCCAGGGCCCGGGCGATGCACACCCGCTGCTGCTGGCCGCCGGACAGGCCCAGGGCGGACTTCTTCAGCCGGTCCTTCACCTCGTCCCAGATGGCCGCCCCCCGGAGGGACTTCTCCACGATCTCGTCCAGGCGTGCCCGGCTGCGGATGCCGTGGGTCCGGGGGCCGTAGGCGATGTTGTCGTAGATGGACATGGGGAAGGGGTTGGGCTTCTGAAAGACCATGCCCACCTGCTTGCGCAGCCAGGTCACGTCCACCTTGGGGGAGTAGATGTCCGTCCCCCGGTACTGGACCGAGCCGGTGATGGTGACGCCGGGGACCAGGTCGTTCATCCGGTCCAGGGTCTTGAGGAAGGTGGACTTGCCGCAGCCGGAGGGGCCGATGAGGGCGGTGACCTTCTTCTCCGGCACGTCCATGCTCACGTTTTTCAGCGCCTGGGTCTGGCCGTAAAAGAGGTCCAGCCCCCGGACGGTGATGATGGGTTCCAAATCGAGTCAACTCCTTTTTGGGGATGGGCGGCCACAGGCCGCCCCTACGGCAAATCTTCGGTAGGGGC
>UQGJ01000124.1 GCA_900540545.1 uncultured Eubacteriales bacterium
CGGGCCTGAACGGCGGCCCGCCGGGGGCCCCTTTGCCGGGCGGCGGTACGGTTTATGTTGGTTGGCAAGACTTGAGAGCTGTTGCGTTTTGATGGGTGCAAACGGACCGCCACAAGTCTTTGTATTCCCCGTCCCCCGCAGGGTAGGCTTCTCCACTTGTGGGGAAGCTGTCGCGCCGTTAGGCGTGACTGATGGGGCGATACGCTGAAAGCCCGGTGCATGTCGCCCCATCCGTCACGGGCTTCGCCCGTGCCACCTTCCCCACAAGTGGAGAAGGCTTCGCTGCGGCGGGACGGGGAATCAATTCTTCATTCTTCACTCTTAATTCTTCATTGATAAGGGGGTTCCCCATGCCAGAATTCAAAGTAGTAAGTCCCTACGAGCCTGCCGGCGACCAGCCCCAGGCCATCGAGGCCCTGGCGGCGGGGATCGAGAACGGGCTGTCCGAGCAGACTCTGCTGGGCGTCACCGGCTCCGGCAAGACCTTCACCATGGCCAAGGTCATTGAGAAGGTCCAGCGCCCCACCCTGGTCCTGGCCCACAACAAGACCCTGGCCGCCCAGCTCTGCGCCGAGTTCAAGGAGTTCTTCCCCAACAACGCCGTGGAGTATTTTGTCTCCTACTACGACTATTACCAGCCCGAGGCCTATATCCCCCACACCGATACCTTTATCGAAAAGGACTCCGCCGTCAACGACGAGATAGACCGCCTGCGCCTCAGCGCCACCGCCTCCCTCATCGAGCGGCGGGACGTCATCGTGGTCTCGTCGGTGTCCTGCATCTACGGCCTGGGCGAGCCCGACGACTACGCCGCCATGATGGTCCCCCTCCGGGTGGGCACCGAGTTCAAGCGGGACGAGCTGCTCAAGCGCCTGGTGGAGATTCGTTACGAGCGCAACGACATCGCCTTTGAGCGCAACATGTTCCGGGTCCGGGGGGACACGGTGGAGGTCTGGCCCGCCTACTTCAAGGACACCGCCATCCGGGTGGAGTATTTCGGCGACGAGATCGACCGCATCAGCGAGATCAACGTGGTCACCGGCACCCCCATCCGCCGCCTGGAGCACATCCCCATCTTCCCGGCCAGCCACTATATCACCCCCAAGGAGAAAATGGACGCCGCCATCAGCGAGATATACAAGGAGCTGGAGGAGCGGGTGGCCTTCTTCGAGGAGCGGAACATGCTGGTGGAGGCCCAGCGCATCAAGCAGCGCACCATGTACGACATCGAGATGATGCAGGAGCTGGGCTTCTGCTCCGGCATCGAGAACTACTCCCGGCCCATCGCCGGCCGCCCCGCCGGGTCCGCCCCCATGACCCTCATGGACTACTTCCCCAAGGACTTCGTCATGTTCATCGACGAGTCCCACGTCACCCTGCCCCAGGTCCGGGCCATGTACAACGGCGACAAGGCCCGCAAGACCACCCTGGTGGACTACGGCTTCCGCCTGCCCTGCGCCTTCGACAACCGCCCCCTGAAATTCGAGGAGTTTGAGGGGCGGCTGAACCAGGTGGTCTACGTCTCCGCCACCCCGTCGGAGTACGAGCGCACCCGCTCCGGCCAGATCGTGGAGCAGGTCATCCGCCCCACGGGCCTGCTGGACCCCCGTATCGACGTCCGCCCCGTGGAGGGCCAGATCGACGACCTCATCGGCGAGATCAACGAGCGTACCGCCCGGGGGGAGCGCATTTTGGTCACCACCCTCACCAAGAAGATGGCCGAGGACCTCACCGGCTACCTGAAAAACGCGGGCATCAAGGTCCAGTATATGCACCACGACATCGACACCATCCAGCGCCAGGAGATCATCCGGGACCTCCGCCTGGGCACCTACGACGTGCTGGTGGGCATCAACCTTCTGCGGGAGGGCCTGGACCTGCCGGAGGTCTCTCTGGTGGCCATCCTGGACGCCGACAAGGAGGGCTTCCTCCGCAGCGAGACCAGCCTCATCCAGACCATCGGCCGGGCCGCCCGGAACGCCGACGGCCTGGTGGTCATGTACGCCGACAAGATGACCCCCTCCATGATGGCCGCCATCGGCGAGACCGAGCGCCGCCGGAAGCTGCAAAACGAGTTCAACCAGGCCCACGGCATCGTCCCCAAGACCATCATCAAGTCGGTCCGGGATGTGATCGAGCTGTCGGCGGAGGAGGAAGAGACCGAGCAGATTTTGCGCAACAAGACCAAGATGAGCAAAAAAGAGCGGGACGCCGCCGTGGAAAAGCTGGAAAAGGAGATGCGCGAGGCCAGCAAGCGTTTGGAATTCGAGTACGCCGCCGTATTGCGCGACCGCATTATCGAGTTGAAGGGGAGCTAACATGGACCTCCCGAAACGAAAACCCAACCGCCTGAAGGAATATGATTACAGCCAGCCGGGGTATTACTTTATCACCATCTGCACCCATCAAATGCGCCAGCTCTTCTGGCCCTCGCAGCCCCTTGTAGGGGCGGATATCATCCGCCCGGACCAGCCGCGTCTCTCCAAATTGGGTCAGATAGTGGAGCGAGCCATCCGCGACATCCCCAGCCACTACGCACACTATTCCGTCGAAAAGTACGTTATTATGCCCAATCACATCCATCTTATTTTGCGCATCAGCGAAGGGGACGGGCGGATGATATCCGCCCCTACCAAGCCGGTCCCCATTGTGATTGGTCAGTTGAAGCGGACGGTTGCCAAACAGGCCGGATTTTCCCTCTGGCAAAAAGGCTATTGCGACCATGTCATCCGCACCGAATCTGTCTACCTTCGCGTCTGGAACTACATCGACACCAACCCCGCCAAATGGTCCGAGGACCGCTATTACATAGAAAAAGAGGGCTTTGAGACATGAAGTACATCGAATTAGGCAAAACTGGACTCAAGTGCGCGGCAATCTCCTTCGGCGGCATCCCCATCCAGCGCTCCGACGCGGCCAACACCATGGCCGTGGTGGACGCCCTGGAGCGCCACGGCATGAACTATATCGACACCGCCCGGGGCTACACCGTCTCCGAGGAGTACCTGGGCGCGGCCCTGAAGGGCCGCCGGGAGAAGTTCATCCTGGCCACCAAATCCATGGCCCGGGACTACGAGGGCATGAAGGCCGACGTGGAGACCAGCCTGCGCAATCTCCAGACCGACCATATCGACGTCTACCAGTTCCACAACCTGCCCCTGAAGGACTTCGAGCAGGTCTTCGGCCCCGACGGCGCCTACCGCGCCCTGGTCGAGGCCAAGGCGGCGGGGAAGATCGGCCACATCGGCGCCACCGCCCACAGCCTGGATGCCCTGAAAAAGATGATTGAGGAGTACGCCGACAAGCTGGAGACCCTCATGTTCCCCTACAACATCGTGGAGACCCACGGCCACGACCTGCTGAAGGCCGCCCGGGCCAAGGGCATCGGCACCATCGCCATGAAGCCCATGGCGGGGGGCAACCTGGACGACTGGAATCTGGCCCTGCGGTATATCGACGCCTCCGGGGTCATCGACCTCTCCATCCCCGGCATGGGCAGCGTGGAGGAGGTGGAGCGCAACGCCGCTGTGGCCTTCTCCCCCCTGACGGCGGAGGAGCAGGCCCAGTGCGAGGCTATCCGCAAGGACTTGGGCACCCACTTCTGCCGCCGGTGCGGCTACTGCGCCCCCTGCACCGTGGGCATCGACATCCCCTCCAACTTCCTCATGGTGAACTACCTGCGTAAATACGACCTGGGCGAGTGGGCCAAGGGTCGCTACGCCGGCATGGCCCACCACGCCGGGGAGTGCATCGAGTGCGGCAAATGCGAGGAGCGCTGCCCCTACGAGCTGCCCATTCGGGAGATGCTTAAGGACGTGGCGAGGGAGTTCGGGCAGTAAGACGGCAGTCCCCTGCCGGGGGCGGAGTCCCTCCGGGGGGTTCCCTTTCTGGTTTCAGAAAGGGA
>UQGJ01000125.1 GCA_900540545.1 uncultured Eubacteriales bacterium
TGGTTGTTTCTTCCCAGGGTTCTTTGCAAGCAAAGAACCCTGCCCCCGGAGGGGGGCGCTCCAATCCCCCGTCTCCGCCCCGTGGGCGGATGCCCCCATCCTCCGTTGCGGCAAACTTGCGACACTCAAAGAAAAAGAGCGTTGGAAACACAATGTTTCCAACGCTCTTTCGCTTGCACGTTTAGCGCTTGCTGAACTGGGGGGCGCGACGGGCGGCCTTCAGGCCGTACTTCTTGCGCTCCTTCATACGAGGGTCGCGGGTCAGGAAGCCGGCGCTCTTCAGCGCGGGACGGAACTCAGCGTTCATCTGCAGCAGGGCACGGGCCACACCGTGGCGGATGGCGCCGGCCTGGCCGGTGACGCCGCCGCCCTGGACGGTGGCCTCGATGTCCACCTTGCCCATGGTGTCGGTGGTGGCCAGGGGCTGACGGACGATGAGCTTCAGGGTCTCCAGACCGAAGTAGTCGTCGATGTCGCGGCCGTTGATGGTGATGGCGCCGGTGCCGTTGGGGAAGAGATGGACGCGGGCCACGGAGGACTTCCGGCGGCCGGTACCATAGTGGTAAGGCTTCTTGCTCTTATACATGTTCGAAATTCCTCCTTATTCCTGGGTCCAGGCTTCCGGCTTCTGCGCAGCGTGGTTGTGCTCTTCGCCGCGGTAGATCTTCAGCCGGGAGAGGGAGTCCTTGGTGATGATGTTGCGGGGCATCATGCCGCGGACGGCCAGCTTCATGGCCAGCTCGGGCTTGTCCTGCATCAGCAGGCGGTACTTGGTCTCGTGCAGGCCGCCGGGATAGCCGGAGTGGGTGCGGTAGAACTTCTGCTCCAGCTTCTTGCCGGTGAGGACGGCCTTCTCGGCGTTGATGACGATGACGAAATCACCGCAGTCGGCGTGGGGGGTGTACTCGGGCTTGTGCTTGCCGCGCAGCAGCACGGCGGCGGTAGCGGCGGTCTTGCCCAGGGGCTTGCCAGCCGCGTCCAGAATGTACCACTTGCGGACGATGTTGTCCTTGTTGGCCATAAAAGTGGACATGGTCTAACCTCCAATTTTGTACTTCTATGATAAATTTGGTCCAAACACAATGAGCGCCCCACTCTTGTGAAGTGGAGCGTGTTGTATTATAATGCAGAGGCCGCAATGTGTCAAGGTGTTTTTCTGATTTTTTTAATTTAGAATTTGATTGCTTCGTTTTTCTCTTGTTTTCTCGTCTATACTCCCGAATCCTGACTTCCATTTTTGAAATTTGAGGTGCCCCATGGAACAGATTTTAAGCTACGTCCGCCGCTGTGTGGAGGACTACGACATGATCCAGCCCCACGACCGCATCGCTGTGGGCGTCTCCGGCGGGAAGGACTCCCTGACCCTGCTGGTGGCCTTGGCCAAGCTGTCCGCCTTTTACCCCGTCCCCTTCACCGTAGAGGCCTTCACCCTGGACATGGGCCACGTGGACGGCGGCGCGGGCATGGACTTCTCCCAGGTGGCCCGGCTCTGCGAAGACCTGAAGGTCCCCTACACCCTGCTCCACTCGGAGATACACCACATCATCTTCGACCTGCGCAAGGAGAAGAATCCCTGCTCCATGTGCGCCAAGATGCGCCGGGGCGCCCTCCACAACGCCATGGCGGAGCGGGGCATCCATAAAATCGCCCTGGGTCACCACTTCGACGACGCGGTGGAGACCTTCTTCCTCTCCCTCTTTTACGAGGGCCGCCTGTCCTGCTTCCAGCCCGTGACCTACCTGGACCGCACCGACATCACCCAAATCAGGCCCCTGCTCTACTGCTCGGAGTGGATGGTCCGCAAGACGGCCCAGAGGGAGGGCTTCCCGGTGGTTTTCAACCCCTGCCCCGCCGACGGCAACACCAAGCGCCAGGAGGTCAAGGAGCTGATTCACACCCTGAGCAAGGACTACCCCGACCTGCGGCAGAAGGTCTTTTCCGCCATGCAGCGCCTCCCCCTGCCCGAGTGGGGCCCGGTCCAGGACCGCCGCCGGCCGCTGCCGGACGGGGATTAGGGGAAAAGGAGGGAACAGCGGTGTCCAAGCTCATTATCCTCCGCGGCAACTCAGGCAGCGGAAAATCCACCGTGGCCAAGGCCTTGCAGCAAAAATTCGGTCCCAACACCCTGCTCATCTCCCAGGACGCGGTCCGGCGTGAACTGCTGATGGTGCGGGATGGAGCCGAAAATCCGGCGCTCCCCCTTCTGTTGGAACTTCTGCGCTACGGTAGGCAGCACTGTGCCGTGACCATTCTGGAGGGCATTTTGAATGCCGTATGGTACAGACCGCTGTTTGAGGCCGCGCAAGCCGAATTCTCCACAGAGATTTTCGCCTACTACTACGACCTCCCCTTTGAAGAGACCTTGCTTCGCCATCAAACCAAGCCCAACCGGAACGACTTCGGTGAACAGGAACTCCGAAGCTGGTGGAATGAACACGATTTGATTGGCTTTCTCCCGGAGCGCCTGCTGACCCCATCCCAAAGCGTCGAGGAAGTGGTCCAATTGATTTGGACCGCCGTCAACCAATAATCTGAAACAAAAAATGAGAGGCGCGCCGTGGCAGCGGCGCGCCTCTCGTGTTTACTTGCCCAGCTTCTTGATGACGTACTCGGACTCGGTGACGATATGCACCGGCTGGGAAAAGTCCAGCGTGAACAGGCCGATGAAGGACTTGGCGTCCACGCGCACACTGCCGTCCGGGGAGTGGATGAACACATCCTCGTCCACGTCGCAGGCCAGACGCTGGAGCGCCTGAAGCTCCTCCACGGAGTTGAACCGGGTCTCAATAATCATCGGGACACCTTCCTTTCCTTCGTTTATCATTGACGCCCGCGGGCGATTTCAATCAGAGTTTGAGCGTGTCCCTCAGACGCGGGCTCTCGCTCTGCTGGCGGTCTCCAGGCGGCGAAGCACGTAGACGGAATCCGTGATCACCTTCACAGGCTGGGAGAAGTCCAGGGTGAACAGCCCCAGGAAGGAGCGGGCGTCCACGCGGATGCTGTCGTCCTGAGAAGCGATGAGCACCTGCTCGTCAACCGTGCTGGCCATACGCTGCAGATTCGCAATGTCGGCGATGGAGTCGAACTTGGTTTCCATGACCATGATAGGTCACCTCCTTATCTGCTGTGAGTATAGCACGGGATGTGGAAACGTTTCAATTGGCAGGTTTACTAAATCTCGAAGCTATCTTTACTTTCGTTTGAAGCTATTTTTAGTTGCGCACGTCAGTTTTCACAAAGGCAGATTGGTAGGGCCATTTTGGACGGGCATTTTGACGAAATCAGGGATGAAAAATCGCGTCGCACCCGAAGGAATCCTTGTCCTTCAAGGTGCGGCGCGGTTGGCGTTTTGCCAGGGGCCTCCCCTGCCGGGGGCGTTCCTTTCTCATTTGAGAAAGGAACTAAAGAAAACCAGGGAGACAGCACGGGGGATTTCATCCCCCTATCGCTGTCCCCCTGGACCCCAGGGTACGTCCGGGCTGCGGTACGGTTTATGTTGGCTGGCAAACCCAGAAAGCCGTTGCAGCTCGTATTGGTCTGGCGCTTGAACAACTCCGGCTGCCGCCCCTCGGCATATGATCGGGCAAGACTTGGGGGTAGTTGCGTTTTGATTGGTGCAAACGGGCCGCCACAAGTCGTTGCGTTTTGGAATCAGCCTTTTGCCCGTTGGGAGTCGGCACGGGCCGCCCAGTGGGCGGCCCGTGCTACAAGAGACCTTCGGCATGTGCCGTAGGGGCCGCCGACCCCGGCGGCCTGCCCCCGTCCCCCGTCCATACCCCAGCG
>UQGJ01000126.1 GCA_900540545.1 uncultured Eubacteriales bacterium
GCTGCCGCCCCTCGGCATATGACCCGGCAAAACCTGATAGTAGTTGCGTTTTACTTGGTGCAAACAAGCCGCCATTGGTCGAAGCGTTTTTGAATCGGCTTTACGCCCGTTGGTAGTATGCATGGGCGGCCGCAGGCCGCCCCTACATGGTGGCTGGTGCATTGGCGCGCCGGGTCGTCGCGCCCCACCGATAACAGGCCAGCTTTGCCGGGAGTTGCCATGCAAGGCGCGCCGCGCCAGCGCATGGGGGTGAACGAGTGCGTGATAGGCCGTAACGGCCGGGGCAGGAGCTTGGGGGCAGACTTGTCACCTCTAGCCGGTTTCGACTGCCATGCTATGTCGGCGCCGCCCCAGGGTCCAGGGCCGAAGCCCTGGCGTCTTTCCCGCCCCTTTCCACGTGGAAAGGGGCGCCCCCGGAGGGACTCCGCCCTTAGCTGAGGAACATCTCCACATCCTCCACTGTCAGCCCGGATTGCAGGGCCAGGTTGATGCCGTAGCCGATGACCTTGGCCATATCGGCCACCCGCTGGTCGATGTCCCGGGGGGTCACCATGAGGTCGCTCCCCACGCCGCCCAGGGCCGCCGGGTCCAGGTCCCCCGCCCCCGCCTCCTGGAGGATGTCGGCGGTGATGGTGGCGGCGTCCACCACCGTGGGGACGCCCACGGCGATGACGGGCACCCCCAGGGTCTCCCGGTTCAGGGCGTGGCGGTGGTTGCCCACCCCGGAGCCGGGGACGATGCCCGTGTCGGCCAGCTGGACGGTGGTGCACACCCGCTTCATGCTCCGGGATGCCAGGGCGTCTACGGCGATGACGCAGGCGGGGTGTATCTTGTCGCACAGGGCCTTCACCAGCTCCCCGCTCTCCACGCCGGTGGTGCCCAGGACCCCCGCCGCCAGGGCGGACACCGGGCGGAAGGAGCCGAAGTGCTCGGGAAGCTGCGCCACCAGATGGCGGGTCACCATGGTGTGGTCGGCGGCCCCCGGCCCCACCGCGTCGGGGGTGATGGCCCGGTTGCCCAGGCCCACCACCAGGGCGGGCGCCCCCTCCGGCAGGCGGAGCAGCTCCGCCAGCTCCGCCGCCAGGGCACGGGCCGCCCGTGGGAAGGCGTTTTCCTCCCGCTGGGCCAGCCCGGACAGCTCCACCGTCACGTAGCGGCCCACCGGCTTGCCCAGGGCCTGGGTCCCCTGCTCGTCCAAAATCTCCACGGTGGTGACGGGATAGCCCTCCCGCTCCCCCTCCGTGGACTTGACCCCCTCCAGCTTGGTCTGCTCCTCGGCGGCCTCCATCCACAGCTCTCTGGCCTCCAGGGCCAGGTCCGTCCGGCGTTGCAGCATGTGATGTTACATCCCCTTACCCACTAAATATAGTGTTTGATTGGATTATCTACCCTATTTTTTGCGTATCCTGGAGCCGTATTCAAAATTGTGAGAAAAAAGTGAAAAAAATAGTTGCAATTCCGGGCGGGGGCTGGTAAAATAGATACCTGCACGGGCATAGACCCGAAATTTGTGATAGGTAGTATATCGGAGGAGGTGTTTGGTTTGCCCAATATCAAGTCTGCCAAGAAGCGCGTTCTGGTCAACGAGGCCAAGGCCCTGCGGAACAAGGCGGCCAAGTCTGCGCTCAAGACCCAGATCAAGAAGTTTGACGCCGTGGTGGCCGGTGGCAACCGCAGCGAGGCCGATAGCGTCTATAAGGCCACTGTCAAGGCCATCGACAAGGCCGCCGCCAAGGGGCTGCTGCACAAGAACAACGCGGCCAACAAGAAGAGCGCCATGACCATCAAGCTCAGCAAGCTGGCCTGATTCGCTTCTGCAAGCAAACCGTCTGTCTTTTGACAGGCGGTTTTTTGTTGGAACAAATTTGTCTTGACAATCAAAGTAATCTCAGGTATGATTCCTTTGCTTTGAAACTCAAACCTTTTTGGAAGGGGGTACCAGCATGGACGGCAGCCGAGAGACCTGCAATCGGTTTCTGGTGGAGGTCTTTGACGAGATTTTGAAAACCGAAGAGGACTGCCTCACCGGGCAGTTCAAGGACCTGTCCCTGCGGGAGCTGCACCTCATCGAGGAGGTGTGCCGTGCCGTGGACTCTGACCGGGACAACCGGGCCACGGCTATCGCCGCCGCCCAGCGGGTGACGGCGGGGACCCTGACCACGGCGGTGTCCCTGCTGGAGAAAAAGGGCTATCTGGAGCGGCGGCGGGACGAGCAGGACCGCCGGGCCGTGCGCATTTACCCCACGGAGAAGGCCCGCCAGGCCGACGCCGTCCACGCCCAGTTCCACCGGGAGATGGTGGACGAGGTGCTGGCCAGCCTGTCCGACGGCGAGGCCCAGGCCCTGATTCAGGCCCTGGGGAGCCTCACCGCCTTTTTCCGAAAGAAATATGAGCAGAAGGAGATCAAACCATGATCCGTATCATCACCGACAGTACCTGCGACCTCTCCCCCGCCCGCCAGAAAGAGCTGGGCGTGGAGGTGGCCCCCCTCTCCGTCCATTTCGGCGAGGAGACCTACCGGGACGGGGTGGACCTGACCAACGAGGCGTTCTACAACAAGCTCCGGGCGGCGGAGGAGCTGCCCAAGACCTCCCAGGTGAACCCCGACGAATTCGCCCTGCGGTTCCGGGGCCACGTGGACAACGGCGACGAGGTGGTGGGCATCTTCATCTCCTCCCTCCTGTCCGGCACCTACCAGTCGGCGGCCATCGCCGCCGACATGGTGGATGAGGACAAGGTCCACGTGGTGGACTCCGGCACCGTCACCTTCGCCCTGGGCCTACTGGTGGAGCAGGCGGCCAAGCTGCGGGACGCGGGCCTGGGCGGGAAAGAGATTGCCGACCGGGTGGAGAAGCTGTCCAAGCGGCTGCGGTTTTATGCGGTGGTGGAGACCCTTAAATACCTGAAAATGGGCGGGCGCATCTCCGCCGCTACCGCCATGGTGGGCGGGATGCTGGGCATTACCCCCATCCTGAACATCCGGGACGGGGTGGTGGAGGCCGCCGGGAAGAGCCGGGGCCGGAAGGGCGCCTACCAGTGGATGGAAAAGAAGGTGGCCGAGGAGCCGATGGACCTGGACCTCCCCGTGGCCTTCGGGCACTCCGACGCGCCGGCGGCCATGGCCGAGTGCGAGGGGTACTTTATGGAGCGCATCGCCGGGATGGACGTGCGGGAGAGCGACATCGGCAGCGTAGTCGGCACCCACGCAGGGCCTGGATGCGCGGGGATTGCTTATTTTGTGAAATAGTAACACAGAGACAGCGCGACCGGTGGTGCCGACTACGCGCGAGCGCCAGCGAGCCGCGCCGTCAGGCGCGTACAAGCGTTTTGGCCGGAAGGACAAAACCTTGCCGCAGGGCGAATTCACTTC
>UQGJ01000127.1 GCA_900540545.1 uncultured Eubacteriales bacterium
GAAATCCCCCGTGTCGGCCCCCTGGTTTTCTTTCGGTTCCCTTTCTGAAACCAGAGAGGGAACCCGCCGGAGGCACTAAATCCCCAATACCGGCGTCAGCACCCCGCCCAGCAACCCAATGACCAGACAGGCGATGACCAGCAGCAGCAGCGCCCACTTGATGATGCCCCCCAGCAGCTTGCTGTCCTGCCCGGTCAGCCCCACGGCGGCGGCCGCCGTGGCGATACACTGGGGGGACAAGATCTTCCCGATGCCCGCGCCCACGGAGTTGGCCGCGGCCAGCCAGTAGGGCGACGCGCCGATCTGCTCCGCCGCCGAGGTCTGCAAGGCCCCCAGCAGCACCTCGGTGCTGGTGCCGCTGCCGGTGACGAAGGCGCCCAGAGTGGCGATGATGGGGGCCACGAAGGGATAGAAGGCCCCGGTGATGCCCACGAAGAAGGCGGCCATGTCGGCGATCATGCCGGAGTAGGTCATGATTTTCGCCACCGCCAGCACGGACATGATGGTGATGATGGTCTTGCTCATCTGCTTCACCGTGGCCACCAGGGTCTCCCACATGAGCTTCCCGCTGGCCTTCTGGGCGATGCCGCCGATGATGGCGGCCAGGAAAATCATCACGCCGGGGGTGTTGACCCAGCTGAAGGAGGTCAGGCCCGCCGCCGCGCTGGTGCTGATTTTCACGCTGGTCTTGACGGCGGCCAGCACGTTGTTGATGGGGGGCACCAGCTTGGAGGTGACCAGCAGCAGCACGAAAATCAGCAGGAAGGGCAGCCAGGAGATCACGGCCTTGGAGGCCGTCAGCTCCATCTGCTCCGGCAGGCCCGCCCGCATGTCGTACTCGGCGGGCACCGGCTTGCCCGAGCGCAGCTTCGCCATAAGGAAGGTGCACACCAGGCTGACCACGCAGCCCACAATGACGGTGAGCTCGGGGCCCAGGAATTTGGACACCACCAGCTCGGGCACCACAAAGGTGACGCCGGAGACCAGGGTAATGCCCACCATGCCCTTGAGGGCCTTGAATCCGCCGCCCCCCACGATGACCATAAGGAAGGGCACCAGGACCATAAAGGGCACCATCTGCACCACGGTGGTGAAGGACAGGGGCAGGGCGTCCAGGCCGGTGACCGTGGCGAGGGTCACGGTGGGGATGCCCACGGAGCCGAAGGCCGTGGGGAAGGCGTTGGCCAGCATGCAGACCAGACAGGCCGTCAGGGGGTTCATCCCCATCCCGGCCAGCATGGAAGCGGGGATGGCAATGGCCGTGCCGAAGCCCGCCATGCCCTCCAAAAAGCCGCCGAAGCACCAGCCGATGAGCAGGATAAGCACCCGCTTATCCGCCGACACGCCGGTGAGCATCTGCTTGATGACGTCCATGGCCCCGGTTTTCAGGGACAGGTTATAGGTGAAGATGGCCGCGATGATGACCAGGATGATGGGCCACAGTGCCGTGGCGAAGCCCTCCAGGGCCGAGGTGGCGCAGTCCAGCGCCGGCATCTTCCAGAACGCCAGGGCCAGCACCACGGCCACCGCCAGCGCGCCCAGGCATGCCTTGTGTCCCGCCATCTTCAGGCCCGTCAACGCCACGATGAGCCAGAGGATGGGCAAGAGGGCCAAAATTCCATGCAGTACGATCTCTCCCACAGCGTGTCACTCCCTTTTTCCATTGTCAGCCGCATTGGTAGGACCAATCAGGGCGCAATCCACCGTTTCCAGCCCCATATACCCGGAGTTTCACATTGGTTCCACCAATTAACAGGGTCATTTTAGTCCCCTCTGGGCACAATGTCCAGTCTCTTTTTCTGTCCGTCTCCATTTTCTTGCAATTCGCCGAAAATTGGTCCTACAAATTGTGCGGAACAGAGAATCGCAACGAATCGCCCCTAAAACCCTTGCATTTGTCCCCCAGTGTGGTAAACTGTTAAGCATAAATAGGTAGGACCAATTTTGATTTTGTTCCACGCGACCACATATGGAGGGATGAATATGCGTATTCCCTATGGCGCCACCGGCCTGGAGCTCCGCCGGGACCTGACCGGGGCCGAGATCCTGGAGTCCGCCATCGGCACCCTGAAGGCCCAGGGCAGCGAGGACGACATCGTGGCCCAGGCCATGGCAAACCCCATCGGCTCCCCGTCCCTGGCGGAACTGGCCCAGGGCAAAAAGACCTGCACCATCATTGTCAGCGACCACACCCGCCCCGTCCCCAGCAAGCACATCCTCCCTTTTATGCTCTCTGAGCTGCGCCGGGGCAACCCGGACATCGACGTCACCCTCCTCATCGCCACCGGCTTCCACCGCCCCACCACCCACGAGGAGCTGGTGAACAAGGTGGGGGCGGAGATTGCCGATAAGGAGAAGTTCGTCTGCCACGACAGCCAGGACGACGCCGCCAACGTGGACATCGGCGTCCTCCCCTCCGGCGCCCGGCTGGTCATCGACCGGGTGGCCGCGGAGACCGACCTGCTCATCGCCGAGGGCTTCATCGAGCCCCACTTCTTCGCCGGCTTCTCCGGGGGCCGCAAGAGCGTCCTCCCCGGCGTGTGCAGCAAGGTGACGGTGCTGGGCAACCACTGCTCCAAGTTCATCGACTCCCCCTGCGCCCGCACGGGCATCCTGGAGGGCAACCCCCTCCACACCGACATGGTCCACGCCGCGAAGATGGCAAAGCTCCAGTACATCGTAAACGTGGTCATCGACGAGGAAAAGCACGTGGCCGCCGCCTTCGCCGGCGACCCCATCCAGGCCCACGAGACGGGCTGCGCGTTCCTGAAGGGTTATTGCCGGGTGAAGCCCCGGACCAAGGGCGACATCGTGATCACCTCCAACGGTGGCGCGCCGCTGGACCAGAACGTGTACCAGTCCGTCAAGGGGCTGACGGCCGCCGAGGCCGCCGCCAAGCCGGGCGCGGTGCTCATCATCGCCTCCCGCTGCAACGACGGCACCGGCGGCGAGGGCTTCTACCGCGCCCTCCGGGACTGCGCCTCCCCTCAGGCCCTCCAGGAGGAGATTTTGCAGGTCCCCATGGACCAGACCAAGCCCGACCAGTGGGAGTTCCAGATTTTGTCCCGGATGATGTGCAAGCACCGCATTATCTTCGTCTCCGACCCGGCCATGAAGGAGACTCTGGAGGAAATGAAGCTGGAATACGCCCCCGATTTGGACGCCGCCCTGGACCGCGCCTACGCCGAAAAGGGCCCCGATGCCCATTTGGTGGTCATTCCCAACGGGATTTCGGTCATCGTGGAGCCGTAAGGGCGTAGTCCCTCCGGGGGCGGCGCTCCCGCGCGGGGGTCCCCTTTCTCGTTTGAGAAAGGGGACGGAA
>UQGJ01000128.1 GCA_900540545.1 uncultured Eubacteriales bacterium
TCCGTCCTCTTTCTCAAACGAGAAAGAGGACCCCCGCGCGGGAGCGCCGCCCCCCCCCCGGAGGGGGACGCTCCACCCCCCGTCCCCGCCCCGTGGGCGGACACCCCCCACAGTGACCTTCCTGCTGACACCCTCCCCATTTTATGCTATAATAAAAAATAACCTACGTTATTTTTTACGGCATATGCCCACTCCGTGGGCAATGCCTTGGATTTCAGGCAGCGGCCGAGACGGCCGCGTGCCACTTTTATCGCTTGCCATAGGCAAGCGATAAAAAACCGCTTTCCAAGAGAGGACTTGACTGCATGCGCAAGGAAATCATCCTGCCGGCCCTGACCGTGGCCTGCGGCGGCGTTGGCTTCGGCCTGCGGCGCTGGGAGCTAACCACCGCCTTCGAGCCGGAGACCGGCCTGGCCATCGCCGGTATGCCCGCCACCTACGCCCTGGTGGGCCTGTCCATCCTGACGGCCCTGGTCCTGGCCCTGCTGTGCCGGGGCAAATCCCCCGACTTCCCCGGCGGCTACGACCAGGCCTTCGCCGCCAAGGGCAACACGGTCTATGTGACGGTCATGGTGTGCGCCGCCCTGCTGTCGGTGGCGGGCGGGGTCCTGACCCTGATGGGCGTCCCCGACGCCTTCCACGCCGTGGTCACCGGCAGCCCCTACCTGACCGTCCTGCCCCGGGTGCTGCTGGGCGGGCTGTCCGTGGCCTCGGGCTGGTGCCTGTTCAACCTGGGCAAAAACAACTACCGGGGCGAGGGCCACGGCAAATACTCCTCCGCCCTGCTCGTCCCCTCCTACGCCTGCTGCCTGTGGCTCATCGTGGCCTACCAGTCCCGCAGCGGGGACCCGGTGGTGCTGGACTACGTGTGGGAGCTGTTCGCCATCATGGCCGCCGTGCTGGGGACCTACTTCATGGCGGGCTTCGCCTTTGAGCGGGCCAAGGTCTTTCGGGCCTCCTACTTCTCCCTGCTGTGCGTCTACTTCGCCCTGGTGACCCTGGCCGACGCCCACGCGCTGTCCGCCCTGCTGCTGTACGCGGCTTTCCTGCTCTACGCCCTGGCCTCCACCGTGGCTCTGCTCTTCAACTGCCGCCAGCCCCTGGGCCCGCGAATGCCCCGGCGGGACAGCGGCGCACCCGACGAGACTATAAACAGGGAGGGAACCCCCGATGAAGGATAAAAACACCTTTTATATCACCACCCCCATCTACTACCCCTCGGACAAGCTCCACATCGGCCACACCTACTGCACCGTGGCCACCGACGCCATGGCCCGCTACAAGCGGCTCCAGGGCTACGACGTGATGTTCCTCACCGGCACCGACGAGCACGGCCAGAAAATCGAGGACAAGGCCAAGGAAGCCGGCGTCACCCCCAAGCAGTTTGTGGACAACATCGTCACCGCCCCCGGCGGCATCCTGGACCTGTGGAAGCTGATGAACATCAGCAACGACCGCTTCATCCGCACCACCGACGATTACCACGAGCACTCGGTCCAGAAGATTTTCAAGCAGCTCTACGACCAGGGCGACATCTACAAGGGCAAGTACGTGGGCAAATACTGCAAGCCCTGCGAGTCCTTCTGGACCGAGACCCAACTGGTGGACGGCAAGTGCCCCGACTGCGGCCGGGACGTGGTGGACGCCGAGGAGGAGGCCTACTTCTTCCGCCTGAGTAAGTACGCCGACCGCATCCAGCACCTGCTGGAGGACACCGACTTCCTGGAGCCCCGGAGCCGGGTCCACGAGATGGTCAACAACTTCATCAAGCCCGGCCTGGAGGACCTGTGCGTCTCCCGGACCAGCTTCACCTGGGGCGTGCCCGTGGACTTCGACCCCGGCCACGTGGTCTACGTGTGGATCGACGCCCTGAGTAACTATATCAACGCCCTGGGCTATGAAAACGACCAGTACCACGACTTTGACAAGTTCTGGCCCGCCGACGTCCACTTCGTGGGCAAGGAGATCGTCCGCTTCCACTCCATCATCTGGCCCGCCATCCTCATGGCCCTGGACCTGCCCCTGCCCAAAAAGGTGTACGGCCACGGCTGGCTCCTGCTGGACGGCGGCAAGATGAGCAAGTCCAAGGGCAACGTGGTGGACCCCATGATCCTGGCCGACCGCTACGGCGTGGACGCCCTGCGCTACTTCCTGCTGCGGGAGTTCCCCTTCGGCTCCGACGGCAACTTCTCCAACGAGGCCCTCATCCAGCGCATCAACGTGGATTTGGCCAACGACCTGGGCAACCTGGTCTCCCGGACCCTGACCATGACGGGCAAGTACTTCGGCGGCAAGCTGCCCGCCGAACAGGCTGAGGGCCCCGAGGATGCCGAGCTCATCGCCCTGGCTTCCGCCCTGCGGGACAAATATGAGGCCCACATGGAGAAATACGCCTTCCAGGACGCCCTGGTGGACGTGTTCGAGGTCATCGGCCGGGCCAACAAGTATATCGACGAGACCAAGCCCTGGGTCCTGGGCAAGGACGAGGGCCAGAAGGCCCGCCTGGCCCGGGTCATGTATAATCTTCAGGAGAGCGTGCGCATCTGCGCCGTCCTGCTGTCCCCCTTCATCCCCCAGACCTGTGACAAGATTTTTGAGCAGTTGGGCTGCGGGGCGGACCTGCGGACCTGGGAGAGCGCCGGGACCTGGGGCGGCCTGCCGGCCGACGCCGCCGTCACCCGTGGCGACAACCTCTTCCCCCGCATCGACATGGAAAAGGAGCTGAAAGCCTTGGAAGAACTGGAGAAGAAGCCCGCCGCGGCCCCCGTGGCCGAGGCCAAGCCGGAGACCCCCGCCGAGCCGGAGTTCATCACCATCGACGACTTCGCCAAGGTCAAGTTCGTCACCGCCAAGATTTTGGCCTGTGAGGCCGTGCCCAAGTCCTCCAAGCTGCTGCGCTTCACCCTGGACTGCGGCGAGGAGTTCCCCCGGCAGATTCTGTCCGGCATCCACGAGTATTACGAGCCGGAACAGCTGGTGGGCAAGACCGTGGTAGCCTGCACCAACCTGAAGCCCCGGAAGATGATGGGCATCATGAGCAACGGCATGCTCATCTCCGCCGTGAAAGAGGAGCCGGACGGCAGCGAAAAGCTCCACCTCATCATCCTGGACGATTCCGTCCCCGCCGGCTACGGGCTATGCTGACGTAATAAGGACGAAGGACCGCGTACATCGCTGTACGCGGTCCTTTTTTGTGAAGCGGCCCGCTCCGCGGGGGCCAGGATTCTTTTCTCGAAAAGAACCCTGGGAAGAAACGACCAGGG
>UQGJ01000129.1 GCA_900540545.1 uncultured Eubacteriales bacterium
CCCAGGGTTCTTTTCAACAAAAGAACCCTGCCCCCGGAGGGGGACGCTCCAAACCCTCGTTCCCGCCCCGTGGGCGGAGGAAATCAAAACTCCCTGGTATCTTTGGATACCAGGGAGTTTTATTCGTCCTCGTCAAAATCCAAGAGACGCTTAGGTGGGATACGGAAAATATCCGCAAACTGGAAGAGCATCTTCAGAGAGATAGGCTGGGCATAAGTGGGCGATTCGATATGCGAGAGATAGCTGGAAGAAATGTTTGCCTGTTCCGCAAGTTGCTCCTGAGTCAATTTCCTCAGTTTGCGGTAATAAGCAACTTTTAGACCGATTTGAATGTAACGGCTGTCGTTGTCCCCCATATTCTCACCTCTGCAATTAGTCTACCCTCTTGCAGAGAAAATTTGAATGCTGTATAATAGCTATAATATGCTCTATAATAGCAAGTATATAATGAGGTAAAACAATGACAAAGATGGAAAAGGCGTTTGCGGTCCTGCTTATTCTGGCGGTTTGTGGGACCGTTGGGTTCTACAAGGGCAGCCACAGCTCGGCGGAGCCGTACCACATGGGCGTCGAGCAGGTCAAACAGGTGGCGGAGGACGTGCTGGGGTGGACCGAGGAGGAAACCGGGCTGGAGTGGGTTGAGACGCACGCCTACCAGGATGCGGAGGGAAACCGCATTATGCTGTATGAGGACCAATACATCCCGCCCAGGAAGGGAGAGGCCGGGGGACATACGCTGATTTACGGTATTTTTGACACTGCCACGGCGGAAACGCAGCGGGAGTGCCAAGTGGGGGAGGTAACGGGGAACTTCTATGAAAAGGACGGGCAGACCTACCTGTGGTGGCAGCCTGATAGCGGTACGATTCTACTGCTGGCTTATGACGCTTCGACGGTGAAGGAGACGGAAATCATACAGATGGCGGCAAGCTGTAAAAAAGCCCCCGCTGGTATCGGCTGATACCAGTGGGGGCTTCCGTTTTTATGCCTCCCGCAGGGGGTTGACGACCTTTTGGAAGATGAACCGCAGGAAAAACATACTCAGGGTAAAGGAGAAAATCTCCGCGAAGGGGAAGGCCAGCCACACGGCGGTGAGGTTCACGAAATGGCCCAGGAGCCACGCCACGGGCAGGATGAGCACCAGCTGCCGCAGGACGGAGACGGTGAGACTCAAAATCCCGTGGCCCAGGGCCTGACAGACCGAGGAGGTGACGATGCCCACGGCGGCGGGGAGGAAGCTCAGGCTGATGAGCCGCAGGGCGGGGACGCCGATCTCCAGCATATAGTCGGAGGCGTTGAAGAAGCCCAGGAGCTTGTCCGGGACGAGCCAGAACAGGGCCACGCCCACGGCCATGATGCCCAGGCCGTACAGAATGCCCAGGTCAACGGCCTTTTTGATGCGGTCGGGCTTCCTGGCTCCGTAATTGTAGGCGATGATGGGGACGATGCCGTTGTTCAGGCCGAACACGGGCATAAAGATGAAGCTCTCCAGCTTGAAGTAAGACGTGAACACGGCCACGGCGGTGGAGTTGAAAGCCCCCAGAATCTTGTTCATGCCGAAGGTCATCACCGAGCCGATGGAGGACATGATGATGGAGGGGACCCCCACGGCGTAGATTTTTTTGATGATAAGGCCCTCGGGGCGGAAGCCCCGGAAGGAAATTTTGATTTCCGGGTTGAGCCGCAGGTTGCAGAACAGACCCAAGACCGCGCCGAACATCTGGCCCAGTACCGTGGCAAGGGCGGCCCCGGCGATGCCCATCTCCGGGAAGGGGCCGATACCGAAGATGAGCAGGGGGTCCAGAATCAGGTTGGCTACCGCCCCCAGGCCCTGGGAGAGCATGGTGTAGATGGTCTTGCCAGTGGACTGGAGGAGCCGCTCGAAGCAGATTTGGAACATCATGCCCACGGAGGCGATGCTGACGATGGACATGTAGGTGGTGCCGTAGTCCGCGATGGCGGGCACGTTGGTTTGTAGCTCCACGAAGGTGCGGGAGAAGAGGACGCCCAGGACGGCGAAGACCAGCCAGCTCAGGAGGGCCAGGAAGATGCCCTGGACCGCAGTGCGGTTGGCGGTGTCGAAGTTCTTCTCCCCCAGGCTCTTGGACAGCAGGGCGTTGATGCCCACGCCGGTGCCCACGGCCACGGAGATCATCAGGTTCTGGGCGGGGAAGGCCAGGCCCACGGCGGCCAGGGCGTCCTCGCTGATCCAGGAGACAAAGACGGAGTCCACCACATTGTAAAGGGCCTGGACCAGCATGGAAATGACCATGGGCACGGACATGGAGAGGAGCAGGCGGTTGACGGGCATGACGCCCATTTTGTTTTCACGGGGGAGGGATTCGCTCACGCTTTGGTCCCCCGTTCCTCTGCCAGAGTCAGAATCAGCTTGACCACGTTGTCCAGCCCGATGGAGCTGCACACGGAGAGGTGGTAATTCTGGGCCTTGCCCCAGACGCCGTCGGAGAAGTGCTCATAGTAGGCGGCGCGGGATTTGTCCTGCTTGAGGACGTAGGATTTCACGTCGGGGGCCTCGATTTTGTACTCGTCCTTGGCCCGGAAGACCCGCTGGTCCAGGGGGGCGTGGATAAAGACGTTGAGGACCCCCTCCTGGTTGCGGAGGACGTAGTCGGCGCAGCGGCCCACGATGACGCAGGGGCCCTGGGCGGCCACCTTACGGATGACCTCGCTCTCGGCGATGAACACCTGGTCGCTGACGGGCAGGTTCTGGGTGGACATATAAAGGTTATAGAGGAAGCTGCTGGTCTTTTTCTGCTCGGACTGGCGGATGAATTCCTCGGACAGGCCGGTTTCTTTCGCGGCCAGGTCGATGACGGCCTTGTCGTAGAAGGGGACGTTGAGGGCTTCCGCGACCCGCTGGGCCACAAGGCGTCCGCCGGAACCGAACTCGCGGCCGATGGTGATGACGGTGTGGGACATAAATCATACCTCCCTTTTGATTTTCCTAAGGAAAGTATAGCACGGGAAGAGAAAAATTGCTATGGGCAAGTTGACCAGAGCCTTGTCAAAAGCCGGCGGAGTTTATGCGCCGGAAGGCGTGCCCCGCCGGAGGCGGAGTCCCTCCGGGGGGCGGCGCTCCCACGCGGGGGTCCTCTTTCTCGTTTGAGAAAGAGGAGGTCAAGAAAACCAGGGCTTC
>UQGJ01000130.1 GCA_900540545.1 uncultured Eubacteriales bacterium
CCAGAAGTTATTTAATAAACAAAGAAGGAAAAGTAATATCAGCTACTACCGGCTACGCCTTGCAGCCCTGGAGCCCGCGCCGGGTGAGCCGGACGGCCCCCAGTGCCGCGCCTGGGTGCGCCGGGTGCTGGAGGAGAGCATCACCGCCGTCCGCCTCCCCGGCGGCCGGGTGCCCCCCTTGGGGGAGGACCCGCTCTTTTTGGGCTGCCGGGAGTACCGTACCTCCCGGGTCTCCGACCGGGCGGCGGATTTGAACTTCCCGGAGCGGATGGCCCAGTTGGCCGGGCGGGGGGAGGCCCTGGTGATTCCAGTGGAGCCCGGCCCGGACGACATCGCGGCCCTGGTCCGGGCGGCGGCGGGCCACAGCAGCCTGGTGCTGGCCACCTGCAACGCCCACCTGGTCCGGGGCCAGCTGGAGCTGGCCGGGGCCTTGGCGGAGACGGGCATTCCCCTCATTGTGGCGGCCCTGCGGGACCCCTACGACCTGGCCTGGACGCCGGAGACGGCCGCCGCCCTGTGCGCGTGGGAGTACAGCGCCGGGTCCCTGGACGCCCTGTGGGGGGTCCTCTCCGGGGCCCGGATGCCGGTGGGGGTCCTGCCCCTGGAACGATTGAAGTAGGAGGCGCGGTATGGCTCTTTTGCGTGTGGACCAGTGGTTCGCCACCCTGAATACATGTTCCACCTTCTCGGCGGTCCTGCCCGACGCGGGGCCGGTGGGGGAGGTGCCCGTGGTCTATCTCCTCCACGGGGTCCAGGACGACGGCACCGGCTGGCTGCGCTTCACCGCCGCCGAGCGGTACGCCCGGCTCTACAACGTGGCCCTGGTGGTGCCCAACGCGGGCAACAGCTTTTACGCCCATATGGCGGCGGGGCCGGACTATTTCGCCTTTGTGACGGAGGAGCTGCCCGCCCAGTGCCGGCGGCTCTTCGGCCTGTCCGGCCGGCGGGAGGACAACTATGTCTTTGGCCTGTCCATGGGGGGCTACGGGGCCCTCAAGTGCGCCCTGACGTACCCGGAGCGGTACGCGGGCTGCGCCGCCTTTTCAACCGCCGTCCGCCCGGCGGGGCTGGCCCATGCGGAGCCGTCGCCCCTGTCCCCGGCGGAGTGGCGGGCCGTGTTCGGCCCCCGGGGAGAGCCGGGGCCGGAGTGCGACCTCTTCGCCCTGGCGGGCCGGGCCGCGGGCGGGGACCTGCCCCACATCCATATGGCCTGCGGCACCGGGGACCCCCTCTATCCCGACAACCTGGACCTTCACCGCCACCTGACGGAAAAAGGCATCCGGCACACCTTCCGCTCCCGGCCTGGGACCCACGCGTGGACGCTGTGGGACCAGGAGCTGGAATATGCGCTGGACGCCTTCTTTGGAACGGCGGATACCGCCGGTTAAGTGCCCATCCGGTGGGTCAGGCAGATTTGATAGCTCTTTTCCAGGGAGTCCTGGATGTCGGGGTAGGCCCGGCTGGCGATGACGGTGAAGAGTACGTCCACCGCCGTGAGCTGGGCGATGCGACTGCTCATGGCCCCGCTGCGGACGTACACCTCCGGGGAGGAGATGTGCAGGCATATGTCGCACCCCGCCGCCAGGGGGCTCTTGCGGTAGCGAGTGATGCCGATGGTGGGGCAGCCCCCCGCCCTGGCGGCCTCCATGGCCTGCAGGACCTCCTGGGTGGAGCCGCCGTTGGAGAGAAAGACGGCGGCGTCCCGGCTGGTGAGGGTGGTGCTGTAACTGAGCTGCATGTGGCTGTCCTGGCTGAACCAGGCGTGCTTGCGGATGCGCATGAGCTTGTCGTAGAGGTCCTCGGCCACCAGGGCGGAGGCCCCGATGCCGAAAATGCCCACCGCATCGGCCCTCAGGATACAGTCCGCCGCCGCGCTGAGGGCCTCCTGGTCCAGCAGGCGGGCGGTGTCCTGGATGGCCTGGATGCTGGCGGCGGAGACGTTGCGGAGGATGTCGGCCACGGAGCCGCCCTCCTGGAGGTCGGCAAAGTGGACGGCGGGCGGGCCGCCCTGGTCCTCCCCGCCCCGCTCGGCGTACAGGTGGTTGCGCATGTCCTTCAGCCCGGAGTAGCCGATGGACTTGCACAGCCTGATCCAGGCCGTGGAGCTCACCCCCGACTTCACGGCCAGCTGCGCCACCGGCAGGCCGAAGATCTGGTCGGAGTTCTGCAGGAAATAGTCTGCGGCCTTCCGCTCGGCCTCGCTGAGGCTGTCGTAGCAGCCCCGGATGCGCACTTCCACGTTGGTCATCGTTTTCGCTCCTTACTCCCAGCGGCGGGCAGTGGATCGCCAAGTCCGCCCAGTGAGACTATTCTATACAGAATGGGACAAGATTTCAACCAAAAAGGGGATATTCTCCATGGATTATGTGGCAGGCTGGGACGGCGGAGGCACCAAGACCCTGTGCCGGGTGCGCTATTTGGCGGACGGCCGGACCCTGGACTTTACCGCCGGACCCCTGAACCCCAACGGGGGGACTCCGGGGCAGGCGGCGGCCTCCGCCGCCGCGCTGCTGGGGGAGATGGCCGCGCTGCCGGAGGGCCTGGCCGGGTGCCGGAGCCTGTGCATCGCCGCGGCGGGCATCAGCAACCCGGAGACGGCCCGGCGGCTGGGCCGGATTTTGTCGGAGGCGGGCTATCCCGGCCCGGTCCGCTTTGCCGGGGACCAGGAGGCGGCCCTCTACGGGGCCTTGGGCGGCCCGCCCGGGGCGGTGCTCATCGCCGGGACCGGCTCCATCTGCTATGGGCGGAGCGCCGACGGGCGGGAGCGCCGCTGCGGCGGCTGGGGCAGCCTGATGGACGACGAGGGCAGCGGCTACGCCCTGGGCCGGGACATCCTGGCCGCCCTGGTCCGGGCCGAGGACGGCCGGGGGCCGGAGACCTGCCTGCGGCAGGCCGTGTTCGCCCATCTGGGCGTCCGGGATATGGGGGGACTGATCCAGGCCGTCTACGCCCCCGGCACGGGCAAGCGGGAGGTGGCCGCCCTGTCCCGGCTGCTGGTCCCCGCCCTGGAGGCGGGGGACCCGGCGGCAGAGGCCGTCGCCGCCAGGGCGGTGGAGGAGCTGGCCGGACTGGCGGCGTCTGGGCGGCGCGGAGGATGAGGAGCCGGTGATCGGACGTTTGAAAGTGTTTT
>UQGJ01000131.1 GCA_900540545.1 uncultured Eubacteriales bacterium
CCCGGCAAAACTTGATAGTAGTTGCGTTTTACTTGGTGCAAACAAGCCGCCACCAGTCTCTGCGTCCCCGTCATTGCGAGCCAGTTCGCAAACTGGCGCGGCAATCCGCATCCCCCGTCCCCCTCCCCCCAAAATGTGGGACGGGACGACTCGGCCCGCCAACGCACCAGCTCGCCCCGTAGGGGCGGCCCTTGCGGCCGCCCGCGTCCCCGCGCACCAGCCTTGCCGGGAATCGCCAAGGTAGGCGCGCCGCGCCAGCGCATGATGGGTGAATGACCGCGCATTAGGCCGTAACGGCCGGGGCAGAAGCGGAACGGCAGACTTGTCCCCTCTAGCCGGTCTCAACCTCCAAGCCCCGTTGGCGCCGCTCCAACGGTCCAGGGGCCGCAGCCCCTGGTCGTTTCTTCCCAGGGTTCTTTTCGAGAAAAGAATCCTGGCCCCCGCGGCAGCGGCCCCCGGAGGGACTCCGCCCCTCTGGACAAATTCACAAAAAAGCCCGTGCGCCAATTTCTGGCGCACGGGCTTTTCCATCTCGCTTTAGATTTCCATGATAACCGGCAAAATCATGGGATTCCGCTTGGTCTTTTTGTAGAGGTACCCGGACAGGTCGTTCTTGACCTCGGCCTTGATGGCGGCCCAATCGGTGGTGTGGGTCTTTTCGCAGCGCTCCAGGGCCTCCATGGCCACCCGGCGCAGGTCCTCCATCAGGCCCTCGGACTCCTTCACGTAGACGAAGCCCCGGGTGATGATGTCGGGGCCGGAGATGACGGCGCCGTTTTCGGCGGACATGGAGGTGACCACCACGATCATGCCGTCCTCGGCCAGGTGCTTGCGGTCCCGCAGGACCACGGCCCCCACGTCGCCCACGCCGTAGCCGTCCACGAACACCTTCCCGGCGGGGACGGTGCCGTTGATTTTGGCGGAGTTGGGGGTGAACTCCATCACCTTGCCGATTTCAGTGATGAGGATGTTGTTGGGGTGCATGCCCATCTCCTGGGCCAGCTTGGAGTGGGTCTGGAGCATCCGCTGCTCGCCGTGGACGGGCACAAAGAACTTGGGCTTCACCAGGGCGTGGATGATTTTCAGCTCCTCCTGCCGGGCGTGGCCGGACACGTGGAGTTCCCCGGCCCGCTCGTCCACCACGTCGGCCCCCTTGCGGTAGAGCTCGTTGATGACGTTGCCGATGGCGTTTTCGTTGCCGGGGATGGCGGAGGCCGAGATGATGACCCGGTCGCCGGCCTGGATGTCCACCTGCTTGTGGGTGGAGAAGGCCATGCGGGTCAGGGCGGACATGGTCTCGCCCTGGCTGCCGGTGGTGATGATGCACACCTTGTTCTTGGGCAGGGATTTGATGTGGTTGACGTCCACGATGGTGCCCTCGGGCACGTTCATGTAGCCCAGCTCCGTGGAGACCTTCAGGGCGTTCTCCATGCTGCGGCCCACCACGGCCACCTTGCGGCCGTACTTGGCGGCCACGGTGACCACCTGCTGGATGCGGTCCACGTTGGAGGCGAAGGTGGTGAGGATGATGCGGCTGTCGCAGCCCCGGAACAGGGCGTCGAAGCTGGCCCCCACGCACCGCTCGGACTTGTTGAAGCCGGGGCGCTCCACATTGGTGGAGTCGGCCAGAAGGGCCAGGACCCCCTGCTTGCCCAGCTCGCCGAAGCGGGCCAGGTCGATCATGCCGCCCTGGACGGGGGTGGAGTCGATCTTGAAGTCGCCGGTGTGGACGCAGGTGCCCACGGGGCACTTGATGGCAAAGGCCACGGCGTCGGCGATGGAGTGGTTCACGTGGATGAACTCCACGCTGAACTTGCCCGCCTTGACCACCTCGCCGGGCTCGCAGGTGATGAGCTTGGTCTTGTCGGCCAGGCGGTGCTCCTCCAGCTTCAGGCGGACCAGCCCCGCCGTCATGCGGGTGGCGTAGATGGGGGCCTTGATGCTCCGCAGAAGGTAGGGGATGGAGCCGATGTGGTCCTCGTGGCCGTGGGTGAGGAAGATGCCCCGGATCTTGTCCTGGTTCTTGATGAGGTAGGTGAAGTCGGGGATGACCACGTCGATGCCGTACATGTCGTCGTCGGGGAAGCCCATGCCCACGTCCACCACGATGATGTCGCCGCCGTATTCATAGACGGTGATGTTCTTGCCGATCTCGTCCAGACCGCCAAGGGACATGATTTTCAGTTTTTCTGCCATAAAAGTATTGTTACACTCCTTACAAATTGTCCATAGGTGGAAGGTATGTAGGAGCACGGACGCGCAACAAGACAAGGGCTGGGGGTCCCCCGCTCTTTCCGGCCCTGCCTCGCCGGAAAAAGGGGGCGGCTCCCCGCCGCTTTGCGCACGCCATGTCCTGGTTTTGCCTTATATATCACGTGCCGAGGCACATAAAGCCATTGTTATGGTAATTTAGTATACCACAAATATTGGAGAAAGTATACAGGGAATTTTCCGCCTCCGGCGGGGGCGCTACCCGCGCGGGGGTCCCCTTTCTCATTTGAGAAAGGGGACGGAAAGAAAACCAGGGCCGCGGCCCTGGACCCAGGGGCGGCGCCAACGATGCATAAAGGTCGAAACCGGCTTGTGGTAACAAGTCTGCCTTTCCGCTCCCGCCCCGGCCGTTACGGCCTACCCCGCAATCGTTCACCCCCATGCGCCGCCCCGGCGCGCCTGGCATGGCAAGTCCCGGCAAGGCGGGTCTATCACTAGTGGGGCGCGACGACTCGGCGCGCCAATGCTGGGGGGCTGGTGGTCAACGGCGGGCCGCCGGGGTCGGCGGCCCCTACGGCACATGCCGAAGGTCACTTGTAGGGGCCGCCCACTGGGCGGCCCGTGCCGACTTCCAACGGGCGCAAAGCCAATTCAAAAGTGCACAACCCAATGGCGGCCCGTTTGCACCCATCAAAACGCAACTACTCCCAAGTCTTGCCGGGTGATATGCCGAGGGGCGATAGCCGGAGTTGTTCTAGCGCCAGACCGA
>UQGJ01000132.1 GCA_900540545.1 uncultured Eubacteriales bacterium
GGGCCGGCGTGGGGACTGGAGTGGGTTCCGGCGTGGGGGACGGGGTGTCCGTCGGCACGGGGGTGGGTTCCGGCGTGGGCGTGGGGGACGGTTCCGGCTGGGCGGCGGGGCGCTTGTTCTCTACCAGGGCCTCCACCTGGGTCCGCAGGTCCCTGGCGTGGTCCAAATCCTTGCTGGCGGTGGTGATGGTCACTGTGGCCGCCGGGTCGTCCAGATAGCTGTGCAGGGTCAGCTCGTCCATCAGGGAGTTCACCGTGGCGTCCAGGGTCCAGCCCCGGTAGGAGCGGCCCTCCAGCAGGGCCTGGGCGTCGGCGTTGACCCCCTCCACCCCCCGGACCTGGTCCCGGCGGTTGAGTTCGATGGAAAAGTGGGGGTTGACCAACAGGTCCACGGTGGAGTAGATTTGAAAGAACTGGACGTAGCTGACCGCCCCCACGGCGATGCACAGCAGGCAGGCGCACAGGGCCAGGGAGGTCCACCGCCGCCGCTTGAGGGCGGGGTTGGGGGCCTCCTGCCGGGTGATGTAGTCGTGGACCTCCATCCTGGGCACGTCCCGGCGGGCGATGTCGGCGTAATCCGGCTGAGGCAGCGCTTCCACCGCCCGGCGCAGGCGGGTCTCGATTCCCTTGTTCACAGCCGCACCCCCTCGTCCGTCAGACAGCGTTTCATCTTTTTCAGGGCCCGGTTGTACCGGGACAGCACCGTGGACAGGGGCTGGCCCAGGCTTTGGGCGATCTCCCGGTGCTTCAGGCCGGAGACCGCGTGGAGCAGGACCACCTGCCGCTCGTCGTCCCCCAGGGCCTTCAGGGCGGCCTCCAGCACCAGCCGGTCGGTGGGGTCGGAGACATAGGACAGCCGGGGGTCATTGTCCATGTCCTCGGGGGCCTGGTCCGCTCGCTGGGACCGCTGGAGGTCCCGGCACAGGTTCCGGGTGATGGTGAACAGCCAGGCCAGGGGCTTGCCCTGGGGCACATACAGGTGGGCCGCCGCCCGGACCTTGAGATAGACCTCCTGGGTCACGTCCTGGGCGTCGTCCGGGTTCCGCAGGAGGGAGAGGGCCAGGGCGTAGACGGCCTTTTCCGTCTGGACGTAGAGTTCCTCCAGGGCGGCCATGTCGCCGTCCCCCACCAGGGGCAGCAGCCCCTCGTCCAGCTTCCCCTGGGGCCGCTCCCTCCGGGCCAGGGACTCCACGGTCATGCACAAAAACACGGCGTACCCACCTCCTTCCGGCTCCTATCTTGAACCGATTATAGCATAGGAGCCCGGGGAAGGGAAGCCTCAGCGGCAGCCGTGGCTCTTGTGGTGGCCCGTGGCCGTGTGGGCGGTGCAGTCGCCGGTGTGGCTGTACCCGCAGTCGCCGCAGTAGTTGGGGCAGTCGCCCTTGTCGTGGGCGCCGCCGCACACGCCGCAGTAGACGGCGGTGGTGGCGGCGGCAGCGGCGGTACCGCCGTGGTGCCCGCCGCCATGGTGTCCGCCGCTGTGGGCGGCGGCGGGGACGGCCAGCATGGACAGGGCGAGGACGGTGCCGGTCAGGCTCAGCAGGACTTTTGACTTTTTCATGGGATGATACCTCCAAATAGATTGATTTCATAGAGATAACGGAGGAGCGGGCCGTTTTATCGCAGGGAAAAAAGAAAAATTTTTTCTGGAGTGGGAAGAAAATTTGCCCCTTGTAAAAATCCTTTGCGCCCAGGGCGGTAAAAAGCCCGGAAAACGGGGGCCGGAGCCTTGGCACGGGGATTGCAGAGGAATCAGTATATCAAAACATCAATGGGAGGTAATTACCATGGAAGGCATTTTAGAGGCCGCCAAGGCCCTTCAGGACCAGATCGTGGCCGACCGCCGCGCCCTGCACCAGATCCCCGAGGTGGGGCTGGACCTGACCCAGAGCGCCGCCTACATCAAGGGCCGCCTGGACGAGATGGGCATCGCCTGGAAGGCCGTGGACTACGAGCTGACCCCCGCCGAGCAGCAGAAGTTCGAGAACGCGGGGTTCCACGGCCTGAAGAAGTCCACCGGCATCACCGTGGACCTGGGCAGCGGCAAGCCCTGCATCCTGCTGCGGGCCGACTTCGACGCCCTGCCCATGGCCGAGGAGAACACTGACCTGCCCTTCTGCGCCACCAACGGGGCCATGCACGCCTGTGGCCACGACAGCCACGCCGCCATGCTCCTGGGGGCCGCCAAGCTCCTCAAAGAGCGGGAGGGCCAGCTGAAGGGGACCGTCCGCCTGCTGTGGCAGCCCGGCGAGGAGCTGGGCTGCGGGTCCAAGACCATGGTGGACATGGGGGTCCTGGACGGGGTGGACGCCGCCTTCGCCATCCACATCATGTCCAACACCCCTCTGGGCGACGTGACCTATTCCACCGGGGTCAACAGCTCCTCCATGGACACCTATATGATCAAAATCCAGGGCCAGGGCGGCCACAGCTCCATGCCCCAGCTGGCGGTGGACCCGGTGAACATCCTGAACCAGCTCTATTCCGCCCTCACCGTCCTGCCCAGCCGGGAGACCGACCCCCGAGCCACCGTCACCCTCACCTGCGCCGTGGCCCACTCCGGCACCGCATCCAACATCATCCCCGACACCGCCGAGCTGGACCTGTCCATGCGCACCCAGGACACCGAGGCCCGGAAGCACCTGACCCAGCGCATCCCCGAGCTGGTGGACGCCTACGTGAAGGCGTGGCGCGGCAGCTACCGGATGGACCACTTCCCCACGCCCATGACCGTCACCGACGAGGCGCTGAGCCAGGAACTGCTCCCGGCCCTGGCTGAAATCGTCGGAGCCGACCGGGTGAAGCGGGTGGCGCCCATGGCGGGCACCGAGGACTTCGGGCACATCACCGAGCGGGTGCCCGGCTGCTTCGTGATCCTTTACCCGTATTCGTACTTATTTTATTATTGTTTGTCACTATCCGTACATTTGGA
>UQGJ01000133.1 GCA_900540545.1 uncultured Eubacteriales bacterium
TCCTTCTTTCCGTCCCCTTTCTTCGAGAAGAAAGGGGACCCCCCGGAGGGCCTCCCCCCGCGCAGGAGCGCCCCCGACAGAGCCCCACAAAATCGAAACGCCCGCCCCAACCGGGGCGGGCGTTCCAATCTCTCTCAATCTCTCTTTGCGCGCAAACCAATCAAAGAGGAAGCTTACTCCTCCGCCATCTCCTTGGCCTCGGCAATCGCCTTCTCCTGCGCCTGTGGCGTCGCCTCTTCGTACCGCACGAAGTGGAAGGTAAAGGACCCGCGCCCCTGGGTCATGGACCGCAGGTCGATGGCGTACCGCCCCATCTCGGCCATGGGGACCTCGGCCTCCACCACCTGGTTGCCCTCGCCGTCGGGGTTCATGCCCATGACGCGGCCCCGGCGCTTGTTCAGGTCGCCGATGATGTCGCCCATGTAGTTGTCGGGGATGGTCACCTTCAACTCGCCGATGGGCTCCAGCAGCACGGGGCTGGCCTGGGGCATACCGGCCTTGTAGGCCAGCTGCACGGCGGTCTTGAAGGCCATTTCGGAGGAGTCCACCGGGTGATAGGACCCGTCGAACAGGGTGGCCTTCAGATAGACCACCGGGTACCCGGCCAGCACGCCGTGGACCACGGCCTCCCGCATCCCCTTCTCCACGGCGGGGAAGTAGTTCCGGGGCACCGCGCCGCCCACCACGGCCTCGCAGAATTCCAGCTCCTCGCTCTCGCCGGGCTCGAAGCGCATCCACACGTCGCCGAACTGGCCGTGGCCGCCGGTCTGCTTCTTGTGGCGGCCCTGGACCTCCACCTTCTTGCGGATCTTCTCCCGGTAGGGCACCCGGGGCTCGGCCAGCTCCGCGTCCACCGCGAAGCGGCTCTTCAGCTTGGACAGCAGCACGTCCATCTGCATATCGCCGGTGCCGGAGACCACCATCTGGTGGGTCTCGGCGTTGTTCACCAGGGTGAAGGTCAAGTCCTCTTCGTTCATCCGCAGCAGCCCGGCGGCGATCTTGTCCTCCTGGCCCTTGGTCTTGGGGGTGATGGCCACGGAGTAGCAGGGTTCGGGGAACTCGATGCCGGACAGCTTGACCACGTTCCGGGCGTCGCACAGGGTGTCGCCGGTCTTGACCTTGTCCATCTTGCCCACCGCGCCGATCTCGCCGCAGGAGAGCTTCTTGACCTCCTCATACTTCTTGCCCTTGATGAGGTACAGCCGCCCCAGCTTCTCGGTCACGCCGGTGCGGGCGTTGACGATGGGCATGTCGGACTCCAGCGTGCCGGAGACCACCTTCACAAAGGAGTATTTGCCGTACTGGTCGGATACGGTTTTCCACACGAAAGCGCCGGGCACGGCGCCGGGGGAGACGGCGAAGTCCACCATGTCGCCATGGTCGTCCTCGCCCACCTCGCCCTTGCCCTCCAGGGGGTTGGGCAGCAGGTTGACGATGTTGTCCAGCAGCATCTGGGTGCCCAGGCCGCTGATGGCGGAGCCGCAGACCACCGGGAACAGGGACAGGTCCTTGACGCCGGTGTGCAGGCCCTGGATCATCTCGGCGTAGGTGAACTCCTCGCCGTTGAAGAAGCGGTCCATGAACTCCTCGCTGGTCTCGGCCACGGACTCCACCAGGGCGTTATACAGCTCGTCCAGCACGTCCTGCTTGTTGTCGGGCACGGGGATCTCGTGGCGCTTGCCGCCCTCGATGTCGTAGGCCCGCTTGTTCAGCACGTCGATGATGCCGATGACCTTCTTGCTCTCGTCCCAGATGGGGGCCACCACGGGGGCCACGTTCTTGCCGAACTTCTCCCGCAGAGTCTCGAAGGCGGCGTTGTAGTCGGAGTTCTCCTCGTCGGTCTTGGAGATGTACAGGATGCGGGGCAGCTTGTGGGTCTCGCACCACTTCCAGGCCTTCTCCGCGCCCACGCTCATGCCGCCTTTAGCGGAGCAGACGATGACGGCGGCGTCGGCCACCCGGAGGGCCTCCATCACCTCGCCGGTGAAGTCGAAATAACCCGGCGTGTCCAGCACGTTGATTTTGCAGCCCTTATACTCCACGGGGATCACAGAGGTGGAGATGGAAAACTGGCGGCGGGCCTCCTCGGGGTCGTAATCGCTGACGGTGTTGCCGTCGGCGACCTTGCCCATGCGGTCGATGGCGCCGGTCTGAAACAGCATGCTCTCGGCCAGAGTGGTCTTTCCGTTGCCGCCGTGGCCCAGCAGGCAGACATTGCGGATGTTTTGCACCGAATAACTCATAGTTGGTTTCCTCTCCTTACGTTTGGGGATCGAACGCACGCCGGGTCCTGCGTTACTGTCTTTGTCATTATATATCAATCTTCACAAATTGACAACGGTTTTTTTAGGATTTTTATGCACAACGTCGTCGTCGCAAAGTCCGTTCCGTTCAGGGCGGCCTGTCGGCCACCCCTCACTCCACTCCCTTGCTCCTCCTCTCCCCAGCGGGCCTGAACGGCGGCCCGCCGGGGTATGGACGGGGGCGCGGGACGCGGTGTGGGGCGCGGCGACCCGGCCCCCCCTTGTCATTGCGAGCCAGTTCTCAAACTGGCGCGGCAATCCGCATCCCCCGTCCCCTGTGGGGGCCGCCGCCCTCGGCGGCCCATACCGACTTCCAACGGCCACAAGGCCAATTCAAAACCGCACACCCCCCGTGGCGGCCCGTTTGCACCCATCAAAACGCAACTACTCCCAAGTCTTGCCGAGTCATATGCCGAGGGGCGACAGCCGAAGTTGTTCGACCGCCAGACCAATACGAGCTGCAACAGCTCTCAAGTCTTGCCAGCCCCCAACACCCGTACCGCTGCCCGCCCGTCCCCGGGGTCCAGGGGGCGGCGGATAGGGCCACATGCGTGGCCCGTGCCGCCCCC
>UQGJ01000134.1 GCA_900540545.1 uncultured Eubacteriales bacterium
GGGGGATGCGGATTGCCGCGCCAGTCTGCGGACTGGTTCGCAATGACAGGGGGGCATAGAAACGCAGAGACTTGTGGCGGCTTGTTTGCACCGAGGGAAACGTAACTATTATCAGGTTTTGCCCGGTCATATGCCGAGGGGCGGCAGCCGGAGTTGTTCTAGCGCCAGACCGATACGAGCTGCAACGGCTTTCAAGTCTTGCCAGCCAACATAAACCCCACCGCCGCCCGGACGTTCCCGGGGTCCAGGGGGTGGCGGGTAGGGCATTGAAAATGCCCGTGCCGCCCCCTGGTTTTCTTTCGGTTCCCTTTCTCAAACGAGAAAGGGAACCCCCCGGAGGGACTCCGCCGGCGGCGTCACCCGACGCTGACCCCCGTATAATAATGGGTCAAAATCTCCACATACGATTTCCCCTCCTTCGCCATGGCGTTGGCCCCGTACTGGCTCATGCCCACCCCGTGCCCGTAGCCGGTGACGGAGAACGTGACGCCCTCCTCCCCTGCCGTGGCGGTAAACGAGGCCGACCGCAGGTTGAACATGGCCCTGAGGGCCGTTTTTTTCACCGCCACGCCCCCCACGCTCAGGGGGTCCCCGTCCGTCCCCAGCCACCCGCTGGGCGGCCCTGACAGGTCGGCTTCCGGGTGCTGGGCGGCAAAGGCGGCCTTGAACTCCTCCGCCGGGATGGTGACGGTGGAGCGGTAGTTGGGCACCTCGTCCCCCTCGGGACTGTCCACCCCGGTGAGGTAGGGCACCGCGCTGCCCCAGACCTCCACCGCGTCCCTGGTCTCCCCCGCCGCCGAGGAGAAGAACACCGCGTCGATGGGCTGTCCCTGGTACAGCACGGCCTGTCCGTCGGTGTCCGCCACGGCGGCGGTGATCTTGTCCACGTATTTTGGGGCCGCGTCCCCCCAGTTGGCGGCGGCCGCCGCGGGGTCGATGTAGGCCTGACAGCAGGTGATGTCGGTGCACACGTCGGCGTCGGGGTGGTTGGACACCGGGCCGTGGGCCATTTTATAGAGGGTGTAGGTCCGGGCGGTGACGGCCTGGGCCTTCAGGGCCTCCGGCTCGAAGGAGGCGGGCATCTCCGCCGCCACCACCCGCCAGAGGTAGTCGGCCATGGTGAGGCTGGCCACCGTGCCGTCGGGGAGCAGGACCCGGACCAGCTGGCTCTGGTCCGCCCGCTTGGCGGGCGGCTCCACCACGGTGCGGTCCAGGGGCAGGGTGGCCGTGGGGGCGGGGTCCTCCGCCGGGCGGACGTCCCCCCCGCCGCCGAGCAGGACCAGGGGGCACAGGAACAGGGTCAGCAGCAGGACCAGGGCGGTGGCGACGACAGTGCGCATAGTGGGCCTCCTTTGTGTGTGGGGGGATTGACGGCAGGGTTGGATGGGCGTAGAATGGGAAAAATCTGATGTTCCAAGGGGGAGTCCAACATGGCTGCAGAGACGTTGTCCACCCGTTTTATTGAAAGTGTATGCGCCCAGTTCCAGAAGCATAACTCCATCGACCCGGCCTATTACGAGCACATCGACGTGAAGAGGGGCCTCCGCAACGCCGACGGCACCGGCGTCATGGCCGGCCTCACCCAGATCGGCAACGTCCAGGGCTACTTCATCCAGGACGGCGAGCGGGTGCCTATGGAGGGCCGCCTCATCTACCGGGGCATCGACGTGGAGGACCTCATCCGGGGCTTCACCGCCGAGGGCCGCTTCGGCTTTGAGGAGACGGCCTACCTGCTCCTCTTCGGCGCCCTGCCCACCCAGGGCCAGCTCTCCGACTTCGAGCGGGTGCTGTCCGAGTACCGCCCCCTGCCCCAAAATTTCACCGAGGACATGATTTTGAAGGTCCCCGGCCGGGACATCATGAACCGGCTGGGCCGGTGCATCCTGGCCCTGTACTGCTACGACGACGACCCCGAGGGGCTCAGCCTGGAAAACGAGCTGCGGCAGGCCCTCCATCTGGTGGCCCAGTGCCCCATGATCGTGGCCCACTCCTACGCCGCCAAGCGCCACTACTTCGACAATGACTCCCTCTACCTCCACCGGCCCCAGGAGGGCCTGTCCATGGCCCAGAACTTCCTGTGGGCCATGCGCCACGACAACCAGTTCACCGACCGGGAGGCCCGCCTGCTGGACCTGTGCCTGGTCCTCCACATGGAGCACGGCGGCGGCAACAACTCGGCCTTCACCTGCCGGGTCCTCTCCTCCGCCCACACCGACATCTACGCCGCCATCTCCGCCGCCGTGGGCTCCCTGAAGGGGCCCCGCCACGGCGGCGCCAACAAAAAGGTCATGGAGATGTTCCGCTATATGCAGGCCGAGGTGCACGACTGGACCGACGACGGCCAGGTGGCCGACTACGTCCGCCGCCTGCTCCGCCGGGAGGCCGGGGACAAGTCCGGGCTGGTCTACGGCATGGGCCACGCCATCTACACCCTCTCCGACCCACGGGCCCGGCTGCTCAAGCAGTTTGCCAAGGAGCTGGCCGCCGAGAAGGGCCTGCTGGAGGAATTCGAGCTGGTGGAGGCGGTGGAGCGGGTCTCCCCCGCTGTCATCAACGAAGCCAAGGGGGAGCACAAACCCATCTGCGCCAACCTGGACCTCTACTCCGGGCTGGTCTACCAGATGCTGGACATCCCGGAGGAGCTGTACACCCCCCTCTTCGCCGTGGCCCGCATGGTAGGCTGGTGCGCCCACCGGGTGGAGGAGGTCTACAACCCCGGCAACAAAATCATCCGCCCAGCCTACAAGGCCGTGGCCCCGGCGAGGGAGTTCGTGCCGCTGGGGGAGCGGGGGTAGGGTCCTTGCAGGGGCGGCCCCTGCCGGGGGCGGAGTCCCTCCGGGGGGTTCCCTTTCTGGTTTCAGAAAGGG
>UQGJ01000135.1 GCA_900540545.1 uncultured Eubacteriales bacterium
TTTCTTCCCAGGGTTCTTTTCAACAAAAGAACCCTGCCCCGCGCGGGAGCGCATCTAGTTGAACATATCCGGATTCTCGTCAAACAGCCTCCGCACCTTCTCCAGCAGGGTCCGGTGTTCCGGCGCGGACAGGTCCGGGTCCTGGGCCAGCAGCTCCCCGGCGGCGTCTTGGGCCTCCTTCAGGATGCGGGTGTCGGCGTTCAGGTCGGCTACCCGCAGGACGGGCAGGCCGTGCTGGCGGCGGCCGAAAAAGTCGCCGGGGCCCCGGAGCTTCAGGTCCTCCTCGGCAATCTTGAAACCGTCGGTGGTGTCCACCAGGACCTTCAGCCGCGCCCGGGTGTCCGGGCTGCGGTTGTCGCTGACCAGGACGCACCAGGACTGGTGCCGCCCCCGGCCCACCCGGCCCCGGAGCTGGTGGAGCTGGCTCAGGCCGTAGCGGTCGGCGTTCTCGATAACGATGAGGTTGGCGTTGGCCACGTCCACCCCCACCTCAATGACGGTGGTGGAGACCAGGATGTCCAGCTCTCCCGCGGCAAAGGCGGCCATGGCCGCCTCCTTGTCCCGGGCCTTCATTTTCCCGTGGACCAGCCCCACCCGCAGGTCGGGAAAGACTTGGCTCTGGAGGGTGGCGGCGTACTCGGTGACGTATTTCAGGTCCTGGGCGGCGGTCTCCGGGTCGTCGGCAATGGCGGGGCAGACGATGTAGACCTGCCGTCCCGCCGCCACCTGGTCCCGGACGAAGCCGTACATCCGCGCCCGCTTGGACTCCCCCACTAAAAGGGTCTTGACGGGCATCCGCCCCGGCGGCAGCTCGTCGATGACGGACAGGTCCAGGTCGCCGTAGATGATGAGGGCCAGAGTCCGGGGGATGGGGGTGGCCGACATGACCAGGGTGTGGGGGTGGACCGCGCCGCCCCCCTTGGCGGCCAGGGCCGCCCGCTGCTCCACGCCGAAGCGGTGCTGCTCGTCGGTGACCACGAGTCCCAGATTCTGGAACCAAACCCCTTCGGACAGCAGGGCGTGGGTGCCCACCACGAAGTGGATGTCCCCACTCTGGAGGGCGGCGTAGACCTTGCGCTTCTCCGCCGCCTTCATGCTGCCGGTCAGCAGACCCACCACCATGCGGGCGGGGGAAAGCAGGGCGGTGAGGGAGCGGTAGTGCTGCTCGGCCAAAATCTCCGTGGGGGCCATCATGGCGCTCTGGTAGCCGGACTGGTGGGCCAGCCAGGCGCAGGCGGCGGCCACGGCGGTCTTGCCGGAGCCCACGTCACCCTGGACCAGCCGGTTCATGGGTCGACCGGATGCCATATCGGCGGCGCACTCGGCGATGGTCCGCCGCTGGGCCCCGGTGAGGGAGAAGGGGAGCAGCGCCTCGAAGCCGGCGGGGTCCGCCCCGGCCATGGCCGGACCCGCCCCCCGGCTCCGACGCTCCTTCAGGAGGGCCAGACCGGCGGACAGAGTGAACAGCTCCTCAAAAATCAGCCGCCGCCGGGCCAGCTCCAGGGCCTCAAAGGAGACAGGGAAGTGGATGTTCTGGTAGGAGAACGCCGCCTGGGCCAACCCGTGGCGCGCCAGCAGGTCGGCGGACATCGTCTCCGGCATGAGGGCGGCGCAGTGGGGCACCGCCCGCTGGGTGAGGCCGGAGAGCAGGTTGTTGGACACCCCGGCGGTGAGGGGGTAGACGGGCATGATGCGCCCGGTGAACCGGGCCTTGTCCGCCCGCTCAAACACCGGGTTGGTCATCTGGCGGCGGAGGCCGAAGCCCTCCACCTTGCCGTAAAAAACGTACTCCTGGCCGGGGACCAGGGCGTTTTTCACGTAGGACTGGTTGAAAAAGGAGACCTCCATAGCTCCGGCCCCGTCCACCACCTTGACCTTGGTGATTTCCAGGCCCTTGCGGATGCGGGACAGCCGGGGGACCTCCGCCACCAGGGCGGAGATGCACACGGGGGCGTCCGCCGGGGCGGAGCGGATGTCGCTGCGGCGGGTGCGGTCCTCATAGTCCCGGGGGAAGTAGGTCATCAGGTCCCCGGCGGTGGACAGGCCCAGCTTTTCCAGGGCCTTGGCCCGGGCGGGCCCCACGCCGGGGAAGGAGGACAGGGGGGTGTTCAGGTCCATGCTTCCGCCTCCTTGAGGAAGGTGTCCCGGTCGTAGAGGGCGTTGAGGACGGGGAGCAGGGCGTTGGGGGTCATGTGCTCCGGCAGATCCAGCCGCTTCAGCAGGTCCGCCCGGCGGCGGGCGGAGTCGGGCATCCCGGTGAGGCCCAGGGCCATCAGATCGGCCTTGGTGATGGGTTTTTGCATTGTTTCACGTGAAGTTGTTCTATCCTCCGTCAAAAAAACGCACCCGGCCCGGCGGAGGACCTCCTCCAGCACCTGGGGGGTCATGCCCTCCACCCCCAGCTTGCCCTCTTTGCCGGGGGCGCGCTTCCGCCGCTCCTTGCCGTACACGTCGGGGATATAGGCGTGCTTGACCCCCGCCTTGGGCAGGACGCTTTTCAGGTGGCTGCGGATGACGAAGCCCGCCCCGTCGGAGTCGGTGAGGACCACCAGCCCCCGGGTGGCGGCCAGCCGGCGGAGCAGGGCGGTCAGCTCGTCGTTTTTGAACACGCCGAAGCCGGAGGTCTCCAGAATCACCGTGTCCACGATTTGGGACAGGGTATTTTTGTCGTAACGGCCCTCCACAACGATGGCCTCTTGGATGCGGAGCACGGGATTCACCTCCTTGGATATACCTCCGGCGGGTCCCCTTTCTTCTCGAAGAAAGGGGACGGAAAGAAGGACCGGGG
>UQGJ01000136.1 GCA_900540545.1 uncultured Eubacteriales bacterium
TGGTCGTTTCTTCCCGGGGTTCTTTTCGAGAAAAGAATCCCGCCCCCGGAGGGGGGCGCGCCACCTTATAAAAGACCGGGTACCGCTTTCACGGTACCCGGTCCCACGTTATCGGAACTTCACCGCCGTGCCGTAGGCGATGACCTCGGCGGCGCCCTGCATGACGGCGGCGGAGGCGTAGCGCATACAGACCACCGCGTCGGCCCCCATGGCCTCGGCGTCCTCCACCATGCGCTTGGTGGCCAGGGCGCGGGCCTCGTTCATCATCTCGGTGTAGGCCTTCAGCTCGCCGCCCACCAGGGTTTTGAAGCCCTGGGTGATGTCCTTGCCGATGTTCTTGGACTGGATGGTGCTGCCCCGGACCAGGCCCAGGGTCTCCAGCTCCCGGCCGGAAATGGTCTCAGTAGTTGTCAAGATCATCTTCTTCACCGCTCCTTATCTCGTTGACGCGCTCCACCAATACGTACACCGTGACCCCCATGGCGGCCAGTGGAACGATGGCCCCCGCGAGCTTGAGGGGAAGGGGCAGGCCGGGCAGGGTACAGACGCCCGCCAGCCAGCCCACCAGCCAGAGCATCAGCAGGACGGAGACCACGATGGGGGCGGCCAGCTTTTTCTTGTTCATCCGGACCACTCCTTTCCTTCATTTAGACGAATATCTAAAAATATTATAACGCGGTCCGAAATAACTGTCAACAGGATTGTAAGGCGGGGAGCAAATATGATAAGATAACGAAAAAAGGGGGGACGCCTGTGAGTGGGATGACCGCGGAGGAGCGGGAGGAGGCCCTGAGGGCCATCGACTCCACCATCCGCAAAAACGAGAAGGCGCGGGAGACCCTGCTGGCCAAGGAGCCGCCCCGGGTGGGGCAGGCCGGGCGGGTGGAGCGGAATCTGGAGGCGCTCAGGCTGGCGTCGGCGCTGGTGTCGGGCGGGGCGGCGGCATACTCCGGGGAGGAGCGGGCGGCGGCGGGCCGGACCCTGGAGGCGCTGACGGGGCAGGTGGAGAAGGCGCTGCCCAAATTCCGGCCGGGGACGCCCCAGCACACCCTGGCGGTGCGGCGCATCCGGGCCTTCCGGGCGGCGCTGGCGCTGCTGGACGAGACGGGCGGCGGGTGAAAAAATCCGTGCTTGACAAGGGGCGGGGCGGCTGATATAATACCTAAGCAAAACAAAGTAGGAACGGTACCCCCGTCCTCACCTCCAGCCGACGGCAAAGAGGTCAACATGGGAAAGATTTCGCCGCATTGCGGCGTGGTTTTGACGTGCTGAATGCGGGTACCCTTCCGGGTATCCGTTTTTTCATTGTGTATTGGAGGTGCTTTCGTATCAGTAACATGAGTCATCAGATCAACGACGAGATCCGGGACCGGGAGGTCCGGCTGATTTCCGAGTCCGGAGAGCAGTTGGGCATTCTGTCCTCCCGCGACGCCATGGCCAAGGCCGAGGAGGCGGGGCTGGACCTGGTCAAGATCTCTCCCACGGCCAATCCCCCTGTTTGCAAGCTGATGGATTACGGCAAGTTCAAGTTTGAGCAGCAGAAGCGGGACAAGGAAGCCAGGAAGAACCAGAAGGTCGTGGAGATCAAAGAGGTGCGCATGTCCCCGGGCATCGACATCAACGACTTCAACGTCAAGCTCCGCAACGCGCAGAAGTTTTTGGCCGAGGGCAACCGGGTCAAGGCCACCGTCCGCTTCCGCGGCCGCGAGATGGCCCACACGGACATCGGCCGCAAGCTGCTGCTGAAATTCGCGGAGGACTGCGCGGAGATCGCTGTCATGGACAAGGAGCCCAAGCTGGACGGCCGCCACATGAACATGTTCCTGTCTCCGAAGGTCGTCAAGGATGCCAAAGACAGCAAAGATACCAAGGAAAGTAACTGAAAAAGGAGTCAACTGACATGGCTAAGATCAAGCTGAAGACCCACAGCGGCGCGAAGAAGAGATTCAGCCTCACCAAGAACGGCAAGGTCAAGCGCGCCCATGCCAATAAGCGTCACCTGCTCAACGGCCACGGCAAGACCACCAAAATCAAGCGCGGCCTCCGTATGGGCGCCTACGCGGACAAGACCAACGAGCCCGCCATCAAGCGCATGATCCCCTACAAATAAGAATCTTTTTACCATAACATAGGAGGCTAAACGACAATGGCTAGAGTCAAAGGCGCGATGATGACGCGCAAGCGTAGAAATAAGGTCCTCAAGCTGGCCAAGGGCTACTGGGGCGCCAAGAGCAAGCACTTCAAGATGGCCAACGAGCAGGTGATGAAGTCCCTGCAGTACGCCTACACCGGCCGCCGCCTGAAGAAGCGCGACTTCCGGTCCCTGTGGATCACCCGCATCTCCGCCGGGTGCAAGTCCAACGGCATGAACTACTCCACCTTCATGAACGGCCTGAAGAAGGCCGGCGTGGAGATCAACCGCAAGATGCTGGCCGAGCTGGCCGTCAGCGACAAGGCCGCCTTCACCCAGCTCACTGAGATGGCGAAGGCACAGCTGGCCTGAGGCTGATTGGAATGAATGAGAGACGGACCCCATCCGGGAGGATGGGGTCCGTTTTTTATCCGCCCAGTGGGGGGCGGTTGGTTTGGAGGGGACCCCTTCGGGGCGCCTCCGGCGGGCCCGCTGCCGCGGGGGCCAGGATTCTTTTCTCGAAAAGAACCCTGGGAAGAA
>UQGJ01000137.1 GCA_900540545.1 uncultured Eubacteriales bacterium
CCCGGCCGTTACGGCCTACCGTGTTGTAGGGCCGGCATACATGCCGGCCGCCCCCCAGCGCCGCCGCGGCGCGCCTGGCATGGCGATTCCCGGCAAAGCTGGTGCATAACGGCGGGCGGCTGATAGCCGCCCCTACATGCTCACAGCCACGCAAAGGAGTTCCAGTAAAACCAACCAGCCCTTGTAGGGGCGGCTATTAGCCGCCCGTGCAGACCCCCAACGGGCGGAAAGCCCAGTAAAAGACGCATAGACCTTGTGGCGGCTTGTTTGCACCAATAAAAACGCAACTGCTCCCAAGTTTTGCCGGGTGATATGCCGAGGGGCGATAGCCGGAGTTGTTCGGGCGCGGACCGATACGAGCTGCAACAGCTATCAAGTCTTGCCCGCCCCCAAAACCCGTACCGCCGCCCGGACGAATCCCGGGGTCCAGGGGGCCGACGATAGGGGCTTGAAAAGCCCCGTGTCGGCCCCCTGGTTTTCTTTCGGTTCCCTTTCTGAAACCAGAAAGGGGACCCGCCGGAGGCATCACAATTTGTAAACATTTTTTGAACCCTCTTGAAAAATCGTATCCTAAGGATTATAGTAGCGTTAGCACTCTGGCAAAAAGAGTGCTAACGCTTTGTTTTTACGAACACTTTACGATATGGAGGCATGTACCATGGCGAAGAAACAGTTCAAGGCGGAATCCAAGCGGTTGCTGGACCTGATGATCAACTCCATCTACACCCACAAGGAGATTTTTCTCCGGGAGCTGATCTCCAACGCCAGCGACGCGGTGGACAAGCTGGCCTACAAGTCCCTCACCGACGACGGGGTGGGACTGAACCGGGCCGACTTCAAAATCACCCTGGTCCCCGACAAGGACGCCCGGACCCTCACCATCCTGGACAACGGCATCGGCATGACCAAGGAGGAGATGGAGCAGAACCTGGGCACCATCGCCCGCAGCGGGTCCTTCCAGTTCAAGCAGGAGATGGCGGAACAGGAGGCGGGGAGCGACGCGGCGGACATCATCGGCCAGTTCGGCGTGGGTTTTTACTCCGCCTTCATGGTGGCCGACAAGGTCATCGTCCGCTCCAAGGCCTACGGCGCCGATGAGGCGTGGCAGTGGGAGTCCGCCGGGGCGGACGGGTACACCATGGCCCCCTGCGACAAGGCGGAGGCGGGCACCGAGATCGTTCTCCACCTGAAGCCCAACGCCGACGAGGAGGACTACGACCAGTACCTGGAGACCTACCGGCTGGACGACCTGGTGAAGAAATACTCCGACTACATCCACTACCCCATCGTCATGGAGATGGAGCACACCCACGCCAAGCCCAAGCCGGAGGACGCGGGGGAGGACTACAAGCCCGAGTACGAGACGGTGAAGGAGTGGGAGACCCTCAACTCCATGGTGCCCCTGTGGCAGCGGCCCAAGAGCGAGCTGAAGGCGGAGGACTACAACGAGTTCTACCGGGAGAAGTTCGGCGACTGGGAGGAGCCGCTGTGCACCGTCCACATGGCCGCCGAGGGGCAGGTGGAGTACAAGGCCCTGCTCTTCGTGCCGGGGCGGGCTCCCTACGACTATTACAGCCGGGACTATGAGAAGGGGCTGCAGCTCTACTCCTCCGGGGTCCTCATCATGGACAAGTGCGCCGACCTGGTGCCCGACTACTTCAGCTTTGTCCGGGGCGTGGTGGACTCCCCCGACCTGTCCCTGAACATCTCCCGGGAGATGCTCCAGCACACCCGGGTGCTGAAGGTCATCGCCTCCAACCTGGAGAAGAAGGTGAAGGCCGAGCTGGTGAAGCTCCAGAAGGACGACCGGGCCAAGTACGAGCAGTTCTGGGGGGCCTTCGGCCGCCAGCTCAAGTACGGGGTGGTCTCCGACTACGGCGGGCATAAGGACCTGCTGCAGGACCTGCTGCTATTCTGGTCCTCCAAGGAGGGCAAGTACACCACCCTGGCGGAGTACGCCGCCCGGATGCCCGAGGGGCAGGACAAGGTCTACTTCCTCTGCGCCGAGAGCGTGGAGCTGGCCCGGAAGCTGCCCCAGGCGGAGCGTATCCTGGACAAGGGGTATGAGATTTTGTACCTCACCGACGAGGTGGACGAGTTCGTCATCAACACCCTGGCCCAGTGGGAGGGCAAGCCCTTCAAGAACGTGAACGACGCCGACGCCCTGCCCGAGACCGACGAGGAGAAGGCGGAGAGCGAGAAGCAGGCCGAGGAGAACAAGGACGTGCTGGACTTCGTGAAGGAGCAGCTGGGCGAGAAGGTCCACGCGGTGCGGCTGTCCAAGATCTTGAAGTCCGCCCCGGTGTGCATGACCGCCGACGGGCCGGTGACGCTGGAGATGGAGAAGTATTTCCAGCGGGTGGACCCGGAGCAGGCCAAAATGATGAAGGCCCAGCGGGTGCTGGAGCTGAACCCGTCCTCCGGGGCCTTCGCCGCCCTGCGGGCGGCGCTGGACGAGGACAAGGAGAAGGCCGGGACCTACGCCGAGCTGCTCTACGACCAGGCCCTACTCATCGCCGGCCTCCCGCTGGAGGACCCGGCGCGGTATACGGAGCTGGTGTGCGGGCTGATGAAGTGACGCCTCCGGCGGCGCTCCCGCGCGGGGGTCCCCTTTCTCGTTTGAGAAAGGGGACGGAAAGA
>UQGJ01000138.1 GCA_900540545.1 uncultured Eubacteriales bacterium
CCCGCGCGGGCGCGCAGCCCCCGGAGGGACTCCGCGCCCGCAAGCCAATTACCGTTTAATTTTCCAATCTCCGGCCATACTAGGGGAAATCGTCTTTTGAGAGAGGATGGTTCCCCGAATGAAAGCAGTTATCATGGCCGGCGGTGAGGGCACCCGCCTGCGGCCCCTGACCCTGGACCGGCCCAAGCCCATGGTCCCCCTCTTCGACAAGCCGGTGATGGAACACATCATCGGCCTTTTGAAGCGCCACGGCTTCACCGACATCTGCGTCACCCTCCAGTACCTGCCCCAGACCGTCCGGGACTGGTTCGGCGACGGGGCCGAGCTGGGGGTCTCCCTCCACTACTTTGTGGAGCACGAGCCATTGGGCACGGCGGGCAGCGTGAAAAACTGCATGTCCCACCTGGGGGAGGAGGATTTCCTGGTCATCAGCGGCGACGCGGTGTGCGACCTGGACCTCTCCGCCGCCCTGGGCTTTCACCGGGCCCGGCGCAGCGAGGCCACCCTGGTCCTCTGCCGGCACAGCGCCCCCCTGGAGTACGGGCTGGTCCTCACCGCCGACGACGGGCGGGTCCAGCGCTTCATCGAAAAGCCGGGCTGGGGCCAGGTCTTTGCCAACACGGTGAACACCGGCATCTACCTGCTGACCAGGGCCGCCATGGACAAGGTGCCCGACGGGCGGCCCTACGACTTCGGCAAGGACCTCTTCCCACGGCTTCTGGCCGAGGGGGCGCCCCTCTACGGCCACGTGGCCGAGGGCTACTGGTGCGACATGGGGGACTGCGGGGCCTATCTGGACTGCGCCGCCGACGCCCTCACGGGAAAGGTGCACCTGAACGTCCCCCTGGCCGAGACCGCCCCCGGCGTATGGAGCGCCGCCCCGCTCCCGGCGGACGTCACCGTGGTACCCCCCTGCTGGATCGGGCCGGGGGTCCGCCTGGGGGAGGGGAGCCTCATCGGCCCCCACGCCATCCTGGGGGCCGGGTCCTCCGTGGGGGACAAGAGCCTGGTCCAGCGCTCCATCCTCATGGAGGGGGCGGCGGTGGCCCAGCGCTGCACCCTCTACGGGGCCATCCTGGGGCGCAACGCCAGGGTCCACGGCGGGTGCGTCCTCAACGAGGGGACCGTCCTGGGGGAGGGGGCCGTGGCGGAGGAGAACGCCATCGTCATGGAGCAGGTCAAGGTCTGGCCGGGCCGCTCCGTCCCCGCCGGGGCGCGGCTCACCGCCAGCCTCACCGCCGGGGCGGGGAAGGGGGCCGTCTCCTTCGGGGACGGCGGCGTCATCCGGGGCACGGTCAACGAGGACCTGAGCCCGGAGCTGCTGATGACCATCGGCTCCGCCCTGGGCCAGGAGGGCAAGGTGGGGGTGGGCCACGCCGGGGGCGAGTGCGCCCGGATGCTGGCCCGGGCCGCCGGGTGCGGCGTGGCCGCCGCGGGCGGGTCTGTGCTGGCCCACGACGGCCCCACCCCCGCCGCCGGGGCGTGGCTGGCCCGACGCTACGCCCTGCCCGTCTCCCTTTTCGTGGAGCAGGAGGGGGAGAGGGTCTACCTTCATTTCTTCGACCGCCGCGGCCTGGAGCTGGGCCGGAGCCGGGAGCGGAAGCTGGAGGGCGCCGTCCTCCGGGGGGAGGCGCGGCGGGTGTCCGCCGCCCAGGTGGGGGCGTGGGAGCACGTCACCGGCGTGGCGGCCGCCTTCGCCCAGGACGCCGCCCGCACCTGCCGCCTGGACCGGGACGCCATGACCCCCGTGGCCGTCTCCGTGCCGGGGGACAGCCCCGCGGACCGGCTGCTGGCCCAGAGCCTGGAGGAGCTGGGCTGCGTGGTCCTGCCCAAGCGGACCCCCGGCGTCCCCGGATTCGCCGCCGGGTACGGCGGGTTCCGCCTCACCGCCTGGGACGAGGACGGGGTCCCTGTGCCGCCGGGACATCTGCTCACCTTGGTCTGTCTTATTGAGATGGAGCAGGGGGAGGGGCACGTGGCCGTCCCCGCCGGGGCCCCCGAGGCCGTGGAGGCCGTGGCCCGGAGCCGGGGCGGGGCCGTCCTCCGGCTGGACCGGGACGGGGAACCCGCCGTGGAGCTGTACCAGCGGCAGCCCTGGCTCCGGGACGCCGCCTTCGCCGCCTGCCGCATCTGCGCCCGCCTGGGCCGCACCGGGGAGCGGCTCAAGACCCTGGCGGGCCGCGCCCCCCGGTTCGTCCTGCTGAAACGGGAGGTCCCTCTCCAAAGGAGCCGGGGGGAGGTCATGCAGGCCCTGGCCGGGGCGGATGCCGACCAGTCCGGCGAGGGGGTCCGCCTGCACGACGGCGGGGCCGTGGTCTGGCTCTCGCCGTTGAGCCGCCGGCCGGCCCTGCGGGTCATGGTGGAGGCGGCCAGCATGGAGGCCGCGGAGGAGCTTTGCGCGGAGTATGTGAAGAGGGTGCAGGAGGCGGACGGGGAGTAGTCTCCGGCCCTGCCGGAGGCTTGCCCTCCGGGCGGGGTTCCCTTTCTGGTTTCAGAAAGGGAACCGAAAGAA
>UQGJ01000139.1 GCA_900540545.1 uncultured Eubacteriales bacterium
GCCTTTTACAGCTTGCTTCTCTTTGTTCCAATCAGCAGCAGGTACATGTTTACCTCCCGTACACCATGCAGGGCCGCCCGCCGGTGTCGTAGTTCATGCGGCCCTGGGCCTCGCCCTTCTGCACCAGATAGTTGAGGTAGCGGCGGGCCGTCACCGCCGACACTCCGGCCCGGCCGCCCGCCTCCTCGCAGGTCAGCTCCCCCCCGTCCTCCTCCAGGACCTGCCGCATCAGGGCCAAGGTCTTTTCCTGCAGGCCCTTGGGGGCGGCGTCGGCGGTGGGGGAGGAGAAGAGCAGCTTGTCGATGTCCGCCTGGTTCACCCGCTCCAGGCCGTCCATGGCCTCCCGGCGCTGGACGAAGCCGTCCAGGGCCTGCTGGAACCGCTCGGCGGTGAAGGGCTTCACCAGATAGTCGGTGATGCCCAGCTTCATCAGGGCCTCCAGGGTCTCCCGCTCGTGGGCCGCCGTCACCATGACGGCATCCACCCCGGAGCCGCTTGCCCGCAGCTCCCGCAGCAGGTCCAGGCCGGTAAAGACCGGCATGTAGACGTCCAGAATCAGCAAGTCCGCCGGGTTGGCGGAGAGCCAGGCCAGGGCGTCCCGGCCATTGGTGAACTCCCGCTCCACCCGGAAGCGGCTGTCCCGCTCGGTGTAGGCCCGGTCCAGCATAGAGACCATGGGATTGTCCTCGACGATGACGACGCGGTACAAAGACTCACTCCTTTCGGAAACTGACGAAGAAGGCGGTGCCCACCCCCGGCTCTGACTCGGCCCGGATGTCCCCCTGGTAGGCCTCCACCACCTCGTGGACCAGGGCCAGCCCGGTGCCCCGTCCCGGCCCCTTGGTGGTGACGCCGCGCTGGAACAGGGCCGCGGCCACCTGGGGGGCCAGCCCCGGCCCGGAGTCCTCCACGCAGATGAGCAGGCGGTCGTCCTCCTCCCGCAGGCTGACGGTGACGGCCTTTTCGCCCCGGACGGTCTGGTTCAGGGCGTCCACGGCGTTTTCGATGAGGTTGCCCAGGATGGTGACGTAGGCGTCGGTGGGCAGGAAGTCCTGGTCGGCGGAGAGGCGGCTGTCCGGCCCCAAAGTCAGGCGGATGCCCAGCTCGGCGCAGCGGCTGGTCTTGCCCACCAGCAGGGCGGCCACCGACGGGTCCTGGATGCGCTCCATGATGGCCCCCACCGCCTGGCGCTGAACGCTGGTCACGTCCAGGATGTACGCCTCCGCCTGCTCCGTCTGGCCGATTTGGATCAGCCCCAGGACCACGTGGAGCTTGTTCATGAACTCGTGGGTATAGGCCCGCATGGCCTCCACCATGTGGCGGACCCCGGTGAGGTCCTCGGCCAGCTTGTGGACCTCCGTGCGGTTGCGGAAGATGGCTACCGCCCCCACCATCTGCCCCCCGTCCCGGATGGGCATGCGGTCGGCCAGCGCCCGGATGTGCTTGAGGGAGCGCAGGGGGACGTTGTACTCCGGCTGCCCGGTGGCCAGGACCCGGTCCAGGGTGGAGCGGGGGTAGACCTCCTTCAGGGGCCGGCCCAGGGCCTCCCCGGCGGGCAGACCCAGCATGTCGGTGGCGGCCCGGTTCAGGAAGATGACCCGCTTGTCCATGTCGATGGCCAGGATGCCCTCCTCCAGGGCCTCCAGAATGTCCTCCCGCTGGTGGAAGAGGTGGGAAAAGACCTCCGGCTCGTAGCCCATGAGGGAGGCCCGGATGCGCCTGGAGAGCCGGGCGGACAGCAGCGCTCCCAGCGCCACGGCGGCGAGGGCCACTAGCAGGAAGGTGAGGACCGTGTGAAGCACGTCCTGAGAGCGGCTTTTCAGGGTGACGCCCACCATGACGTAGCCCAGCAGGTCCCCGCCGCCGCTCTTCACCGGTGCGTAGGCGCACCGCTCGGCCCCGGACACGCCGGTGTCGTCGGAGGTGAAGGCGTCCTCTCCGGCCAGGATGCGCCCCTGGTCTGTCCCGGCGTAGTCCCGGCCGATGTAAGCCCGGTGGGGGTAGTAGAATTGGACGTTGTCCAGGTCGGCCACCACGATGACGTCGATGTCGCTGGTCTGGGCCGCGGCGGCGTCCAGAAAGTCCCACAGCTCGGGCGTGGGGGCCCCGGCGGCCAGGTCCCGGGCCACCATGGGGACCCGGGAGATGACCTGGGCGGAGTTCATCAGGTTCCGGTCCAGCACCTGCTTCTCCTGCCGCAGGGTGAAAAAGAGGGTGGCCCCCAGGGCCAGCAGGACGGTGAGGACCACGGAGAGCAGGTTCACGCCCAAAATCTGCTTGCGGATAGGCACGCTGCGGGCCGCCATGGCGGTCACCTCCCGGAATAAGAGTCGGCTGTCCTTGGCTATCATTATAAGACGGAAGGGGGGGCGGAAGCAAGGAGAATGGAGAATTGATCATTGAGAATGGATAATTTCGCCCCCGGGGCGGGAGGTGATAATGCAGAATGCAGGAATGCAGAATGCAGAATGACGCCCACGGGGCGGGACG
>UQGJ01000140.1 GCA_900540545.1 uncultured Eubacteriales bacterium
ACGGGGCTTGGAGGTTGAGACCGGCTTGAGGGGACAAGTCTGCCCTTCCGCTTCTGCCCCGGCCGTTACGGCCTAATGTGTGGTCGGTCACCCCCGCGCGCTGGCGGGGCGCGCCTAGCATGGCGATTCCCGGCAAGGCTGGTGCGGGGCGGCGGGCGGCCGCAAGGGCCGCCCCTACAAGGGCGTGTGGGGTGGGGGTGGCTGGTGCGTGGCGGGCCGAGGTCGTCCCGCCCCACAGTTTTGAGGGGGGACGAGGGAGGCGGATTGCCACACCAGTCTGCGGACTGGTTCGCAATGACAGGGAGGTACGCAGAGACGCAGAGACTGGTGGCGGCTTGTTGGCACCGAATGAAACGCAACTACTCACAAGGTTTGCCGGGTGATATGCCGAGGGGCGATAGCCGGAGTTGTTCGGGCGTGGACCAATACGGGCTGCAATGGCTTTCTGGTTTTGCCAGCCCCCGTGAACCGTACCGCCGCCCGGACGCATCCCGGGGTCCAGGGGGCGGCGGGTAGGGCGTTGAAAATGCCCGTGCCGTCCCCTGGTCCTTCTTTCCGTCCCCTTTCTTCGAGAAGAAAGGGGACCCGCCGGAGGGACTCCGTCTCCGAAAAAAGGCCGCCCTCCCGCTGTCGCGGAGGGGCGGCTTTTTATAAAAAATCAATCTTATCATACCCAATGCCGCAAGGAAAGTCAATGCCCTCAAAAGAGGAATTTCAGGGCGGTTTTCCGGGGTTTTGAACGCTTTCGACAAAAAGAGAAAAAAGGGCGGATTTTTGTGGACGGGGCGGGGAAAAGGTGCTATACTGGCCCGAAAAGATTTGAGAGGAGAGAGCATCCATGGACAAAAAGCGCATCATCCAGGTGGACGAGAGGGTCCCCGCCGCCCAGCTCGTCCCCCTGAGCATCCAGCACGTGTTCGCCATGTTCGGCGCGTCGGTGCTGGTGCCCATCCTGTTCGGCATCAACTCCGGCATCGTCCTCTTTATGAACGGCGTCGGCACGTTGCTGTTCATCTTCCTCACCAAGGGCAAGGCCCCCGCCTACCTGGGCTCCAGCTTCGCCTTCCTGGCCCCCGCCAGCCTGGTCATCGCCGAGCTGGGCTTCGAGTACGCCCAGGGCGGCTTCGTGGTCACGGGCCTGCTGGGCTGCGTGCTGGCCGCCGCGGTGTGGAAGTTCGGCACCGACTGGATCGACATCGTCCTGCCCCCGGCGGCCATGGGCCCCGTGGTGGCCCTCATCGGCCTGGAGCTGGCCTCCAACACCGTCAAGGGCGGGGCCATCGGGGCCGATCTGATGACCGTCAACCCGGGCGGCGGCCTGATGCTCAGTCCCACCATCTCGGCGGGCCACATCGCCGTGTTCGCCGTCACCCTGGGGGTGGCTGTGTTCGGCAGCGTCCTGTTCCGCAAGTTCTTCTCCGTCATTCCCCTGCTCATCGCCATGATCTGCGGCTACGCCACCGCCCTGTGCTTCGGCATGGTGGACTTCTCCTCCTTCGCGGGCATCACCATGAACCCCGCCACCTGGTTCCGCCTGCCCAACTTCCACATCGCCAAGTTCGACCTGAACGCCATCCTCACCATCTGCCCGGTCATCCTGGTCATCGCCGCCGAGCACATCGGCCATCAGGTGGTCACCAGCAAGATCGTGGGCCGGGACCTGCTGAAGGACCCGGGACTCCACCGCTCCCTGCTGGGGGATAACCTGTCCACCGCCATTTCCGGCTTCCTGGGCAGCGTCCCCACCACCACCTACGGCGAGAACATCGGCGTCATGGCCATCACCGGCGTCTACTCCGTCCAGGTCATCGCCGGGGCCGCCGTCATCTCCATCCTCATGGCCTTCGTGGCCCCCCTCTCCGCCCTCATCAACACCATCCCCGGCGACGTCATCGGCGGCATCACCTTCCTGCTCTACGGCATGATCGGCACCTCCGGACTGCGCATCCTGGTGGACAAGCAGGTGGACTACGCCAAGAACCGCAACCTGATTTTGACCAGCGTGGTCTTTGTGGCGGGGCTGTCCGGGCTGACGCTGACCTTCGGCACGGTGTCCGTCACCGGCATGACCCTGGCGGCACTCACCGCTGTGGTCATCAGTTTGATTTTCTATCTTTTGGATAAGGCCAGGCTGATGAACGACTGAGTTTGCTTAAAAAGCAGCTCCAACCGTGAGGTTGGGGCTGCTTTTTGCAGCAGGGCGGAGCCCTGCCGGGGGCGTTCCTTTCTCGTTTGAGAAAGGAACCGAAAGAAAACCAG
>UQGJ01000141.1 GCA_900540545.1 uncultured Eubacteriales bacterium
GGCTCTGGATAGGCCGCTGGCCGCTCTCCAAAGGCTCGATTTTGATGATGGTCATGTGCGTTTGGCCTCCCTCTTTTTTGTTTGGGCGGCGGTCTGCCGTCCGACCGTGCCGTGTCGAATTGCTTTTTTTGCACCCTTCCATACACCCACGGGACCATAGCCCGCCGCCCTGCCTCTGGCGGCTTTCATATAACATGAGCATCCTCTCTTGCATTTCATCATAAAATAGGCTAAAATGTCTTTAATATACGAAATTTGTGACCGGTGCGCCCGGTGAGAGGAGATGGCGGGATGAAGCGTGTGCTCAAGCGCGGATTGGCCGCGCTGTTCCTGTTGCTCCTGCTGGTGGGCGCCTTTAACTTCCACACCATCCTCCTGTCCCAGGCCAACGGCCGCCTCATCAACTACGTGGGTATCGTGCGGGGGGCCACCCAGCGGCTGGTGAAGCTGGAATTGGCGGGCCAGCCCAGCGGCGAGCTGGTGGACTATCTGGACGGCATCCTGACGGAGCTGACCACCGGCGAGGGCACTTACGGCCTCCCCGCCCCGAAGGACCCGGCCTACCAGCAAAACCTGGCGGAGCTGAACCGGATGTGGGGGGACCTGAAAACCGAAATCACCGCCTTCCGCGGCGGTGGAACAGACTCCACCGCTCTGCTGACCCTCAGCGAGGATTATTTCACCCAGGCCAACAACACGGTCTTTGCCGCCGAGGAGTACGCCAACGGCCAGTCCCACTCCCTGCTGTTGTTCTGCGTAATCATGCTGGCCGTCATGCTGGCCGCGTGGCTTCTCATCCTCCTGGCCTTCTCCAACGACCTGGTCAGGCTGGAGGACCGCAACAAGACCCTCAGCGACCTGGCCCAGCGGGACACCCTCACCGGCGTCTACCTGTTCGACGCCTTCAAGGACAAGGCCCAGCGGCTGCTGAACGACATGCCCCAGGAAAAGTTTGCCGTCGTCTACACTGATTTTGCCGACTTCAACTACATCAACGACGTGTTCGGCTACGTTTATGGCGACAGCGTTCTGCGGCGGTACGGCGAGCTGCTCCGGGCCGAATTGCGGGACAACGAGCTGGCGGCCCGGGTCTCGGCCGACAACTTTGTCCTCCTGCTCCGCTATCAGGACCGCAACGAGATCCACCAACGCCAGCGGAAGGTGGATTCCGGCATCGCCAGTTTCCTCCAGGAGTCCCATGGCGGTCAGCCCATCTCCACATACTGCGGCATCTGCTGCGTGGAGGACGTGGTGGAGACCCTGGGCATCGACGGCTTTCTGGACCGGGCCAACTTCGCCCGCAAGACCGTCAAGACCAACGCCAATCAGAACTACGTCTACTACGACGAGAGCATCCGCACCCGCCTGTGGGAGGAGAAGGACATTGAGCGGCGGATGCTGGACGCCCTGGAAAAGCGGGAGTTCACCGTCTACTACCAGCCCAAGGTGGACCTGTCCACGGGCCGCATCGGCTGCGCCGAGGCCCTGGTGCGCTGGCAGGCCCAGGGCGGCGCCATCATCCCGCCGGACCGCTTCATCCCCGTCTTTGAGCGGAAGTTCCTCATCGACCGCCTGGACCGCTACGTCTTTGAGGAGGTCTGCCGCTGGCTCCGGGAACGGTTGGACGGGGACCAGCGGGTCCTGCCGGTGTCCGTCAACGTGTCCCGGCTCCAGTTTTACGACCAGAACTTCGTCGCCCGGTACGTGGAGATCCGGGACCGGTACCGCATCCCGCCCCAGCTCCTGGAAATCGAGTTCACCGAGTCCATCGCCTTCGACAACGCCAGCCTGCTGCTCCAAATCGTCCGGCGGCTGAAGGAGGAGGGCTTCACCTGCTCCATCGACGACTTCGGCAAGGGCTACTCCTCCCTGAGCCTGCTCAAGGACCTGCCCATCGACACGCTGAAAATCGACGGGTTCTTCTTCCAGGATGGCCGGGACCGGGACCGGGACATGACCCTGGTGCAGAGCATCGTGGAGCTGGTGAAGAAGTTCCAAATCAAAACGGTGGCCGAGGGCGTGGAGCACCCCGAGCAGGTGGACTACCTGCGCACCATCGGCTGCGACTACGTCCAGGGCTACGTCTTTTACCGCCCCATGCCCCAGGCCGAATACGGCGAGCTGCTCCGGCAGGAGTGCTGACGCTGAAGCGAACATAAAAAGCCCGCGCCCCGCCTGAACGGCGGGG
>UQGJ01000142.1 GCA_900540545.1 uncultured Eubacteriales bacterium
CTTTCTGAAACCAGAAAGGGAACCCCGCCCGGAGGGCAAGCCCCCGGCAGGGCCCTGCCCTATGGCAGTCTTACTGTGAAGGCCGTCCCCGCCTCCTCCGTACTGGTCACAGTAATGGAGCCGTGGTGCCCCTCCACAATGCTCCTGGCGATGGCCAGCCCCAGCCCGTAGCCGCCGGAGGCCCTGGCTCGTGAGTCGTCTGCGCGGTAAAACCGCTCAAAGAGGTGCTCCAGGTGCTCCGGCGGGATGGCTGGCCCGGTGTTGCGGACCTCCAGCCGGACCCCGCCCTTCTCCCCCCGGGCCAGGGTCAAAACGGCCTCCCCGCCGGGTCCGGCGTATTTGACCGCGTTGTCCAGCAGGATGTTGACCAGCCGCCGGAGCTGGTCGGCCCGGCCCGTGACGGATAGGCCGGGGGCCACGTCGCTGTCCAGGGCCACCCCCTGCTCGAAGGCCACGGCCTCGAAGGGAAGCAGGGCCCCCCAGACCAGCTCGGACAGGTCCACCGGGGCCGGCGGCCCGTCGCTGGCCTTCCCGGCGTCGCTCTTGGCCAGGAACAGCAGGTCCTCCACCAGCCCCCGCATCCGCTGGGCCTCGTCCCGGATGTACTCCACCCACTTCTGCTGCCGGGCGATGGGGTCCTCCGGGTGGGACAGGAGGATGCCCGTGTTGGTGAGGATGACCGTGAGGGGGGTCTTCAGCTCGTGGGAGGCGTCGGCCACGAACCGCCGCTGCTGCTCCCACGCCGCCGCCGCCGGCTTGAGGGCCAGGGAGGAGAGGAAGAGGGAGATGAGGAAAAAGACGCCCAGGGCCCCCGCCCCCACCAGCAGGGAGGTGAGGACCAGCGGCCACAGGGAGGCCGACTCCCAGCTCACGTCGGCGAAGGCGATGCGCGTCACGCCGTCCCGGTCGGTCTCCCGCAGGTAGCGCAGGCCCAGGCCCCGGATGACGCCGCTGTCCGCCTCCCCGGCGGCGGCCACGGCCTGGGCGACCACCTCGTCGGAGACCTCCACGGTGTTGCCGCCGTTGACGCTCTCCACGCCGCCGCCGTCGTCCAGGGTCACCACGAAGACGGGGACCATGGAGAAGTGCCGCTGGCCGTCCTTGTCCCGGAAAAGGTGGTCCTCGGGAGGCGCGCCGATCTCGAACCGGGGGGGCGGAGCCTCGTCGCTCCACTTGAGGGCCATAGCCATGGACGCTTGGCTCTGCTGGGCCAGCCGTTGGGCGTTGGACCCCACCAGCACGGCGAAGACGATGAGCAGCACCAGGCTCACCAGGAGCATGTTGATGAGGATGAACTTTTTTCGCAGCTTTTTAATCACGGTCCTCTACCTCAAGGAAGTACCCCACCTTCCGCACGGTGCGGATGGTGACCCGGGACTCCAGAAATTGCAGCTTCTTCCGCAGAAAAGAGACGTAGACCTCCACGTTGTTGTCCTCGGCGTCGCTCTCGGCCCCCCACACCTTCAGGATGATCTCCTCCTTGGGCACCACCATCTTGGGGTAGGCGATAAGCAGCTTCAGGACCTCGAACTCCTTGAACCCCAGGCGGACCTCCCGGCTGTGGCACTGAAGGCAACGGGTGGACAGGTTCAGGGTCAGGTCGGCGTAGGTCAGCGCCTGGGCCTGGACCTCCCCCTGGCGGCGGGACAGGGCCCGGATGCGGGCCAGCAGCTCCTCGGCGGCGAAGGGCTTGGTCATGTAGTCGTCGGCCCCGCAGTCCAGGCCGTGGACCTTGTCACACAGCTCGTCCCGGGCGGTGAGCATGAGGATGGGGGTGGAGACCCGGGCCTCCCGGAGCTGCCGGGCCACATCGGCCCCATCCATGCCGGGGAGCATCCAGTCCAGGACGATGACGTCATACTGCCCCGTCAGGCCGTATTCCAGCCCGTCGGGGCCGTTGTAGGTGAGGTCGGACAGATACCGCTGCTCGGACATGATTTGCCCCAGGGCCTCGGCCAGCCGGACCTCGTCCTCCACGATGAGCACATTCATGGGATTCCCTCCTTTTTAAGGGGAGTATAGGGGGTGAAGCTGAAAACAGTCTGAAAAGGACGGATTCCCTCCGGGGGCACCCCTTTCCACGTGGAAAGGGGTGGGAAAGACGCCA
>UQGJ01000143.1 GCA_900540545.1 uncultured Eubacteriales bacterium
GGTTTTCTTTCCGTCCTCTTTCTCAAATGAGAAAGAGGACCCCCGCCGGAGGCGCACCCCCCGGAGGGTCTCCAACCCATAACAAGGCCCGCGCACCCCTTCGGTGCGCGGGCCTCATTTCATGTTTCCTTATTCCGCCGGGACCAGCTCCACGGTATACCCCAGGTCCTTCAGTCCCTGGACGATACCGGTCTGCCCCACCATGTGCCCAGCGCCCACGGCCATAAAGCCGGTGTGGGCCCCGTCGTCCTGCTTCAAATAGGTGTCGGCCCAGGCGATCATGTTGGGGTCGCGCTCGGTGAACATCTTGCTGTTCAGCTCGTCCTCGGTGTTTTCCAAAATGGCGTCCTTGTCGTAAACGGCCTCAAAGGCCGCCACGTCCCGGTTCTTCCAGGCGTCCATCATGGCCGCGATGACCGCCACGGTCTCGGTCCCGTCCTCGGTGGCCTCGCCGCCGGTCCCGGACTGGTAGACCTCCATCCCGGCGGCCAGATAGGCCTCCTGGTACTCGTCGGACAGGGCGTTGAAAATGTGCTCCACCTGGAAGGTGGCGCTCTCCACCGCCGTCAGGGTGATGCCGTTGTTGACGGCTTTGCTCTGGGCGTAGAGGTCGGGGGCCAGCGGGGCCGCCCCGGTGGAGTCGTCGCTCAATCCCAGCTGCTGCAAGGTCCCCGCCAGCACCCAGGGCCGGTAGGCGTCGATTTCCTCCTGGGTCATCCCCAGGCCCAGCAGTACCTGGGACACCGTCTCATGCAGCTCGGGGCTGATGTGGTCGGCCAGGGTGGTGCCGTCGTCATACACCAGCAGGGCCTGATACCGGGCCATGTCCGCCTCGTCGGTGAAGTCCACCTCCAGGGCCACCTCGTCGCTGGACAGGATGGCGTCCCGGACGGACTTGTGCAGGGGATAGATGTTGTCCCGGTCCACGTGGATGGTGCCCAGTAAGTACAGGGTGTTGCCGTTGCCCTCGGCCTTCCACAGCAGCCCCTTGGCCCCCGCGCCCTGCCCGTCGTACACATTGAGCACCAGCCGCTGGGCCATCACCAGGGCCTCCTGGAGCGTGCACACCCGGTCAGCCGACACGCCGTTCTCGTCTCCCTGGACCACGCCCAGCCCGGCCAGCGTCTCCACCGGTCCGGCCTCCACGCCCTCCAGCTCGTAGGCCGCCAGCTCCTGATAGAGGGCGTTGATGACCCCGCCACGGGTCTGGTCCACCACCAGCGCCTCGCCGGCGGCCTCCCGCTTGGGCAACTCCAGCAGGGCCAGCTTGTCGGCCACCATGCCCGTGAGCTCGTCCATCTGTTCGTCGGTGACGGGGTCCAGAATACAGTAATAGTAGCTGTCGTCCCAAATCCCCAGGGCGGCGCACTCGGTCATCGCGTCATAGGCCCACGGGGCGATAGGCTGGGCCTGGGGCCCCTCCGCAATGGGCATCACGTCGCCCTGGGCGGTCTGCTCCAGCGGCTCGCCGGGGGTGGCCGGCACATCCTCCGCCGCCAGCGCGGGCAGAGCCAGCATGCTCATGGACAGCAGCAGCGCCAATAATTTCTTCATCCGTCGTTTTTCTCCTTCCACAGCCGTATTGAATCCATTGTAGCCGAACCCCTCAAAGATGTCAAAGGATATTTCCACCGCCAAAAAGGAGCGCCCCCCTCCGGGGGCGGCGCTCCCGCGCGGGGGTCCCCTTTCTCATTTGAGAAAGGGGACGGAAAGAAAACCAGGGCCACGGCCCTGGACCCAGGGGCGGCGCCAACGAGGCAGGGAGGTCGAAACCGGCTAGAGCAAACAAGTCTGCCCTCAAGTCCCCGCCCCGGCCGTTACGGCCTACCCCCCAATCGTTCACCCTCCTTGCGCCGCCGCAGCGCGCCTACCCTATCAATTCCCGGCAAGGCGGGTGCAGAGACGGGCCGCCGGGGTCGGCGGCCCCTACGGCACATACCGAAGGTCTTTTGTAGGGGCCGCCCGCCGGGCGGCCCGTGCAGGCTGGCAATGGGCAAAAGGCCGATTCAAAGACACACAAACCAATGGCGGCTTGTTGGCACCGAGTAAAACGCAACTACTATCAGGTCATGCCGGGTGATATGCCGAGGGG
>UQGJ01000144.1 GCA_900540545.1 uncultured Eubacteriales bacterium
GGGTTCTTTTCGAGAAAAGAATCCTGGCCCCCGCGGCAGCGGGCCCCCGGAGGGGCGTTCCCCTCCTTATCCCGGTCTTCCGCCCCCTGGCATTCCGCCGCCCATATTTCCGCCGGAGAAGTTTCCGCCGCCGGGGAAGCCCCCGGAGAAGTCGCCGCCGGGGAAGCCCCCGGAGAAGTCGCCGCCGGGGAAGGTCATTTCGCCCTGGGTGTCGCCGTCCCCCCGGCTGGTGCTGTCGCCGCCGCTAGGGGCGGAGCGCTGGTAGCCGGTGAAGACCTCCCAGCCCGCCTCGGCCCCGGACAAAATCCGCACCTGCATCCCGCTGGAGGTGCCCACCTCCACAGGGACGGCGTAGAAACCCTCGGGCACCACGCCCTCGTCCAGGTCCACGGCGTTTTCGGGCCGGGTGTCGGTCTGGACGAAGAGGCAGGTCCCCGCGTCGGTGGACTGGATGGCCGCCACGGGGGCCAGGACCCCCTCGGTGGTGTCCTCGTCCCCCACGTTGATGTAGTAGGACACGTTGACGCCGGAGGACAGGGCCCCGTCCGAGTCGATGGTGATCTCCACGGAGAAGGTGGCCACGCCGCCGGAGCTGCTGGCCTCCAGGCCCACCTCGGTGACGGTGCCGGCGTACTCGGTGCTGGACTCCGCGCCGGAGCGGACGATGCGCACGTCCATGCCCTGGGTGATGTAGTCGATGTCCAACTCGTCGATGGCGGCGGTGATGCTCATGGTGGTCAGGTCGTAGACGGCCACCGCCGTGCGGCCCTTGGTGGGGGTCTCCCCCTCCCGGACCATGACCATGATGACCTTGCCGTCGATGTCGGAGGTGACGTAGTAGTCCGACCGGCTCTCCTCCGCCTCGGCGATCTTCTCGGTGAGGCTGGCGAGTTTGTCCTGGGCACGGGTGATTTGGGTGTTCAGGTTCTTGATCTGGTCCTGATAGTCCTCGTCGCTGATAACGAAGAGGGTCTCCCCGGCGGACACCTTCTGATAGTCCACCCCGTTCACCGCCGTCAGCTCCCCGCTGCCCCCGGCCTTGACGGTCTGGGTCCCGGCGTACTCCAGGGTCCCCTCCACCGCCGGATAGAGTTTTTCGCTCCCGGACACCAGATAGGCCCCCGCCGACATGTCCTGGGCCAGGGCGCCGGGATTGTCCACCGTGACCACCACGGCGAAGCACTTGGCCCCCTCGGCGGTGACCCGCTCCACCTTTTGGAGCTCGGTGACGGTGCCTTCAAAGCTCTGCATGAGGTCCGGGATGGAGACCACGGCCCTCTGTCCCACAGAGATCTGGTCCTCGTAGGCGTAGCTGAAATACTGCTTCAGAGTCATCTGGCTGTCGTCCACCACGGTGCAGAGGACGTCGCCGGACTTTACCGTGTCCCCCACCTCCACGTTCACGCCGTCCAGATGACCGGCGAGGGGGGCGGTCACGGTGAGTTTGCTCATCTCCTCCCGCAGGTCGGCCAATTGGTCCTGATAGCTTTCCAGGCTGTCCTGCTGGTCGGCGATCTCGTCCCGGTAGTCCTCGATAGCCGCGTCGATCTCCGAGTCGTCCTGGACATAGAGCAGGTCGCCCTTGTGGACCGTGTCCCCCGCCGAGACGGCCACCTGGGTGATCTCGGTGTCCGACGCGGTGGAGTAAGTATAGCTGTCCGCCGGCATGGTGATGCCGGTGCCCTCGATGGTCTTTGCCAGGGACCCCAGGGTGGTGGTCCCGGTGAGGACGGCGGCGGACGCCTCGGTGAAAAAGAGCTTCCAGCAGGCCGCCGTGGCGGTGCCGGCCACCACCAGGCCCGCGGCCAGGAAAATCAGGGTCTTCTTTTTGGGCTTTCCCATGATAATGCCTCCCCTTGTGTTCTTCGGGGCCCAGTATACGGGGGAAAGCTGAAATCAGTCTGAAAGGTTGTGTGAAGGTTTTGTAAAGTGTACAATAGAGGCGGCGGCCTCCGGCGGGTCCCCTTTCTCATTTGAGAAAGGGGACCGAAAGAAAACCAGGGGGCCGACACGGGGCTTTTCAAGCC